>JBARIW010000135.1:0-189987 GCA_049799955.1 Pyrinomonadaceae bacterium
AAGGAAGAGAAGAAAGCTATTCTTCTATGAAATAATTTCTCGCCGTTTCATTAAATTCGTCAATTTGCCGGTTAATCCAATTTTCATCTTTTCCCAATTCATCCGCCATAATCCGCGCGATTTCCGGCGCGATTTCTATCGCCGCCCGCGCATTTAAAAACAATGCGCGAGTTCGACGCGCAAGAATATCTTCGACCGTTTGCGCCATTTCTTCCCTGATTGCCCGGACGATTTCCGCCTTTTGATAAGACAAGCCGGCGTGAATCTTTTCGGCTAACACAGGATTTTCTTTTATCAATTTTTGAATGTTCGTCGTATCCGCGCCGTGAATTTTCAGGTTTTCGGTTACGCAGGATTTTTCAGTCAAACCGGCGATTTTGATAGCCTGATTAACGACATCTTCAGCCATTCTCCGGTAAGTCGTCCATTTTCCGCCCGTGATTGTCAGCAGATTCGCGTTGTCAATCTCGATTGTGTGGTCGCGCGAAAGCGAAGCCGTATTTTTTGTGTTTTCGTTTTTTACAAGCGGTCGAATGCCGACAAAAACGCTCAAAATATCTTCGCGCTCCGGCGATTTCGCCAGATAATTTCCGGCGGTTTTTAAGATAAATTCGATTTCTTTCTCAAGCGCTTTCGGCTCTAGTTCGGCTTTTTTAATTGGCGTGTCAGTCGTGCCGATTAAAGTTTGATTGTGCCACGGAATCGCAAACAAAACCCGTCCGTCGCTCGTTTTCGGAATCATCAAAGCCGTTTCGACAGGCAAAAATTCTTTTGAAAAAACGAGATGAATTCCCTGGCTCGGCGCGATTATGTTTTTGGAATTTTCGTCGGATAATTTTCTAATAAAATCGGAAAACGCGCCGGTTGCATTGATAACAACCTTTGCTTTTGCTTCAATAAACTCGCCCGTTTCCGCGTCCTGAAATTTCACGCCCTCGATTTTGCCGTTTTCGCCCTTCGTTATTTCCGAAACTCTCGCGTAATTGAGCAATGCCGCACCGCTTTCGGAAGCGGTTTGAGCAAGATTTATCAAAAGTCTGGTGTCGTCAAATTGCCCGTCGAAATAAACAACGCCGCCGCGCAGGCTTTCGGTTTTAACATTCGACAATCTTTCAATCGTTTCCTTTTTCGACAAAATGCGCGATTTCCCAAAACTATGTTTTCCCGAAAGAAAATCGTACATTTTCAAGCCCGCGCCGTAGAAAAATTTATCCCAAAGACTGTAACAAGGCACGACAAAAGCCATCTTTCGAACAATATGCGGCGCGTTTTCGAGCAAGATTCCGCGTTCTTTCAGCGCCTCGCGAACAAGCGAAATATCGCCCTGCGCGAGATAACGAACGCCGCCGTGAACGAGCTTTGTGCTTCGGCTCGAAGTTCCCTTGCCGAAATCGTTTTGTTCGAGAAGCAGCACGTCAAACCCGCGCGAAGCCGCGTCCAAACAGCAGCCGACGCCGGTTGCGCCGCCGCCGATGACGATAAAATCCCAGAATTTTTCGCGCTCCCGGATGCGAGCAAGCGCTTCGGTTCGATTCATTAAGAATAAAACTTTAGCAAAAAACGGCGTAAACCTGTAAATTAAAAATAGAATGCCGGAAAACTTTAACTCGAACAATCAAAATCAATTCTTTAAATTTAAATCGACAAAAGATTCCCTGCCGTGGATTTTAACTTTTGTCGCTAACGCCTTGATGACGTTTCAGCTTTGGAATCAGGGCAGAGTCTGGTGGTGTCAGGTCGGCGATTACGCGCCGTGGTCGTGGACGGTTTTGAGCGCGCACAATTCCCAGCATGTAATTGACCCATATACGTTTACGCACGTTCTTCACGGCATCTTGTTTTTCTGGATAGCTTCGCTGATTTTCGGGAAACTGCCGCTCGCGTGGCGGCTTTTGATTGCGATTTCGGTCGAGTGTACGTGGGAAGTGGTTGAAAATACCGACACGATAATCCAGCGCTATCGTGAAACGACGATTTCGCTCGATTATTTCGGCGATTCGATTATCAATTCGCTCGGCGATGTTCTAAGCTTCGGTTTCGGCTTCTGGCTCGCCTACAAAATCCGCTTCTGGCTTTCGCTGATTTTCTTCGTGTTGATTGAGATAATTCTGCTTCTTTGGATTCGGGACAGCTTGGTTCTCAACATCATAATGCTGATTTATCCGCTCGACGCAATAAAGAAATGGCAGATGAATTTATAGAATTATACTTGGACTTGTAAATTTCCTGTTCTCCAATTTACTTCATCCCAAGATATTACATCAGCTAAATCACGATATATTGCAAGCTGATTGAGACGCGATGTGCCATCTTTCTTAAACCAAAAATTCAAGATTGTCGTCGGTGTAGGTGGTGCAATCCTCTTTCTTTCATTTAATTTGGGTTGCCAAAAATAGATGATAATTTTTTCGGCTGTTTCCAAATCACTTCTATCGAAAATTTTTGGATATAAAAATTTGCCCAACCAAAACTTTTGCTCTTTAAAAATAAAATCCTTTTTGTGATGAGTTTTAATTCTATTGTAAAAACTATCTTTAGTTATTCCACAATACTGAATTTCGGAATCTCGTTGATATTTTTGTTTTCCAGTTATTAGATAAATGCCATTACCAAAATCTGGGTGATATTCTATTTCTTCAAAAGTATATGCTCCATACCAGTTTATGATGAATGTTCGCATTACTTTACTTTAAATTTATCGCTCGCCGCGTGATTCTTCGGTTTCGGTTTCTAAAGTTACGGCTAACTTTCTCGAACCCGGCTGGTCGAAGGTTTCAATCCAGCGCAGAGATTCGTCGAGAATTCGCAGTTGATGCTCGCGCCAGTTCGGTTTTCCGGCGACACAGCCGAATTCGCCGTTGTAGTAAGCCGTTCGCGGCGCGCGCGCCTTGTCGGTTAAAGCGGCGTCAACCGAAATCAGCATTGTCGGAATTCCTTTTTGCTCGATTGCGCGCGCGACGATGCCGAGAGTCTGATGACAGAGGCGCGAAGCCGGAATCAGAATCGCGGATTGAACTTCATAATTGATTAATCTTTCAGTTAAATTCGGCGCAAGCTCTTCGGCGACGCGTCTTGCATTCGGAATCCAACTGCTCAAACTCCACCAGACGTGATTCAGCCTGCCGATAACGTTGCTCGATTCGTATTCGAGCAGGCGTTCGACCGGAATCTGCGCGTTGCGGTCTTCTTTGACAAAGGTTGTGTCATAACCGCGAGCCGCGTAGAGAAGGTCTTCCGCTTCGACTTCAATCGGGATTTCGCGGAAGCTCGTATCGCCGTCTTTCGATTCGATGTCAAAGCTTTGCGTTCCGTCGATATAAGCGCCTGCCGAAGAAATCAAAGCCAAATTGAGCATCGGAAGCGCGCGGCGCATCGGTGTGAACGGCGCGTATTCGTTTTCGATAAACGGGTAATTGTTTAATTTATCGTTCGACTGCCAGTTCTTAAACCGCGATGAAAATTCGCCTGAATTTTCAATCACCAAGCCGCTTTTCGACGGCGCTTTTTTGCTTTCGATTCCCAAACGGCGCTCGATATTTTCTCTAATCGCACTTAACATTTTTTTGTTTTAGAATTTGAATTCGTCTTTTTTCCCGACCACTAAATTTTTACCAGAATTTTTTCCAATTAAAAAGAACACAAGCAGCGCGGCAATCATCGCGCCCATTAAAACCCAGACCGAATATTGATGCAGATTGTTAAACTGCATTCGCAAAGGGTCGTCAGCCGCGACTTCTTCAATCGGTTTTCCAATCTGAGCGCGGACAAAAGACATCCACAAAGCGATGACAAACTGCCCGGCGGCGCACGCCAGAGTCAAAAGCAGAAGCAGAAATCTTTCCGCCCAAACGAAGAAAGGCGCGAGTCCTTCGCGCTTGACGAAAGAGCTTAAAAGCAAAATCGAGCCGATTGCCAAACCACTCAGATTTATAATCATCAGCGTTCGCGACACAAGCGAGCCTGCCAATTCGCGGTTTTCCAGAACGGCAAACGCGCTCGGCGCAACCGCGAAACTGAAAAAACACGCCGCGCCCAACCATAAACCGGCAAGCAATGCCCGAAAATCTGAAAGAAATTTCATTATATTTTCAACGCTCGAAACTTGTTTGTATTATATACAGTGAACAGTGAATAATACAGTGAACAGTGAACAGTGAATAGTGAACAGTTGAAAACCTTCTTTACTGTTCACTATTCACTGTTCACTATTCACTGAATTCAATATCTGGGCACATTTCCGTCCACATCAATCGACCATAAATCGATTCCGCCTTCGAGATTGAAAATTTTTTCAAAACCGTTTTGCGCCAGAAACATACAAACGTTCGCGCTTCGGATGCCGTGATGACACATGACGACGATTTCGTCTTCCGGTTTTAGCGCGGCGTTCCATTCACCGAAACGGCTCAGCGGCAGAAGCTCGGCTTCTTCGATGCAGGCAATTTCGTACTCGTAAGGCTCGCGCACGTCGATAAACTTAAAATTTTCTTTCTCTTTCAAACGCCCGGCAAGCTCGGCGGGCGAAATTGATTTGTAAAGCATATTTCCGAGATTACGAATGAAAAGCGAATCTTTCAAGGCGCGCCTGCCCATTTATAATAAATGCTTGCATTGATTTGTTTTTTGTAGGATAATTATTGTGGCAAACATTGTTTTCGTTTTACCAACCTTTCAATTCTGCAATCTCCTTTCATTTCTAAAAAATTCGATATGAACAAGTTCGAGATGCGAAGCGTTTACTCTTCGCTTGTATTATCCGTTTTTATAATCATTTTTCTCTTCGTTTTGTGGCAGTTCGGCGAAAGCTTTATTTTCACGCTGGTTAATCTGGTTGTGCCGAAAGACCACGTTTTTACATGGTGGAAACTGACGATTTTGATTGCGCTCGGACTTCTCGCCGCGTATCTGGCGGAAACCTACAGCGTCAAAAAAATGCTTCCCTACGCCGTCGGATTTTTGACCGTCTGGTTTTTCCTGAGCGTTTTAGCAAATAAATTTTTCGACATCGGGTTGATGTTCATCATGATTTTTTTGATTGTTACGCTCACGCTCTGTATGGTTCAAATCAAAAAAATCTGGCTAATTGACACCGAACTGACCGAAAGGCTGGTCGCGCTCGCCTCGACCGGGCATCTTCTGGAAGGAAAGCCCGCCGATATGCGTATCGAAAGCGGATTAAAATTGCTCGAAACCGTTTTGCCGCTTTCCGAAGCGATAGTTTTTCGCTTTGACACGGACGGCGAATTAACGCCCGTCGGACGCGCCAGAAACGATAATTCATCGAACGATTCGCTTATCTCGCGTCAGGCTGAATGGCGCGAAAACGTCGGGCTTTGCGAGCAGGCGCTTGTCTCGCGCGCAACGGTCGTTCAACTTGACGAAAATACGAAAAACTCCGGGCGCGTCGCTTTGCCGTTGATTTACGAAGGCACAAATGTCGGCGTTTTATTCGTCAAGGTTCATCAAAATTTCGAGCGCGCCGACCAGCAGCTTCTCGAATCTTTCAGCGGGCAGCTCGCGCGAAATTTCCAGCGCAAGGAGCTGCGCGAAAAAAGCCTGCCGCACAAATTCTGGTGGAGTTTTCTCTCGACTCATTCCGCCGAAAACCGCGTTGACATCATCAATCTTATCCAGAGCGTGATGAAGGAACAAAGTTTCGGCGCGCTCGCCAGCTCGTATCTGCGCGAGGCGCACGCGATTGCTTATCTCGACGGCACGCTTTCATATCTCAACCGCCAGATGCGCCATCTGGTCAATCTAAAATCGGGACAGGCTTACGACCTCGACCTTTTCAGCCTGCTCCAGCAGTTTAAGACCGACGTTTTCAATGAGCCGCGTCTTGCTATTCGCCGCGTTTTGCAGACGGGCGAAAACTACAATGCCGATTTATATTTTCCCAAAACCAACAAGACTCTGAAAATCCAGATTTCCCTTGTCAAAGTTCCTTCCAACGAGGATTCAATCCACGATACGAATGTGCCGATGCTGCCTGCCTGCTTTCTGATTACCTTCCGCGACATTTCCGCCGTCAAGGAAAACGAAAAGCTCCGCAGCGATATGGCGAGTCTGATGTCGCACGAGCTTCGCACACCGATTACGAGCATCAGCGGCTTTGCCCAACTGCTTCTGATGGACGAAACGATGTCGGAAGAATCGAAAGAATTTCTCGAAATCATCGCCAACGAATCGCAGCGTCTTTCAAAAATGCTCTCGACTTTTCTATCGGTTTCCAATCTCGAACAATCCGACAAACAGGAAGTTACAAAAACGCCGGTCAAGCTCGATACGGTCGTGCAGGAAGTAGTCGAAGATTTGAAGGAAACAGCAAAGAAAAAGCGTATTCGCCTCGTCGAACAGGCAAACTCGCATCTCCCGCCGGTCGCCGCCGACCGTGGTTTAATCACGCGAGCCGTCTCAAATCTGATTGACAACGCCATCAAATACAGCCCGGAAAGAACGTCCGTGATTATCTCGACAATTCTGGAATCCGATTTCCTGCGCGTCGTCGTCGAAGACCGGGGCTACGGCATTCCGAAAGGCGAACAGGAAAAAGTTTGGGAAAAATTCTACCGCGTCGCCCGCGAAGGTCAGGACAAGGAAGAGGAATCGACCGGATTGGGACTTTCTTTAGTTAAAGAAATTGTCGAACAGCACGGCGGCGAAGTCTCGGTCGAGAGCGAAGTCGGGCAAGGCTCGCGCTTCAGCATCGCGCTTCCGCGTTTGTAATAAGAAATAGCCCGCGGATAAACACGGATTAGGCGGATTTTCACGGATAAAACAAAATAATTATTTTCTTATCTGCGCCAATCTACTAAATCCGTATTTATCCGCGGGCTATTTTTCTTTAAAATTTTTCAATCCTATTAACTGCATCATCGCCAGCCAGATAAAACGCGGATTCAAGATTAAATATCTTCGCCAGAGACGTTTCGGCTCTTGCGTCAGGCGAAAAAGCCATTCCAGACCTAGTTTTCCCATCCATTCGGGCGATTCCTTTACGTTTCCCGCGTAAAAATCGAACGACGCGCCGACGCCGAGCATCACGGCTTTTACTTTATCTTTGTGCGCCGCCATCCAGTTTTCCTGTTTCGGACAGCCTAAGCCCATAAATAAAATATCAGGCTGTTTGCGATTGATTTCAGCCGTAATGCGCGCGTCTTCTTCTTCCGTCAAAGGTCGAAACGGCGGCGAAAAGGCGTAAGCAATCCGCAAATTCGGGAAATCTTTTTTTGCTCTTTCTAAAATCGCGTCGATAACTTCCTGCCGTCCGCCGTAAAAACCGACGCTCAAACCGTTTTTTTCGGCAAAGGCGCAGAGCATTATCATCAAATCGTTTGCTCGTACGCGGCTTGCGCCCGTTTTGCCCTGAAGCTTCTGCATCCAGACAAGCGGCATTCCGTCGGTGATAATCAAATCCGCGCCGTTGACCTTTCGCGCATATTCGGCGTTATCGTAAGATTCCATGACCATATGAACGGTCGAAAAACAAACGTAGCCGCCGCCCGTTTTTACCAGTTCCGCGACTTTTGCGATTGCCGTGTCGTGCGTAACCACGTCGGGAAAAAGGCTGACGACGCGGACGCGATTCGATTTTTCGATTGAGTTTTCGGGTGATTTAACTTCTTCCATCAATTTCAGCGTAAATATTTTCGAGCTTTTCGATATAATCTTTCAAATTAAACTTTTCCTCGATTGTTTTATGCGCATTTTGGCGTAAATTTTCCCAATCAACTTTATCTGAAAGCAGAAATTTTAATTTTTCGATTGTTTGCGAAACGTTTCGCGGTTCAATCAAAAATCCGTTAAAACCGTCTTTGACGACCAGATTAATCGAGCCGATTTCCGAAACGACCGGAACGCAGCCCGCCGCCATCGCTTCGAGCATCGCGACGGGCAAGCCTTCGTAGCGCGACGGAAGCAGGAAAATATCGCTTTCCGACAAAGCTTTCCATTTTTCCGCGCCCGAAACGATGCCGCCGTAAAAGAACTTTTCGCCGAGCACGTCCGTCATTTCTGAAACAAATTTTTCCTTCGCGTCGCCCGCGCCGAAAGCTTTGAAATTAAACTGAAAATTTTCGTTTTTCAAAACGCGGCAAATCCCGACAATCTCGCGCAAGCCTTTATCTTCGTGAAGCCGTCCGAGAAAAATCATCGTTTTCTCGCTCGCTTCCGGCTTTCTCGTTTGAATCTCGTCGAGCGCGACCGAGTTTTCCAGAACACGAACGTCCAAATTTTGCCAGCGACTTTCGATAAATTCTTTTTCGGTTTCGCTCAAAACGACGACAATTTTTGCGCGGCGCAGCATTTTTCCGGTCAGCCGCTCGAAAAAACTATTATCGAAATTTTGGGTAAAAAACCTTCCGCCGTGAAGATGAAGCAGAATCGGGCGCTTCGCAATTCGCGCAAGAGCGGCGTCGCGCATAATCGAAAGCGGCGCGAGCGCGGTGTTGATGTGGACGACATCGATTTGTTTTTCGCGGATTTCCCGGCGAAAACGCAAAAAACCGGAGATTTGTCTGAAAAACCAGCTTATTCCGATTTTCTCGCCGTCGCGCCTGCCCGCTGCAAAATGATAAAATTCGCCGTCGCCGCGCTCGATAATCCGGCTGACGACGGACGAAATTCCGCTCACGTTCTGGCGTGTTTCGAGGCTCGGCGCGGTTATCAGAATCTTCATTTTATTTGTCTCGAACTTCGGCAAACGAAAAGAATATCTTAAATGTCAGCCTAACGGAAGTTGCAACTCGCGCGCGCTTGGCTTAAAAATGAATAAGCCTGATGAAAGCCGAAACGACAATAAAACCTGCGACCAAACTCATCCGTGCGGAAAATCGCGTTCCACGCTGGGTTTTGCCGTCAGTCAGGCTTTCGATTTTTCTGACGGACGCGGCTCTTGCTTTTTCGTGTTTCGCGCTCGCCTTCATTTTGCGCGAAGGCAGCGCGATTTTTTCCAAAACGGCTTGGGCGTGGTCGAAAGCATTTGTGCCGTATGCGGGCGTTTTGGTTTTTGTCATTCTGGTTCGGCTTTTAATGCTTTCTTACCAAAGAGTTTATCGCCTGCAAGGCGCGTTTTCCTACATCAACGAGTTTATCAAGATTTTCAAAGCCGTTACGGTCGGTTCGCTTTTGACGATTGCCTTTACTTTTCTTTTTCGCGGCGGTTTCGCGTTTCGTGATTTTCCCTATTCACGCGGCGTTTTCGCGCTCGATTTCGCACTCGCGCTCGTCGCTTTTTCAATTTTTCATCTCGGTCTGCGCTACGTGCAGACGCTTTTCCGGCGGCGCGATATTAATCTGATTCCGACTCTGATTGTCGGGACAAACACGGAAGCCGAACAGACGATTCGCGAACTCAAAGAAAGACGCGATTTGGGTTATCGGGTAATAGGAATTATCACCACAGAGAACACAGAGGACACAGAGAAAATGTTGGAAAAAACCTCTGCGCTCTCTGTGGTGAAAAAATTTGAAGATGTTCAAGTCGTCGGCGATTTAAGCGATTTGCCGAATGTCATCCGCGAGCTTGAAATTCAGGAAGTTATTATTACCGACAACACGATTCCGAGCGAATCGCTTTTCGATGCGATGATGCAAATCGGTCGCAAGCAAAAAGTCGAGTTTCGCCTTGCGCCTTCGCTTTTTAATTTTCTGCCGCAAAAAACGAGTGTCGAGCAAATCGGCGTTTTGCCGATGGTACGGCTTTTCCGCGAGCCTTTGTCGGATGCGGAAAGATTCTTAAAACGCGCTTCGGATATTGTCATTGCCGCGCTCGCGCTGATTGTTCTTTCGCCGTTTCTGCTTTTGATTGCGCTTTTTATCAAGCTCGATTCGCGCGGCAAAATTCTTTTCCGGCAGGAACGCGTCGGGATGGACGGGCGAAAGTTTCTCTGCTACAAATTTCGCACGATGCTTTCGGGCGCAAACGAAGATTTGCACCGCGAAGCGTATCTAAAAAATATCGAAGGCGCGGCGGAAGCAAATGCGGGAAACAATGAAAAGCCCGTTTTCGGAAAAGTAAAAGATGACCCGCGCGTTACAAAAGCAGGGAAATTTCTGCGCCGTTCGAGCATTGACGAATTGCCGCAGATTTTCAATGTTTTGCTCGGCGATATGAGCATCGTCGGACCGCGCCCGCCGATTCCTTACGAAGTCGAAGAATACGACATCAGGCATCGCAAACGCCTCGATATGAAGCCCGGAATCACCGGACTCTGGCAGGTTTCGGGCAGAAATCGCCTGACGTTCGAGGAAATGGTGCAGATTGACCTTTTTTACATCGAAAACTGGTCTTTGTGGCTCGACTTAAAGATAATTTTGCTGACGATTCCGGCAATTCTGCGCGGCGACGGGGCGAGGTAATTTATGACTTTGGATTTTAGATTTTGGATTTTGGATTGGTTATTGGTTTTAAACTTATCGAAATGACAATTTCCGAAATTCTCAAATACGCGACCGAAATTCTGCAATCGAGCGGAATTGCCGCGCCGCGCCGCGAGGCTAATTCGCTTTTGGCTTTCACGCTTGAAAAAGACCGAACTTTTCTCATCGCCCATCCCGAATACGAGCTTTCAGACGAAGAAGAAACGCGCTTTCAGGAATTTTTGCGGCGGCGCGCGAGCCGCGAGCCTTTTCAGCACATCACCGGACGACAGGAATTTTACGGGCTTGATTTCGAGGTTTCAAAAGACGTTCTGATTCCGCGTCCCGAAACCGAGTTGATTGTCGAAAACGCGATTCGGGTTTTGCGCGAAAAAGAAAATCCGCGTTTCTGCGAGGTCGGCGTCGGTTCGGGCTGCATTTCCGTTTCGATTCTGCACGAAGTGGAAAATGCTCGCGCAACCGGTTTGGACGTTTCCGCGAAAGCGCTGCAAATTGCCGGAAGAAATGCCGCAAATCATAAAGTTTCGGCGCGGCTTGAGCTAAAAATTTCCGATGTTTTCGCCGTTTTGACAGGTGAGAAATTCGATTTAATCGTCTCCAATCCGCCGTATATTTCGATTGAAGATTTTCCTGAGCTGCAAACCGAAGTCAAAAATTTCGAGCCGCGCAGCGCTTTGACCGACGAGCAAAACGGGCTTTCGATAGTCGAAAAAATTATTGCCGGAACGCCGGATTTTCTAAAACCGAACGGTTTTCTTCTGCTCGAAATCGGTTTCGGTCAAGCCGAAAAGGTTCGTGAAATGTTTTCGCCGGAAATCTGGAAATCCGTGGAAATTCTTCCTGATTTGCAGGGCATTCCGCGAACGGCGAAGGCAGTGAAAAGTGAAAAGTGATAGGTGATAGGGATTAGGTTTTAGATTTATCTATCACCTATCACCTATCATCTATCACCTAAATTCACTTTTCACTTTTCACTTTTCACTTCATCCAAAATCTGTTATATTCAATGTATCGAAAAGTTTAGAAATTTTTATTGTATAAGTTTTTGCATTTTAGGAGATGATTATGGGATACGAAAGAGATGAATCTAGCGCAACTACGAAATTGACATATTTGCTTATCGGCGGCGGAATCGGAGCGCTTCTCGCGCTGCTTTTCGCGCCCAAATCGGGCGAAGAGCTTCGCGGCGATATTGCCGACGTTACGCGTAAAGGTCTTGAAAAAGGTAAAGAAACAGCCGCTCTGGTGGGCGAGCGCGCCGGTGAATATTACGAGGTAGCGCGCGACAAAACGAGCGAGCTTTATCAAACCGGGCGCGAAAAAGCCGGAGACATTTATCAGACCGGACGCGAAAAAGCGACTGAATATACCGAAAAAGCGCGTGAAGCGGTCGCTTCGACGGCAAATCCGTTTTCAGCCGCGCTCGAAGCCGGGAAGGAAGCTTATTCAGAAGAAAAACGTAAAAACGAGCCTAAGGTAATCACCGAAGGTCGTCCGACTTACCCGGTAAAAGATAAAGATACGACGGGAAACGAAGGTTAAAATGAATGCAAACGAGCCGCAATTTTGGATGATGATTGCGTCAATCGTCATCGCTATATGCTTTATCGTGATGTCGATTGCGCTGATTGTCATCGCCGTTATCATCAGGCGAGTCGTCGCTACGGTCAGCCGCGTCGAAGAGCGGATTGACCCTTTGATTACAAAAGTTGACGCCATCGGCGAGCAGGGCAAGCAGATTTCGGTGCAGTTTACCGAAATCTCCGCCAATCTTTCGACGGCGACCAAGTATTTCAGCGAGTCGGCGGGCTTGATTAAGGAAGAAGTCGCCGAGCTGAAACAGCTTGTCGGAATGACCGCTGCGGAAGCGAAAGATAAAGTCGCGCTCGTCAGCCGCACGATTGACCGGACGCAGCTTCAAGTTGTTTCGACGACCGATTTTATACAGCAAAAGGTGGTCGAGCCGGCGCGGGAAATCGCGGCGATTATGGCTGGCGTTCGCAAAGGCTTGGAAGTTTTATTCGCGCCTTCGCCGAAACAAATCGACCGTGTTTACGCGGACGACGAAATGTTTATCGGATAGATTTTATCGGCAATTTCAAAGCAAAAGGCGTGGAAAATTTTCCACGCCTTTTGCTTTTTTTATTTACAGGAGACAAATTAATTATCGTTGTCGTCTGTTTGCTTGTCCTGCTTGTTTTTGCGTTCCTGGCGCATTTCCTTACGCTCCTGACGTTTTTGCTTCCATTCTTCTTTCTGCTTTTCGAGCTGCGCTTTCTGCTCGGCAGTCAAAACCGCCATAATCTGCGCTTTGACCTGTTCGCCTTTTTGTTTGCGTTCCGCTCTGAAGGCTTCAAGCTGTTTTTCCTGCTCGGCGGTAATTGTGCCGTTGCGTTTGGCTTCCATCAGCGGGCGAAGCGATTCAAACTGGCTTTTGTCAGGCTTGTTGGCTTCCATAATCGTGTGGATTTGCTCTTTCTGCGCGTCGGTCAGATTTAATTCTCTAAATCCACGCATCATGCCGCCGCGTCCGCCGCGCATTCCTTTGCCCATTCCGTCGCCTTTGCCGAAGCCGCCGCGACGCTCGCGTTTTTCCTGTTTTTGTGTGGAATCCTGCGATTTGTCAGTGTTCTGTGCCGAAACAAAAGTGGTGAACGTAACAACTGCAAATGCAGAGATAACTCCCGAAATAATTTTTCTTTTTAGTGACATTTTTTTACCTCTTAAAAAATTTAATGAATTGAGCTTTCGCTTTTCACATCTTTTGACGCTGGAAAATATAATTTAGTCGAAAGTTTTTACGTAAAGATTTGTAAAGGCGATTTCACGCGTGTAAATATTGATTTTATACCCGCTAAAATTAATATTGTCGCCCGTAAAATCGACTTTGTATCCGGTAAAATCAATTTTACATTCCGGGCTTTGCCTAAAAAGCTCATTTTTTCACAGGCTTTTTAGACAGACTTAAGCACTTTTCGTCCATTCTCTTTTATTTAGGCAGGTCTAATTTATCGTCAATGAGAGTTTCTACCGATACGCCCGCTATTCGGGCATAAGCTAAAGTAACCAAAAGACTCGGAACTCTCGCGCCGATTTCAAATGAGCCGACATATCCGCGATAAATCTTAACTCCGTGAGCTTCCAAAGCCTTTGCCATTTCATCCTGTGTGAATCCTAAATCGAGCCTGATTTGTCTCAGCTTCTCCGCAATTCGTGTCGGTTGTTCTGCCTTTCCGCGTCCCATCAAAAATTTCTCCTTGACACGACACGGGCTTTGCCCGAAAACTCTAAAATCCGCGATAGTTTTCGGGCAAGTTTAATCGGTTTTCGTGAACTTTCACAGCACAATGCGTTTACTTAAAACCTCAATTCAACCATATCATCGACCAAATCATTTATCGTAATTCCGGCGAGTTGCGAATATCTCAGCAAAACGATTAAAGACGGTTCGCGCTCTCCGTTCTCGTATCTGTAAATCGAAGCGCGATAAAGCGAAGCTTCCTTAACATTCAGGCGCAAAATCATTTCATCATATGTTTTAATTCCTAAATGCTCTCTAACCTGTTTCAGTTTCTTTCCCAAATGTTTTGGAATTTGTCGCCGTGTCGTTGCCATCAAGTCAATCCCCCTTGATGAAAAAAGTATTAAATTGTCGGCAAGTCCATATTATCATCACAAATGGCTTCCATTGGAATCTTAGCAATTCTCGCGTAAGCCAAAATCGTTAAAATTGAGGGAACGCGGTCAGCGATTTCAAAAAGCGCAACATACGATGGATGAATCCTGACACCCTCGCGCTTAATCGCTTCCGTCATTGCATCCTGCGTAAATCCCAAGTCAAGGCGAATCTGTCTTAACTTTTGCGCTATCCTTTTCGGTTGCTCTACCTTTTTACGTCCCATCAAGAAAATCTCCTTGACACGACACGCAAAGCGAGAATATTATTACTATTTAGCAGGAAAGCGTTAATGTTGAACCGATGCGCCGCGTTTTGTGGAATCTGAACGCGGCATTTAGACAAAGGCTACTACTCGCTGAATTGTAGGATTTGGCATTGATTTTTTGTCAAAGATTTAACGATAGATTCTAACACGAAATTTACGGAGTGAAAAATTATGCTTATTCTCCCAATCACTGAACACGAAGCCGAAACGAAAATTTCCCTGAATACAAACGAACAAGTTAGACACAAAGGGAAAGCTCGCTTTTATTTTTTCTTATTTGCGCTTTTAATTCTCGCTTTCATCGCCGCTTTGCTTTGGATTTTCTCTTGACATGCTAACTCGAAAATCTAATTCGGGCGCGAATGAAAAGGTCGGATGTTGTAGAGGCATCCGACCTTAATACTTCTACGCACTATTTGGGCAAAACGAAGATTTTAGGCAAAGTCTACATTCCGTAAAGCCGGTTTTATAGACCGTAAAATCAATTTTATAAACCGTAAAATCAATTTTAATGGCTGTAAAATGGATTTTATTGACCGTAAAATCCATTTTGTATGCCGTAAAATCGATTTCTTAGACCGCAAAATTGATTTTGCACACCGTAAAATCGACTTTGCTTAGCGTAAAATGAATTTTGTAGACGGTAAAATTGATTTTGTATCTGTAAAAATGAGTTTTGTATGTCTGAAAATGAACTTTGCGCGTGTGAAAATCGATTTTGCATGTGTGAAAACCGATTTCGGCGCGGTATTTCGCCTTGTTTTTGCCCGTATAACCACTTTTTCATTTAACATTTGCCATTCGACACGCTAAAATGCGAAATTTGAAGTAAGGAACGAACCTTTAATTAAATGAGATTTTTATCCGAAATAAATTCACCCGCAGATTTGCGCCAGTTGAAATTAGAAGATTTGCAGGAAGTCGCCGACGAAGTTCGCGCATTTATGCTCGAAACCTGTTCGCGCATCGGCGGGCACACGGGCGCAAGTTTGGGCGCGGTCGAGCTTGCGGTGGCGATGCATTACGTTTTCGACACGCCGAACGACAAGTTGGTCTGGGATGTCGGGCATCAGGCTTACGCGCATAAGATTTTGACCGGCAGGCGCGACGAGCTTCACACAATCAAACAATACGGCGGGCTTTCGGGTTTTCTGAGACGCGACGAATCCGAATACGACACATTCGGCGCGGGACACGCTTCGACCTCGATTTCAGCCGCGCTCGGAATGGCAGTCGCGCGCGATACAAAAAAAGAAGATTTTCACGTCTGCGCGCTTATCGGCGATTCGAGTCTCGCGGGCGGAATGGCGATGGAAGCGATAAATCAAGCCGGACATCTGAAAACTCGGATGATTGTTCTTCTGAACGACAACGAAATGTCTATCGCCCCGGCGGTCGGCGGTCTTGCGCGTTATCTCAACCGAATCAAAGGCGCGCAAAGCTACCAGCATTTGAAGGACGAAATCGGCGACACGCTCGAATCGGTTCCGCATTTCGGCGAGCGTCTGAAACGCGCGGCAAAATCGGTCAAAGATGCGATTGCGGCGGCGGTTTTGCCCGGCGCGCTGGTCAACGAACTCGGTTTCAGATATATCGGATATGTTGACGGTCATAATGTCCCGATGCTGGTTAAAGCGCTCGAAGAAGCGAAAAAAATCGATGATGGTCCGGTCATCGTTCACGCTTTGACGACGAAGGGAAAAGGCTTTCCGAATCCCGAAAAAAATTATTACGCCTATCACGCGACCGGACCTTTCGATTTGAAAACCGGCGCGTTTCCGAAATCGAATAAAGTTGCCGCGCCGCAATACACGCACGTTTTCGGCGATACGATGTGCGAACTGATGGAAAAGGACGAAAAAATCGTCGCGCTGACAGCCGCGATGCCCGACGGAACGGGCATCGACCGTGTTTTGGTGAAATTTCCCGAACGCGCGTTCGATGTCGGAATTGCCGAGCAGCACGCGATTACGTTTTGCGCGGGAATGGCTTGCGAAGGCTTAAAGCCGGTCGCGGCGATTTATTCGACGTTTCTCCAGCGCGGTTTCGACCAGATTATTCACGACGTTTGCCTGCAAAATCTGAACGTAACGTTTGCGATGGACAGAGCCGGAATCGTCGGCGCGGACGGTCCGACGCATCATGGACTGCTTGATATTGCCTATCTGCGCGGCTATCCGAACATAATTTTGATGGCTCCGAAGGACGAAGCCGAGCTGCGCGATATGACTTTGACGGCGATTGAGCATCCTGCGCCCGCCGCGATTCGCTACCCGCGCGGAAACGGACACGGCGTCGATATTTCCGAAGCTCCGAAACAAATCGAAATCGGCAAAGCGGAAATTTTGCGCGATGGCGGCGATATTGCGATTTTAGCTTACGGCTCGATGGTTTATCCTGCGGTCGAAGCGGCGGAAAATCTGCAAAAAGACGGCATCGAGGCAACCGTTATCAACGCTCGCTTCGTCAAACCGCTTGATACGGAATTGATTCTCGCGCTGGCGCAGTCGAAACGAATTATCGTTACGGTCGAAGAAGCCTATCTCGCGGGCGGTTTCGGCTCTGCTGTGCTGGAGCTTTTGGAAGAAAATAATCTTCTTGATAAAGTTAAAGTCGTGCGAATGGGCGTTCCCGACCTCATTATCACGCACGGCGACCCGAAAATGCTGCTCGCCCAATACGGTTTGGACGCGGACGGGATTTATACGCGGGTTAAAGAAACAATCGAGATTTTAGATGAACGCCGGACGGATAAGAAACGGCTGAAAATAGTTAGATAATGAAATGACCTTTGACTTTTGATTTTTGACCTTTGATAAAAACAATTTCAAAGGTCAAAAATCAAAGGTCAAAGACTAATTGTTAAAATGAATAATCAACCAAAAAATAACAGTGCCACTCCGCTTATTATTATCGGATTGGTTTTGCTTGTCGCAATCGGCGGCGGCTGGTGGCTTTACAAATCGTCAACTGCGCCCAGAGAGCAGAAAGGTAATAAAAACACAAATACGACAAAACCGGCAAACGATGATGCGGCACAGAGATACGTAAACGCGCCGCCGGGAGCGCAGCCGCCGAATATGCTCGGCTCGCCGACGGCGACCGTTATGGTCGAGGAGTTTGCCGATTTTCAATGCCCGACCTGCGCCAAGATGCACCCGCTGGCAAAGGAAATTATCTCTACTTACGGTCCGCGTATAAAATTTGTTTTCCGCAACTTTCCCTTGAATATTCCGGCGCACGACAAGGCTTACGATGCGGCGGTCGCGGCGGAAGCAGCCAGAGAACAGGGAAAATTCTGGGACATGCATCAACAGCTTTTCACCAATCAGCAAAGCTGGACGACATCGACCGATTTTCGCAAAGTTCTTGAAGAATACGCGCAGAAAATCGGTCTGGACGTTGAAAAGTTCAAAAGCGATATGGCGGGAATGAGCGCTAAAACGCGCGTTGACGCAGATTTACAGCGCGGGCGCGCAGTCGGCGTCAACTCGACGCCGACGTTTTTCGTCAACGGCAAAGCAGTGCCTCCCGAACAGATGACCAGCGAGACGATGCGCGCGATTATCGACGGCGAGCTGCAAAAAGCGCAGACCGCCAATCAAACCGCTCCGGCAGCCAATACGGCGAATACAACCACAAATAAATGATAGAAGAAGAGAAAAGGAGAGAACGAGAAGCGGAGATGAAAGAGACGAGCGGGCAAACGGTTTCCTCATCTCCTTCTCTTCTTTTCTCCTTGCCTTCGTTGGCGGCTGTCATTGCGCTCGGCGGCGTGGCGGACGCGATTTATCTGACGATTCATCACTATTCGGGCGAGCAGGTTCCGTGCGGCTTAACGGGCGGCTGCGAGATGGTTTTATCGAGCAGCTACGCGACGATTGCCGGAATTCCGCTTTCCATTTTCGGCGCGGCGGCGTATTTTGTCGCTTTTAGTCTGGCTCTGCTCGCCGCCTTCGGAAATCGTCTGATGTGGAAGATTTTCGGCGTTCAGATGGCGCTAATGGCGATTTTTTCCGTCTGGCTTATATACCTTCAGGCTTTTGTCATCAGCAACAGCAGGGTTCCTTTCGCCGAAAGATTTTGTCAATTCTGCCTGCTTTCCGCGCTGATTACATTTACGCTTTTTATAATCGCTCTAATCTCGAATTTCCGGCGTTCAAAATAAATATAAAAATCCGCCTTTGAAACCATTTTCACAAAATCATCGAATTAATAAGCAGGAAGCCAAGTTTTTTAGCAGAGTTTCCGGCTCGGCAACTTGGCAAAATGCAATGAGATAGAGTAGCTTAAAGCTAGTTTTATAATCTCTACGGGAAATTAAGAATTTTGGCTCAAACTATTCTAAATCGCATTGCATCCGGTGATAAATCCGCCGTTCAGGAATGTCTTAAAACATTCGGCGGATTGGTCTGGTCGCTCGCCCGGCGGATGTGTCCGAATACGGACGACGCGGAAGATGCGGTGCAGGAGATTTTCATCGATATTTGGAAAAACGCCCAACGTTTTGATGCGAGCCAGGCATCTGAAACAACGTTTGTGGCGATGATTGCCCGAAGGCGTCTGATTGACCGTTTGCGAAAGATTAATCGTCAGCCGAACATCGATTCGTTTGAAGATATTCTGGTCGAACCGTCGGAAAATACCGATAAGCATATTCAGCTTTCGGTCGAAGCAAAAGAAGCCGCTAGGGCGATGAAAGATTTGCGCCCGGAGCAGCGACAGATTCTGCATCTGTCTATCATTCAAGGATTTTCCCACCAGGAAATTGCAGACGCTTTAGATATGCCGCTCGGCACGGTTAAAACTCACGCGCGGCGCGGGTTAATTCAGATAAGAGAGATTTTAGGATTGGATACGACAGGAAATATAAAGGAGGCGCAGGCATGAACGAATTAGAAAAAGAAAGAATGCTCGACCTCCTTATCGCGCGAGCCGCCGGCGATTTGAGCGCGGACGAAGCGAAGGAATTGAGCGAACTGGAAGCAAAGTTCCCCGAATTAAAGGACGATAACTCGTTCGAGTTCGCGGCGGCGGCTTTCAGCATCGCAAATTTGGACGCGAGCGAGCCGATGCCTGCCGCTTTGCAGGCGAAGATTTTAGCCGACGCGGATAAATATTTTGCTTCGGGAAAAATGTCCGAACCTGCCAAGACTGAAAACGAAGAATTTCAAAAAACTTTTGCTTTCGAGCCGAAGCGTTCCGTTCTGCAATGGCTCGGCTGGGCAGTTGCGGCGCTGGCTTGCGTTGTGCTGGCGGCAAATGTCTGGACGACGCGTTTGAATCCGACGGTTGAAAGAGTTTATGTTCGCGAAACGCCGACGCCGACGCCTTCGACGAATCAGCAGCTCGAACAACTTTTGGCTTCATCCGACGTTATCAAAGCAAATCTGGCAAATCCGAAAAATCCGGCTGAAGTTGTCGGCGATGTCGTTTGGAGCGATTCGCAGCAAAAAGGCTTCGTGCGGCTTCGCGGCGTTCCGGCGAACGATAAAGCTAAGGAACAGTATCAGCTCTGGATTGTCGCCGAAAATCAGAACGCAAAAACTCCGGTTGACGGCGGCGTTTTCGATGTCAACGCTAACGGCGAAGTCATCATTCCGATTGACGCTAAAGTAAAAGTTCAAAAACCCGCGGCGTTTGCCATCACCGCCGAAAAACCGGGCGGCGTCGTCGTTTCCGAACAGGGAAAAGTAATGGCAATCGGCAAGGTCTAGCCGTAAATCTTCTTTTTTTATAAAATCTTTAATAAATACGGGCGAAATTGCTTGATTCCGCCCGTTTTCGTTTGTAGTTTCGCTTCCTGTTTTTTACACTGACTGTAGATAAATTTATTACCAAAAAGGAGTCTGCTATGAGTTTCAGAAAAGCATTAATTTGTTTGCTTGTTCTTTTTTCACTTATGTCAATTACCGTGCCCGCGCAGAAAGGCGATAAGCTGCCGCCGCTTCCATACACCGAGTTTTACCTGAAAAACGGTCTGCGCGTGATTCTGCATCCCGACAAATCGACGCCGATTGTGGCGGTCAACATCTGGTATCACGTCGGCTCGAAAAACGAGACCGCCGGACGCACCGGATTCGCGCACCTTTTCGAGCATATGATGTTTCAGGGTTCGAAAAACTGGAACACGGACTATTTCAAACCGCTCGACGCCGCCGGCGCGAACATTAACGGTTCGACCAATACCGACCGCACGAATTATTACGAAGTCGTGCCGTCGAATTTTCTCGAACTGGCTTTATTTTTAGAAGCCGACCGCATGGGCAGCCTGCCCGAAGCGATGACGCAGGACAAGCTCGACAACCAGCGCGATGTCGTCAAAAACGAGCGTCGCCAGCGTTACGACAACCAGCCATACGGCACGGCGAACGAAAAAATTCAGGCGATTATGTATCCGAAAGAACATCCGTATAACTGGACGACTATCGGCTCGCTCGACGATTTGACCGCCGCTTCGCAGGACGATGTAAAAGCGTTTTTCCGGCAGTATTACGTGCCGAACAACGCTTCGCTCGTGATTGCCGGAGATTTTAATCCGGTCGAAGCGAGAAAATGGGTGGAAAAATATTTCGGTCCGATTAAAAAAGGCGAAAATATTACGCGCCCGAAAAACGCGATTCCGAAAATGGACAGTATAATTCGTCAGGAATTTGAAGATTCCGTACAGCTTCCGCGTCTTTATCAGGTCTGGCACACCGTTCCGCAGGGCGACAAAGACGAGCCCGCGCTCGACGTTCTGGCTTCGATATTTGCAAACGGACGCGGCTCGCGCCTGCAAAGCAAATTGGTTTTCGACAAACAAATGGTGCAGGACGTTTCCGCCGGTCATCCGACCAGAGAAATTGGCGGTTTCTTCCAGATTGTCTCGACGGCGCGCCCGAACGCTCCGAAGGATATTGACGAAATGCGCACCGACCCGCAAAAGTTTCTCGCGCCGATTGAACAGGAAATCAATATCGAAATCGAGCGCATCAAGAAAGAGCCGCCGACGGCTGAAGAAGTTACGCGCGCGATAAACCGCATCGAATCGCAGACGGTTTTCGGTCTGCAAACCGTTCTCGGCAAAGCCGATTCGCTGAACAGCAACGCGACGTTCTACGGCAAGCCGAATCTTTTTCAGCAGCAACTGGATGAAATCCGCAGAGTTACGCCCGCCGATGTTACGCGCGTCGCCAATGCTTATCTGAAAGCCAATCATCTGGTGATGAGCTTTGTTCCGCGCAAGCAAAAAATCGCTTCGCAGACGAACAACGCTTCAAACAAACCGACTTCGCAGCCGCAGACGAGCGCGACGCCGGTTGACCAGACGGCAAATCTGCCGAAACCGAAAGCCGATCCGAAATTCGCTTTGCCGCCGATTCAGAAAAGCAAGCTTTCCAACGGTCTGGAAGTCTGGCTCGTTCGCCAGCCGGAATTGCCGATAGTTTCGATGAACATGGTTTTCAAAACCGGCGGAACGGTTGACCCTGCCGGAAAATCGGGCTTGGCTTCGATGACTGCGACTCTGCTCGACGACGGAACGAAAACGCGCTCGGCGGTCGATATTTCCAACGAATTATCGAATATCGGCGCGACTCTCGGTACGGGTTCGGGTTGGGATTCGGGAACCGTTTCGATGCAGACTCTGAAGAAAAATCTCGACGCCGCGCTCGATATTTACGCGGATGTTATCGTCAATCCGGCATTTCCCGAAAAAGAGCTTGAAACGGTGCGCGGGCGCGCGCTGGTCGGGCTTAAACAGCGGAGAGACAATCCGAACGCGATTGCCGGAGTTGTTTACAACTCCCTGCTTTACGGTAAAAAACACCCGTACGGCAATGTTATGACGGGCGACGAAGCTTCGATTAAATCTTTCAGCCAGGCGGATTTGATGAGCTTCTATCAGACTTATTATCGTCCGAACAACGCGGCTTTAATCGTCGTCGGCGATGCGACGATGGCGATGCTCAAGCCGAAGCTCGAAAAAGCTTTCGCAAGCTGGCAGCCGGGTCAGATTCCGGCGTCGAGCGTGCCGGGCGCGGCGGTTTTCGACAAACCCGGAATTTACGTCGTCGATAAACCCGGCGCGGCGCAGTCAGTTATCTCCATCGGTCAGGTCGGCGTCTCGCGCGATAATCCCGATTTCTTCGCGCTTCAGGTGATGAACGATATGCTCGGCGGCTCGTTCTCGTCGCGTCTGAATATGAATCTGCGCGAGGACAAAGGCTACACATACGGCGCGGGCTCGGGCTTTTCGTATCGCCGCGGAACCGGACCGTTTACGGCTTCGGCTGACGTGCAGACGGCTGTTACAAAAGAATCCGTCATCGAGTTTATGAAGGAACTCAACGGCATTCGAGGTTCGCGTCCCGTTACCGACGAGGAGCTTGAGACGAGCAAAAACAGCCTGATTCGCGGCTTCCCGCAGGGCTTTGAAACCAACGGGCAAATCGCTAACGCGCTGTCCACGCTGGTCGTTTACAATCTGCCGGATACGTATTACAACCAGTATATGATAAAGGTCAGAGGCGTTACGATGGCTGACGTAAACCGCGTGGCGAATAAATATCTGACGCCGGACAAAATGGCAATCGTCATTGTCGGCGACAAGATGTCAATCGAGCCGAAGCTGCGCGAAATCGATATGTGGGGCAAATCAATCACTTTTCTCGATGCGGAAGGCAATCCGGTGAAAGTCGATTAAAATTGATTCGATTAATTTAGCAAAAAAGGGCAAGGCTTTCGGGCTTTGCCTTTTTTATTAAGAAATTTAGCCACAGAGGACACAGAGAACACTGAGGAAAAGAAGAATCATCTCTCAGTGTCCTCTGTGGCTAAAATTTTTTTGAATATTTTTCTGGCTTTGCGGATACGTTATAGTGAGTGGCAGATATGGATGATGCGGCGGCAATCGAAAAAGTTCAGAAAGGCGAGCGCGATGCGTTTCGATTTCTGGTTGAAAGTTATCAAAATCAAGCCGTCGCGCACGCCATCGCTATTCTCGGCAACGCGGAAGACGCGCGCGATGCGGCGCAGGAAGCATTTATCGACGCTTTCCGGGGGCTCAAGACATTTGATAAAACGCGCCGGTTTTACCCTTGGTTTTATGTTCTGCTTCGCAATCGCTGTTACAAAACGACGGCGAAAAGACGCGAAAACGAGGATATTGAAGAACTCGAAATTATCGCGCCGCGACGCGGTTTGCCTTTGACGGAGCAAATCGCGCTTGAAACGGCGCTGCTCGCTTTATCCGCCGAAGACCGCGAGATTATTACTTTGAAATATCTGGACGGTTTCTCGTACGCGGAAATCGCAGAGCATCTGGGGATTCCGCGAGGAACGGTAATGAGCCGACTTTTTCACGCGCGACGAGAGTTACAGGCAAAGCTGGAGAGAAAGTATGAATAAGGAAAATTGCGAAGATATTTTGATGGCGCTCGCGGCTGTTTTCGACGGCGAAAAAACCGATTTCCCGCCCGAACAATTAAAAGAACACACGTCGGGCTGCGAAAGCTGTCGCCGCGAAATCGAGCAAATGCAAAACACTTTTACTTTGCTCAAACGACAGGAACGGCGCGTACAAAATGCAGATTTGTGGTCGGCAATCGAGCCGCAAATCGAAGCCGAAAGGAAAACAAACTGGCAACCGCTGGCATTTCTCACCGTTTTTATGGTCGTTTACAAACTTTTAGAAATGCTTCCCGAACGCGATTTCGGTTTAGCCTTCAAAATTGTGCCGCTCGTTTTTGTCATCGTTTTGTTCGTTTTTCTGAAGGAAAACCCGTTCAAAATTAATACCGAACTTATATTGGAGAAATAAATATGAATATTGAAACAAGAGACTCTGCGATTCTCGGACAAAAATATGCTTTTGCGACAGCTTCGCTGATTATGGGCATTTGCTGTTTCGTTAATATATTGGGATTGGAAAAAGCTATTCTGGCGATTGTGTTCGCGTGGCTGGCTTTGCGGAAGAATCCCGAACCCGTTTTGAAAGAACATCGCGTGTGGGCGAAAGCCGGTCTGATTTTAGGCATTCTGCCGCTGATTATTATGCCGGTAATTATTATTATATTTTTCGACCGTCTGAAGGAAATTATTGAAGTTTTATCAAAATTAAACGGCGGAAGATAACGCCGGAAGGAAAAAGAAATGAAAAATTTATTACTGACAATTGTTTTTATAATTTTATGCTCGTCTGCGATTTTCGCGCAAAGCAACGCGACAATCGAAGGAAATTGGCTAGGCACGCTTGATGCGGGCGCTGTGAAGCTGCGAATTGTGCTGAAAGTTTCAAAAGCGTCGGACGGCTCGCTGACGGCTAAATTTGACAGCATCGACCAGGGCGCGACCGATTTGGAAATCGACAAAATCACGCAGAAGGATAAAGCGGTGAGCTTCGAGTCGAAGCAGTACAATTTTAATTATGAAGGGACGTTCAATGAAAAAGGCGACGAGATTAACGGAACTTTCAGACAGGGCGGAGGTTCGGCGCCGCTTGTTTTCAAACGCACCGCCGGAGTAACGAAACTCAGCCGCCCGCAAGACCCGCAAAAACCTTACCCGTATAACGAGGAAGAAGTCAGCTACAAAAACGCGAAAGACAATATAAAATTAGCCGGAACGCTGACATTGCCGCGCGGCGCGGGCACATTTCCGGCGGTGATTTTGATTACGGGCAGCGGCTCGCAGGACCGCAATGAAACCGTCGCCGGACATCGCCCGTTTCTCGTTCTGGCTGATTATCTGACCAGACGAGGCATCGCCGTTTTGCGCGTGGACGACCGGGGCGTCGGCGGCACTGAGCGAGGCTCGCCGAATTTTACGAGCGAAAATTTTAGCGAAGACGTTTTAGCCGGAATCGAATATCTGAAAACCCGCAAGGAAATCAATCCGAAGCAAATCGGTTTAATCGGGCACAGCGAAGGCGGAATGATTGCGCCGATGGTCGCGGCTCGTTCAAAAGACACGGCGTTTATCGTTTTGCTCGCGGGATTGGGACAAACGGGCGAAGACGTGATTTACACGCAAACCGAATTGTCGCAAAAAATGGGCGGAGAGAGTCGGTTTGTGATAGACGAAACACGAAAAATTTTGAAAACTCTGCTGGCGATTGTAAAAACCGAAACGGACACAAAACGCGTCGAACAGCGCATTGACGAAGCTTTGAGCGCACATTCAGCCAAATTTACAGAAGAGCAAAAAAAAGCGTTCGCACCGGTCGAAGAGTCAATCAGAACGCGGAAGTCGATGTACGTTTCAGCATGGTTTCGTTATTTTGTTTTGTATAATCCGCGCCCGACGCTCGAAAAAGTCAAAGTTCCCGTTCTGGCTCTGAACGGCGAAAATGATGTGCAGGTTGCCTGGAAGGAAAATCTCGATTTAATCGCTAACGGGCTGAAAGCAGGCGGAAACAAAGATGTTACGGTAAAATCTTTTCCGAAGCTCAATCATCTTTTTCAAACAAGTCAGACCGGCGCGCTCAGCGAATACGACAAAATCGAGGAAACAATCTCGCCTGTGGTTCTGGAAACGATTTCGGACTGGATTTTGAAACACACAAAATAAAAATAAAAGGGCAAAGTTCGTAATCTTGCCCTTTTTTAATTATTGTTTCGTCTTTTTACTTTTCTTCTCTGTTTTTATATCCGAAAACGGAATATCGTAAATCGCGTAACTTTGCCAGTCTTTGTAATCGAAATGCCACCATTCGTTGGCATTGACGGTAAAGCCTTCTTCTTCCATCAGCTTACGAAGCAAATCACGATTGGCGCGTTCCCTTTCCGTCCCGCCCCTGTAATCGGGCGACGCGCGCTCGGTAAATTCGTCAAAATCCGAAGGCATTTCGACGAGATTCTTCGTTTTTAAATCGTAAATACTCAAATCGACCGCGCAGCCTCGATTGTGTTTCGAGCCTGTTGCCGGATTTGCGACGAATTTGCGCTGGTCTTCGCGGACGACTTCCCAGAAAAGCTTTGTAATCGCCCACGGACGATAACCGTCGAAAATCACCAAGCCGAGTCCTTTTTCTTTTAGTTTTTGATGAACGCGAACGACGGCTTCGGCTGCCGGACGCTGAAGAAATGCGCGCGCTTCGGGGTAAACGGGTTTGCCGACGAAATTGTCCGGGCGGGCGTAGCGAATATCTAATTTTATGGTTTTATCGAGTTTGACGAGTTCGAGCAAATCAGCCTCACGTTTGTTTTCTTCTTTCGGCGGAGCAATCTGAGCCGCAGTCAGGGACGAAAAAAGAATAAAACAAAAAAGACACGCGGTAAATCTTAGAAAATGTTTTTTCATATTTCAGCCAAACTGATAAAGAATTGTTTGAAAAATCTAAGCAAAATAAGTTATTCTCTAGAAGGTTATGAGCGAAGACCCGCGAAAAAGAAAATGTCCCGCCGTTAAATGGACAAAACGCTTCGGTGCCGCCGCCTTTCTGTTTTTTCTCGTCAAAGGCTTGATGTGGCTGATTGTGCCCGCTCTAATCGCCTATTTTTCCCTGCACAATTAATTCATTTAACATTTACCATTTACCATTTATCAGAAGAAAATTGATAAATGTTAAATGTTAAATGTTAAATGTTTACGGTTTTTCTTCCTTAACTTCCACGTCATCGTCCGAGATTATAACTTCCGTGCCGTATTTCTGGTAGTCTTTGAAGCGAATCATGTTTCGTGTTTCGAAAAGCTGACTTTTTTCTCTCGATGTCAGGCGCACGTCGGAAAGCGACGGGAGCAGATATTTTTCGTCGGCGATTGTTACCCAATCATAATCAATCGTGCGGTTTGCCGAGCGAATCGGGAACGTGTCGGGAATTTCGGTTGCCGCGCTTTCGACGCGCAGAACGCGGAAATTTTCGCGGTCAATCCAAATTCTGCCTTTCATTCCCGTAATCGTCGTGTCAGTCAGATAACCCGAAGCGGTAACGCGCTGCTGCGCCTTGTCTTTTGTAATCGAATAATCGAAAACGATTGCGCGGCGAGTTCTGATTAAATCGGTATCGACAACTTCGAATTTCGTGCTGCTTTCAGGCTTGAAAATTATCGCCAGAACCGTAACGAATTCACCCGTCGAGCTTGTTCCGCCGACTTCTTCATAGGAATGCTTGTTTGCCGGATTGAGCTGCGGAACGCCGTTGACGGACAAAACTTTGTATTCTTCTTCGCCCGAAGCGCGATAGCTGACGGCGACGACGAGTTTATCGAGATTGCGGAAATTATTTGTTCCGGCATACGCCGCCGAGCGCTGAATCTGCTGTTTGACGACGAAATCCGGCATATCTTCGAGCGCCGCCAGAGTCAGCTCGCGCGCTTTTAAAAGAACTTCAGCCGCTTCTTTTTCCGTTGGCAGCTTTGCTTCGGTCGGATTCTGGCGGCGACGGTTGGCTTCTTCCAGAGTTCTGAGCAGCTCGGCGTCGTTCGCGCCTTTCGTTCTGGTCAAGCCGCGCAAGCCGTCGGTTAATTCAAAACTGATTCCGCGCGTGCGGACGGCTTCGATAAGCGCGGTTTTGCCGCCCGGATTTTTTTGCAAATCGTAGAGCATCTTGACGTATTCCGCCTGCGCCAGAGGTTTCTGCGCCGCTTGCGCGAACACAGCGCCGAACGAAGATATTAAAATTAAAATTACGAGAATTATCTTTTTCATTGATTTATAAAGATGCTTTGAAGCAATCACACGTTTGCCCTTTCGAAAAAACAAAAACGGAGAAAAGTTTTTGATGCTTTTCTCCGCTCTTGTTTTTAGTTGATTGTGAATTAAGTAAAAAGTCCGAATTAGTTAACCCATTCTTCTTCGTAATTCATTTGCCAATGTCTTGTTACCCAGTTCTGCGCTGCCGTTAAAGCCTTTACTTTCCAGCTTTTCACATTTTCCAAAACAGAAAGAGCAGCCAGCGGCTTGCTCGGGTCTCGCTCCACACGGATAACCTGAGTCGGAACTTCGATAATCGTTTTTTCCTCGTCAAATAACCGTAATGTAACTTCACTTCCGACCGGCGGTAAAACGTCGAGATTTACCAGAGCAGAGTTTTCACCCAGATTTTCCGTTAAACCTTCGACTGAAACCGTTTTACCGGTTGCCGAATCAACCCAACTCGCCTGCACAGGCAAACTTGCCATTATACGTTGATGCAAATGCGTCTTATTCTCCGTTGCCGAATACGCTAAACGCGACATAATTAACTTCCCCCTTTTTCGTTCGTCTATATTTTCAAAAGTCTAAATAATACTTAGACAATCTCATTGCGCGAGTAATTTAAACTACTATTACAAAAAAGTCAAGTATTGGTAAACCGCTTAAATCGCTAATCGATTATTTTATCAAAATTCCGTAATTGCAGAGTATTTTATTAAATAAATTGTTTCCGCCTGATTTTCGCACCAAAAACTTTCGACAAAATCGCACAAATCGCTCGCTTTTATTGATTTATCGACTTTTATTAAAAAAATTTTATAGCGGCAGATATTTCAAAAGCCCCGGTTTTTCGTTCCGGATAACACTTAAATATTAAAAAGTTCGGGCGTCGAACTTTAATTTTGCAGGAAATTTTTCGTTTTATCGCGGCTTCCGAAAACTTTCTGATTTTTAACATCAATTTAATTTGGAAATGAGATGCTTTCCGCGTATCGAAATTTATGTTTGCCGTGCGGATTTTAGGAACTCAAATTGCCTAAAAATTTAGAAGCCGCTCTTGTAAAATTACAAACGGACAATACAATCTTTCATATAACAATGTATGAAAGGCGATAAAGGTGTGAAAACTAAGCACTTAAAAATATCGAAGCAGATATTTTGAATCTTATTTCAGGACGCAGAGCAAAAAAGGTTTCATAATCTAAAATCCAAAAAGTGAGATAAAAATTCAAAATTCAAAATATCTTGCCATTTTATAATCTAACAAACGCAATTTTGTTCCAAAATTTTTCTATTAAATAACGAAAGAGGTCAAAAAAAATAAATGACTAAAAGAATTTCTATAAAATTTTTAGCAATAGCAATTTTCAGTATGCTGTTGTCGGTTGGGCAAATCTTTGCTCAATCAACCGTAACCGGCGCTATTAACGGTTCGGTCACAGACCCGCAGGGCGCGGTCGTGCCGAATGCTACTGTCACGGTTACCAATCTTGGCACCAACGCCGTCGTTACCATAAATACGGCATCCGACGGCGGCTATCGCGTTACTAATCTTCAACCCGGCAACTATTCGGTAGAAATTACCGCATCGGGTTTTACGACCACCAAGGTAGCGAGCGTTGCGGTCGAAGTCGGGCAGTCAACTCCGGTTGATGCCGCTCTGACGGTCGGACCGGCAAGCACCACAACTGTCGAAGTTACGGCGGACGCTCCGGTTATCAACACGAGCGATAACGCAAACGCCGTCAACATCAACCAGACATCAATCAACGAGCTGCCGATTAACGGTCGTCGCTGGTCAAACTTCGCGCTGCTGACGCCCGGAACGGTTCCCGACGGAACTTTCGGCTTAATCAGCTTCCGCGGAATTTCCGGCTTGCTCAACAACAACACGATTGACGGCGGCGACAACAACCAGGCGTTTTTCTCCGAAGAACGCGGACGCACGCGCATCAACTACGTTATCAGCCAATCGGCAATCCGCGAGTTTCAGGTTAATACTTCAAACTATTCAGCCGAATACGGACGCTCGGCGGGCGGCGTGGTCAATGCCGTCACGAAATCGGGAACCAACGAATTTCACGGCGAGCTTTTCTACTACAACCGCAACAACCGCAACGGCGCGCGCAATCCGCGTGCATTCGGTACGACTTTAGTTAACGGCGTATCGACGACGGTTACCGCAAAACCGAAAGACCTTCGTGAACAGTTCGGCGGCGCGGTCGGCGGACCGATTATCAAAAACAGATTATTTTTCTTCTTCAGCTACGACCAGCAGAGACGTAATTTTCCGGGCTTGGGAGCATTCACCAACGCAAACTTTTTGAACACGGTCAATCGTGCGACGCTGACGGCTCGCGGCATCAGCAACGCGCAGATTGATAATGTTTTGGGCGTCTTAAACTCGTTTACCGGCGAAACACCGCGTAAAGGCGACCAGAAATTGTTTCTGCCGAAAATCGATTGGCAGGTTAACGACAACAACTTGTTCAGCATCAGCTACAACCGTTTGCGCTGGCAATCGCCGAACGGCATTCAGACGCAAGCCGTCAACAACCGCAGCCGTTCGAACTTCGGCGACGATTTCGTCGAAGTCGATTCGATAAACGCGCGTTTGCAGTCAACTTTTTCGGCGAATATGCTGAATGAGTTCCGTTTCCAATACGGACGCGATTTTGAATCCCAGTTCAGCACGCCGCCGCTTCCGGGTGAACCGCCGACTTCGAGCACTGCCCTCGGCGGTGTCCGCGCGCCGAACGTATTCATCACCGGCGGTCTCGAATTCGGAACGCCGACTTTCCTCGAACGTTCGAAGTTTCCTGACGAAAAACGTTACCAGTTTGCGGATACGATAACTTATACGAGAGGAATTCACACTTTCAAACTCGGCGGCGACATTAACAAGGTTACAGATGATATTGCAAACCTTCGTTTTGAAGCCGGCGCGTATTCTTACAACAACATCAACGACTTTATCGTCGATTATGTCAATTATCTGACCCCGATTCCGGCTCTGCCGACAAATACCTGTGCGACCAGCGCACGCCTGCCGGGAAGATGTTATACCAGCAATTTTTCACAGGGAATCGGCTCGCCCGGTTTGAAGATGGGAACATGGGATTATAACTTCTTTATTCAGGACGATATACGTCTCTCGCCGCGCTTTACCGTTAATCTCGGTCTGCGCTACGAATTTATCAGCCTGCCTGAAGCGACATTAGCCAACAGCAGCACTGCCATTATTCCAAATGACGGCAGAACGCTTGCCGACGCTACGTCAACCATGCCGAATGATAAAAACAACTTCGGTCCGCGCATCGGCTTTGCCTACGACCTTTTCGGTAACGGCAGAACCAGCGTTCGCGGCGGCGTCGGTATTTACTTCGGACGTATTCAGAACTCGACCATTTACAATGCTCTTGTCAACACCGGCAACCCGGGCGGACAAGCTCAGCTAAGCATTGGCTCGGGACAAACAACTAACTGTTTCCCGACCGTTCCGACCGCAACAATACCGTGTGCGCCGATTTTCCCGAATGTTTTACCGACCAATGCTTTAACATTCGCAGCCGGCGCGATTCAGTTCTTTTCGCCGAACTTCCAGGCGCCGATGATTACCCAATACGACTTTATTCTTGAGCATCAGATAATGAAGAATACGGTTGTTTCGGTTTCATACATCGGAAGCCTCGGACGCAATCTGCCGACGTTTGTTGACCAGAACTATCGCCAGACGGGTACGAATACTTTCACGGTTTACGGCGGCGACCAAAACGGTGTAACATTCCAACTGCCTTTATACAGCAGAGTTACCGGCACAAGTGCTTTAACCAGAATCGAAAGCTCGGTCAAATCCGAATACAACGCTCTGGTTTTCCAGGCAAATCGCCGCTTTACCGATGGTTTGCAGTTCCAGATGAGCTATACGTGGGCGAAAGCGACCGATACCAACCAGAACTCGGCGACCTTTACCCAGACCAATAGCCCGTATGATTTGTTCGACCGCAGTTTCGACCGCGGAGCGAGCAACTTCGACGTTCGCCATAAATTCGTCGCCAGCGCGGTTTACGCGCCGACGATGTGGACAGGAAGTTCGAACTCGATTTACAACTACCTGCTGAACGGCTGGTCGGCTGCCCCGATTTTCGTCTTCTACTCGGGTAAACCGTTTGACGGCGGCGTTTCAGGAACAAGCTTGAACGGTTCGAACGGTGATAACCGTTTCCCGCTCAACCCGCGCAACGCTTATCGCACGCCTGATATTATCAATCTGGATTTCAGACTTTCAAAACGTTTCAAATTCAGCGAAAGATATAATTTCGAAATCATGGGCGAAGCCTTTAACGTTGCCAACCGGACACACGTTTTTGCGCTCAACAGCACGCTTTACACGCGCAACAACAACTGTGCGACGATTAACGGAATAACCACCAATAATCCGAACGGTTTGTGCCGCACAACAACTTTCGGTGATGTTACAACAACGGACAGCACCCTGTATCGTGAACGACAAATTCAATTTTCGGCACGTTTTCAATTTTAGTTTTTCAAGCTATTGAAAAACCTTTTGCGGTGTGTTTCCTTCGGGAGACACACCTTTTTTATTTTTAAACATTTACCGCCAGCCGTTTACCGTTTACCATTTATTTGTGCGGATTCTGCATATTACATCGGCAAGAGCATTCGGCGGCGGCGAGAAACATCTGCTCGATTTGACGCGCGAGCTGAAAACGCGCGGGCACGACGTTTTTATCGCGCTTCGCCCGTCGAACGAATGGCAAAGCAGATTCGATTTTTTGCCCGGAGAAAATTTTCTGCACGTTTCGATACGAAATTCTTTCGGAGTTTTCAGCGCCGAGCGGATTGCAAAATTCGTGCGTGAAAACAACATCGAAATCATCCACGCGCACACCGGGCGCGATTACCTGCCCGCCAGCATCGTCTGCCGCATTACGAAAAACACGAAATTTGTCTTAACGCGCCACGTTCTTTTCCCGATGAAGCCGTTTCACCGTTTTGCCTTGAAAAACGTTTCAAAAGCAATCGCCGTTTCGCCCGCCGTCGCGACGAATCTGCAAAAGATTTTCCCGAAAGAAAAGATAGTTTTGATTTCAAACGGCATAAATACGGAAAATCGGGCGGGCGAACCGGGCGAAAGCTTAAACAAAGATTTTCGTTTTCTGCACAATGTCCCTTTTGACGCGCAGCTCGTCGGCACAATCGGCGAGCTGAAAGTCTTAAAAGGTCAGAGAGATTTTGTGCTTGCGGCGAACCTCGTCTCGCGGAAATTTCCCGATGCATATTTTGTCATTGTCGGCAAAGATAACTCGATTCGGCAGGAATTCCGGCAGGAACTGAAACGTCTCGTCAAAGTTTTAAATCTCGGAAATCGTTTTTTGTGGCTGAATTGGGTCGAAGACACCGCGCCGCTGCTCGCCGCGCTCGACGTTTTCGTTTCCGCCTCGCACACGGAAAGCTTCGGTCTGGCGATGCTCGAAGCGATGGCGAGCGCTAAAGCGATTGTCGCCACCGAAACCGAAGGCGCGCGCGAGTTAATCCAAAATGAAAAAACAGGAAAGCTCGTTCCCTTAAAAGAACCGGTTCATTTAGCCGAAGCTATCGGCGAATTTCTGGAAGATAAAAATTTACGCGAGACGCTCGGCAAAAACGCGCGGGAAAACGCAAAAGAAAGATTCAGTCTTGAAAAAATGATTGATGAAACGGAAAAGCTTTATCAAAAATTGCGCCTGTAATTTTGCTTTCAAGAATTTTTTCTTCAAATCTCCCGACTTTTCCGATACCGATTCCGGCGGAAGTCAGAAAAATTTCGTCCGCCTCGCAGATTTCATTTATTTTGGCTTTTACTTCCAGAACCGAAAAACTTTCAGTTAAAAATTCCCGCGTCGTTCCCGCCAGACAGCCTGTTTCGAGCGCGGGCGTGAAGATTTTTTCGTCTTTTATCCAAAAAATATTCGCCATCGATGCCGAAACAATTTCTTCTTTTTCATTGAGCCGGATTGCTTCGTCAAATCCGCGCCGCTTTGCTCCATCCAGAGCAAGCAAATTTTCCAGATAATTGCAGGATTTTACGCCGGCGAGCGGAGATTTTGAATTGATTGGATAAGGCGAAACGGTCAGATTCATATCTTTTGTTTCGCGAAAATTTGCGGTTGTAATTAAAAGACTTGCTTTGTTATTCGTTTCAAAAGACCAGACGCCGCTTGCCGATTCGTCAAAAAAAGTTAACCGCGCGCGACCGTTTTTCAGCTCGTTTTTAATGATGGCTTCCGAGAACGATTTTTTTACTTTTTCTTCGGAAAACTCCGATAAATTTAAACCGGCTTTCCCGGCATTTTCAATCAATCGTCGCCAGTGTTTTTCCCACAGAAAAGGTTTTCCGGCGTAAACGGCGACGGTCGTAAAAACACCTCTGCCGTAAAGCGCGGCGGAAGAGACTGCGGATAATTTTATTTCGTCGGGTGAATGGATTTTTTGATTGAACGAAGCGAAAGCGTGCATTAAAAATTAGCTGACGGCGCGAATTCTCTGTTCATGAGCGACTGGAAAGACGAGCCGGAAGGTCGTTCCTTCGCCCAATTCGCTTTCGACTTCGATTGTTCCCGCGTGTTCCTGCACGATGCCGTAGGAAACCGCCAAGCCGAGTCCCGTGCCGCTTCCGACGCCTTTGGTCGTGAAAAACGGGTCGTAGATTTTGCTGATATTTTCCGGCGAGATGCCTTCGCCCGTGTCGGAAACTTTGACGATGATTTCGTCTTCTCCGGCTAATTCGGTTGTCAACGTAATGCGCCCGCCGTCGCGGATTGAATCCTGCGCGTTGATGATTAAATTAGTGAAAACCTGTTGAAGCTTTCCGCCGTTTCCGACAATTTTCGGCGGAGTTTCGGCGTAATTTTTGACGATTTCGACCTGCGATTTTCTGAGCTGCGGTTCGAGCAGTTGAAGCGTATCGTCGAGCAGCTTGTTGATGTCGATTTCCGAAAAATCCGTCGAGTTTCCGGCGCGTGAGAAATTCAAAAGATTGTTCGTGATATTCGAAGCTCGCTCGGTTTGTTTCTGAACTTTCTGCAAAAGCGCGTGTTTCGGGTCGCTTTCGGGAATCATGCCGAGCAGCATCTGCGTGTAGCTCGAAACGCCCGTCAGAGGCGTGTTAACTTCGTGCGCGACGCCTGCGGCAAGCAATCCGATACTCGAAAGTTTCTCGCTTTGCTGCAAAGTTTCTTCGAGCTTGATGCGCGAAGTTACATTTTCAAGCACGATAATCGCGCCGGTTTGATTGTATGAAACCGAGCGAAGCGGCGCGATGGCGACATTTAAGATTAAAGGTTTGCCGTCGGCGCTGGTCGTGTAAAGCTTGTAAGCATTCCGAACTTCGGTCAGATGCCAGCGCGTCTGACCTAAAATATTTTCGAGATTCCGGGCAAAGCTTTCGTCGAAAATTTCTTCGACGCGCTGACCGATAACCTCCTCGCGCGGAAGTCCGAGCATTTCTTCAAACGGCGAATTACAGCGCGTAATCAGCCCGTTTTCGTCAACCGCGAGCAGACCGACATTGACCGATTCGACAATCGATTCGTTAAATTCTTTAAGAAGCGCAAGCTCTTCCGTTCGTTTTTCCTGTTCCTGATATAAAAGACTGTTTTCGATGGCGACGGCAACATAGCCGGAAACCGTCTGCAAAATGTCTAAATCTTCGCTCGAAAGCAGCGAACCGTCCGAAGCGCGTCCCAAGCCGATAACCGCGACCATTTTTCCGCGAGCGACGCACGGGACGAAATAATGAAGCTCCTGACGATGTATATTTTTACCGTTTCTGCCGAATTTTTCGAGCTTTCCGACAATTCCTTTGGCTTCGCTTTTTTCCTGCGGAGCGTCGTCGATAATTTCGTCTTCATCCAGCGCAAGCTCATCGGCGCGAACAATTCCCGTCGTAGCGGATTTCTGCCGAATCATCACGCGGAAATCTTTCGGGATTTTGTAGTTTTTGCTCAGTTCGATTGATTTGGCAATCCTGTATTTTTCCGGGTTATTCTCGCTTTCGATAAAAACAGCCACTTTCTCGACATCGAGAACCTGACGCAGGCGCTCGGTCAGAGCGTTGAGAAGCGGTTCGAGCGCGGTCGTCGCCGAAAGCGTTCTGCCGAAATCGAGCAGACCGCGGCGAAGGTCATAACGCTCGCCGTAAAAGAACCGGTCGGCGCGTTCCTGCAAAAACTTTTTCAAAGGCTCGGAAAGCATAACGATTGCCGCCATCGCGATAACTGCAATCAGCGCGCGAAGCGTGATTTCGGTTGTCGAAAGATTGCTTGCAACCGTTAAGAAGACGAGTCCGAGCGCGACCGCGCCAATCATCATCGCAATCGCCAGCGTCGTCAGCGCATAGACAAGCGCGCGGCGCACGACGACATCAACGTCCATCAGGCGATAACGCACGACCGAATGCCCGAAGCTCAAAGGAATCAGCGCAAGCGGCAGAGTTATCAGCGCCGATGTCAGATAATCCTCGGTCAGCGCAGGAACAAAGCGTCTTGCAATCTGAAAAATCAGAATCGGCACGATTGCCGTAATCGTTCCCCAAATCGCCCATTTCAGACGCTGGCGGACGAGCGTTTGCCTGTTTCTAAAGAAACGCCATAATAAAACGCCCGCGCCGATTGAAACACCCGCGACAAAATGAACGTTGAGAGCTAAATTCAGAAACGGGTAAATCTTGTTTACGACAATAAAATCCCGCAGGGAATTTGCAAATTCCCTGAAAGGTAAAAATAAGGCTAAAGTAAAGAAAAGATTAGCAAACGTGATTGCAATCGCCGGAGCGTAAAGCGTATAAGTTTTCCAGCGCGACTCGTCGAAAATCTCGCTTCGAATAGGATAACGCAGGCAAAAATGCAGAAAAAGCGGGACAAAAAACGCAAAAGCGATGTCGTCCAGAAGGTTTACGACTAAATCCAAATCCTGACCGAAATTGAGCGATTTATATACGTGAAAAACAAATGCGGCAAGACAAACCGTGGCGAAATGCAGAACGAACGGAGCATGACTGCCCTGTTTGAAAAGAACGAAAATACCGACTCCGAGCCAGATTATGCCAACCAGCGTCAGAAAAATAATCGAAGCCGTCCAGCGCGGCTGCGTGTCGATACGTCTTAAATCGGCGAAATAATAATTGTCGGCAAACGAGTAAGGCTTTTGAATCGTGTAGGTCAAACTGCCGTCAACGCCAGCCGCTTCCAGATACATCGGCACATCGGCGGTCGAGATAACCTCTTCGGGAGTTTCGCCTTCGAGACTGATGCCGATTAGCTTATCGCCGACGGAGATTCCGGCGCGCGAACCGGCTAGTCCGGGCGTAACCTGCGCCGCAAAAATGCCGTCCGGTTTGTGAATCCATTCGATGCCGTCGGTCGGCGGAAGTTGATGGTAAGCTCTCTGCGAAAGATTTAGCGCGCCGCCCGCAACAAATAAAACGGTTGCCAGCAGCCAAACCAAACTCCAACTTGTCAGCACTTTACCTTTCATCTCAACAAGGCAAACTTCACCGTCCGATTTTTACGCAAACTACGTTCCAGTCGGTTTTGACCGCTCATATCTCGATATTGCGGCTAAAACAAGCCCTTTTCTATATTTAAACTTATAATAAACCGAAATTTCATTCAGTTTTTTGCTTTATATCCGAGAATTTGTAAAAAGAATTAGCCACGAATAACACGAATTACACAAATTAGAAACAATTAATATTTGTGTAATTCGTGTTATTCGTGGCTAAAAATCGTTAGAACCTTACCGAAATTCCGCCGCGCAGAGTGCGCCCGCGCGAATTGAGCTTTAAGCTTCCGTCTTCGGTAATAATGTTTGACTGTGAATCAAACAAATTTCGCGCGTCGATGATTGCTTCCGCCCGAATCGGCAATCCTAAAGTCGGCAGATTCTGCGTTACCAGAACGCTCAGATTCGGGTCGTAAATCGCCATTCTTCCCTGAAACGGGTCAATCGCAAAAACGGTTGCCTGCGGCGAAAGACGGAAAATGGTTCTGATTTGCGTTCCGGTGCTGAGTTCGGTGTCGAACTGACCGAAAAATGTCTGGAAGAAATCATCTTCAAAAGCGTTCGCCGGATTTGAAACGGCTTCGCCTGAAAGCTTCTGACCGTTTCCTAAAGCGTAGCCCGCCGCCGTGCTGAACATACCGTTGATGCGGCGCGTATAAACGACTCTGACGCCGCGCGCGCCGCCTTCCTGGCTGGTAACGAATTCGGTAAAATTCGCGCCGCTTAAAATGTCGAAAGGAATGCTCGTCAGACCGACTCCGCGACCTGAAACCGTGTCGAAAAACGCGCTCGCTTCGATGTTCGATTTGTTGCTCAAAACGCGCTCGATTCCAAATTCGAGCCGCGCGGCTTTACTCATCTGCGGCTTTTCGTTTTCGACAAAAATGTCCTGCACCGAAACCGGCTCGCGGAAAAAAACTTCCGAGCCTTCTATCTCGATGGCGCGCTGCCACGTTCTCTCTTCGGTCTGCGTCGTGTAAGAAGTGCGAAAACGCGTCTTCGAATTTATGTCAAACTGTAAGCCGAGGCGCGGGGCAATCGAAAAATCGTCGCCCGCGCCGAGAAAGCGCGAATAATCGAATCCGAACACGACAATCACGCCGCTGCGGATTTTCCATTCGTCCAAAGCCTGAAACGAAAATTGTCCGAGCGATTTTTCCCGATTATTCGTCGTGATTTTTCCGATATTGACGATTGAGCCGTTAAGATGAATCTGATGTTTTTCCGTCGGGCGAAACTTTAGATTGGCTTCAAACCTGTTCGGCACGGAATTGCCCGCTCCGGTTTGCCCGACGACAATAATTTCCGAATTTTCGCCGAGCGGCTGAAGTCTGGCAACATTCAAGCCCGTAAAACTTCCATTTTCAGTATTCGAGAAATAAGATTCGACGACAGTTTGCCCTTTTCGCTCGGATTTTTCTTCTTCGGCATCGCCGGTTGTTTCGGCAATCGCAGTTTCATCAATCGGCGTGTCGTCCTCGTCAGCCTGATAAATCGAGCGGCTCGCCTGAGTCGAGCGAATAATCCATTTCGGATTATTGCGGTCAACGCGTTTTTCAGGCAGAGTGTTTCCGCTTCCCGAACGCTCCAATTTAAAGCCGTAAACCAATTCAGCCGAGCGATTGACTTCAACCGTAGCAAGCGTTACGGGATTAAATCCCTGAGCGACGGCTAAAATCGTATAGGTTCCGGGCAGAATCTTCGCCAGAAAGCTTCCGTTTGACGCCGAGCGAACCTGCTTGAGAAGCTTCGACGTACCGGCGCGAAAAATCGAAACGTAAGCATCCGCAATCGGATTGCCTCCATCGTCGCGCACAATTCCTTTAATTACGCCTAAATCCGTTTTAGTTTCGACTACGAGATTTGCCGGAGTTTCCGACGCATAACCCATAGACGCAAAAAAAGCGGTCAGCACAAATAATAAAATCGGCTTCGAAATATTTTTTATCGATAAACGGCAAGCAAACATTCTCTGAAAAACAGCCTCCAAACAAATTCCTCAAGGGGAGAACCTGATTAAAGAAGCACTGAACATTTCGGCAAAGGCTAAAAAAGAGCCTATACGCACATGTTTTGTATTTTCATTCGTAAAATCAAATGTGTCAAGCACAGACACTCCGAACTTTGACTGATATGATGCCGCGCCGCTTGACAAAGTTTGCTCAGCGGCTAGAATTAAAACTTGGTTTTCAAGCCATCCATGCGGAGACGTGGCTGAGCGGCTGAAAGCGGCGGTTTGCTAAATCGTTGTAGTCTTAAAAACTACCACAGGTTCGAATCCTGTCGTCTCCGCCATTTATATTTTAGATTTTGGATTTGTCGTTAGCTATCAACTTTTCAGTTTGATAGCTATTTTAGTTTTGAAGACGAGGCGGTAATCTAAAATCTAAAATCGTTATTATGTATATTCCGCATTTTTTTGCCGAAACCGATGAAGAAAGCCTGCTCACCTTTATGCGCGAGTTTAATTTTGCCACGCTCGTCAGCGCGGAAAATGATTTGCCTGTGGCGACGCATTTGCCTTTTATAATCGAAAAGCGCGGCGAGAAAATCGTTTTGTCCGCGCACATGGCGAAAGCGAATCTGCACTGGAAACATTTTGCCGACAAAGAAATTCTGGTGATTTTTCAGGAACCGCACGCATACGTTTCGCCGCTTCTTTACGCGGAAAAATTAAATGTCCCGACCTGGAATTACGTGGCGATTCACGCTTACGGAAGAGCGAAAATTTTCGAATCGGCGGAAGAAAATCTCGCGCTTTTAGAGAAAATGATTGCCGGGTTTGACCAAAATTATTTCGATACAAACTGGCGCGAGATTCCCGTCGAATATAAACTCAGCCGCGCCAAAGCGATTGTCGCGTTTGAAATCGAAGTCGAAGATTTGCAGGGCAAGAAAAAGCTCAACCAAAACAAAGATGAAGAAGACGGCAGGCGCGTAATCGAAGCGTTTGAGAAAAGCGAAAACACGGGCGAACGGCAAATTGCCCGTTTTATGAAGGAAATTTATGACGGCAAAAGCTAAACATCTTTTTCCTAATCCAAAAATTTAAAGACGGCAAAGGCTGAAGAATTTTAGTAAAATTCTTCAGCCTTACTTTTATTTTGCAAGCTACGGAACAAAAGCGTTCGGGACAGGTTTATCACCGCTGATGCCGAAGTTTTGAATCAAAGTTCCAGCCGTCGAGCGCTGCACATACCAAGTCGAATTTGAAGGACGGAAAACCGTCGCGTCAAATTTTCCGTCGCCGTCGTAATCTCCCGGCGCGGGAATGTCCGTGTTGATTCCGAACGGGAACGAGTAGTAACTGTAATTTTCGCTTCGAAGGATAAACCATTCGCCCGTCGAAGGTCGCCAGATTGCTACGTCGACTTTTCCATCGCCGGTGTAATCGCCCTGAACGGGTTTGTCAGAACTGTTTCCAAACTGGAATGCAATCAATCCGGCGGCGCTTCGCTGAATCCACCATTCACCGGCTGAAGGTCGATAAATGGCAATGTCCGCTTTGTTATCGCCGTCATAATCAGCCGTAACCGGAACATCGCCTGCCTGTCCGAATCGCTGAATAGTCGTTCCGCCCGATGATTTATTGATATACCATGTCGAATCCGAAGGTCGGAAAATTGCCGCGTCCGTTTTGCCGTCGCCGTCAAAATCTGCCGGTGCGGGAACGTCGCCCGTTATTCCGAACGGGAACGAATAATAGCTTCCGTTCTCGCTTCGAAGGATAAACCATTCTCCTGAGACAGGTCGCCAGATGGCGATATCGGTTTTTCCGTCGCCCGTATAATCTCCCGGAACGAGTCTGTCGGAAGACGCGCCGAACTGCGCGGCATAGTTTCCGCCGTCTGAGCTTCGCAGATACCACCATTCGCCTGCCGCCGGTCGGTAAATCGAAACGTCCGTTTTGGCGTCGCCGTCAAAATCGAACGGCGTTTGCCGAATCTGCTGCGAGGTGCCGACGGTAATCGTTACCGGAGCGGAAACGGTTATCGCGCCGCGGTCGTCGGTCGCTTTCGCCGTCAGCGTGTAAGTGTGATTCTGCGCCATTCCCGTCCACAAAATCGCAAACGGATTACTGGTCGAAGTGCCGATTAAATTGCCGTCGGCGTAAAATTCGACTTTAACGACCGTGCCGTCCGCGTCGAACGCCGAAGCGTTGATGGTAATCGCGGTCGCCTCGGCGAAGTTTCGATTCGTCGTCGGGCTTGTGATTTCAACCGTCGGCGGGGTATTCTGACTTCCTACCGGAGTCAGCAAAAATGCGCGCGATTGGCTGTTGATAGTTCCTCTGCCGACGATTTGACCGTTGTTGCTGATGCCGAGAGCTTCGTTTAAAATCCAGCCCGAATCCTGCGGAATCAGCGTGTTCAAATTGCGCATCGTCGTGCCGTCGTAGAAAAACGCGCGATAATCTCTGCCGAACAAAGTCAGTTCGAGCGAGCCGACGACCTGACCGGAATTGTTGATGTCTTTGGCAAAGCTTTGCGCCGCGCCGAGCGTTCCCAAATCAATCATTTGCCCGCCTGAATAAAGGAAGGCGTGCTGCGTGCCGGAATTTTGCAGATACGTGGACGAGCCGACAATCTGGTCGCTATCGTTAATCGCCGTCGCCGAGCTGTCTCTGCCGCCGACCGTTCCCAACGGGCTCATCGAATTTTGATAAATAAATCCGCGAACGCCGCCCTCGATACCGTCTACATAACCGTATCCGACGACTTTTCCGGCGCTGTTGATTCCGAACCCGTAGCTGTAATAACCGCCCATAATTCCGAGGTCCTGGAGTTGATTATTCTCGGAGCGGAAAGCGTGATAAAGCCCTTCATTGACTGTCGCCGCGCCGGTAATCCGGTTCGAGTTGTTGATGCCCGAAGCAAAAGCTTCGTCGCCGCCGAATGTGCCGAGGTCGTGCATCGTGCCGTTGTAAACGAACGCGCGATTTTTGGCGGCGGCATTTTTCGCCTGCCCGACAATCACGCCCGAATCGTTAATATCGCGCGCCTCGCTTTCCAAACCGCCGAGCGTGCCCAAATCGGTCATCTGACCGTTTGAATACAAAAACGCGCGGCGTTTTTGACTGGCGTTGAAAGAGTAGCCGACGACTTGACCGTTGTTATTGACGGCGCTCGCCGCGCTTTCCGTTCCGCCGAGCGTTCCGAGATTGCTCACGGTAAAGCCGGTCGGCGGCGGAGAGTCGTCCAGATATAAGACGATTTCGGCATTGCTCTGCTGCGCTCCGCTCGTCGCCGTAACGGTAAAACGATAAATGTTTTCCGGCGTGTCGGACGCGGTTGAGATTGTCAAAACCGACGTTCCGCTCCCCGTTACAGCCGGCGGATTGAACGTCGCCGTAACGCCGTTCGGCAGTCCGTCGATGCCGAGATTTATCTGACCATTGAAGCCGCCCGCCGCGCTGATGCCGACCTGATAAGTCGCCACAGCGCCCGGCGCGGCTTGCCGCAAGTAAGGCGTTACCGCGATGGAATAATCCTGCTCGAACGGGAATTTTCTGAGTTTAATTCGATAATTCGAATAAGGCGCTTTGTCGTCGAAAAGCGCGTAGCCGAAAATCGTTTTGCCGTTCTGCGCTTCGACCACCGGATGCTCTTCCGGCGTCGAAAGCTTTGAAACGGGAAATCCGCCCGGCGTTAAAATCGCTCCGTCAAGCCCGACGAGTGTTGCCCAAACATCGTCCGGCGGTTCGAGACTGCGGTTGCGGCTGTCGTTGTAAGCGACGATAAATCGCGAACCGTCCCAAGCTGCCGACGGCGCGTAAAGCGGCTTCGGCGCGCTTGCCAGAACGATTCCGCCCGCAGTGTCGAGCAGCGTCCCGTCAGATTTCATTCTGCGCCCGTAAATCTTGCCCTGAGCGCCCGCCCAGACGATTAAAGCCGTGTCTCCGGCAACGGCGAACGCAGGTGTGTCCGCGCTCGAACCGCTGACGGCAAATTCGCCCGGCGAAGTTCCGTCCGGGTTGACGAACGCGGCTTGCGTGTTCGAGTTTGGATTGTCGTGCGTGATGTCGCTTTCCCAAATCGCCAGCCAGCGACTGCCGAAAGCACGAACGCGCGGTCGTAAATCGTAGTTGCTGCCGATTTTCAAAGGCGAGCCGAGAACCGTTCCGCCGGCGTCAACTCTGACCGATTGCGCAAAGCGGATGTGATTGGTCGGTTCGTAATCGTCAACAACGAGAAATTGTGTGCCCAAAGCGGCGACATCCGGCTGATTGCCCGGCATAATCGCAAATTCGCTTCCAAGCAGGCTGCCGTCCGACGCGACGCGCCGACCGTAAATCTGCGTGTTCAGTTCCCAGACGACGAGATAATCCGTGCCGTTCCACGCGACCGATGGATTTTTGATGCCTTCCGCGCCGCTTTTAACCGCAATCGGATTAGCGTCAATCGCGTTTCCGTTTGCGTCGAAGCGCTGTAGAAGAATATTTGTCGCGCCCGAAGTCGCGCTTCGAAAAACGGTGGTGAAATTTCCGCCGGTCGTAAAGACAAGATGCGGCTGTGTTTCACGCGGCGCGCCGAGCGAAACAGGCGCGGGCGCGCTCGCTGTGCCGTCCGCAAGAATGCGCGCGCCGAAAATATCGGAATTTCCGAAAAACAAACCGGAAGTGATTTCGGCGCTCAAATTACTGTCCGTCCAGACGATTTGCGAAACGCCGCTCGCAAGCGGCGCAATCGCGGGTTGAAGCGATTCGCTATTGCTGACGACAATCGGATTCGGAGTCAAAAGCGTTCCGTTCGGCGCAATGCGCGAAGCGTGTATGCTTTCATTAAATCCGTTCTGGCGAGTGTGATATGCGGCGATGTAATTTACGCCGTCAAAGCAAAGCGCCGTGCTTCCCTGCTGCGTGTAATTCGTGTTGATGCCGGAGAGCAGAATGCCGTTCGGGTCGAGAACCTGCCCGGCGGCGGAAACGCGCGTGCCGTAAATTTCGTTATAAGCGTAACGGTCGTCGCGCCAGATGACAAAAAAGTCGGTTCCGTCGGTGGCAACCTGCGCCGAGGTCGCGTCGCTTCCCTGAACAAAGTTAATCTGGAAAGGCGCGGCGTCAATCGGGTTTAGATTTCGGTCGAAACGCTGCCCGCGAATGCCGTAGCCGCCGCTTACCAGTCTAACCCAGACGAGCAGAAACTGATTGTTCGCAAATGCAAATTTGGCGTTACTCGGCGCGGTAAAAAGGTCTGTGTCGTCAAATAAAACTTTGCCGCCGCCGCCCGCGTCGATGACCGCGCCGTTATTTGCGATACGCGCGGCGCGAATCTGTGATTCATAGTAGCCGCCGCCCCACGTAACGACCCAGTTTACGCCGTCGCTTGCGACGCTCAAATAATTTGTATCGCCCGAAACTTCGTCCGTTCCGATGACAATCGGCGCGGCGTCGAGAATTGCTCCGTCCGGCGAGATTCTGACGCCGAGAACGTCGGTTTTATACTGGTCGTTCAGGCGCGGCGTTCGCCAGGCGACGAGCCAGTTCTGCCCGTTCCAGGCGACGCTCGGATATATCTGGTCGTAGAGCGCTTCGGAAACGACAATCGGCGCGGTGTCAATCAAATTTCCGCCGGCGTCCATACGCGCCGCGTAAATGTCGAAACTGCCGCCTTGCCCGTCGCTCGAATATTCGGGCGCGCGCGTAATCGAGGTTCGATTATCCGACCAGACGACGAGCGTAGAATTTGCGCCTTTCGAAATACCCGGCTGCTGCTGCGCCCCGGCGGCTGGCGCAGGCGTCGGCAGAATCAAAGAATCCACTTCCGACTTTTGCATCGTCGCCAAGCGTCCGCCGCCAGCCAGACATAAAATTATCAAAGAAAATATTATATAGAGTCGTTTTGTTGTACGTTTCATTTTCCCCTCCTTGAAACCCCTGTAAGTTCTATACAACGCCGCCTTTATTTACATAAACATTTTTCGTCCAGACAGTTTTTTCTTGCTTTACAAAGCCGAAAGCATTTTTCTGTTTGAGCAATTTACGAAAAATGTATGAAATAAAAACATACACGATTAAGCCGAAATTTCCTTTTATAGCAAATCCCGCACCGCTTGTTTGCAAATATCAAAGCACGCGCGACAAGCCGTAAAACCGGCTGCATCTTTTACCAATCCGAATATGGAAACTGCAATCGCCCGACTAACGGAACAGCACACAAAAGCCTTTCCGTTTTTTGCTGAATCCGGCGCGAAAAAATTTCTTATTCAATTAACACATACACTGCAATTCGTACAGTCTCGAAAATTGTATGAAAAAGACAAAAAAAATTATTTTGCTGCATTTAATTTTAAACGTTTATTCGCACCTTTTACTTTGAATACAAAATGATGCGGTAGGCAAACTAGAAAGGATGCTCAAAACAGGTTAAAATTAATCTTTTTGAAATAAGCCGGATATAAAAATAATTATGACAGTAAGAGATAAGCAAGTGTTTTATTTAGTTCATTTAACTTCATTTTTCTTCTAATTATTCAGCGTTTTTCACATTTTAGTTTGTCCAAGTTTTCTTCCCATTTGCTGAATTTGGCACACTTGGCACACATTTGGCACACAAATTTTAGCTTATCTTTTCTTAGATGAACTAAGAAATAATGTTGCTTTTTCACGCAATAGTGCTACAATTTCTCAAATTAGTTTTTCATAGCATAACGTGAAATATATTAAATAAAGTTCACCGTATATGAAACCAGAAAAATTGTCTGCCTTTGGCGAGAGGCTTTTGGAAGCATTCGGCGATGTTCCGAAAGGCAAAATTGCGGAAGTAATGCAGGTCAAGGCATCTGCCATATCGAATTATTTATATGGAAGAATACCTGACGCGGATAAATTAAAGCGAATTTCCGAGTTTACAAATTGTTCGATTCATTGGTTGATAACCGGAGAAGGTGAGAAACTTGTTATATCGGACAAGCCGATTAATTTGGATGAAACCTTTCGAGAAGTAGTTCGAGAGATGGTCAGCGCAGAATTAGATTCAAGAAATGTTGCAAGGATTCCGGCGCAAAACGTGAAAAACGAAAAAGAGAAGGAGAAAAACAATTCTCCCTCTCCTAAAAAATGAACATTTAAAATGTTCTAGCCGAATAAAGCTCGTAAGCTAATTTGAATCTTAATAATTAACGAATATGGCAGAAAGGTGTCAGCTTCTATCGATGGTTCGTTATTATTTACTACACGACCGCAATTTTGGGTGCAGGCTCTATCGCCAGTGGGCAAATCACCTTCTGCAAAAGCAGTTGTAGTTAGAAACAAAATGCTTACGAGAAAAAAAATCGATGTAAATTTTTTCATTTTTTTCCTCCAAGTTTATTTGTGCAGAAATGTTCTGCACATTGAATTAAACAAATAAATGGAGAAGTATTTCAATCTATGGAACTCCTGCACACAAATCACACAGCACTTCAAAATCTGATTAGTGAAATAATCGGGCTTGAGAGAATCGGGGACTATGAACAGGCTTTCGAGTTATTAAGAGAGTTTTGGTCGGACATCACCGAACCTCCAGACGTTGACGGATTGCCGCCCGTAATTGCCGGAGAGATTTTGCTTCGATGCGGCTCAATAGTTGGATTTTTAGGAAACTTAAAGCAGATACCGAATGCTCAGGAACATTCAAAAAATATACTGACAAAAGCGCGGTCAACATTCATTAAACTATACAAGCCGGAAAAGATAGCCGAATGTGAAAATTATTTAGCTCTAACTTATTATCGAAAAGGCGAATATAACGAAGCAAAGGTTTGGGTTGAGGAAGCACTTTCGCATAAATTAAATAATCAAGATGAAATTAGACTTCACTCTCGCATAATTAGCACTCTTGTTTTACTTGCCGAATCAAAATTCGATGAAGTGATTTCATATCTCAAATCCGTCCGTTCTTACTTTGATGAGACTGATTATTTGCTTAGAGGTTCTTATTGCACCCATTTAAGCCTTGCATACAAAAACATCGGAGAGTTGGATAAATCTCTGCGCCATTTAAATTTTGCTAGGTTTTGTTTTCAAAAAGCAAAACATCACTTATATTTGGCTTCCGTCGAAAACAATCTCGCCCAACTTTACAAACTGCAAAGGGAGTTCCCGAAAGCTCTTGAATCGGCTGACAATGCAATCCAGTTATTTACCGAAATGAACGATGCTCGAAGAATAGCATTTTCCATTGATACAAAAGCACAAATTTTTATTGCCCAAGAAGATTTCAAAAATGCTGTCAATTTAGCAGACGAAGCAATCAAGATATTAAAACGTGGAGAAAATACAGGTATGCTTTCGGAAGTATATCTAACAAAAGCAACCGCATTTCTTCATTTGGAAAATATTGGTGAAACCGTGTTGTCAATATTTGAAGCTGTGAGACTCGCAAAACTCAACGGAGAATCACAGGCAAAAAGAATCGTTGAATCTTTTGAATTGGCTTGGCTTTCTAAATTTCCGCCGAAGATTAAAAAACTGTATTCAGAATTGGAAAAGACACTCACAAGCGAAAATGATATTGAACTGGATTTACCGCCGGAAATATCACCTAATCAGGAATTCTTTGGAGTTTGGATTAAAAACAATAACTTTGAAAGATTTGGATTAAGAAAAGGATACTTGGCAATAGTTGTCGGAACGAAAATAAAAAGAGGCGATTTGGTTGCAGTAAGTGATAAAGATACTGATTTGGTATCAATCGGCTTTTTTGAACGAGAGTTCGGATTGATTGGTTTGGAAAATCCTACATCTGAGCCAGATTTATTCAATGAAAATCAAATTCAAATAATGGGAAAAGTTGTTGGATACTGTGAACCAGAAATCAATGCTCAAGGAAGATATATGGTAAAACCAATTTCATTAAAAAATAAGTTTAACAATGAAACTGATAATTTGTCTTAAAACTTATTTTTCTCAAGTTTCTCTAACTTCACTTTAATTTATTCAGTATTTTTCACATTTCAGTTTATAATAGTTTCATTAAGATTGCTTTATTTAGCGCACTTGGCACAACAAAACATTCATTTAGCGAATAGTCAGAATCTCATTTATTCTAGTAGTATATCTTGGATTTATTCGTTTTGTTTTAGTTTAATCTTATTTACAAATCCCTTCTTTAAATGTTACTTTGCTTTGGATTAAAAACGGGCAGACTGCCGAAAGTGAAATTAAAATAGATTGTTATTTTTATGTCAAACCACACAACTGCATTAGTCCCACTTGCTACAAGCGAATATCAAACACCAGAATTATTTTATAAGGGAAATAAAGCTGACACAGGACTTTTTGCCGAATCCTTAATTTATTATGACACTCTATATGTTCACGCTGGTAATTCTGAACAGTTTGCGGACTTCATAAGCAAACTTATTCAACAAGGATTGTCGTATGAACAACTAATCGAGCTTATAGAAAATGGTTCACTTAAATTTATTTACCCAATTACATCCCACGCCTTTTGTTCACGCGGAATGATACCGGGAGAACCCGGCAATAATATAATTTTTAGTTTTCACCCTTTTGAAGAAGAATCTATTAAAAAACCAAATTACTTCGAGAAAACATTCCTTGATACAGACATCTTACGAAATAGTTTTAGTGGACTTTCTAACTTAAATGAAAAAGCTTATAACCGATTTTGCGAGGTTTCAATAGAAAACTCTTTAGTCTTTGATGGTGAATCTATTGCAACTGGATTGGTTGATAATGCTTATGAGGATTTCTTAAATCCTGAAAGATATAAACTGATAGTTAAAAGCGTACTTATTGAAATTTATAAATTAAATGGAATAGATGAAGTTCCAGATTTTGATGTAAGAATCAGAAAATTAAACTATGAGGATTTGCTAGAAGTAGCTGAAAATTCACATTCATTAAAATCAACGTTGGTAGGTAGAAATTATTCAAATGGAAGATACGAAATTTATGAGGTGGATAGCAAAATTCCTTTGAAAGGTATTAAAAATGCTGAACAACACGCCAGAACATTTAGGACACTCCCTCTCTCTTGTGCCGGATTAATTAACACCTATATACGCTCGGCAGGAATATTAAAATGTGATTTCTTTCTTCCGAATCCAGTTAGTCAAATTATTGGTAATAAGTTATATGAAATAAACGATTTTGAAATATCCAAAGATAGCGTCAGAAAGCAGAATCTTGTTGATAAACTTGAGAATATAGTTAGGTTTCCAGATTTACATTCACTGATAAATCAAAATCAAATCGACTTCAACCAAGTTCTTAAAATTAGAAAAAAAGCGAAAAAAATGCGTGAATGGCTTCAACAGACCGATGTTGATTTAGACAGCGACTTTCAGATTTTTGAGGCTTATCTAAATGAGGCTGCAAAAGAAAGTGGTTTTACTAAAAATATACGTCGAAGTCTTCACGTATTTGGATTTGTAGCTTCAACTGCGATAGGTGGATTAGTTGGACATTCTATGTCAGATAATCCTTTATCTACTACAGTTGGGGCTGCCACAGGAAGCATCGCAAATGAGGTCATTAAACAATCAAGCAGAAAATTATCTGAAAAACTTTTTGATTATGGCGCAGATATTGGCAAAGACTGGAAACCAGTTTGTTTTGGTAATTGGTATAAAAAACGAATTGTTGAACTTTTGAAAGATTCAAATGAACCCATCAAAAAACATTGAAATAGATAAATTATTAATCTAAAACGGAACTTAAATGATATTGTAAATTCTTTGAGATGAAACTAAACGCCCAGACTCCGAAACTCACTCTAAATAAAGCCTTTTTGAAGCAAAGACCTTTGAGAAGCGAAATTGAACTCGTCAAAGCAAACTTAAAAACTCTACTCGCAAAGGTTGAAACAAAAGAATCAGAAGAAAATAAAAAGAATCACGTCCGCGATTTTTTGCTTGATACGTATTACAAAGGCAAAAACGAAGTAAATACAAAAGACCGCAAAGACCTTGTAATTCACATAGATAAAACCAATGATTCAAATGTCGGCGTAATAATTGAAGCCAAAACGCCGGAAAGCCCGGACAGAATTAAACTCGATAGGATTAATGCAAAAGCCTTTCACGAACTTGTTTTATATTATTTTGATGAAAGACACTCAAAGAATAATTCTGAGTTAAAAAATCTCATCGTAACAAATATTTACGAATGGTTTATTTTTGATGCAAATGTTTTTGATAAGCTGATTTACCGAAACTCACAAATCAAACGGCTTTATGAAACCTTCAAAAACGACAAAAAGGACAATCCTTTCTTTTATGAAGAGCTTAGAAAAATTCTTGAAGCAACCGATGAAGAAATCGCTTGTGCTTATTTCAATCTCAAAGACTACGAAACTATTCTGAATAATGCCGATTTAGAAGATGATAAAAACTTGATTGAACTTTTCAAGATTCTTTCGCCTTATCATCTATTAAAAGTTCCTTTTGCCAATGACAGCAACACCTTAAATAAGCCGTTTTATGATGAACTTCTGCACATCATTGGGCTTGAAGAAATCAAAGATAAAAGCAAAACGATTATTCAGCGCAAAGACGAATCCAGGCGAAACGCCGGAAGCCTTTTGGAAAATGCGATAACGATTTTGAAAACAAAAGATTCTTTGCGGAAAATTCCGAACATTTCAGATTATGGCTCGGAAGGTGAAGAAAAATATTTTAACGTAGCATTGGAACTCTGCATAACTTGGATAAATCGTATTTTATTTCTCAAATTGCTTGAGGCGCAGCTTGTTATCTACCACAAGGGAAATCTTGATTATCGTTTTTTGAACTTTGAAACAATTCCAGAATTTAATGAACTTTTTACGCTCTTTCACCAAGTCTTGGCAAAGACCTTTGAAGACCGAGAAAGCATAGTCAAAGAAAAATATAAGCGTGTTCCTTATTTGAATAGTTCACTTTTTGAAATCAGTGATTTGGAAGAGCAAACTATCACAATCGAGTCTTTGAAGGATTCAGCACAACTCCCTTTTATCAACTCCACCATTCTCAAAGAGATTAAAACACAAGGAAAGGTACTAAACACCCTTGAATATCTTTTCAAATTTCTTGATGCTTATGATTTTGCGAGCGAAGGAGTTGAAGCAGTCCAAGCCGACAATCGAAGTTTGATAAATGCGTCCGTTTTAGGAAAGATTTATGAGAAAATCAATGGCTTTAAAGATGGGGGAATTTTTACACCGGCATTTATTACAATGTATATGTGTCGTCAAACAATACGCCTCGCGGTCGTGCAAAAGTTCAAAGACCGATATGAAATCGACATTGAAAATTTTGATGATTTGAAAAACTTCATTAGCAATATTTATAAAACCGAAAAGATTAAAGAATATAACGAACTCATCAATTCAATTCATCTTTGCGACCCGGCAGTTGGAAGCGGACATTTTCTTGTTTCTTCGCTTAATGAAATTATCGCTATTAAATCCGAACTTGGCATTTTGGCAGATGCAAAAGGCATTAGATTGTCGGATTTTGAGATTCAAATTGAAAATGATGAATTGATTATCACAGACGAAAAAGGCGATTTTTTCGAGTATCAAATAAATGCTGACGGCAAACCAACGGCAAAGGCGCAAAGGCTTCAAAAAACGCTCTTTCACGAAAAACAAACGATTATCGAAAATTGTCTTTTCGGTGTTGATAAAAATTCAATTTCAGTCAAAATAAGTCGTTTGCGATTATGGATAGAACTTCTGAAAAATGCTTATTACAAAGAATCAAGCAGTTTCGGTGAATTAGAAACACTTCCAAATATTGATATTAATATTAAACTTGGAAATTCTCTTTTGAGCCGTTTTGCACTTGATGAAGATTTGAAGCAAGTATTGAAAACGCTTAAATACAATGTTAAAGATTATCGAAACTTTGTGCTTGGTTATAAGGAAACCCGCGACCGCGAAGCAAAGCGCGAATTTGAAACTAAAATCAAACAAATCAAAGACGATTTCAAAACTCAGTTGTTTCATTTTTCGCCGGAAAGAAAAAAACGCAGAGAAATAAAAGGCGAACTCGAAAAGATTCTAAATCAACCTCGTTTCTTTGAGGAAAACGAAGAAATCAAAATAAAAGAACAAAAGAAAATAAAAGAACTCCAAGACAAACTCGAAAAACAAAACGATTTAATCATGCAAATTGAAGAAAACGCACTTTACAAAAATGCATTTGAATGGCGTTTCGAGTTTCCTGAAGTTCTCGACAATGAAGGAAACTTTTTAGGTTTTGACATTGTTATCGGAAATCCCCCTTATGGCGTTAGATTAGATTCGGAATTAAGAAAATATCTTGTGAATTTTGATGCTCTTGTTCCCGATTTTGAAATATATCTTTATTTTATTTCAAAAGGAATATCATTAGTTAAATCAAAAGGACAACTAATTTATATTCAACCAAACACTTTCTTAGCAATTCTATATGGAAAGAATTATCGAAATAAAATATTGAATAATTATAAAATTAATGAAATTATTGATTTATCAAGTCAAGAAACCTTCGAAGAAGCTAGTGTTAGAGCTTGTATTCTCAATATACAAAACATTGAACCAAACAATTCCGACCATATTTCATTCAAAAAAGCTGATGATGAAAGAAAATTTTATGACCAAAAATACTTCTCAAAACATGAATTGACCGTAAATATTGAGAATTGGCTTTCATTTTTTAATCAAACTAATGAAATAACAATGACAGTCAAAAAAATAAGAAACGATACAAAAAAAGTTAGTGATTTTTGTGATGTCATTCGAGGTTATATTGCTTATAGAAGGTCTGATTTAGTGCGAATTTATGGTGAAATTAAAGGCAATGAAATAATAGATAAAAGACTATGGCATTCTAATATTAAATTAAACGAAGATTATAGGGAAGAAATACTTGGAAAAGACCTTTCTAAATATTCCTACAATGAAAGAAGTCTGTTTGTTAAATATGGTAAACATCTTGCCAGTTTTGTTGATGAAAGATTTTATATTAAACCACACATTGTAATCAGAGAAATAGCAGAGAAAACACTTGTCTGCGCTTATATAGAAAAAGAAATTTATAGCAGTTCGTCAACTCATTTAGTAATACAGAAAAGTGAAAATGTTTCTCTTAAATTTATTATTGCCCTCTTAAATTCAAATTTAATTGGTTGGTATCATCACAACACTTCTCCAAAAGCAAAAAAAGGACTATTTCCTAAAGTTTTGGTAAATGATATTAACAACTTTCCAATCAAACAAATAACGCCCGAAGAACAACAACCATTTATTAAGTTAGTTGATGAAATTCTAGAAAAAAAGAAACTCGGACAGGAAACAGCAGATTTAGAAAATAAAATTGATTGCTTGGTTTATCATCTCTACGATTTGACCGATGAAGAAATTGCAATAGTTGAGGGAAATAGATAATGGCGGAGCAGAACAGAGAAAAAGTTAATTCTCAGAAATTGGAAACCATCTCAAATATTATAAACGAAGAATTATTCAAGGCAAGAAATGAATCTATTGAAATTCGCAGAGATATAAAAAAGCAAAAGGAAATCTCAGATATAATAGTTGAAGCAATAATAGATGAAAATTTAAAGAATGATTTTGCCCTCAAGTCTTCAAAAGCTTTAATCAAACTAATTGACCGATTTGAATTAAATTATCAATTTGCTCGAATTACTTTTGATTTATTTAAGCAGAAATTAAATGAACTGTTACCCGATTTTGAGGAAGGAACGGAGATTCATAAAGCACTCTTGCGAGGTATTGAGAATGTAGAAGGGCGGGCTATTGGTTATTTTTATAGCAAAATATTTAAAGAGTACGAGGATTTAGACATAGTTGAGACGTTAATTTCTATCAAGCGGGAATTAGGTGATTATGAGGATAGTGAAGAAGATTATTATAAAAAAGCCCTTATAAAAGTTGAGAAAGCACTTGAAAAGGAAATTGCTTTAATTAAAGATGAATCAACTTACAAAAAACTTTTAGGGATAGAGGAAAATAAAACAGAAGAATCAATTAATTCTAATAATGAAGAATTATGCAAAAAATTTTGTCGGCACAAAGAAATTACTCGCGATAGAGCCACATTATTTTTGGATTACTTTTTTAATTATGCAAATATTAAGTGCTTCAAAACGGAAAGAGCCAAAGTAATTTCTTATTTAACAGGATACAGCGAAACAAAAATAGAACAATCTTTCTCACGAATCGAAAAGGAAAAGCTTGAATCAAAAGAAAAAAAAGAATTATCAGGAAAATTTTATGATGATGTTGAGGTTATTCGTAAATATTTCAAAATATTAAGGTTAGAGGAAATTCAAAAACAGATTGATGAAGATTTGGAGTACAGAATTGAATAGTCTTACCCGGTAACTTACCCGTAAGACCTAAATTAGTAAAGTAAATTATCGTTGTGCGATTAAGTTTAACTTAATTTCACAGCGATTTTTTTATTTTGGAGTAGTTATTTTATGACAACAAAACTTTTGAAAGCTGAAAAGGTTGCTGAGATTCTGGACGTTTCTAAACAGCGAGTTTATGAACTGACAAGACAAAAACAAATTCCTTTTATTCTGGTTGGTGATAGGCAATACAGATATTCAGAAATTGCTATTTCTCAATGGCTTGAAAACGGCGGCACACTCGGACAAACGGAAGGCGAAAACGTCGGACTCGATGCTTGATACGGTCGGAATGAAACATTATTTCCCGATTCTGCCTTGTGATGATTTCAAGAATACTTGGCGTTATTTGTCCAATGCCCGAAATCGAACTTGGATTCATAACGACAAAGGCTCAAAGACTTTGCCGAATCTAACAATGGTTTTAACCCCAAATGGTATTTGGCATTTCTCAGCGCAAGTTTCCTTGCCGAAATTTCTTTTCGGACACAATGCCCGACTGCCGACTCAGACGGAAGTTAATAACGGTCTGCAATTAATGGCTGAATATTCCGAAGAAAAAAGCGGTTTGCCGTTCGATGCGGAAACCGCAACCGTTTCTTTGATTCATTATGCAATGGATATTCATTTAACAGAGCCGGGCATTTGGAAAATGATTGAAAAGCTTTCAAAACGGAAATTGAAGCCTTTACACAAGCAGTTTTACAATGATACGACCATATATTTCACTCTAAAATCCAAAGCAAAGCAGATTCGCATTTATCCGAAGTTGCAAGAGGTTTTGAGCGAGAAAAATGCAACCGATGAAGCAATCAGTTGTGCAGATGGAAAACTACGTTTTGAAAATTGCTTTCGGGAAAAAACTTCGATTGATGCGCTCGTTAAAAAGTTAGATTTGCCAGATAGCAAAGCGCAAACTCTTTTGACCGAAAGAGTTTCTGACTTGGTTATGTCCGAACTTTTAGAAAATTTGAATTTCTTTGAATTATTGAACAATGATAAATCAGATTTGCAGATTTTGCGCGAACATTTCCCGACGAAAAAAGCAATGGATTTATCCGGCTTTGTAAATATGGTAAAAGAACACGGCGAAAACTTTTACAAAGATAAAAGTCTTGGAATTTCCAAAGATTCTTATTACCGAAATATGCGAGCTTGCCGAAAGGCGAAAGTTTGGTGAAGATGCAAAATCATTTTGAATAACAATGCAGATATTTGTTGCAGTAAATGCAACTCAATATAAGTAAAGGCTTGGTAACTAACGCTTATGTCAAAGAAACAATGCAGCGCGAATAATAGAAACGGCGAGAGGTGCAGGGCGTATGCCAACGGCAACGGCGTGTGCTTTATGCACGACACGACAAAAGGCAGAGAGAGGGCTTTAGCGCGGCGAAACGGCGGGCTTGCCACTAAACAGCCGCATTACGCAGACGCGGAACTTTTACCGGCGGAAGTCAGAAAGATTGAAGATGTTTTTACCATTCTCAATTATGCCTTACTCGAAACGATTGGTCTGGATAATTCGATAAATCGCGGTCGGCTGCTTGTTTCGATTGCTCACGGTTTTATCGAGGCTTTGAAGGTCGGCGAGTTTGAAAAGCGGCTTGAATCTGTGGAAATGGCTTTGAAGCTTAGGAAGCAAAACAAATGAATATCAAGAATCTCAGAAAAAACTATGACCAACTTTCAAAGCGTGAAAGATTCATATTGTATGATGCGGCGGAAAACCGCGATGACAAAAGTGAAATGGACGCAATTATGGTTGCCACTCCGAACGAAGATTGGATTAAGCCAGATTTTGCTTTACAAGCTGAACAAATTCTCAAAATGCGGCTTGTAATGCTAATTCAGCAATTAAAACACTGCCGGGAAGCTATGTTTTGGTTTGCGCTTTCGATAGAAGATGAAAGAACAAACGGGCATAAAAAAAGAGACGAATTTTTTTATGAGTCTGCCAGACTCAGCGCATATTTTTACCAAGTTAATGTTGCTACTTTGACCGCAATTCAAAAGGAAATTGGTTTGGATGTAGAGGCTTGGGAAACTCAACGAAATAAATTATTTGATTTTGATTTTGCCGCAGAAATGACAGAGCAAGAGATGGAACACCTTGCTTTTAGTAAAGAAGAAGCCGAAGCCTTTATCAATAAAATCGGTAATGAAAGAGGGATTAAAAATATCGTTTTAGGTTTCACAGTCGAGAAAGAGCTTTCAGGTTTGCGGGAATTGTTAAAAACACAGGGATTTGATGAGTTTTTCAAAAACTAAGTTTGTTTCTTCGGTCTGCCCGGCTTACGTTCTTTGACAAGTTCCAAGTCAGATTTTTTTATTAAATTCATTTGACCGATTTTTTGCGATGGTAACTTTCCTGCATAAATAAGTTGCCGGACTCTGGCATCGGAAATTTTGAGTATTTCCGCCGCTTCTCTTGTTGTTAGTAAATCATTCATAGCAAGAAAATATCATAGTGAAAACTATTACACAAGTGTTAATTTTGACTTGAATAAACTATTACAGTAGTGTAATATTATTAAAGATTGATTAATCAATCAAATTCAAAAAAAGGAAATAACTTATGTTTATATTGAAAGACAAAACACAACTTGAAAGAGCGATTGAAAAAGCTAAGAAAATTCGTCCGTTTGTAAGGTTTGACCATTTTGGTCGCTATCGCGTTTCCGGCAGCAATGGCGGCTATTACACAGTTATTTGTAAGAAATCAGATAACGGCTACAAAACGGTTGAATGCACTTGTAAAGGCGCGGAAAAAGGCTTGGTTTGCTATCACGCCGTAAGCGCATTGAGTTTGCATATCGGATTAGCAAGACAGCAACAAACGGCATAAAGGCGAAGGCTTAGGAAAACGGCGAATTTCCCTAAGCCCGACTTATCCAGAGGAAACTTATCACAGAAACCAAAGGACACGCCGATTTTATCAAAAAGCTTGTCCTTTCCAAAAATAAAATTATGTCAACCAGAAAAACAGGACAAGTTATTAAACGAAGCGAAGGAGTTTTTACAATCCGCATTTTTTTAGGTCGAGATGCAGGCGGCAAGCGACAATATGATAATGAAAGGTTTCTCGGCACGTTATCGAAGGCAAAAGAACGTTTGACTGAAAAACTATCTGAAAAAAATAAAGGCGTTTTGGTTAAAGCGTCAAATATGACTTTAGGTGAATTTTTGGACAAATGGTTTTCCGAAAGCATCAAGCATAAAACCCGCGAGCAAACGGCAAAGAATTATGCTTGGCTGATGGGAAAATATGTTCGCCCGACGCTCGGCGCAAAACGGCTTTCCAACATTTCAACGCTAGATGTTCAAAAACTTTGGAATCAAATGATGGAAAAAGGCTTAACACCGCGAACCGTTCGCTATACAAATACGATTCTAAAATACGCATTCAGGCAAGCAATCCAATGGAGTTTCTTATCAAAAAATCCTTGTGAGTTTTGTGTTTTACCGCGCGACATCAAAAAAGAAAGATTGTGTCTTTCACCTGAACAAACAATAAAATTTTTGAAAACGGCGAAAGACAGCAAACATTTTTGTTTGTTTCTTCTGGCAATCGAAACAGGCTTGCGACCGTCCGAATTTTTGGGCTTGAAGTGGCAAGACATTAATTTCGAGAAAGCTGTTTTAAGCGTTCAAAGGACGTTGCTTGAATTGCCTAAGGGTAAGTTTCGCTTGATGAGCCAAAGACGCTTAAAAGTCGCCGTAGCGTTCCTATTTCAAAAACTTTGATTGCCGAATTGAAACAACATCGGCGTAAGCAGTTAGAACAAAAAATGAAGCTCGGCAGCGATTATCAAACATTTGATTTGGTCTTTGCTTATGAAACCGGGTTTCCCTTCACCAAACAACATATTCGTTTGCTGCATTTTCAACCCTTGTTAGCAAAAGCAGGATTGCCGAAAATTCGGCTTCACGATTTACGGCATCTTTGCGCCAGTTTGTTGTTGGCTGATGGAGTTTCACCAAAGGTAATTCAGGAAAGGTTAGGGCATAGCTCAATCTCTATCACGCTTGATATTTATTCGCACATCTTGCCTTCTATGCAAAGCGATGCGACAAGCAAACTAGAAAAGATGCTCAAAACAGGCTAAAATTAACCTTTTTTGAAAGTTGGCACACATTTGGCACACAAAACAAATAAGGCAAGCCGTTTTGACTTGCCTTATTCATTTGGTAAATTGTTGAAAATACATTAGATATAAAAATTAAGAATATATTTCTTTATAGAGTAATTTTATGACAGTAAGAGTTAGATTTGCCCCGAGCCCGACCGGTTATCTGCACATCGGCGCGACGCGAAGCGGGCTTTACAATTATCTTTACGCGAAAAAAATGGGCGGAAAATTTCTTCTGCGCATTGAAGACACAGACCTTGCGCGCTCGACCGACGAATCGACGCGCTCGATTCTCGAAGGCTTGGAATGGCTCGGTTTGGATTATGACGAGGAAATCGTTTTCCAGTCGGACAATGCCGGAAAGCATCGAGCGGCGGCGCTGAAGCTTTTGGAAGAAGGCAAAGCGTATCGGGATTTTACGCCGAAAGCCGAGCCGAACGATAAAAATATAAAACAGACGATTGCCGACCGGGCGCGGCAGAATCAGGGCGAAAAGAATATGCGCGACAATCCGTTTCGCGATTTGTCGAAAGAAGAATCGGACGCGCGCGCCGCTTCGGGCGAAGCGTTTGCGATTCGTCTGAAAGTTCCCGAAACTGGAAAAACGAGCTTTGAAGACGCGGTTTACGGACTTCAGGAACGCGATTATAAAGAAATCGAAGACCTCGTTTTGCTTCGTTCCGACGGTCATCCGCTTTATAATCTCGCGGTTGTCTGCGACGACATCGAGATGCGTATTACGAATGTCATACGCGGGCAGGACCATCTGACGAACACGCACAAACAGATTTTGCTTTACGAAGCAATGGGCGCGGAAAAACCGCAGTTCGCGCATCTGCCGCTGATTTTAGCGCCGGGCGGAAAAAAATTGTCGAAACGTATTCACGGCGAAATCGTTTCGCTGACGACTTATCGCGACGCGGGATTTATCGCCGCCGCGTTTCGCAATTTTATCGCGCTTTTGGGCTGGTCGGCGGGCGAAGAAAAAGAAATTTACACGCTCGAAGAACTCGTTGAAAAATTTTCGCTCGAAGGCGTTCACCGCAACCCGGCGATTTTCAATTATCAGGAAAACAATCCGCGCCACTGGACGGACGACAAAGCGCTCTGGATGAACGCCGAGTATATTCGCACGATGCCGCCCGACGAATTGATTCCGCTCGTCAAAACGGAACTAAAATCCGCCAAACTCTGGCGCGACGAATACGAGGACGACGATAAAGATTGGTTTGAAAAGACGATTGATTTGATTCGTCAGCGCTTTTTCACGCTCAAGGATTTTTCCAATCAGGGACGCGCGTATTTTTCGGAAGATTTCGATTTCGATACGGCGGCAATCGAGAAAAATCTGAAAAAATTTCCCGATTTAGAAAAGTGGCTTCCCGAACTTGCGGAAAGATTCGAGCCGATGACGGATTTCTCGCACGACAGAATCGAAGAAGTCGTCAAAGCTTTCACGGAAGAAAAAGACACAAAGCTCGGCGTGATTATGAACGGCGCGCGCGCGCTTTTGACGGGCGTTGCCGTCGGTCCTTCGATGCTCGCGGTGTTTGAAACGCTCGGAAAAGAGAAATCGATTTTAAGACTCAAAAGCCAAATCGCGTGGAATCAATAAGGAATTTACCACAGAGACACAGAGGCACAGAGATTTATAAATCATTTTTCTTTTTTCTCTGTGTCTCTGTGTCTCTGTGGTAAGAAAATTTTATGAACTACAATATCGAAAAAGCAAAGGAAGAAAATATCCCGCAGATTATCGCCCTGATGCGCGAATTTGCTGATTATGAAAATCTTCTGGATTATGTCGAGGTAACGGAAGAACGCTTAAAAATTGCGCTTTTCGGCGAAACGAAAGTTGCCGACGCGGTTTTAGCGTTTGAAGATGAAACGCCAATCGGTTATGCCGTTTTTTATCCGAATTTTGCGACATTTCGCGGGCAGCGCGGGCTTTATCTCGAAGATATTTTTATTAAAAAAGAGTTTCGCGGGCGAGGCGTCGGCGAAATGATTTTGAAATATCTGGCGAAAGCGGCGAAGGAGCGCGGGTTTGAGCGAATCGATTTTCAGGTTCTCGAATGGAACACGCCCGCGATTAAATTTTATGAAAAGCTCGGCGGGCAGCGCGACGACGAAGAGCGTCATTTCAAATTTACGGATGAAGCGTTTCAAAATCTGGCTTCTTAAAAATCTCTGAATTAAATTTTTGTCACAAACCCGGCGCGCGCGGTGTTTTGAATGTAGAAAGAGCCATAAGAGCCAAAAACTTTTTTATTCAGGAGATTTTATTTATGAACAAAGCATTTGGAAATGCTGTCAGGCAGTTATCGTTTTTTATCATTCTGGCATTTTTACTGACCGCCGCCGTTTCCGCGCAGGAAATTATCACCGGAACATGGAAAGCCGATTCAAAGCCGGAATGGGACAAGAAAGACAAATCGGACGATTGGAGCAAGTCCGAAAAATCTGACAAGGGCGACAAGATTTATCTTTCGTTCGAGCGACGCAACGAGAAAGGCTACAGAAACCAGAACGGCTCGAACTATAATTACTCGGATTTGCAGGGATTGAGCCGCCAGCAGGCGTCCGCGTCGGGCGCGGTCAAATTCAGCGTTGTGCGCGAAGCCGGAACGATTGAATGCGAAGGCACGTTTACGGACGGAAAAGGCTACGGCACGTTTCGTTTTACGCCGAATATGCAGTTCGTTTCGGGAATGAAAGCCCGCGGGTTCGATTTTGAAAAGAATAATTCTAAGGGAGAAGGCGATATTAACGAACGTCTTTTCGCCGCCGCGACGATTAATGTAACGACCGCTTTAGCCGACGATTTGCTTTCGGCTGATTTCGGCAAGCTCGACGTTGACGACCTTTTCAAGGCGGCAATTTTCAAAGTCGATTCGCGATTTATGCGCGAAATGAAGGCGAGCGGTTTTCCGAATCTGACGTTTGAAGATTTGGTTAAAGCGCGCATCTTCAAAATCGACGCCGATTTTGTCCGTCAGGTTACGGAAATGGGTTTTGACAAAGAACCGTTTGAATCGCTCGTCAAAATGCGTATCTTCAAAGTTACGCCCGATTTTATCAGCGAAGCGCGCGCCGAAGGCTTGACCAATCTCGATGTCGAAGACCTCGTCAAGATGCGAATCTTCAAGATTGACAGCGCGTTTATCCGCCAGGCAAAAGCCGACGGCGTGCCGCTCAAAGTCGAAGCGCTCGTCCAGCGTCGCATCGGCGTCTGGAACAAGGATTAACATCAAATTATAAATTCCGACGTTCCCGTTTACGATTGTTAGGGATGTCAGTTTATAACAGGAAAACGCAGAATTTATAATTTACCTAAAGGAGAAAGATTCGTCTTTCTCCTTTATTTTTGCGCCTTTAACGAAAAATTATCTTATGGACGCCGACCGTACGCGCGTGATAAAATATAGATAATTGAAAATCTTCCGGGCTTCAGGTTTCTCAACTCACCTGCCTGAAACAAAACCATAAATTCGGTGATTAATATGAAGAAGCATTTATTCTTTTCGACGTTTTTGGCGCTTGTTTTTCTTTGTTCGATTAATGTTTCAGCCGCGACTTACGAGGTCGGACCGAGCCAGAGTTTGCAGACAATCGCGCAGGTTCCGTGGGCGACGCTTCAGCCGGGCGATACGGTTTTGATTTACTGGCGTGCGACCGCGTATAAGGAAAAATGGGTGATTTGCCGGCAAGGGACGGCGAGCGCGCCGATTACCGTGCGCGGCGTTCCGAACGCGAGCGGCGATTTGCCGGTGATTGACGGCGCGGGCGCGACGACGCCTTCAAATCTGAATTTTCCGGGCGACGCCCGAAGCGTTATCAAAATCGGCAGCGCGAACATTCCCGCCGACACTTTGCCGAAATATATCACCATCGAAAATCTCGAAATCCGCAGCGCGCATCCCGATTACGGTTTTACCGACGAGACGGGCGCGAGCGGCGTTTATTCGAGCGCGGCTTCTTCGATTTACGTCGAAAAAGGCGAAAATATAGTTGTGCGAAACTGCAAGATTCACGACAGCGCGAACGGATTTTTTGTTGCATCATCAGATGAATTAGCTTCGCGCAATATTCTCGTCGAAGGCAATTATATTTACGGCAACGGCATTGTCGGCAGCGCGTTTCAGCACAATAATTACACGGCGGCAATCGGCATCACGTTTCAATACAATCGCTTCGGAGCGCTTCGCGCCGGGGCAAACGGCAACGCGCTGAAAGACCGTTCGGCGGGAACAGTCATACGCTATAACTGGATTGAACACGGAAACCGGCAGCTTGACCTTGTCGAAGGCGAGGACAGCATTTTGATTCGCAAAGCGCCCGAATATCGCCAAACTTTTGTTTACGGAAATGTTTTAATCGAGCCGGACGGCGCGGGAAATTCGCAAATCACGCATTACGGCGGCGACGGCGGCGACGCGACGACTTATCGCAAAGGCACGCTTTATTTTTACAACAACACAGTCGTTTCAACCCGAACCGGAAACACGACGCTTTTCCGGCTTTCGACGGGCGATGAAACGTGCGACGCGCGGAACAATATTTTTCACGTAACGGCAAACGGCGCGAATCTGGCTTTGCTCGACGATACGGGCGTTCTTTCGATTTCGCACAATTTGTCTAAGCCGGACTGGAGAATCTCGCACGGCGCGGCGACCGGAACTCTCAATAATGACGGCACTTCCGTTTACTGGACAACGCCCGAATTCGTAAATCTGGCGGCGCAGGATTTTCGTCTCGTTTCGACTGCCGCCGCAGTCAACGCCGGAACTTCTTTAAATTCAAACGCGCTGCCCGGTAACAACGTCATTCGTCAATACGTCAAACATCAGCAGGGCGAAGCGCGACCCGTAAACGGAATTTTAGACATCGGCGCGTATGAATTCGGCAACGCGCCTTTGCAGATTACGACGGCGAGCCTGCCGAACGGTCAGCGCGCCAGATTTTATAATCAAACATTGCAGGCTTCGGGCGGCTCAAACGCATTCGTCTGGACAGTTTCGGCGGGAATTTTGCCGCTCGGAATGTATCTCGACGCGGCGACCGGAAAAATTGTCGGCAAAGCCGCGCTGAAAGGCGTCTGGAATTTTACGATTACAGCGCAGGACAGCCAGAATCAGGCGTCTGCGGCGAGCAGGAATTTCACGATTGACGTGAGATTATATTGAGAATTTTGATAAAAAATCGCCGGGTCGTTTAAGGTTTTAAGGATTCTTTATCCGTCCCCGTCAACTTATCCGGCGCTTTAGCCAGAAACAAAAATGGCTTTTTCTCTTCATTGAAATCTATCGTCATTCCAAAACCGGTACAATAAAGAGCTAACGCGCTTCCGCCGTCGCGCGCCGCCTGCCACCGATTTTTCGGCAGTTTTAACGACTCTGAAACTTTATCAGCAAAGTCTTTCAAAGATGCGCTGTACATCGAATTGCTAAACACGAACAAAATTGTCAGAACCCTATTATCTTCGCCAAATAAAACCGTAACTTCTTCGAGATTTTCTTTGTGAGCAGAATTGGCTATTTGTGCTTTTTTAGCGAGTCCGGCGTTATCTCTATCTTCAAACTGTCCCTTTGGAAAGTCATCGGTAAAGACCATTGACGGATATTCCTTTTTGACTTCCGTTTTGGTCATCCCCAAACGAAGACCTCGAATCGTCGGAGAATCTTTGAGATTAACCGAACAAAAATCGGAGTTTGACGCCGCAGTCGTAGTTTTTTCCTGAGCTTTTGCTAATCCAACCGCTCCAAAAAGCAAGAGGAAAATAATTGTAAATTTTAGTTTCATAACTGCTCAATTTATATGTAATTTATTATTCAAACTGCTTCTTAAATTCCTCAAATTCCTGCCGGAACAAATTAAATTCGCTTCTCAGGTTTTCCAGCTCGCGTTCGAGATTTTCTACGCGTTCGTTGTCCGCCGCGCTGCGTGAAACGATTCGTTCCGGCGGCTGGTAAGATGTAACTTCGCCGGACAGAAGATGTGCGAAACGCGCCTCTTTTTGTCCCGCCTGGCGTTCTAATTTCACGACCAGCGGCTCGTCGCGCCGCATAAGCGCGTCGAGAGTTTCGTTGACTTCGCCGAGACCTGAAAATTCGTAAAGTCTGCCGGTTCGCTCGCGCAGCTCGCCGAGCGTTTGCGCGCCGCGAAGCATTAGAACGCATAAAACGGCGGTTTCCGATGATTCAAGCTCGTAAACCTGCGGCAGCATGTGTTTGTATTTCGGCACGCGCGAAGTGCTTCCGTAAAAAACATAGACGAGATTTCGGTCGCGCAAAGTCTCAAGCGCCTGCGTAACCGTTTCTTCCGTGAAAGAGACGACCGGCTCGCGGTTCGTTTTCTGGTTGCAGGCGGCGACAAGGGCGTTCATCGTCAAAGGATAATATTCGGGCGTCGTCAGTTGTTTTTCGACTAATGCGCCGACGATTCGCGCTTCGGTTTCGGTTAAATTTTCGGACATATTCAGTTGATAGATTATAACAAGAAAAGGCGGAAACACGACTGTAAAGGAGTGTGTAAAATTTCATTCGGAATCAAAATGAGCATTTTTTCTCGGCTCCTTGTAACATAGACACACTCCCTGACGGTCGTGTTTCCGCCTTTTGTATTACAATTTAAAGTGTGAAAATCTTAGTAGCTCGCTCCGCATCGGAAATCGAAACAGCTTACGAAAAACTTTCTTCAACCGCCGTTTTAGGTTGCGATACGGAAACTTCTTCGCTTTCGGCGCGGCACGGAAAACTGTTTTCCGTCCAGTTTTCCGACGGCGATTTCAACGTTCTCGTTCCAATCAGCGAAGGCATCGCTTTAGGACAACTCGCCGCGATTCTGGAAAATCCGAACGTCGTCAAAATTTTTCACAACGCCAAATTCGATTTGGAATTTTTGCGCGAAAACGGCTACCAAACGCAAAACGTCTTCTGCACAATGATTGCCGAAAAGGTTTTGACGCGCGGCGCCGGACAATCTTCATCTTTGGCGGAAACGCTTTATCGATATTTCGCCGTCGATTTGGACAAATCGCAGCGGGCGAAATTTACAAAAAACTGGAACGGCGTCTGGACGGAAGAGCTTGTAAATTACGCGCTCTCGGACGTTGTTTTTCTGCCGGAATTGATGAAAGAACAACAGCTCTGGCTGGAAAGATTGGGTTTGACGCAGGAATTTGAAAATCAAATGAAACGTATCTTCAAGTTATAAATTTCCCGTCGTAAGACAAAGTTACATTTCACATAAGCCATTTTAATAACCTCGACAATACGTATTTTTATCCCGGTTTCATAGACTAAATCAAATGACGGTTTGTCTAATCAGGCGACGCTTGATGCAAAAAGCATAAGTTTTAAATTTTCAAGGGGTTTATAAAATGAAGTTTTTTATTAGAAGTTTTTTTACCTTTCTTTTTTTATCAATTTTAGCTTTCCCGGTTTTTCCACAAATTAATCAGGGCAATTTAAGCGGAAAAATTACCGATTCGAGCGGCGCGGCTCTGGCGGGCGTCCGCATTAACGCGCGCAGCAAAGCGACCGGCGAGGAATTTACCGTTCAGACCGATTCAGCAGGTAATTTTCACCTCGAAAATCTCCCGGAAGGCGAGTATCGCCTGACTGCCGAAGCTGCCGGTTTTTCTTCTTCGTCGCGCGAAATATCGCTGCCCGCGAATAAAAATATCGAGATAAGCTTAGCCGTCGGAAATATTTCGGAAACGGTAACCGTAACAGCGACCAGAACCGAGCTGACGACGACCGAAACCGCTGTTCCGGTCAGTATTCTCGGACGCGAAGAATTAGAGCGCGGAACATTTAACACAATCGGCGACGTTTTTCGCAATCTGCCCGCGACTTCGACCGTTAACGAAGGCGCGTTTCAGGTGCGCCCGCGCATTCGCGGATTGGACAGCAACCGCGTTTTGATTTTAGTTGACGGCGAAAGATTAAATAACGCCAGAACTTCGACCGGACAATCCGGCGTCGAAATCGGTCTGGTCGAAGTCGAGCAAATCCAAACTCTGGAAGTTGCGCGCGGCGCCGGTTCGGTGCTTTACGGAACCGATGCGCTCGCCGGAACAATCAATATCATTACAAAAGATACGCCCGCGCGGCGCGCAAACGGCTTTCGTTTCGGCGGAACTTTTAACGGCTTTTATAGCTCGAACGAAAACGGCAGGCGCGCTAGTTTGGCGATAAATGGCTCAAACAATTTTTTCGCTTTCCGCGTCTCGCAGTCGCTCGAAAGATTCGATAATTATTTTACGGGAAACAACAAAGGCGCGCTTTTCGACGGCGTAACCGCTGGCGGCGAGGTTCTGAATTCGCAGTCGCACGGCGGAAATACGCAGGCGACCGTCAGATTTTTTCTAAACGAAAACAGCAATCTGAAATTTAACTACGAGCGCCGCCGCGCCGCAAATATCGGCTCGCCGACGCTCGTAGGTGTGTTCAACGCCTTTTTTCCATTCTCGAATCGCGATAAATTTTCGACGCGTTATGAAGGCACGAATTTCAACAAATATCTGGCGCGGGTTTCAGCCAGTTTTTATTACCAGCGCCAGAACCGGAATTTTACGAACATCTTAAACGTCCCGGCTGCGCCGCCGTTTTTCCCCGGTCAATATCAATCGAGCGAAACCGTAACCGATACGAAAACCGCCGGTTTTGACGTGCAGAGCAACTGGCTTTTGAGTACGAAAAATCTGCTTACAGCCGGATTCAGCTTTTTCCGCGATACAAACAACGACGAGCGTTTTATCCGTCGCCGTACGCCGAATTTTGCCGTATTTCCGCCGGCTTTAGTGAGCAGCGAAGACCGTACGAAAAGCGTTCCCGACGCTAATTTCGGCAGTTTTGCCGTTTTCGCGCAAGACCAGTTTGATTTGACAAGTCGTCTGAAACTCACCGGCGGCGTGCGCGTCGATTATTTTCGTTCGAACGCAAAACCGACGACGGGCTTTGCGCTTCCCGCTTCTTTTACGGCTTCCCAAATCGAAGATTTAGGCTTAAACGGTTTAACGAGCGGCTTGAATGTCAGCCAAACGGCGATTACGGGCGACTTTGGCGTGGTTTATAAATTGACTGAAAACGTCAGCCTGACCGGACGCGTCGGGCGTTCCTTTCGCGTGCCGAATCTTTTCGAGCGATTTTTCACCGACGCCGGTTCGGTTGGTGGTTTTGTTGTCGGCAACCCGAATCTAAAACCGGAAAGCGGTATTAACTTCGACGCGGGCGCAAAATTCCGCACATCGAAATTTGCGGGTTCGCTTACCTATTTCAACAATACTTATCGCGATTTTCTTTCAAATCAGCTCGCCTTTGACCGCAACGGTCAGCCGATTCGAATCATTCTTCCCGGACAGACGCCGATTGATGTTTACCAGACAATCAATATCGGCAAAGCACGCATTCAAGGTGTCGAAGTCGAAGGCGAATATCCGATTAAGCTCGGCAGCGGTTTTCTGACGCCGGGCGGAAATTTTTCATATCTGCGCGGCGACGATTTGACGGCTGACCAGCCTTTAAATTTCATAACGCCTCTCAAAACCGTTCTTAATCTGCGCTGGCAGGATTTGCAGAGCCGCTATTTTGCCGAATGGACAACGCGCGTTGCCGGCAAGCAATCGCGTCTTTCGCCCGCGTTTTTCCAGTTAAATGGCGGAGCCGAAAGCGGATTTGCCGTAAGCGAGATTCGAGGCGGCTACAATTTTCGCCGCGAGCATTATCGTCTGAGCATCAATGCGGGATTGAATAATTTGTTCAATAGATATTATTTCGAGCAGTTCGTCTTCGCACCGGCACGCGGTCGCTCTTTTGTCGTCGGCACGACATGGGAAATTTTCTAAAAGAATTCACCACAAAGAACACCGAAGAGCACAGAGATTTTTAAGAACGAATTGACAGGGATGAAGAGGATGAGCAGGGATATTTAAATAATTTTTTATCCCTGTTTATCCCTTTCATCCCTGTCAATTCTTCTCTGTGTTCTCTGTGGTAAATTATGTTCTACCAGCGATGATACGCCGGGTGTCCTTCTTTGACGGCGACGAATAATCCTTTGCAGGTGGCGCAGACTTTATCGTTGGCAATCAATTCGGCTTCGACCGTCGCGCGGTCTTCGCTTGATTCGACGACACGCGCTTTTAAGTAAATCGTCGCGTCAAACGGCGTCGGGCGCAAAAGCTTTATCGAATAATTTGCCGTAACGGTGCAGTCAGGCTCGCTTTTTCCATCCTTTTTCATCAAAAAATAAGCCGCCGTCCAGTTTGAATGACAATCGAGAAGCGCGCCGACGATTCCGCCGTTGAGCATTCCGGGAAACGCCTGGTGATGCTTTTCGGCGTGCCATTCGGCAACGACTTCTTCGCCGTCTTCTGACGGAAAACTTCTGATTTGCAAGCCCATCTGATTTGCCACGCCGCAGCCGAAACAGATTCCGTTCGGCGCAAAAGTTTCCTGTAGAGATTTTTCTTCGTTCATAAGAAAATTTAACCACAGATTAATGCAGAAGAAAATTAACAGCGATGAAGAAGATGAAAAAGGATTTTAAGAGATTGTTTTCATCCCTGTCTATCTCCTTCATCCCTGTTAATTCTTCTTTGTATTATTAATAAAAATATCGTAAATTTATCTCGCCTCAGTTTTTCAAAAACAAACAACGGAGAAATTTTATGCTTGCGCTTCTGGCAATCGTCTTTTTAATCTGGCTCGTTTTCGGATATTTCGCCTACGGACGCTGGATTGCGAAACAATTTCAGCTCGACGACGAGCGCGAAACGCCCGCAAATGCGGTCAACGACGGCGAAGATTTTATCCCGACCAAGCCTTTTTATCTTTTCGGGCAGCATTTTTCGGCAATCGCGGCGGCAGGTCCGATTGCCGGACCGATTATCGCGTGTCAGGCGTTCGGCTGGCTGCCGTGTCTTTTGTGGATTGCGCTCGGGGTGGTTTTAATCGGCGCGGTTCACGATTTTTCTTCGCTCGCGTCAAGCGTCAGGCACGGCGCGCAAAGCATCGCCGAAATAACGCGCGAAAAATTGGGAAACGGCGCGGGACGGGCGATGATGGCGTTTATCTGGATTGCTTTGATTTACGTTATCGTTGCTTTTACGGACATCACCGCCGGAACTTTTGTCGCGGGCGACGAAGCCCTGCAAAACGCGGCGGGCTTTAATCCGGGCGGCGCGGTCGCGTTTGCCAGCGTTACGTATCTCGGTCTTTCGATTGTGCTCGGTTTGGTCGAAAAATATTTGAAGCCGCCGCTCTGGCTTTCGACAATCATTTTCGTTCCCGCAACTTTCGCGCTTTCTTTCTTAGGCACAAAATTCTCGACCGTTTTCCTTTTTGAGCATACGACGTGGGCGGTTTTGATTTTGATTTACTGCATTATTGCATCTTTAGTTCCGGTCTGGGCATTGCTTCAGCCGCGCGGTTATCTCGGCGGATTCGTGCTTTATACGGCAATCGCCGTCGGCGTTATCGGGATTTTCTTCGGCGGTTACGAGATTCAGCAGCCGCAATTCAAATCGTGGGACATCGGCGGAATGACCGGAACGCTTTTCCCGTTTTTGTTTGTAACAATCGCCTGCGGCGCGTGCTCGGGCTTTCACGGGCTGGTCTGTTCGGGCACGACATCAAAGCAAATCGACAAGGAGACGCACACGAAATCGGTCGGCTACGGCGCGATGCTCGCCGAAGGTTTTGTCGCTTTTATCGCGCTTGTAACAATTATGATTATCGCGTCCGACGCGGCAAAAGGCGTTTCGCCCGGAAAGATTTACGGCAACGGCATCGGCGAATTTCTGACCATTTTAATCGGCAAACAAAATCTGCCGTTTGCGATAACCTTCGGCGCGATGGCTTTTTCGACGTTTGTTTTCGACACGCTCGATGTAAGCTTACGGCTCGGACGATACATCGTGCAGGAATTGTTCGGCTTAAAGGGACGAATCGGCGCGCTTACCGGAACTCTGGCAACAATCATCTTACCTTTTATCTGCGTTTTGATTGCGCCGAAAGGAAGCTGGAACGACTTCTGGACGCTTTTCGGCGCGTCGAACCAACTGCTCGCGGCGCTGACGCTTTTATCAATCACCGTCTGGCTTTACGGGGCGCGAAAGCGCATCGCTTTTACGCTTTTGCCGATGCTTTTCGTCCTCGTCATCACGCTCTGGGCTTTGACGGGTCTGGTTATCGGAAACTTTAAAGCGGCAAACGGTTTTGACGTAAAATTCGTCAACGGCGTCGCTTCGCTCGCTTTAATTTCACTGGCGATTTATCTGGTGATTACGGCAGTTTTGAAGCTGCGAAAGGAAAGAAAATTAATTCCGGCAGAAAGCGTTTGAATAGTGAAAAGCGAATAGTGAAGAAGAATTTCTTCAACTATTCACTGTTCACTATTCGCTTTTCACTATTTTATCCAACGTTCGCGTCGTGTGTTCGGTTACGCTAATCGGCTGTTGTTTCGGCTCTTCAAGCTGCGCCGTGTTTGCCGCCTCTAATTGTCCGGTTTGAAAATCACTCTGAAAATTCGTGTTTTTTGCCGAAAATTTTCCCGGAAGCGCTCTGAGTTGTTGGAGAATCATATAAGAAATTCCGAAAAGCGTTCCGAGATATAAAAGCGAGAGGAGAAACAAAACGGTCGGGTCAACGTGGTTTTTGACGAGTATGAGCGCGACGAAAATGTACCCGATAAGTCCGAAGCCGCCGATATAACCGAGCGATGAGGAAAGATTTTCCGAGAGCGCAATCTTTACTTCCGAATCGATTTTCGTAATTTTCGTCCCGCACCGGCTACAGTAATTTAATCCGGACGTTATCTGGCTTCCGCAAGCTTCGCAATACATATTTTTTAGACTTTCGGTTTGATTTTATCTTCGAGCCACTCGGTCAAATCTTCAACCGGCTCGATGTGAACGGGTTTTCCCTGATAGGCTTTGACGGCGAAAACGACCAGCATCACGGTCGAAACAACCCAGAAAACTTTATATGCGACGCTTCCGAAAGGAAGGAAATTGTCAACGCTGTCGAGAATCGCGAGAATAATCAAAATACCGATATGCGCGGCGGCAGCCTGCGCGGCGTGAAAACGGACTTTCGCCTCGCTTTTCGGCAAAAACACAAGCTCTAAAATTCCCGCGACCAAGCCGAGCCAAATCGGAAGATAAGGCAAAGCCGTCATAATATTTTCCGGCAGACCGATTTTCGCAACCTTGCGTTTTGAAGCTTTTCCGACATCTGCGACCGGCGCGGCTTGATAATTCGCCGGAATATTCTGCCCGTTATAAGGCGATTGGTACGCGCCGAAATTCGCCTGATTAAACTGCCGCGTTTCAACTTCCACGTCGCCCTGTTCGGCAAATTTCTGCGTCGCCGCATCCGTCTGCGGCAAAGCGTTCGTCTGCTGCGCTTCCATAACTTTCTGCGGAAACTCCGGGTCGAGCGGGTTTGTATCGAATTTTTTCTTTGCCATTGCCTAAAATTTTACGACATTTTGTTACGTTTGGTTCGGAAAATTTAAAGACCTTTGACCTTTGACCTTTGACCTTTGATTTTGCCTCTTATTCAAAGGTCGAAAATCAAAGGTCAAAAATCATTACTCAACGATTTTTATTCCAAGCTCTTTAAGCTGCGCTTCATCGACTTCGCCCGGCGAATCCATCATCAAATCCTGCGCCGACGCCGTTTTCGGAAACGCGATAAGGTCGCGGATGTTGTCGGTTTGCAAAAGCGCCATCAGCGTTCGCTCGATTCCAGCCGCGAAACCGCCGTGCGGCGGCGTTCCGTATTCGAGCGCTTCGAGGAAAAAGCCGAAACGCTCTTTAGCTTTTTCCGGCGAAAGACCGAGCGCCTTGAAATTCAAAGCCTGAACATCGCGCTGGTGAATTCGAATCGAGCCGCCCGCGACCTCGATGCCGTTGATAACGGCGTCATACGCTTTGGCGCGGACTTTTCCGAGCAGATGATGCTGCGACTCGTCTTCGACCGCCGTTTTGAACATCTCCAAATCTTCGTCCATCGGCGACGTAAACGGATGATGCGCCGCCGCGTAAGTGTCTGAATCTTGGTCGTGCTCGAACATCGGGAATTCGATAACAATCAAAGGTTTAAAAACATCTTTCGGAATAAGATTTTCGCGCTTCGCAACCTCCAGACGCAGTGCGCCCAGAGATGCGGCGGCGACCGATTTTCTGCCCGCGACGATTAAAACCAAATCGCCTTTTTCGGCTTTTGCCACGTTTGCGAGTTCGACAATTTTCTCCTCGCCGAGAACTTTCAGCAAAGATGAGGTCGTCTCGTCGCCGAGTTTTATCCACGCCAGAGCGCCCGCGCCGTAACGCTTTGCAAATTCCTGCAATTCGTCCAGAACTTTACGCGAATAATCTGCCTTTCCTTTAACGGCAATCGCTTTTATTTCGCCTTTGTTTTCCAAAACCGACGCGAACGGCGCAAAATCCGTGCCTTTTAAATTTTCGGACAAATCCTCTAATTCCATTTCAAAACGTAAATCGGGCTTGTCGCTTCCGTACCGGCGCAAAGCTTCGGCGTAAGTCATTCGCGGAAATTTTTCGGGCAGCTCGACATCAATCAAACGGAAAACGTGCCCGAACGTGCCTTCGAGCAACCGATAAATTATTTCCTGATTGGTAAACGACATCTCCACATCGAGCTGCGAAAATTCGGGCTGGCGGTCGGCGCGAAGGTCTTCGTCGCGGAAACATCGCGCGATTTGATAATATTTGTCGAAAGCGGCAATCATCGTTAATTGCTTTAAAATCTGCGGCGATTGCGGCAGAGCGAAAAATTTTCCCGCGTGAATGCGCGACGGAACGATAAAATCGCGCGCGCCTTCGGGCGTCGATTTCAGCAAAATCGGCGTTTCGATTTCGATAAAACCTTGATTTTCGACATACTCGCGCATCCGCGCAATCGTTTTCGAGCGCATCCGAATATTGTGCTGCAATTTCGGTCGGCGCAAATCGAGATACCGGTATTTCAGACGCAAATCCTCAGAGGCAAGATTCTGCGAACCGGCTTTTTCAAGCTCGAACGGCGGAGTTTTCGCGTCGTTCAAAATCAATAATTCATTAACTTTTATTTCAATATCGCCCGTCGCAAGCTTCGCGTTATGCGTTCCTTCGGCGCGTGAAACGACTTCGCCGATGACCGCGGCGACAAATTCGCCGCGCAGATTTTTCGCCTTCGCGTGCGCGTCTTTCGCCGCTTCTTCGCTGACGACGATTTGCGTTACGCCTTCGCGGTCGCGCAAATCGATAAACGTAAAAATGCCGAAATCGCGCTTTTTCGCAACCCAGCCCATCAAAACAACCTGCTTGCCGACATCCGACTCGCGCAATTCGCCGCAGGTATGAGTTCTTTCCAAATTTCCTAACGTATCCAACATAAAATTATTAAACAAAATAAAAAACGCCTTTCAGTTTATTTAACGATAAACGAAAGACGGAACGCTCGAAAAAAACGCTCTCGCCAATCAATTATTATCGTCGTTAAACCGAACTGCGTTCATAAAATCTTAAAAGTAAAACCGTGAGAAATAATACAGGATTGGCGCGTTAAAAAGCAAATTTCAAAATTCTTAGTATTTTTTAGGCAATCTTTCTAAGCAATTTCCGTGAACCCACCCCTTTTCCCCGCTAACAGTTTGCACATGATACCAACCTTCAACGTGCTTAAGGTCGATAACACCAAGAGTTTCTCCAATTTGCAAATTCCTTATAATTTTGGCGCTTTCACCTGGATTATTATGAAGTGTGCGTGATTCTCCGCGATAACATGACTGAACAAATCCTGCATATTCACATACGACATAAGGAATATTGAATCGAGTTCCTCTTCCATCAATAATTATCAGCGGAGCTGTCATCTGGAGATTAGTTATGTCGGATGTTGAAATTGACGGCGTTAAATATTGTTCCGTCGCTTCAACCAAAGCTTTTATGGTCAATGCCGCCTCACCCAGTTGAATGGCTCCCCAAAAAACTCTTGCTAATATCGGAGCGACTCTAATTATTACCGGAGCAATCTGGCAGCCTGAAAGCGAAATTGTTGATAAAGTTATTCCTCCGCTGACAAGAACCAAAAACTTTCGTCTCGAAATACTTACTCCATCCATAAAACACCTCCTTAATTAATTGGATGAATAATTATAGAGGAGTTTACTCAAAAATGGAATTGTTTTTTGTATTAACGGACAATTTTTAGAAGAAAAATCTCGCAAAATAGTAAAGAATCGGCGCGTTAAAAAGCAAACTATCCAATCTATCGAGCAATCCGCCGTGTCCGGGCAGGATGCTCGCCGCGTCTTTCGCGCCCGCGCCGCGCTTTATCGCGCTCTCCGCCAAATCGCCGAAAAGTCCGACAATCGACATAACAATCGCCAGCGGAATCGAAAATTTATACGGCAATTCGGGAAAAAACGTCGCGGTCGAAACGGCGGCGAAAGCCGAGCTTAAAATCAGTCCGCCGACAACGCCTTCCCAAGTTTTTCCGGGCGAAATTTTCGGCGCGAGCTTGTGTTTGCCAAGATTTTTCCCGACATAATACGCGCCCGTGTCCGCGCCCATCACGACGAGAAAGAAAAAGCCGAGCAGTTTTGTAGAAAGAAAAGGAATGAGCTTATCTTCAAATCCGACGCGCGTTGAGATTAAAAATCCGCCTAAGAATGCGATATACAAAACACCTAAAACCGTAACGCCGACGCCCGTGAGCATCTTGGAAAAATCCGCCTGAAAGCGAAAAGTCTGTGTGATAAGCGTAAAAATCAGAAAAAGCGCGAGCGTCAAAATCAGCATATTCGGGTCTTTTCCCGGCGCATCGAAAAGAAACGCGACGAAAAGCGCCGCCGCGCCCAGAAAAGCGACCGAAGCGTCGGCTTTCAGTTCTAATTTTTTCGTCAGAGTAAAAAATTCAAAAAGTCCCGCGCCGAGCGCCAGCGCCGCGATGACCAGAAAAAGCCAGCTCGCCTGCGAAAACTGCGGCAAAAGATACGGCAGAATAATTGATAAAATTAAAACCGGAAGCGCGATGAGCGCGGTTAAAAGTCGATTCATTTATTAATTTCTGTAGCCAATTCCCCAAGTTCTTAACAATTCACGAAATCCATCGTCAGAATTTCCAGAGAAATCAATCATTTGAAAACCGGATAAAGTCCATGAAAGGTCTTCATAATCACAAGATTTGTATAAGACAGGAGTTATTTTATTGTTGAACTTATTATCTCTTAAAGCAAAAGACAATTCTCTGCCAACCCACATTGATTTGACAGAATCCGGTGAGAGAATGACCACAAACCAATCACATCGTTTCAACGCTTTGCCTATTTCATCATGCCATTGCTGCGCGCCGAGAATATTAGTTTGACTATACCAGACCGGAACACCGTGATTTCTTAAAGTTACTACAACAGAATCGGCAAAAATTTTGTCTGCGCTGGAATGAGAAAGAAAGATTTCCTGAGGCGGCATAATAAGAATTATATAATTTAAGCTGCCAATTCCAAGGCTTCGGAAATTTGATTTATTTCTTCGTCGGCTTGCTCTGGTTCTGTCAGCCGAATCATCTGAAGTTTGCGTAAAATCCAGGGAATGCTTTCCAAAGAGATATTTTCTTCCGAACCAACTAAAACAGGTATGACACGCTGTTTGTAAGATTTATTACCTAAAGCATATTCAATTTCCCATTGGACATAATTTGATTCCAATGAAGCCGGAGAAAGCAAAACGACCATCGCGTCCGATTCCTTCAATGCATCAGAAATTTTCTCGGCAAAATTATCTCCCGGCAAAACCTCTGTTTCGGCATTCCACACGTCAAAACCTTTGGATTCAAGCGTGGAAGCAATTTTGCTGGCTAAGGAACTGTCTTTGTGCGCGTAACTCAAAAAAACTTTCATCTTTTACCTCAATTCGAAATCTTATTTTATTTTAAAGTTAAAACAAGAAAAATCAATCATTATTTTTATTCGATGCCGAAACGCCGCCGAAGCGCCGTTCGCGTTTTTGAAAATCCAGAATCGCTTTGAAAATTTCCGCGCGGCGAAAATCGGGAAACAAAACGGGCGTTACGTAAATTTCGCTGTAGGCAAGCTGCCACAAAAGAAAATTTGAAATGCGAAACTCGCCGCTTGTCCGAATCATCAAATCGACTTCGGGCAGCCCGCGCGTGTAAAGATTTGCTTCAATATCGTTTTCGCTCAGTTCATCGAGCGATTTTCCGCTTTGCAACAGATTTTTCGCGGCTTTTTTCGCGGCTTCGGTTATCTCGGCTCGCCCGCCGTAATTGAGCGCGACGCTTAAAATCGTTCCCGTATTTTTGCGCGTAAATTCTTCGGCGGCGCGAAGCTCTTTTTGAACGTCTCCGGCTAAACCTTCGATTTTCCCGATTGCCTGAAAGCGAATATTGTTTTTATGAACGCTTTTCAGTTCCTTTTTCAGATAAACTTTGAGCATCTGCATCAAGCCGGAAACTTCGTCCTGCGGGCGTTTCCAGTTTTCGGTCGAAAAAGCGTAAAGCGTAACGGCTTTTATCTGGAGGCGGGCGCACGTATCCAAAATCGAGCGCACCGATTCAGCACCGGCGCGATGCCCGAAAATTCGCGGTTTTCCGCGCTGTTTCGCCCAACGCCCGTTGCCGTCCATAATGATGGCAATATGTTCGGGAAGACGCGCGAAATCAATCTGCGCGAGCAAATTTGCTTCTTCAGATTTCGGTTTAATAACTTTGGCAAAATTTTCGTGCATTTTTTGAATTAGCCTCGGATGAACACGGATAAAGCGGATTTGCGCAGATAATTTTTAAAATAAATCGGCGAAAATCCGCCGAATCTGCGTTTATCCGCGGGCTATTCTTCTCTCTTCAATTTCGACAATCGCATCACGGTTTATTTCGCCGTAAATGTGCGGGTAAATTTCGTTATTGGTCGAAGGCTCTTCAACTAATTTCGATTCTAATTTTTCCGCGTCAATCGTCAAAATCAAAACTCTTTCCGTGTCCCGATAATATCTTTGCAAAACCGCTTCGAGCTGCGCGGCAAAGCTGCAATGAATAAAGCCTTCCGACGTTAAACTTTCGGCTTCATAAAATTTTTTGTCTTTAAAATTTTCCCAAATGCCGGGCAACACAATGTGATAAATCAGCATAATTTCAGGACAGAGCAAAATCAACTGCGTAACGAGCGTGAATCATTGTCGTATCGAAACTCGGTAAACGGCAGTCTTCCGCCTTTAAAAGCAAAGGAATTTCCGTACAGCCGAAAATCACGCCTTCCGCGCCTTGCTTGTGCAAATCTTCAATAATTTCGAGATATTTTTGCTTCGTCTCAACGGTAATAATGTCTCTGCCGAGTTCGTCGAAAATCGAATTATGAATAAAGTTGCGTTGTTCGTCGTCGGGAATCATCGTTTCGATGCCGTATCGCAGAAGCGTTTTTTTGTAAAAATCATTTTCCATCGTAAATCTCGTACCGAGCAGCGCGACTCGTTTGAGATTTTGTTTCGAAATTTCTTTGGCGGTCGAATCGGTAATATTAATAAGCGGAATTTTGATGCTTTTTTCGACCGTTTCGGCGACGATGTGCGCCGTGTTCGCGCACAGAACGATTGCCTCCGCGCCCGCGTTTTCCAGATTTTGCGATATGCTTGAGAAAAGCTCGCCCAAAGTTTTCCAATCGCTCGCGTCGGCAAGCGTTTTGACCTCGTTAAAGCTTAACGAATAAAGCAAAATCCGCGCGTAATTCAAGCCGCCGAGACGCTCGTTGGCAAACTGGTTGATGTATCGATAATAATCAATCGTCGAAACCCAGCTCATTCCGCCGATAAGTCCGAGAGTTTTCATTCGTAATTAACCTTCAGAAGCGTTAAGCCGTTTGCCGGTGCGGTTTGTCCCGAAAGACTTCTATCGCCGGTAACGATTGCCGTTTGAATTGTATCAGAATCTTTTTCGCCGCGCCCGACTTCGAGCATCGTCCCGACAATCGAGCGCACCATATAACGCAAAAACCCGTTGGCGGAAATACGAAACTCGATGACCGAAGCGTTTGCGCGCGCGTCCCAGAAAGATTCGACCGTAAAATCCTTAATCGTTCGGACGCGATGCTCGGCATCGGAATTTGCGGCGGAAAACGCCGTCCAATCGTGCTCGCCTAAAAAGACGCGCGCCGCCGTGTTCATTCTGCCGACATCGAGCGGGCGCGTTTCGTGATGCGCGTAACGCAGCCAGAACGGCGACATCACCGGCGCGTTGACGACGCGGTAAACATAAGTTTTCACCTTTGCGGAAAAACGCGCGTGAAAATCGTCCGACGCTTTTTCGACGTTCATAATCCGCAAATCGCGCCACAAATTTCCGTTTATCGCGCCGCGCAATTTTTCCGGCGTAAATTTTCGATTCAGAAAAACATTCGCCACCTGACCTTCGGCGTGAACGCCCGCGTCCGTTCGCCCCGAACCGGCGACTTTGACCGGCGCGTCTTCGAGCATTCCGATAATTCTTTCCAGCTCGCCCTGCACGGTTCGCTCGCCGCCCTGCACCTGCCAGCCGTGAAAATCCGTTCCGTCGTATTGTATGAGAAGTTTGAAATTCATAGTTTGGGGAATAATACTTTAAATCTTTTACAGCAAATAAGCATTGATTCGTCGAATTCTATATTTAAATCGAGGCAGCATTCGATAAAAAACCTTCGATGCGCCGCGCGCCAATATTCGAGCGTTTGGTCGCCTTCGCCCTCGTCAAAAGCGAATTGCGCGTCAACTTCGCCGAACGGCAAATGTCGAATTTCCGTAGTTTGAATCACGCATTGCGGATTTCCGTCAAAATCCGTAACAACGCTGTAACCGCCGACAATTCCGCCTTCGCCAACATCCGATTCGTCTTCCATCAAGCTCGCCGTCGCCTGTTTTTTTCCCGAAATAACCAATTCGGCGAGTTTTTTCGACGATTCGCGATTATGATGAAAAAACCAGACTTCATACGACTCGTCTGCGCGAATTTCGGGATTTACCGCACAAAATTTCCGCCAAAATTCTTCGATTTCCTTTGTGATTTTCATCCGTTCATCCAATCGTTGAAAACTCTCGCAAAACGTTTCGGCGCGCCTTCATCCATCCGAAAATACAGCGCAGGCTCGATTAATTCAAGCTCCATCAGAGCAAATTCGCCGCCCGCGTCGCGCACAAAATCGATTCGCGCGTAAAGCGGCAGAGGCTCGATAAATTCAAAAGCTTTGCGCGCCGCATCCAAAAGTTTTTCCGCCGGCGCGACCGGCTGAATAATTCCGCCGTGTTCTTCCTGAACGCGAAAGTCTTCCGGTTTCGGCGTTTTCAAAATCGCGTGGCTGTATTCGCCGCCAAAATAAAAAAGCGAAAATTCGCCTTCGCTCGTGATATTCGGCATAAAAGGCTGAATCATATATTTTCGCTCGGAAAAAATTTCAGTCAATTCGGAGGTGAAATTTTGCAGGCGATAAGTAAATTCCGCCGTTGCGCTGACGATTGGTTTGATGACGACTTCATCCGTGCCGAAATATTCAAGCCAGCTTTGAAAAAGCTTTTCGTCGATTTTCCCTTCGCCCCAAAGCGTCGGAACAATGTTAATTCCGGCGCTTTCCAGTTCGCGCAGATAAAGCTTGCTCAGATTCCATTCGACGATTTCGAGCGGATTTTCCAGACGCGCTTTCGATTTGTCGATTTCGCGCAAAACTTCCAGAAAAGCTTCCGGCTCGCGCTGGTAATCCCACGGCGTACGGATGATTACCGCTTCAAAATCGTTCCAATCGACGGTTTTATCGCGCCACGAAATTGTTTCCACATTCCATCCAAGCTCATTCAAAGGTTCGATGGCAAGCTCATCATCACTAACGTAATCATCAAGACTGTCCATCGAAAGAAAACAAATTTTTCGCATTATTACAGAACAAAAATGCTTCGACCGCGAAGCAAATTAAAAACCCGAAACATATTTTGCCTTTTTACTTTTTACTTTTTACTTCCTGACGGCTTCCGGGTTTGACGGCAGTTTCGCCCTTCGCGCACATCGGGCAATCTTCCGTTTTATAGCTCGGAACGTCCAAACTTGCCAATGCAATTCGCGGAACGCCAACGTCCGCCTTTCCGTTTGAACGGTCGATAATCGAAGCCGCCGCGACCACTTTCGCGCCGAGTTTTTCCAATGCTTCGATACATTCGCGCGTCGAGCCGCCGGTTGTGATAACGTCTTCGACAACCAAAATTCGCTCGTTTTCCTTAACCGAAAAGCCGCGTCGGACGGTCATCACGCCGTTTTCGCGTTCAGTCCAGACGAAGCGGACATTCAGACTTTGCGCGACGGCGAAACCGATTATCAAACCGCCGATGGCGGGCGATGCGACCGTTTCGATATTTTCATTCGTAAAATTTTCGGCAATCGCGCGCCCGAATTTTGCCGCGTCCTTCGGATACTGCAAAGCCAGCGCGCATTGCAGATAATTCGGGCTGTGCAAACCGCTCGACAAAACGAAATGACCTTCAAGAAGCGCGTCGGTTTGTTTAAAGTGTTCTAAAATTTGCATAAAGAATTGGCAGAAAGTTGCGGGAAGTTGCAGGAAGTTGCAGAGTTAAAATCCATCGAACTCTGTAACTATCCGCAGCTTCCTGCAACTCTCAACTTCCGACAATCGGGCGCGGGTCGAAAATTCCGATGGCTTCGGTAATCTTTCCATTCTCGATGCGGAACATTTCCATAATCGGAACGACGCCGAAAACGCCGTCAACTTCCCAGTAACTGGCGACATATTCGCCTTCGCAAACGTGCCGATGCGTGCGAACGTCTTTTATCGCGGGCAGAAATCCCGACAAAAACGCTTTGAAATTTTCCGCGCCCGTGTCTCTTCCCGACATCGGGTCTTCGAAAAGTATGTCGTCGGCAAAGGGCGCGAGCGATAAATCTTTTTGTTTTAACGCGTTCAGATATTCTTCGACTAATTTTATATTTTCTTCTCTGCTCATTTAATTTCTCCTTAAAAATGTACGGGCGCGAAAGAAAAAAGTTTTCAGGTTTAAAGCGCTGCCGATACAGTCATTTGAACAGCTTTTTGCTTTAGCCTTTCTGCTTTTGCCTTTTGCCTTTTGCCTTATTCGCGCCGCTTTCGCTTGCGGTTTCAAGTTTTCCGGTTAAAATCAAAAAAGAGATGGCGCCATATCCTAACCTAATTTCCGATTCTCTACTAATCAGCGAAACGATTCAACTGCTCGAATCCAATGGCGGGCGAGCCGCCGCCGTTACGGTCGTCGATTATGTAATGAAAATTTCCGCGCCCGCGCCCGATTTGGCGCGTCTTTTGATTTCGGATTTAATCGACATCGACCCGCGCATTCAGCTTATCGAAGATACGGTCGAGCTTATAAAAAATAATTTTGAACGCCGCAAGCTCGCCGAAACCGATTATGTCGTGTTCGATTTGGAAACGACGGGCGCGAAAACTCCGCCGTGCCGCATTACCGAAATCGGCGCGTACCGGATAAAAAACGGCGCGATTGCCGGAGAATTTCATACGCTGGTCAATCCCGAAACGCCGATTCCGCCATTCATCACGCAGCTTACGGGAATTTCCAACCAGATGGTCAGAAACGCGCCGAAGTTTGCCGAAATCGCTTCGGATTTTCTGGATTTTATCGGCGATTCGGTTCTGGTGGCGCACAACGCGTCTTTTGACATACGCTTTCTAAATCACGAAATCGGCAGGCTTTACGAAAATTATCGCGTCGCCAACGCGCATCTCTGCACCGTCCAGCTTTCGCGCAAGCTGCTTCCGCACATCGCCAATCACCGGCTGCACACGGTCGCCGAATATTATTCGATTTTCATCAAAAATCGACACCGCGCTAGCGACGACGCTTTCGCGACTGCCAAAATCTTCGTCAATTTTCTCGACGAAATGCAGGTGCGCGGCGTGCGCGACGTAGCGACGGCGAAAAAACTCAAAATTTAATTCAATATTCAATCTCCGGTTTTAATGCACGGCTTCGAAATGTTAAAATCACTGTTTTGATTTTCAACGGAGAAGCTTTCTATGTCAGACAACACGAATTTATCACCGACCAACCAGCAGAACCTGGACATTCGCCCGACGCCGCGCGAAGAGATGAATCTTGTCCGGCTCGACACATTTGCTTATGAATATGTCGGGCGCAAGATTTGGATTGAATTTGAAATACCCGAATTTACGGCGATTTGCCCGTTTTCCGATTTTCCGGACTTTGCCATTATCCGCCTCAAATACGTCCCGAACGAACGCTGCATCGAACTGAAAAGTCTGAAAATGTACATCAATTCGTTTCGTGAAATCAAAATTTTTCACGAACACGTCATAAACCTGATTCTCGAAGATTTCGTAACCGCCTGCGACCCTCTGCAAGTCGAAATCGAAGGCGATTTTCACGTTCGCGGCAATATCAAGACGGTTGTAAAGGCAAGCTACGTAAAAAGTGAGATGTGAGAAGTGAGATGTGAGAACGAAAAAAACTCTCATTTCTTACTTCTCACATCTCACATCTCACTTCTCACTTAACTAATGGTTTGTCGCCGCCATCACCTTCGGCTGCGCTTTGCAGTGTTTTTTACAGGCTTTTTTCAAAAGTTTTTCAACTTTTAGCTCGACTTCTTCTTCGTCGTCCAAATTCGCGTTGGCAAGCTCTGAGACGACTAGAAATCTCGATTTTTCCAGAAGATTCTGCTCGCGGAAGGAAAGCTTTTTTTCGAGGCTTAGAAAAGTGAGCTTTTTCAAAACGTCAGCCGCTTCGAAAACGTCGCCCGATTGGAGTTTTTCGTTGTATTCGCGCGAGCGGATTTTCCAGTCGGTCGCGACGACGCTGAAATCTTCGGATAAGGAATCTATCAGGTGTTTTGTTTGTCTTGAGCCGATAATCGGGCGAATACCGACGATTTCGGCATTTTCCGTCGGGACGAAAATCGTCGAATTATCGCTCAAAACGCGCAAAAAGTAGAAATTTATCGAATGATTACCGACTTTCTTTCTCTCTATGTCTTCGACAAGGCAAACGCCTTGATTCGGGTATGCGACTTTCTGTCCGATATTCAGATGCATAGCTTCCTCCAAAAAAACCTAACGAAAAAGCCAAAGAAACGATTGCCGAAAAACTCGCGCCTAAAACACTCAAAAGGGGTTTTTCCATTATAACACAGGAGCGAAAGGGTTAAAAGAATTGTAGGAAGGTTGTTAAATTATTGATTTTGCGGAAGTTCGACCGTAAAGACCGTTCCTTTTCCGATATTTGAAGAGACGGAAATCTCGCCGCCGTGAAGCCGCGCCAGATGTTTGACGATTGCCAAGCCTAAGCCTGTACCGCCGATTTCACGCGAGCGAGCGCGGTCTGTGCGGTAAAATCGCTCGAAAATTCGCTGAAGATGCTCGCCGGAAATTCCTTCGCCGGTATCTTCGACGGAGATTAAATCTTTCGTGCCGTTTTTTGAAAAGGAAACCGTTACGCTTCCCTGTTCGCGGTTAAATTTAACGGCGTTATCAATTAAATTCGTGAGCATTTGTTCCAGACGAACCGCATCGGCGAAAACTTTCGCGTCGCCGGGAACTTCGTTTATCAACTTTATCCCGCGTTCGGCGGCTTTATTGGAAAGATTCGTAAAAACTTCGCCGACTAAGAATGCGAGCGAAACGTGTTTTGCATTTATCTCGATAGTGCCGGATTCGATTGACGAAAGCTCCAGAACGTCGTCAATCAGGCGATGCATCCGCTCGGCGTTGCGGCGGATTACGCCCAAAAAACGGCGGTTATTTTCCTCGTCTTCAATCGCGCCGTCTTCGAGAGTTTCGACAAAAGCCATAATCGAAGTCAAGGGCGTGCGAAGCTCGTGCGAGATGTTAGAGAAAAATTCCTGCCTGACTCGTTCCAGATGCTCAATCTGCGTAATGTCGTAAAAAACGCCGACCGCGCTTTTTTCGTCGTCAAGCTCAATCGGCGCGACATGAACATCGTATTTTCGCTTTTCCGTGCCGAGAATTTCCAGTTTTAAGTCCGAAAATTCGCCGTCTTCCAGAGCTTTGCGAAACGCTTCGTGCAAGTTCAAATCGCGGATAACTTCGCTCAAGCGCTTATCTTCAAGCGCGCCGTTTTTTCGGGCAAAAGCGTTATACGCCGCCTCGTTTGAAGCTAAAATCCGCGTGTCTTCGCCGATAACGAGAACGCTCTCGCGCATCGTTTCGAGAATTTTGCTCAAAACCGGGCGCGAGCGTTTCCCGACCGTCTCTTTTTTTGAAAACCACGAAATTAAAGTCATAAAACAGAAGTCCCAAGTCCCAAGTCTCAGGTCTCAAGCGAAAGACCATCTATCTTGGGACATTCGACTTGGGACTTGGGACTTTTTTCATTTACACCCGATAAAACGATAACCGATGCCGACGACCGTTTCGATGCAGCCGCCGCAATCGCCTAATTTTTGGCGCAGGCGGCGAATGTGAACGTCGAGCGTGCGCGTGTCGCCGAAATAATTATAACCCCAAACGTGGTCGAGCAGATTCTGGCGCGTGGCAACTCGTCCGGTGGTTTTTATCAGGTAAGTAAGCAGCGCGAATTCCTTGCGCGTCAGCTTTGTTTCATCGCCCGCGCAGAGAACGCGCATATCGGCAAAATCGATTGCAAGGCGTTCGTCCGCGTAGTTTTGAATCGTATCTTTTTCAACCCGTCGCAAAACGGCGCGAACGCGCGCGATGACTTCTTTGACCGAAAAAGGCTTGACGATATAATCGTCCGCGCCGAGTTCTAACCCTGCGATTTTATCGGTTTCGGCGGCTTTTGCCGTGAGCATTATAATCGGCGTTTTTTCCGTCAGAGATTCGCGCCTGAGACGGCGGCAAAGCTCCATTCCGCTCATTCCGGGCAGCATCAAATCGAGAACAATCAGCGACGGCGGATTTTTTTCGTCCAGCGCGTAGCGCAAGCCTTTCTCGCCCGATTCGGCAATCACGGGACGAAAGCCCTCGCGCTTAAAGTTGTAGCGAAGACTCTCGGCAATATCCGCGTCGTCTTCGATTATTAAGATTTCGTGCAACATAAGTTTGATTTTAGATTTTAGATTTTGGATTTTGGATTGTAAGAAAATTTCAGTTGCATTTGATTCGACCGGATAAGCATTCGGCAAATCCAAAATCTCATTGGTGTTTTATAAAAACGGCTTCCTTCATATAAACGGTCAGCTCGCAGATGTCTTTGACGTAATCGCCGATTCTTTCCAGATTTTTGGCGACGAACAGGAGTCTTGCGAGCCGCGTCGATTTGCCCGCGTCCTGCGCCATCGTTTCCATCAAATCTCTGACCAGACGGTCGTAGATTTTATCTACTTCCGCGTCTTTTTCAATCAGCGCGCGCGCTTTTTCCGAATCGTTCGACGTAAATGCGTCGAGAACCGATTGGAGCATTTCCAGAGCGCGTTCAGCCATTTCGCCGAGTTCGCCGTAATTTTTCAATTCCGGCTCGTCGTTTAGTTCCAGCGCCGCGCGCGCGATGCTCGTCGCGTGGTCGCCGATGCGTTCCAAAACCGGCGTAATCTTAAAAATCGAGATAACCAGCCGAAGCTCGCGGGCGACCGGGCGGCGCAATGTCAAAACTTCGACGCTCAGACGGTCGATTTCAAGTTCCAGACGGTCAATCACGCGGTCGTTTTCCAGAACCTGATTGGCGACATCGCTGTCGCGCTGCATCAGCGCGTGCATCGCACGCTGCAAAGCCAGTTCGACTTCGCCGCCCATTAAAAGAAGCCGGTCGCGTAAAATATTCAGCTCGCGCTCCAACAGTTTTCTCTGTTCCATTAACTAAAAATGTAGAACAAAACGCCCGTTTATAAAAGCGCAAATCATCGAGGCTCAAATTTTATGATAAATACGCCGACTTAACGCGATATGAACAAACTGTTAAATTGATGTTAATTAATTCAGGTCTTAACTTCCGTTAATTTCAAAATAATCTAAAATTTTTGGAAACCAAATTTTATTATTCCGGCATCTATAGTTTTTGCTTTCAGATTATTTAACTTATCTATCCGGCAACTTATTTTGCATTTAAGCTCTTTTTGCTTGGGATTGGTCTGTTTTTGTGGTAGAAATAGTAGTTTACCGAACGAATTTTCCTTCCCTTGGGTTGTTATCAGTAAGAATATTTTAAAAGGATTTTTTTAATGAAAAAGTTACATTTTACATTTAGTTTACTTTTGCTTGCAGTTTGGGTTTTTTCCAGCCTTACGGTTACTGCTCAGAAAGAAATAGGGCAAAAGGCTGAAGCCAATCTGGTTTCGCCTAATATCGTTATCAGCCAGTTATACGGCGGCGGCGGCGTGGCAACGGCTTCGCCTTATGACCACGACTTTGTCGAGCTTTTTAATCGCGGCAACGCGCCCGTCAGTCTTAACGGCTATTCGCTTCAGTATTCCTTTTCCAATACGACATGGAACGCGACGATACTGCCGAACATAACAATCCAGCCGGGACATTATTTTTTGATTCAGTTCGCGCAAACCGCTCAGAATGGCGCGGCTTTGCCAACGCCCGACGCAACCGGAACGACTAACATGCAGCCGGTTAACGGCAAGATAGCGCTCGTCAGTTCAACCACGGGACTTGTTGGCTCGTGTCCGACGACCAATCCGGCTATCGTCGATTTTCTCGGTTACGGCACGGGCGGCTGCTTTGAAGGAACTACGCCGGTAACCGGAATGGGCATCACGGTTTCGGCTCAGCGCAATGGCTTGGGCTGTTTCGACACCGACCAGAACTCGACAGATTTTACCGTCGCAACGCCCGTTCCGCGCAATTCGGCGACGCCGCCGACAAATTGCGGCACGGTTGCCGCTCCGCTGACCGGCAACGGCTCGGCAAATCCGAGCGCGGCGATTCCGGGCGCGACCGTTTTATTTACCGTCCACGTAAATCCAGCCGATACGCCGCCGAGCACGGGCATTACCGTAACGGCAGACCTTTCGACTTTAGGCGGCTCGGCAAGCCAGGCATTTTTTGATAACGGCACGAACGGCGACGTAACGCCGGGCGACAACAATTTTTCATTTGCTTATGTCGTTCCCGGAGATTCTGCCGGAGGAACGCGAAATATTCCCGCAGTAATCATGGACGCGCAGGCGCGCACGGCAAATACGATAATTGTATTTAACGTCAACGCGCCGTTTGCCGCCGACGACCCGCTGCTGCTCGGCAACCCTTCGAACGCGACGCCGGACGTTGCTAACGAAAACAACTATCTGATGTTCAAAACGCAGTATTCGCTCTCCTATAATCGAAGCCGCGCGACGCCTAACTGGACGGCGTGGCGGCTCGACAGCACATGGATTGGAGACGCGCCGCGTCAGGACGATTTTCGTAACGACCCGAATCTGCCTGCCGGATGGTATCAGGTTACCGACAGCGATTATTCGGGTTCGGGCTACGACCGCGGGCACATGTGTCCTTCGGCTGACCGCACGCGTTCGATTCCCGATAACTCGGCGACGTTTTTTATGACCAACATGGTTCCGCAGCTTGCCGCCAACAATCAGGGTCCGTGGGAAGATTTTGAAAGCTACCTGCGCACGGTCGTCTCGCAGGGCAACGAAATTTACATCATGTCGGGCGTTGCCGGCAATATCGGAACAATCGCGGCGGGCAGAGTCGTCGTTCCGCAATATACGTGGAAAGTCGTGCTGATTTTGCCGACCGGCAATAACGATTTGGAGAGAATCAACAAATCGACCAGAACCATCGCCATCATCACTCCGAACTTTCCGCCGCTGAATATCAACGCGCCGTGGCGTGATTATAGAACGACGGTCAAAGCGGTCGAGTCTTTAACGGGCTACAACTTCTTTTCCAGTTTGCCGATTAACACGCGGAAACTGATTAAACAGCGAAGAGATTTGCAGTAAATGTAGAAAATTGAAAAAGTGAAAAGGTGAAAAAGTCGAGTTGAGCAAAATTCAGCAAAACTTTTTCACCTTTTCACTTTTCAACTTTTCACTTCTTACTTTTTCACTTTCTTTCGAGACTACAAATATGATTCGTATGACAAAAATTTTTCTTTCGATATTTTTAATCGTCCCGTTTTTCGTTTCCGTCGCCCCGGCTCAGAAAGAACGCTCAATCAGCGAAATTCAGGGCGATAAAGAGGAATCGGCTTTTAAGGACGAGACGGCGAAGATTAGCGGAATCGTTACGGCGCGGATTAAAAACGGCTTTTTTTTGCAGACGCCGGACGATAAAGCGGACAGCAGCACGGCGACGAGCGAAGGGATTCTCGTTTACACGGGAAGCGAGCCGGGCGCGGAAGCGACCGTCGGAAATCTCGTTACCGTAACGGGTTTGATTATGGAATTTAAACCGAAAAACGAGCCTGCGAGCTTTCCGGTTACAGAGCTTTCGATGAAGAAAAATGTCGATACGATTCAGGTCGTTTCAAAGGGAAATGCTCTGCCGAAGCCGTTTGCTTTGACGGCGGCTGATTTTAGCGCGAACAAAATCGACCAGCTCGAAAAATTCGAAGGAATGCGCGTCGTCGTCGAAACTTTAATCACGGTCGCGCCGACCGGCGGCAGAGTTGACGGCAAAAACGCGGCTTCCGTGTCCGACGGCGTTTTCTTCGGCGTTGTCAAAGGATTGCTGCGACCTTTTCGCAGCGCCGGATTTGACCTCTTCGAATATGAGTTTTCAAAGGAAAAGGACGAATTAAAGAAAAATTTCCCGAAGCTTCCGATTTTTGACTCCAATCCCGAATTGCTGCGCATCGACAGCGACGAACAGCTCGGCGCGCAGGCGATTGACGTATCTTCGAAATCGGAAATCAGAAATCTCGCCGGCGTGATGCATTACGGCTTCCGCAAATATACGATTTTGACCGACGCGGGCGCGAAACCGGAAATTACCGCCCTGATAAAACCCAAAGCGCTGGACGCGCCGAACGAGCGGACGTTTTCGATTGCCGGGATGAATCTGGAAAACTTTTTCGACGACGAGGACGACCCCGCAATAAAAGAAGATTTGATAACGACCGAAGCGGTCGAAAAAAGAATCAAAAAAATCTCGACGGCGATTCGGGAATATATGCAAAGCCCCGACGTTATCGGCACAATCGAAGCGGAAAATCTGGCGATTTTAAAAAGACTGGCTAAAAAAATCAACGACGATTCGGTTGCCGCCGGAAAACCGAATCCGAAATACGAAGCTTATCTCGTCGAAGGAAACGACGCGCGCGGCATCGATGTCGGTTTTCTGGTCAAATCGTCGCGCGTCAGCGTCGTCGAAGTCAAGCAGTTCGGCAAGGACGAAAAGTTTGTAAATCCCGACAAAAAAGAAGATGAAATCTTAAACGACCGTCCGCCGCTGTTGCTCCGCGCGACGATTGACGACGCGAAAACCGGCAAGCCGTTTGCTTTTACGGTCATCGTCAATCACCTCAAATCGTTTCTCGGCAGCGAAACCGCGCGTGTTCGCACAAAAAGAAAATTGCAGGCGGAATTTCTGGCAAAATACGTGCAGGAACGCCAGAAAGCCGACCCGACCGAGCGAATCGTTTTAATCGGCGATTTCAACGCCTTTCAATTCAGCGACGGCGTCGTCGATATTATCGGCACGATTAAAGGAACGCCCGCGCCGAAAGAACAGGTTTTATACGCTTCGGAAGATTTGGTGAATCCCGATTTGACCGATTTGGTTGATATGATTGATAAAAATCAGCAGTATTCCTACGTTTACGACGGCAGCGCGCAGGTGCTCGACCATTTTCTCGTTACCGGCACGCTGAAAAACCATCTTGCGGGCTTCGGCTACGTTCGCATGAACGCCGATTTTCCCGAAATCTATCGCGGCGACGCAAACCGTATCGAGCGTTTTTCCGACCACGACCCGGCGATTGGCTATTTTTCGCTTGATGAGAAAACATCGACGAAATAGCAATAAAATTTGATATAATTTCCAGTATGACAACTATCACAGTTTTGCCCGAGGAAAAAAACTTTCGCGCCGTTGCGGGAAAAAAAGAATCTGTCGGACGCACGGTCGGCGAGGCGATAGATAAGCTGACCGAGCAGTTAAGCGAAGAAGAAGATGGAACTTTGCTTGTCATTCAAAAACAACGCGCCGATAAATTCTTTGGCGCAGGCGCGCAAAAACGTCTAATTGAATTAATGGCAAAAAAAGAAAATCAAACGCTTTCGTCAGAAGAAATAACTGAACTGGAAAGTTTGATTGAGGCAGAATTGAACGGCGCGCGGCAAAGAGCCGAAGAATTAATCGGTGGTTTGAAGCCGTGAACCCGAATTATCCTTTTGTTTCGAGCCGTGCAAGGCATATCTGTGAATATTGTCATGCGCCCGAAGCCGTTTTTAATCTTCCTTTTGAAGTGGAACACATCTTTCCGCTTTCTCGCGGCGGAGATGATGATAAAAGCAATCTGGCTTTGTCCTGCCGTTCCTGTAACCTTTATAAATCAGATTCGATTTCGTGGTTTGAAGAAGAAATTCAAATCGAAGCCAGAATTTTCAATCCGCGTGAAGACGTTTGGACAGTAAATTTCGCCCTCGATAGAAAAACCGGCGAAATTACAGGCTTAACCTCTATTGGAAAAGCAACAATTTCTCGCCTGCGAATCAACAGCAAAGCACAATTAGCCGCGCGCATTTCATGGTCGAAACTCGGTGTTTTAGAATAATTATTTCTCCCGCAATTTATACGCCTGAACCGCTTCAGCCGCGCCCGCGTGCATGATTTCCGGTTTGTGGTAACGCCAGTGTTTCTCGAAATCCTCGTCGGTCATCGGCGACTGCGCGGCGCGTTCTTTTGCTTTCAGAAAATTTTCGCACCACTCGCGCATTTCCATATTTTGATTCAACGCCGTTCGCGCTCCGTGCATCATATTATCGCGTTCCATTTTTGGTTCTCCTTTGTGTCAGATGTTCTATAATAAACTTTATACTCGAAATTCGCGTATAATCAACAATTTAAATTTCTCTTTGGAGTTATCTTTCGTGAAAAATTTTTTCTTATCTTCGCTCCTGATTTTTTCTTTTTTTACCACTTCCAGTTTTGCACAAGGGGCAAAACAAGCGCAAAAAGCGACGACCGTAAAAACGACCGTCGCGCAGGGCATCGAGATTCCGTTTGTCAATAAAACCCTGGCGAACGGTATGGAAATAATCGTTTTGCCCGATTCTTCAATTCCGCTCGCAACGGTCGAATTAGTCGCCAGAAACGGTTCTTTTACCGAATCGCCCGAGCTGAACGGTTTGTCTCATCTTTTCGAGCATATGTTTTTTAAGGCGAATCAGGCGACATGGCTTTACCGGTGCGAAAATGCCATGAAAGGCGAGGGACTTTCCGACGAAGGCAAACAGGTCTGCGCCAATCCCTTAAAACTTAAATCGCAAATCGGAGATGTAAATTATCTCAATGATGCCGACGAATTAGACAACTATAACGGCACGACGAACGAAGAATTCGTCAATTATTTTTACAACGTTACCAGCCCGTATCTTTCGAGCGCAATGCGCTTAATCAACGACGCGGTGCGTTATCCGACCTTTGACGAGAAGGAATTCGCGCAGGAAAAAACGGTCGTTATCGGCGAGCTTGACCGGCACGAATCAACCCCGTTTTATTATCTCGACAGCGCTCTGAAAGACAAGCTTTTCTATAAATACCCGACGCGCAAAAAACCCGGCGGCACGCGCGAAACGGTTGCGGCGGCGACGACCGCCCAGATGCGCCTGATTCAATCGCGCTATTATGTGCCAAACAACGTCGCGCTCGTCGTTACGGGCGACGTTAAGCCGGAAGACGTTTTCAAATCAGCCGAACAGATTTTCGGCAGCTGGGAGCGGCGAAAAGTTGACCCGTTCAAAGAATTTCCGCTCGTCGAGCATCCGGCTCTGACAAAAAGCGAAGGTCAGGTCGTCGAACAACCCATCCAAAACGTGCTTATTCAAATCGGCTGGCACGGACCTTCAATCGGCAAAGACGATGCGGCGACTTACGCGGCAGACGTTTTTTCTTACATTCTCAGCCAGCCTGATTCGCGTTTTCAGCGCATGATGGTCGATTCGGGTCTGGTTGTTCAGGCGGACATCAGCTATTACACACAGCGAAATGTCGGACCGATTACGGTTACTTTGGTTACGACGCCGGACAAGGCAAAAGCCGCGTTAAAAGCAGCATACGCGGAAATGGCGCAGTTTGATAAGCCGGATTATTTCACTGACGAAGAGCTGGAAAACGCCAAGACGATTCTCGAATCGAGAGATTTATTCTCGCGCGAAAAACTAAGCGATTACGCGCACACGCTCGGTTTCTGGTGGTCTTCGACCGGCATCGAATATTATCGCGGCTATTACAAAAATCTGCGGGCGATTTCGCGCACCGACACAAATCGCTATGTCAAAACTTACATTCAGGGCAAACCGCACATCGGCATCGCGCTGATTTCGAGCGAAGCGCAGGCGCAGGCTAAAATCACATCGGAAGATTTAATAGGAAAATAAATATGAAAGAGGTCAGAGGTCAGAGGTTGGTTAGTAAATTATTTTTACTGGCATTTATTGTTTTATCGTTTGTCTTCACAAGTTTTGCTCAGGCGGGAAAGCCGAGTGTTGCCGACCAAGCGGCGCTCGTCAGCGAATTTGAAGTCAACGGGTTAAAAGTTTTAGTCAAACGCCGCGTCAATTCGCCGACGGTTGCCGCCGGGCTTTTTATTCGCGGCGGCGCGCGAAACATCACTTCAATGAACGCGGGAATCGAAAATCTTATGCTCGAAGCGGCACGCGAAGGAAGCAAAAACTTTCCGCGCGAAACGCTCCGGCGCGAGCTTTCCAAAACCGGAAACACTGATGCGCTCAATTCGAATGTAACGCACGATTACAGCTATATTAGTTTGGCTGCAACGCGGCAAAATTTTGACCGTTCGTGGGAAATTTTCACGGACATTATTCTAAATCCGTCTTTTACCGCCGAAAATATTACGGCGGCGCGCGAACGTATCGCTACAAGGCTGCGCGAACAGGAAACCGACAACGATAATTTTTTGCAGATTCTACAGGGACGGATTATTTACGCCAATCATCCGTATGCCAACGACGTGAGCGGAACGCTCGAAAATATCAGCCGTTTTTCGGCGGCGGATTTAAGCAATTATCATAAAAAAGTGATGCAGACTTCGCAGCTTCTGCTGGTTGTCGTCGGCGACATCGACGCCAAAGATTTGGAAAAACGCATCGCCTCGACGCTCGGCAAACTGCCGAAAGGCAATTATAAAGAGCAGGCGTATCCGGCAATCGATTTTTCCAAACCGACGCTGGACGTAACGCAAAGGACTCTGCCGACCAATTACGTGCAGGGCGTTTTCAGCGCGCCGTCTTTGAATAATCCCGATTATTACGCGATGCGGATGGCGATGACTATTTTGCAGAGTCTCGTTTTCAATGAGGTTCGCAACAAGCGGCAGCTTTCCTACGCGCCGAACGCGGAGCTTGGAGCTTTATCGGCAAACACGGCAAACATCTATGTAACCGCCGTTGACGCAAATACCGCCGTCCGCGTTATGCTCGACCAGATAAATCTTATGAAAACCAGAACGCTCAATCCTGAAATAATTCCCACTATCGCCGAGAGTTATCTGACAAATTATTATCTGGCGCAGGAAACCAATGCCGCGCAAGCCGGAGAGCTTGCCAAATACGAGCTAATCGGCGGCGGCTGGCGTAATTCGTTCGAGTTTCTAAATCGCGTTCGCCAGGTAACGACGAGCGACGTGCAGACGGTTTCAAATAAATATATGAAGAACATCCGCTTTATCGTCGTCGGCAATCCGTCGGCGGTCAATAAGGAAATCTTTTTGCAGACCGAATAACTAAAATTACGAAAATTAAACCGCAGAGACGCGGAGTTTTTTTAAGGAAATTAAATCAGAACCTTTTTTATCAATGTCCTCTAGTCCATAGTTGGGCTTTGCACAAAAATAGAAATTGAAAGAGATAAAACCACGAAATAACACAAAAAAGGTCGATTATTTAGTGTTATTTCGTGGTTTCTCCTTCTTAATCTTAATTTTTGTGCAAAGCTCCATAGTTGCGTATCTCCTAAACCTATTTCCATTGCCAAAGATTGCTGTATTTCTTCGGCTTCTTTTCCTCTTTCTTATCGCTTATTTATTAACAATTTCGTCCTTCAGAAAATAGCAAATAATTTCAGCCGAATCGGTTTCCGGATTGAATTGTTTTTAGACTTAGAAATGCTTGCCAAATCAAAATTCTATGTTATTGTATAGGACAAAGATTTTCCAAATTCAAATCTAGGAGAAAATATGATGAGAAAGATTGCTCGTTTATCTGTTTTCTTTTGTATCGACATCATTTATTTATGACAGTTTCGGAGCTTTGCCTGTAATGATGAAAGATTGAGTGTAAAGTTCTTCAGGACAAGGACAAAATTCGGAATCATGTCATATTTCATCTCATGATTGAGAAGTTTCCCTCAAAATAGAATCTATAAAGTTTATTGATTTTTCACTTGTCATCAAAACCGTATATACAATGAGATAGCTACCAAATAAATTTTTAAAATAGAAAGGATAATTTATAAGTGATAAATAACAATGATTTAAATCACGACGATTTTGAAAACCTTCTATTGTGGCTGGACGCTGATCGAGCCGTTGCAGGGCAAAAATATGAAGCAATTCGTACCAAATTGATTAAAATATTCTTAGCTCAAAAGTGCTGTGAGGGAGAGGATTTGGCTGATGAAACGATTAATAGAGTAATGAGGAAAATAAATCAGCTAATCAATAATTATGAGGGGCAACCCGAAAAATATTTTTACGCCGTCGCAAAAAATATTATTTTCGAATGTCGGCGGCGAAAGCCTATGAACGAGCTTCCGGCAAATCTCGCTCAACCTGAAGAGACTGCAACAGACGAGTCTCCCTTCCGTCAAAATTGTTTTAATCTTTGTCTGGGAAAATTATCGACAGACAAAAAACAATTCATTCTTGAATATTATCAAGGCGAAAAATCAATCAAGCTAACACGCCGCCGGGACTTGGCAGAAAAACACGGCATCTCTAATCATGTTTTGAGAAATCGTGCACTCCGGCTGCGGGAAAATTTACAAAAGTGTGTCTTAGACTGTGTCGCGCAAAACAAAAGCGAGACTTTTTAATCCAAAAATCATAACTAAATAGGAAGTATTTTAATGGAACAAGAATTTGCGGAACCTGTATTCGATGCAGAAGAATCAGGAAGGCTAAAGAAATACTTACTCGGTAATATTAAGTCAGAAACAGAACGGGAAAACCTCGAAGAACGATTGATGCTCCACGCCGACTACCTTGAGGAACTTCTCCGGCAGGAGGAAGAATTGATTCAAGCGTTTGCAGATGGTGAATTGACAGTTGAAGAGGAACGCGATTTTCTCAATCATTTCCTTATCACTGATGAGCGACGCGAAAAATTGAATTTTGCACAGATGTTTAAAACTCATTTGGATAATCAGGCAATAGTCGAAAAGAAAATGAATTTGAAGCCGGAAAAAGGGAAATATAAAAAATTATGGCATTCGCTGTTTTACTTTCCGCGTCCGATTTTTGCCGTTGCCGGACTTGCGGTAATTGCCTCGGTGTCAATTTTGTTCTGGTATTTTTATTTTCAGCAATCAAACAGACAGCAAGCACTGGCATCCCTGAACAATGCCTACAGAGAAGGTCGACCGCTTGAATCAAGAATAGCAAATTTTGAATACTCTCCATTCGATAATTTGCGGGGAGAGACGGATAGTAAGATTAATTTAACCGAGCGCAATCTTGCCGAAAGAATTTTGCTGGAAAATGCCACGCAAAACGCTACCGCCGAAAATCTACACGCCATCGGGCAGTTGTATCTGGCTAAGAAAGAATTGGACGAGGCTATAAAACAGCTTGAAAAGGCGGCTAATATTGACCCGCAAAACGCAGATATCCTTAATGATTTAGGAGTCGCTTATCTTGAAAAAAGCCGAAGCCTCGAAAAAAACAATGTCGTCAGAGGAGAACTGACAGGAAATGCTCTTGAAAAATTCGATAGCGCTCTGAAAATTAATTCAAAACTTACGACTGCTTACTTTAACAAGGCTCTTGCCTTACAGTTATTAGACTTACCTAATCAAGCAAGGGAAGCTTGGACTGAATATCTTCGTTTAGACAGTTCTTCATCATGGGCAGAGGAGGCGCGGCGAAATTTACAGGCTTTGGATGCAAGGTCTGCGGTTAATTATTCAACCGAAGACACTCAAACTGCGTTTCTGAGTTTTTTTAGAGCCAAAAATGATGAAGAATCATGGAGAATTTCTCAAATTAATCGTGAAATTATTAAGGAAAAGTATTTGCCGCAAAAACTGGCAATATCCCTGCTTGAAGATGCGAGCAATCCTGACAATAACGAGTTTCTTCAAGCGCTGGCGTATCTTGGCAAACTTGAACGCGAGCGTACAGGAGATTCCTACGCCAGTGATCTTGCCAATTATTACCGACAAATTACTTCAGCAAAGGCAAGAAGGACTTTAAAAACCGCACAAGATTATGTCAGGAAAGGTTATCAATCGTGTTTGGCGGGGAAATTTTCTCAGGCTGAAGGTGAGTTTACACAGGCTCAAAATCTTTTTCTAAAAGAAGGAAATACTGCGGAAGCAGTTTTAAGTCAGCATTTTATTGCCTATTGTCTTTACAATATGAATCAAAAGGCAAAAGCAGTTTCTCTTTTTCAAAAGATAGACCAGTACACACGCGTTCGCGGTCATAAATGGCTATATCTGCTTAACCGCTGGTGGCTGGTTGGCGCTGAAGAAATCCTCGGGTATAAATCATCGACCGAGGTTAAAAAAGAATATGAAAGTATATTAACGCAAGCTCAAATTATCGGAGATTCATATTTAATTCAAAAAACGCTGCTTTTTCTCGTCCTGCGCAGTCACTCGGTTAATCAGGACGAACAGATGATGAAATATATGCAGAAGTTGATTGAGGTGTCCAACACTTCGAGCGCAAGCCTTCGGCAAAAAGCCCGTAATTTCGGTCAGGGAGCCGAAGCATTCAGCACAACAAAATACAACAGTTTAGCGAAAGCCTTTATTCTCGAAGGATTGATTTACGAAAAAGAGACCGGCGATCCTCAATTTGTTGTTAATTACGAAATAAATTGCGGTATTATACATATGCAGGCGAATGATTTTGACACCGCGCGAAAGTGGTTCCTGACGGCTGAAAATGATTTAGCTAACATCAACGAGAAAGCCGTGCGTGATAATCTCAGTGCAAAAATTTTTCTTAAGCTCGGGCATCTGGAAAGAAAAAACAATAATTATCGGGAGGCAATAACAAATTACGAAAAATCTCTGCAAATAGCAGGCGATAAAGCCACGCGCGGTTTTTGGTACGAAGCACAAAAATCAAGATTGCTCTCTTTTCAGGCGCTCGGCGATGAGGATGAAGTTGAACGCGGAATTTACGAGTTGGTAAACATTGCCGAGAATTATCGCAGGGAAATTCTTGATGAAAAGGAAAGAGACAGTTTCTTTGATAATGAGCAAACTGTTTATGATATTGCCGTTGAACATGAAATCCGGCAAGGCGATTTCCAACAAGCATTTAATTATGCGGAAATGTCCAGCTCGCGTTCGTTGCTCGACTGGCTTCACCAGGGGGCAAGTGTCCTCAGCAGTCAGAACGGTCTGAACGTTATTTTTAATAATTCGGTTAAGCCTCTGGATTTAGCGACTGTCCAGGAGAAATTGCCTTCAAATGTTCAAATTCTCCAATACTACGAACTTGATAATAGGATAATTATCTGGATTATATCAAAAGATACATTTTTTACCGCAAAAACCGAAATTAAGATAACTGAGGTCAATAGTCTAATAACTTCATATTTGAATTTGCTTCAGATAAACAAGAGCCAGGAGCAATCATCTGCCCAAGCGCTTTCACGCAGACTTTACCAAATACTAATCCAACCAATCGCCGTTTATCTCGACCAGAGTAAACAAATTTGCATAATTCCTAATAAAAAGCTCTTTGTTCTTCCTTTTGCATCTTTGACCGATGATAGCGAACAGTATTTTGTCACAAAGTACGTGTTTTTTTACGCTTCAAGCGCAAACACATTTATTCTAAGTACGGAAAATGCCGCAAAAAACCAGTTAAAAGAGGATGAAAGTTTTCTGGGAATCGGGAACCCGGATTTTTCTCCCCGAAAATTTGCGGATTTAGCTGATTTACCGGATGCCGTTTCAGAAATTAAACGGAGTAGCCGCAATTATGTTAATCGCAATCTTTTGCTGGAAAAAGACGCGACTAAAGAAGCTTTCGAAAAATTAGCTTTTGCTCACGACATTATTCATTTTGCCGGACATTATCTGGTTCAAAACGGCTCGCCGTTGGCATCAGGCTTACTTTTTAGCAGTTCCGAAAATGAAGGCGGAGAACTCTTTACTAATGGCGAGTTACTCCAAATAAAGCTTCCGCAAACCAGATTAATAATAATATCAGCTTGCCAAACGGGTGTTGAAAAATATTACAACGGGGAAGGATTAATTGGTTTATCAAGAACATTTTTGGCGACCGGTGTACCACTTGTCATAGGAAGTCAATGGAAAGTTGATTCGAAGGCTGCCGCCGAATTGATGACTGATTTTCATTATTTTCGCCGTCAGGAAAAGTTATCAACGGTTGCCGCGCTCAGGAAATCTCAACTTAAAATGATTGAGGATGCGCAGGGAGGACATCAAACTCCATATTTTTGGGCGGCTTTTGCCGTGTTCGGCGGATACGCCGAATTTTAAAGTTAAAAACTAAAGGAGAAGAAATAATATGAAAGTAACAATTATTATTAAGGGAGTCGGATTAAGCTACCAGAAAGACGGTGTTTGGAAAATTATTTTTCCGATTGATGAGTGCCACCGATTAACTTTGGCTTATCAAAAAAATCAAGAAGAAATCGTCAATGTAGGATCCTTGGCAACGCCTAAAAGCATCATTAATCTTTCATCTGTCAATTCGAAAGCAGGAATAGCAGCGGCATCAAACATCCATAGTTTTATTGATTTAACTACAAATTATTCGCACCAAGAGGGCATAGATTTTCGAGAAGATTGGCGCGACCACGGAGTTGAGATGATTCTTCATAATGCAGTAATTTCGGTCTATAGCTTCTCCGATAAAAAATTTGTTTTGTCGGAAATCGTTACAGCTAAAACAAGTAAAAGGGGCGTTGGTAAAACAAAACTGACCATAACCAAAGAACCGGATGTTGTTGGTGAAATGCTTAAAGCTGAGATAGAAATTAATGAGGAAGATAGATTTGATATTGAGTTTGGTGGAAAGATAATTGAATCTTTCAATTATGAACCCGATGTAACATACAGGGTTATTTTTGATAACGACTGCCACGAAGAAGACAAACTGAAGCCCGAAATGCTAAATCTCAAAGCACTAAATCTCAAACCACTGAATCGCACAATTCTGAGTCACGGTAAAAATGACTTTTATATGTACTACAAATTGATAAAAGACAGCCAAAAAGAAAATCGCGTTTTTGCACTTACCGGTTTACCTGTCGGAGTAGACGAAAGCAAATTTAAGCTTGGGGCAGACCTGGTTGCTTTAACAAGTGCGTCTGCTACTGTGATTTCATTTCCCTGTTATAAAGTAATTGCAAGTAAAATCAATTCTACCTTTCCGTAATTTATTTCAAACTTAAAATCAGTAAGCCGCCTAACGAGGCGGCTTTTTAATTTTGTTCCGAACAAAAAGACTTTCCGCAAAGTGCCAATCAAATCTTCTAACCTACCTTTTATTTTGAATATTGAATTAAAAAAATATCAAAAATGAATGAGAAAAAACTGATATTCCCGTGACCTTTTACAAAAAACTACATATATAAATGAACCCCAATTTGGAAACTTATTGAGGAGGCACTAATTGAGAATCATCGTCGTGTAGCAGGTGAAGATTTTTCTCCATCGCAAATCAAAACAGCTACCAATTGATGTATGTGCCAGCGTTTTTATTCCGCCGAGCGAGAGTTAAAGTCCGGCAAGAAAGTAATCAAATTTAATTAAAAATAGGAGAATTAACATGTTTGCTCGATGTTCAAGAATAATTTGTTGTATTGGTTTTATATATTTTTTAGGCACACTTCCGCTTTACGGTCAAAAGAATGACTGTAGGTGGGAAAGAGACGAAAAAGGGAATAAGGTAATTGTCTGTAAAATTGCGGAAAATAATCCATTCCCGCTCGGTCCAGTGCGGATTTCAAACGACGGGAAGGTCGTCGTTCGAATAACGAATAAGAGTCCTTTTGACGAATGTACGCTCGCCGAAATCAAGCTGACGGAAATAAAAGAATCTGACCCGATTGCTACGATTCTTCAACTTTTCACACGAGCCGCAACAGGTTCGTCTTTGGCATCACCCGCAGCGGCAAACGTTTCCGGCACGAGAGATACTAACACCTTAGCTGGACGCCTTTTTAATGAAACCGTAGCATTGGCGTTCGCGCTTGATATGGGTATAAGCAGCTCAAAAACATTAATTGAACTAAAACAAAAGCCGCTCTTAGAAAAAGTAAATACATTTGTGTCATCTCCACCTCGAAGTGCTGGAGATTTTAAAGAGAAAGAAGGCGATGATTTGATTCAAAAACTGGACGCGGAAGTCAAAGCCGGCGAAGCAAAAATAGACATAGATGACGGTAAAAACGAAAATGAGCGTACGGATAACACATCCCTGGAGCGATTGCTGGTTGAGAGTCAAACTAAGTACAATGGAATTAGCGAGCAGATAAAAGCGATTTCTAATGACGAACAGGCTGCCGACGTTATTCGTGCTCTTAGCCTTGTTTCCGTAAAGCTGAATGCGTTCAAATTAAACTATGAAAGTATCACCTCTGCCCGTGCACTATTTAAGACGGTGCTCAAAATTCTGAACCGGACGAGGGCAGGACTTGGAGCGACGCCGGATTCAAAACAAGACCCTTTTGCCCAAGAACTCGCTTTTTTGCCGTACAATCAACAAATTGCGACAACGACCGTCTCTTGCACAAATGTGCTTTCCAAAAAACTGACCACGGCTCAGATTCCGATAATTTTTCATTTTAAGAATGATCCTAATCTTTCCGTTTCGGTTGGTCCGCTTTTAAGTACCATACCAAAGCAAAAGCTTGGAACAACGCCCATTAACACAGGATTAAATATTTCCGGTGCGTCAACTTTCAGATCTGAATTTGCAGTGGTTGATAAAACTTCCTATCAGATCGTTCCGTTCACGTTTCTCAATTATCGCTTTTTCGAATTCGGACGCGGTTCAAATCCTGTTAAGCCGTCTCTGTTTTCACTCAATTTTTCAGCCGGCATCGGGTTGAATCCAAACAGCGGCAATAATGAGGTTGAGTATTTTGTCGGAGGCGCCATTGGGTTCAAGAGGTACATGATTCAATTCGGAGACCACATAGGACGTTTTCAGGAAGGATTCAATGGCGGCTTTAATATCGGGGATACCGTTCCGGCAAATTTCCCGAGTACATTGCCGATTCGTAAGGTATATAGACACGGGTTTGGGATAGCTTTTTCTTATCGTCTGACTTTTTAATTTTTTGATGTCGCGCATTAGTTAATACGAAATTAAAAAATTAAAAAGATTCAGGCAACGATATTCATAACTAAAAAATAAAGGAGAATTATATGATCATCAAAGAACCAATCAACAGTAATCAACTTCCCGAATATCACGAAGGGCAACTTATTGTGAAAATGCGTCCTGTAGCCAGGGCGATGGGAATATTAACAGAAAACGTCAGGTCTTCAAGCGTGTTAACAACATCCGGCATGTCTGCTCTTTCATTTTTTGAAAATGCAGGTCTGATTAAACGCGTAATTCCGTTGGCAACGCCGGCTATGCCGGAAGATTTGCCGGTCGGGATAATGTCTTTCGGCGAGAGCCGAAGCCCTACCTCGATACTTGCCGCATCCGCCCAACCGTTGAATGTTGATGACCCAAATGCCGGAGTCAGCATTCTTGAATTGCAGCGCGACACGGATGTCAGCGATTTACAGATTGCTCTCGCTCAAGATCCCAATGTCGAATCCGTTTCGCGGGTTCCGGTTCGCTATTTAGCCGCTCCGGGCAGAAAACAAACGGCTAAAAAGGGCGATTATAAAAACACCGACAAGGTTAAAGCGGAGGATAAAACCGGCGAAATCGGCATTGCGGCAGTTCCGCCTCCAGCTTCAACAATGTGGAATTTGAATAAAATACTATGGCAACAGTCAAGAACTCTGCCTAACTTTCGGGATGCTAATGACATTAAAGTCGCCGTGCTCGACACCGGAATTGAGCCGACGCATCCGGATTTGGTCGGACGCGTAGCACGTTATTTATTCAATTATACGGAAATTCCGAGCGTCTCCGGCAATCTTGACCTTATTGGGCACGGAACACACGTTGCAGGTACAATCGCCGCCATTTTCGGTAATAATTTTGGAATTAACGGCATTTGTAATTGTCAAATTCATGCCTATAAGATTTTCGATGATGAACCAGACGCTGACACATTTAATAATCGCTTCATTTATTATGTTAACCCGGCGATGTATATTCGTGCGCTTGGAGAATGCGTTCAGCAGAGAGTTGATGTAGTCAACTTAAGTATCGGAGGTCGTGGAACTCCCAGCGGGCAGGAACGTATTTTGTTTAATACGCTATTGGCAAACGGGACAACTGTTATTGCCGCAATGGGCAATGAACGTCAACTTGGCAATCCCACTTCGTATCCCGCCGCAATTCCAGGTGTCATCGCCGTCGGGGCAACCAACATAGACGATACGGTAGCAAATTTTTCAAACCGCGGAAATCATATTTCGATTTCGGCTCCGGGTGTCGGTATTTGGTCTACTTTGCCGACATATCCCGGACAATTTGGATTTGCAGGGGTTATTGGAGCAGATGGGCGATTGACTATCGGAGCGCCGCGCAGACGCGAAACAAATTATGACGCATGGGATGGTACTTCGATGGCATCGCCGCACGTAGCCGCAGCCGCCGCATTATTATTAGCTAATAAAGGGGCAATGAGTCCTGCTACTGTTCGCGATAGATTGATGCAAGCCGCAGACCGAGTTGCCGGAATGGGCGGACTTAATCATCATCCGGATTTTGGTGCGGGAAGACTTAATTTATTGCGGCTTTTGCAGTAATGTTTTATGATGAAGGTGAAATTTATGCGCAGTATAGAGATTAACTTTCATCATAATATCAAACCCGAGCAGCAAAAAGCTGTTCTTGATAAAATAAATAGATGGGATTCGATTGAGGCAGCAGGACATATAATGCCGGATTCAAGTGATGAAAACATCAAGCGAATGGCTTTTGCTTATGTAAAAGATGACGCAAAAATCGAGGCAGTTTCAAAACAATTGGAAGAACTTCCTGAAATTGAGACTGCCTCAATACCTCCAGAACGTTATTTATAGTTCACTAAATTTAAATTTATAACATTGCGACTACACTTCATGGTTCTTCTTAACGGAAACTTTCTAATTAGGTAGTCTAAGATGTAGCCCAAAACATGCCCAAAATACTCCGCATAAATAAAGCAACTATGCCGAAGCGTAGTTGCTAGTTTTTGTTAAGTGTCTGAAAACACTTTAATTAAGCCAAATCTGGAACACAGAATTTTAATCTGTCACGTTGGAGGTCGCGGGTTCGAGCCCCGTCGGCTCCGCCATTAACATTAAAAAGCCGTTGAGTTTAAACTCAGCGGCTTTTATCTTTTTTATTTTTTTTGCGTCGATTAACCTTTTCTGAGTTCCGTCAAAACCTGTTTGGCAACGGCTTTGAGCGTGTCGAAAACGCCGACGCCCTGTGATGCGGTGGCTTCGAAGACAGGTTCGTTTTTGCGGTTTAGTTCGGCGGCGAGCTCTTCGGTTGAGATGACGTTCGGCAAATCGCGTTTGTTGAGCTGGAGAACGTAGGGAATGTCCATCAGTTTGTAGCCCTGCGAGCCGAGATTTTCTTCCAGATTGTAAAGCGATTCGATGTTCGCGTCCATTCGCTCTTCCTGCGAATCGGCGACGAAAACAACGCCGTCAACGCCTTTCAGAATCAGCTTGCGCGAAGCGTCGTAATAAACCTGTCCGGGAACGGTGTAAAGGTGAAAACGCGTTTTAAATCCGCGAACCGTACCGAGTTCGAGCGGCATAAAATCGAAAAACAGCGTGCGGTCGGTTTCCGTGGCAAGTGAGATTAATTTGCCTTTGGCTTGCGGCGCGGTCGAATCGTAGATGTATTGCAGATTCGTGGTTTTTCCGCAAAGTCCGGGTCCGTAATAAACAATTTTGCAGTTAATCTCGCGTGAAGCGTAATTTATAAAAGTCATAGAATTATTTTGGATTTTGGATTTTGGATTTTGGATTTGCAGTTGAACGAAAACAGAATTTTATTTGGCTTTAACCATTTCTGTTTTAATCCAAAATCCAAAATCTAAAATCTAAAATTAACTAAAAAGGCTGTCAATATCTTCGTCCGTAATTTCGGAGAAAAACGAGTGTTCGTCAAGTCTTTGTTTTTCAGAGTCGATGGCGATTTCATCAAATATCGCGGCTACTTCGTGGCTCGCTTTTTTGGTGCGCAGTTTGACCAAGCCGAGCGTTGAGCGCTCGTCAAAGACTACGACCAGAAGGCTTCTGCCGATGACGCTGATAAAAATGCTTTCGCGCTCGCCTTCGTGGACGACCGCCGGAAAAACATCTTCGCCGATGAGCTTTGCCATCGAGGTCGTCGCGGCGACGTTTCCCGCCGCGAGAGATGAAAAGCTTGTCGTGTCCATATCGCCGATTTCGCCGTGAAAAGCAATCGGCTGACCATCGCGGTCAACCAGAAAAACTACTCGCGCGGCGCATTCGACACAAAGACGCGCCAAGACGGTCTTTATCTTATGAAACTGGTGTTCGTGTATAACAATGGGCGTTTCTGCCATGAAAATTTTCTCTCTGTAAACGGTTAAATAGAGGCTGGATTCGGCAAGTTTTTCAAACTGGAAAACTTTATGCGCGGTTTGTTCAGACGGGTTTTGCTTACAACCCGCACTATTAATCTAACACATCCGGCGCGTCGGCTTCAAGTGTTTTTTTATGTTTATTTTGATTAAACAAACCGAATTTTTCCCGCTCAAAAAACTTATTGCCCCGAGAAAATGATAAATGCTAAAATTTATTCAGGCAAACGCGCCCAGCCTGAACTTCAATTTAATCGTCTACACTCTTGCCTGCTTTTTAAGTTTTCGATACATTCAGCATTAGACAAATGAAAAACCACCTGTTTTCGCAAAATCCAAACGGGCTGAATGCGGTCGCCATCGGCGGCGGCAACGGGCTTTCGACGCTTTTGTGCGGTCTGAAAAGATTTGTGAAAGCATCTGAAATCGAACCCGTCTGGCTCGAAAACCTGTCGGCAATCGTTGCCGTCTCCGACGACGGCGGAAGCTCGGGAAGATTGCGCGACGAGCTTCAGATGCTGCCGCCGGGCGATATTCGCAATTGTATGGTCGCTTTGTCCGAAGACGAGCGGCTTTTATCGAAGCTTTTCCGCCATCGATTTCGCGGCGGCGGCGACCTCGGCGGGCACAGTTTCGGCAATCTTTTTCTGGCGGCTTTAACCGAAATTACGGGCGATTTTGCCGAAGCCGTGAAGCTTTCTTCGGAAATTCTGGCGAGCAAAGGACATATTTATCCGGCGACGGTCGCGGACGTTCGCCTTGCGGCGGAACTGAGCGACGGCTCAATCGTGCGCGGCGAAACAAAAGTCGGAAAAATCGGGAATTCGATAAAGCGTCTTTATCTCGAACCGGAAAACTGCCGACCGCTTCCCGAAGCACTGGCGGCGATTCACGAAGCCGACGTTATCACCGTCGGTCCCGGCTCGCTTTACACAAGCCTTTTGCCGCCGATTCTGGTCGAAGATGTCGCGCAGGCAATCGGCGAATCTCCGGCGACGAAAATTTTTATCTGCAATCTGATGACGCAGCCGGGCGAAACCGACGGTTTGAATTCGCGCAAACATCTGGAAATCGTCCGCCAATACGCGCCGCAAATCGATTTTGATTATATCGTCGTCAACAATCGACCGATTAGCGCGGAGCAATTAACGCTTTACGCGAGTGAAGGCGCGGAGCAAATCGGCGTTCACGGCTCAGTCTCGCCCGCGAACGTTGAAGGCGCAGAGGTCGTTTATGGTAATCTATTGGACGAAGGCGAGATGGTGCGGCATCATCCCGAAAAGCTGGCGCAGGTAGTTTTGCTTTGCGCGCTTCAGCCGAGAAAAAAGGTTTTATTTTAACCACAAAGATACAGGATATTTGAGAAGAAATTAACAGGGATAACAGGATAGACAGCGATGAAAACAATTATTTTTGTTCTTATTATCCTTGTTTATCCTGTTATCCCTGTTAATTTCTTTTTTCTGTTTCCCTGTTAAAAAGTTTTATGGAAAATGCTTCCAACACTCAAAAAACTCTGGACGTTTTGATTCTCGCGGCAGGTTTGGGCACGCGGATGCGGTCGAATCTGGCGAAAGTTCTTCACCGGCTCGATGGTCGCCCGCTCATCGGGCACGTTTGCCGGACGGCGGCGGCGCTTGCTCCGCGAATGGTTTACACAGTCATCGGGCATCAGGGCGAAGACGTAAAACAGGCGGTTTTAGTGGAATTGGACGAAGACCATTCGGGATTTGTCTGGCAGAAAGAACAGCTCGGAACGGGACACGCCGTTAATTCGGCGCGTGAATTTCTTGAAACGGAAGATTCGACGCTGCTCGTTCTTTCCGGCGATGTTCCGATGATTCGCGCCGAAACGCTTGCCGCGCTGGTTCAGCAGCATCACGCGCACCGGGGAAAAGGCGCGGCTTGCACGCTTTTGACGGTAAAATTAGACGACCCGAAAGGTTACGGTCGAATTGTTCGCGACGAGGAAGGCTTGTTTGACAAAATCGTCGAGCAAAAAGACGCTTCCGACGAAGAGCGAAAAATAAAGGAAATCAACGCGGGCATTTATTGTTTCGACACAAAAAAGCTTTTCGAATCGCTTTCACGCGTTCAAAACGACAACGCGCAGGGCGAATATTATTTAACGGACGTTCCCGCGCTTCTGCGTGAAGCGGGCGAAGCCGTTTCGCTCTACCAGCACACCGACGCGCGCGAAGTTTCGGGCATTAACAATCGCGTTGACCTCGCCGATTTGGAACGCGTTTTATGCCGCCGCACGATTTCGAAAATGATGCTCGATTACGGCGTTACGTTCATCGACCCGAAAAATTCTTATATCAGCGAGCAGGCGAGCATCGGGCGCGACACGATAATTTATCCGAACGTCAGCGTCGAAGGTGAGACAAACATCGGCGACGGCTGCACGATTCGTTCGGGAACGCGCATTACGAATTCGCGCATCGGACACGGCGTCGAAATTCTCGATAACTGCGTGATTACCGACTCGGAAATCTCGAACAACTGCACGGTCGGACCGATGGCGCACTTGCGCGGGCGCGCTCGAATGGAAGAAAAAGCAAAGGTCGGAAACTTCGTCGAGCTCAAGAAAACAATTCTCGGACGCGGCTCGAAAGCCAGTCATCTGACTTATCTCGGCGACGCGACAATCGGCGAAAAAACGAACATCGGCGCGGGAACGATTACCTGCAACTACGACGGCAAAAACAAACACGCGACCGAGATTGGCAATAACGTGAAAATCAGTTCCAATACGATGCTTGTCGCGCCGGTCAAAATCGGCGACGGCGCGATGACCGGAGCAGGCTCGGTTGTTATCAACGACGTTCCGCCCGACACTTTGGTCGTCGGCGTTCCGGCAAAAGTGAAGAAAAATCTGCGCGAAGAGGAAAATAACAATTCGGAAATCAAAACCGCGTAAATGAAGAAAAAATCCGAACAAAAATCATCGACGCCCGAACAAATCTCACCCGGAGAAGCTTTGAAAAGAATGAAAAGCTTTTCGGAAAGAAAGGAGAAATTCGTTGCCGCTATCAAAAAGAGCCAGAATTGAAATCTATCTGCCGGGAAAACGAAAGGCTGATTACCAGCGGCTGCAAGGCGCGTTCGAGCGTGAATTTTTGGAAACTTTCGGCGGCTGCACCGTAATTGAAAACATCGAAGGATTATATCTTTCATCTGGTAATGAAACGGACGAGGACAAAATAAATTTAATTTACGCCGACACGCCGTTTGATTTCGAGGAAAATTTTCAGGAGATTTCAAAATACACGGACGAACTGCGCGACGCCGCATTGCAGGCTACCGAAGAAGAATCTATTTTAATTGTCGTTCACGAAATTTATCATTCGATATAATATAAAAATATGTGTGGAATTGTTGGATACGTTGGAAATAAACAAGTTGTGCCGCTTATTATTGATGGCTTGCGAAAATTAGAATATCGCGGCTACGATTCAGCCGGAATTGCCGTCGTCGACGAAAATCGACATCTTTCGATGCGTCGCGCCGAAGGAAAGCTCAGAAATCTGGAAGAATGCATTCGCCTGAATCCTTTGGACGGAAATTACGGAATCGGGCATACGCGCTGGGCGACGCACGGGCGTCCGACCGAAGAAAACGCTCACCCGCACCGCGACCAATCGGGCAAAATCGTCGTCGTGCATAACGGCATTATCGAAAACTATCTACAGCTAAAAGAACGACTTGCGGCTGAAGGAAGCGTGTTTAAAACCGAAACCGACACGGAAGTCGTCGCGCATTTAATCGGGCATTATAAGGAAACGGAAAATCTCTCGCTCGAAGAAGCGGTGCGAAAAGCCGTTCACGAATTGCGCGGAATTTTTGCGCTTGCAATAATTTCGGTTGACGAGCCGGACACGGTTATCGGCGTCAAAGAAGGCGCGCCGATTGTCGTCGGGCTTGGCGACGGCGAATTTTTCGTAGCCAGCGACATTCCGCCGATTTTGCAGCACACGCGCGACGTTTTTTATCTCGGCGACAAGGAAATTGCCGTGCTGACGAAAGATTCGGTTCGCGTTACGGATTTTGACGGAAATGTCGTCGAGTCGAAACAGCAGCGCATCACATGGGACCCGATTATGGCGGAAAAAGGCGGCTTCAAGCATTTTATGCTGAAGGAAATCTACGAACAGCCGCGAGCCGTCCGCGATACGGCGCAAGGTCGTATTTCGCTCGACACGGGCAAAATTTATCTCGACCCGATGAATATTTCCGAGGAAGATTTCCAGAACGTTACTTCAATCAAAATCGCCGCCTGCGGAACGAGCTGGCACGCCGGACTTGCCGGAAAATATATGCTCGAAGAGCTTGCGCGCGTTCCCGTCGAGGTCGATTACGCGTCGGAGTTTCGCTATCGCAATCCGGTTTTGGACGAAAATACTTTGCTGATTGTCATTTCGCAATCGGGCGAGACAGCCGACACGATTGCCGCGATGCGCGAGGCGAAACAGGCGGGCTGCAAAGCTCTGGCGATTTGCAATGTTCAAGGCTCGATGATTCACCGCGAGGCGGACGGAACGATTTTGACGCACGCCGGACCGGAAATCGGCGTGGCTTCGACCAAGGCTTTTACCGCGCAGATGATTGCGCTTTATCTTTTCGCGCTTTATCTCGGGCAGCTTCGCGGAAAACTCGACGAAACGCAGGCAAAATATCACGCGCAGAAGCTTGCCGAGCTGCCTTTAAAGATTGAAACGCTTTTAAGCGACGCCGATTCAATCGAAGAACTCTCGAAAGAATTTTTCCGCTCGCAGGATTTTCTCTATCTCGGACGCGGCATTAATTTTACCGTTGCCCTGGAAGGCGCTTTGAAGCTCAAGGAAATTTCATATATTCACGCCGAAGGTTATCCGGCGGGCGAGATGAAACACGGTCCGAACGCGCTGATTGATGAAAAACTGCCCGTCGTCATCGTCAATACGCGCGAAGAAGGTAACAAAGCAAGCGAAATCAGATACGAAAAAACGCACTCGAACATCGTCGAAGTAAAATCGCGCGACGGAATTATTCTCTCGATTTTGACCGAGGGCGACCAGATGAGTTCGAAGGTTTCCAATCACGTTATCGAAGTTCCCGAAACGTCCGATTTGCTCGCGCCGATTCTTTCAATCGTGCCTTTGCAGCTTCTCGCTTATCACATCGCCGTCCGTCGCGGCTGCGACGTTGACCAGCCGCGAAACCTGGCAAAGAGTGTAACGGTCGAGTAATCTGGTTTCAAAAATTACGCGGAAATATCAGTAAAAGTTTAAAAACTTTTACTGATATTTCCGCAATTTATATTTAAAGAATTTATAAAACTTAAGCGATTCCGATTGTTACCGCATAAGTTCCGCTCTTATTCTTTTTCTTGTCCCAAACGACATTTTCTTCTTTGAGAATGAACGGGTTTTCGCCGTTATATTCCTGACTGAGAGTATGCAGGTTTTTATCTTTGAGTTGTTTTTCAAAGAATTCTTTAGCTTTATTAACCGCATCTTCAGTGCTGAATGTCTTTTTGAGAATACCTTTGATAATCGGCGCGCCGGGAACAAAGTCAATCGGGTCAAAACCGCTTGCTTTCCATACTTCAATAAGCTGGGGCAAAACGCTTTTCACGAATACATCAAAAGCGGTTTTGTCGTGAACGTCCATAAAATCAACCGTTATCGCAGTAATATCGCCGTCAACTTCAGCAATTTTGTTCGAGCCGACAGGGATTTTGTTGCCGTCGCCGGTAGTTAGCACGCTGACGTTTAGTTCTGCCGAATTGCCGACGATTTTTGTCGGTATAAAAGCATCTTTGCTTGATTTTTTCCATTGCCAATGTCCTTGAGCAGGTTTCGGAGCGGTTATCAAAACGTCGTTACCTTTTTCATCGGTGTAAGCGATATAAAAAATCAAACGAAAATTTTTCTTGCTGTCATCATCACCAAAGTCCGGAAAAGTTATTCCTTTAATTGTTAACTTTTTTTTATCCATAGTTTTTCCTCAAATTATATTAAATTTTTGCTATTGGTTGTATTCCGAAAAAAATCTATCGGGAAGAGTTAATTGCAATGCTTTGAGCCGAAATTACGACATGCAACTTCGGAAATTCACTGCTTTGAAATTATGTATTTTGCATTGTATACGATTTTTGGGAAAAAACAATAAAAATTTCGGTTTTTTGAAAAATAATTTTGATTTCAATACAATTTAGAAAACAGTAAAAGCTCAAACTGTAAAAAAGCGAGATTTTATATGCAATTCAAACAATTTTATCTGGGATGTCTGGCGCACGCCTCTTATTACATTGGTTCGGGCGCGGAGGCGGCGATTGTTGACCCGCAGCGCGATGTTCAGCAATATCTTCTGGAGGCGGAAGCGAATAATCAAAAAATCAAATATATTATCGAAACGCATCTTCACGCCGATTTTGTCAGCGGACACGCCGAGCTTGCCGAAAAAACCGGCGCGAGCATTGTTTTTGGCGCAAAAGCTAACGCTGAAGTAGAACATTTCGCGGTAAAAGACGGCGACCTTTTGGAAATCGGAGACGTGAAACTGAAAATTCTCGAAACGCCCGGACACACGCCCGAAGGAATTTCGATTGTCGTCGAAAGCGCGGGCGAGCCTTTACGCGTTCTGACAGGCGACACGCTTTTTATCGGAGATGTCGGACGACCGGATTTGGTCGGCTCGAAAGGCTTTACGGCTGAACAGATGGCTGAAATGCTTTATGACAGTTTGCACGAAAAATTATTGAAACTGCCCGACGATACGGAAGTTTATCCGGCACACGGCGCAGGCTCGCTCTGCGGCAAAAATATATCGAAGGAAACGTGGTCAACGCTTGGAAATCAAAGACAATTTAATTACGCTTTGCAGCCGATGGCGAAAACGGATTTCGTCAAAATGATGACGGAAAATCTGCCCGAAATGCCCGCTTATTTTTCGAAAAGCGTGGCGAAAAATCTCTCCGGCGCGAAGAGTCTGGAAGAAATTGCTAAACCCGAAGCGATGTCGCCGCAGGAAGTCGAAAGTTTTCAGGGTTTGATTCTGGACGTTCGAAGCGCTGACGAATTCGGCGCGGGACATGTTCCAAATTCTTTAAATATCGGGCTTGGCGGGCAATTTGCTTCATGGGCTGGAACTTTGATTGAAACGAATACGCCGGTAATTATTGCCGCCGAAACCGGAGCGCAGGTTGACGAAGCCGTGATGCGTCTGGCGCGTGTCGGGCTCGAATCGGTCAAAGGATTCGTTTTAATGAAAGACTGGAATCTGGATGTCGGCGAAATCGAACAAATTTCGGTCAGAGAAGTCAGCGAATTGACGCAAACTGAAAAATATCTGCAATTTGTCGATGTTCGCCGCGCGGGCGAATATGAGAACGGTCACGCGCCGCGCGCCGTGAATCTGACGCTCTCGGATTTGCATAAATTAAACGAAAAACTGGATAAATCGACTCCGACATACGTTATCTGTCAGGGCGGCTATCGTTCGAGCGCGGCAACAAGCATTTTGGAACAGGCGGGTTTTAGAAAAGTTTACAATGTTTCGGGCGGAACGGGCGCGTGGATAAAAGCGGGTTTGGAAACTGAAAAGTAAGCTGCGGGAAATCAGGAAAAATAAAAAAGTGCGGACGAGAATATTCATCTCGCCCGCACTTTTTATTTCAATTAGTGACGATTCCAGTTATTGACCGGATAATCGCCGTTCTGTCCGAATGTAAAGAATTGGACGGAACCGCTGACCGTATCGCGCCAGACGTAGAAGCTTCCGCCCGGACTTGCGCTCGCTCGCCACACTCCGACATCGGTTTTACCGTCGCCGTTGTAATCGCCCTGCGCTACAAAGTCCGTCCCCGACGCGCCGAACGTGATGTAATTAATCGAGCTGTTGCTGCTCGCCAGATATATCCATTGCCATTGTCCGCCGACGCTTCTGGCAACCGCAAAATCGGTTTTGCCGTCGCCGTCGTAATCTCCCGGAACGACGTTGTCCGTCGGTGTTCCGAAAACGGTTATGGTTGCCGAGCCGTTGCTGTTGCGACGCCAGAAAGCAGCCTGACCGCCGCCGTTGTTGCGCTGGATGACGAAATCATTCTTGCCGTCGCCGTCATAATCGCCCGGCGCTTCAAAGTCGCCGTTTTGTCCCCACGGAATAGTCGTAACGGTGGCGGGCGTCAGCGAGCCGCGATAATACCATGTGCTCTGGTCGCCCGGATTCGCTCCCGAACGATAAACCGCCGTATCGGCTTTTCCGTCGCCGTCATAATCGCCGACTACTTTCGGAGTATCGCCGGTTTGTCCGAATTGGTCGATTCGCGCCGTCATCGTCTGGCTTTGCAGAATATAGAATGTGCCTGTGCCTGACCGCCAGACGGTAATATCATCCTTAGCGTCGCCGTCAAAATCTTCCAGAAGGAAAAATCCGTCGTTTGCCAAGCCCCAATCGAGCGCGACAGTCGGGTCGGCTGTTCCGCTGGTGTTATAAAACCATCGAATTTGTCCCGAAGTACCGCCGCCGACGTTTCTGACAACGGTATAATCGCTTCTGCCGTCGCCGTTTAGGTCGTTCGCCGCGTCTGTCGTCGGAGCTACGCTGCACGGTGCTGCCGTAGTAGCCGAGTTGCGCGGAACGGGCGCGGTTATAATGTCAAAATCAGCATTGTTATTGTCGGTGTCCTGACATCCGTTTGATTTGCGAACGTTTCCCTGAGTAGAAGTCAAAGAACCGCCGCCGTTTGTCGCCGCGCCGCCTTCGGCATTGTTTGACGTTCCCCAAGCGACAACGTCGATAATCTGAGCATTAGGCAATGCACAGGGCGTTGCCACCGCGCCGCAGCTATTCTGCGCTAATCCGTTCACCAAAGCCACTTTGCCGTTGGTTCCCGACATACTTAAGTTTGTCGTTGTCGCATCGGGCGCGACAGGCAATGGCGGCGGACCGACACCGGCTGTGGAGGTTTGAACCAGATAATATTGACCGGGCTGGAGAGTTACGCCCGTCGGCAAGGCGAAAGCATTTGTCGTCATACTGGCAAATTGACCGGTCGCCGAGCCGTAATACAAAGACAATCCATTGAGCGATTGCGGACTGGCGGAAATATTTTTCAGCTCGACGTAATCAAAACTATAAGTTCCCGTCGTGCCGCCGCCGCCGCCGTAAGCCTGGCTGATAACAAGCGTGGTCGAAGCCAGCGCTCTTGAAATATCTGAATTTTTATCCTTTTTATCTGCGGATACGGAATTGGTAAAATTCATACCCAGAAATAGCGCTAAGACAAACAAAACGCTTAGAGTAAATCTTTTATACATTAGTTTCTCCTCATTCAAAAAAATCTATTATTTGTCGCATACTGAACGCAATAATAGTTCAGCGATAAATGCTATATATAGGGGATATGCAATTGATTCGTTCGACTGAAATTGATTTTAGCAGATATTGCCCGCAAAACAATATTAAATTAGCGTGAAATCTGATTTTAATGACGAGTTTTTTCTAAACAAGTGCAATTTAGATAAAAAAACTGCTACAATTTTTTTGAAAATAGCGAAAATCAAAGAGAGGTTTTTTGTAATGCGAGTCCGAATGTTTTTCTGTTTGGTAATTTTCAGTTTTGGATTTTCATTAAATTTCTACGCTCAGGACAAGGACGACGATGTTCTGCGAATCGACACGCAGCTTGTTGATGTGCCGTTTGTCGTTACGGACAAAACCGGCAAGCCTCTGCTGAATCTGAAACAAAGCAATTTCATCGTTTACGAAGACGGCAAAAAGCAGGAAATCACCGATTTTGCCGCCGCCGCCGCGCCTTTTGAAGTCGCGCTGCTGCTCGATACTTCAGGCTCGACGCGCTCGGATTTGGCTTTGATTCAACGCGCCGCCGAAAATTTTATCGCCTCGCTTCGCCCTGGCGACAGGGTTTCGATTATCGCCTTCGAAAGCAAAATCGACGGCAGCAAATCAATTGCCGCGAGCCAAATTTTGAGCAATCTGACCGCCGACCGGAATAAATTAAAAGACGTTCTGGCGCGAGTTAAAACCAGCAACGGGACGCCTTACTACGACGCTCTGCTGAAAATAATCGAAAAGGTTTTCGATGAAAAACCGAAAGACGAATTTCGCGGTCGGCGCGCGCTTGTCGCCTTAACCGACGGCGTCGATTCGACGAGCCTCTCGGATTTTGAAGAAGCGCGCGAGAAAGTAACGCAAGCCGGAATCGTTTCGTATTTTATACAGGTCGATACGCGCGAGTTTTTCGAAGAAAACCTGCTCGGCGACTGCTCGCAGGCGATGCGTTTTTCGATGGCGCAAATTCGTCGCTATTACCGCACGTTTTATCCGAAATCGAACATCGAAAAAGTTTCCGGCTTCTGCCAGCTCGGCGATTTCGAACGTCTCGACATCAGCAAAAAATTATACGAGCTGGCTGATGAAGAAATGCAGTATCTCGCCAAAAATTCGGGCGGCAAGGTTTTTCCGGTCGAAGATTTGAGCGAAGCGCGAACCGCTTTTAAGAGCGTCGCCGACGAAATCGGCACGAAATACAGTCTCGGCTATTATCCGTCGAACGACAAACGCGACGGCAGCTATCGAAAAATAAAAATCGAGCTGAAAGGCGTTCCCGCCGGAGCGCAAATAAGAGCGCGCGAAGGCTACACCGCGCCGGCGAATTAAGAGAAATCAGCCACGAATTACACGAATAACACAAATAAAAAGTGTTTTCTAATTCGTGTTATTCGTGTAATTCGTGGCAAAATTTTCTTATGAACTCGAAATTTAATCGAATCGTTTTAATGGTTTTGGACAGCGCCGGAATAGGCGAAATGCCCGACGCGGAAAGCTGGGGCGACAAGGGCGCGGACACTCTGGGAAATATTTTGAAATCGCGCAAGGTTAATCTGCCGAACCTGCAAAAATTAGGTCTGGCAAATATTCGTCTTTTACAGGATTTGCCCGCGATAGAAAATCCAATCGGAAGCTTCGGCAAATGCGCTTTGAAATCAAACGGCAAGGACACGACGACCGGGCACTGGGAAATGGCTGGCATCGTTCTTGAAAAGGCTTTTCCGACTTTTCCACAGGGTTTTCCACAGAGGATAATTGACGAATTCACAGCAAAAACGGGCGTTCCGGGCGTTTTGGCAAATGTTCCCGCATCGGGCACGGAAATCATCAAACAATACGGCGAGGAACACATCAAAACCGGCAAACCGATTGTTTACACATCCGCCGATTCGGTTTTTCAAATCGCCGCGCACGAAGAAATAATCCCGGTTGAAAGGCTTTACGAAATCTGCCGCACGGCAAGAGAAATTCTCGATGGTCAGGACAAAGTCGGGCGCGTCATCGCTCGTCCTTTTCTCGGCACAAACGCCGGAGATTTTAAGCGCACCGAGAACCGCCACGATTACGCCGTTCCGCCGCCGGAAGACAATCTTTTGCCCCTGATGAAAAATAACAATCTGGATGTCGTCTGCATCGGCAAAATCGCTTCGATTTACGATTCGATGGGCGTAACCGTTGATTTGACCGCGAAAAACAACGACCAGTCGATTGACCAGACAATTAATGCCTTAAACGCCGATTCGAAAGGCTTGATTTTTACGAATCTCGTCGATTTCGATATGCTCTACGGGCATCGCCGCGATACCGAAGGCTATGCGAAGGCGCTCGAACATTTCGACACGCGCCTGCCCGAAATTCTCGACGCAATGCGCGCAGACGATTTGTTTATCATCACCGCCGACCACGGCAACGACCCGACCAAAGAAGGCTCAGACCACACCCGCGAATACGCGCCGCTTCTGGTTTACGGCAAATCCGCGCGGCAAAATGTCAATCTCGGCACGCGCGAATCTCTAGCCGACATCGGGCAGACGATTGCCGGCAATTTTAATCTAAAATTGAAAGACGGCGAGAGTTTTTTGAGCGAGATTTAATAAAAAAAATTTCCTGCAAAATAAAAAATACGGAAAATACTGAATGTTATTAATCAGTATTTTCCGTATTTTTCGACTTCCGTTTGAGTCAAAAATTAATTTTTCTGCTTTGCCTCAACCTTCACCGTTTCTTCTTTGGTTTCGGATTTGATGACATCCTTGCTCACACGCTTCAACGGTTTATAAGGCGTCGCCGTTGGAGGCGGTTTGATATTCGTAGCTGTGCTTTGCGTCTGTTGAGCCGTTGTTTTACCGGAACTGCACGCCGAGCCGAAAGCGGCGAAAGCCAGTATAAACAAACCGATAAACATCTTAAATCGCTGCGTTTTCATAAAAAATTCTCCGTTGCTAGTTTATAGAACGGAGAAATAAAAAAAATTGCGTTAATAATTTAAAATGCTTGTAAAGAATGCGGAAAAGCTATTGTTCCGGCAATCGTTATTTTCTTGACTTGCCCTGCGAAAGAGGGTAAAAATGATGCAGTCTTTTTAATCATTTAATTTCTCTTGATGAGAGTATCGTTTCCTAAATTATTTTCTAAAAGTAAAGAAGGAGTTTCATAATTATGGATTTTGTCGAACAACTTCAAGCATTATCAATTAAAACTGAAAAACTTTGCAGTCTCTTACAAACTGAAGAGGCAACTAAAAACGCTCTTGTAATGCCCTTTATCAATGCTCTTGGTTATGACATCTTTGACCCGACCGAAGTTATACCGGAGTTTGTTGCCGATGTCGGTATCAAGAAAGGTGAAAAAGTAGATTATGCCATTAAAAAAGATGACAAAATCATTATGCTTTTTGAGTGCAAGCACTGCGGGGGTGATTTAAGTATCAAACATGCTTCGCAGTTATTCCGCTATTTTGCCGTTACTGATGCCAAAATTGCGGTTTTAACCAATGGGCTTGTTTATCGTTTCTTTACTGACCTTGAAGCGCCAAATAAGATGGATGAAAAGCCTTTTCTTGAAGTAAACATGTCTGAATTGGACGACGTTTCTATCAATGAGCTAAAGAAACTCTCCAAACAAAACTTTAATATTAACGACATAGTGGCTTCGGCAGGTGAGCTAAAATATACCCGTCAAATTAAAAAATTGATTAATGAACAAATCGAAAAGCCTTCTGATGAGTTTGTAAAACTCTTTGCTTCGAAAGTCTATGACGGTATTCTAACACCGGCAAAGCGAGCGCAATTTTTTGATTTAACCAAACGCAGCTTTAAACAACTTATCAATGAAAGAATCAATGACCGTCTGAAAGCAGTGATGTCCGGCAATGCGGATTTGTCCGAGCAAGAAACGGAACAAGCAGCAGGCAACGAAAACTTAATTGAAACGACTGCCGACGAATTGGAAGGTTTTTATATTGTGAAATCTTTATTGCGCGACATTGTTGACCCTAATCGAATAATTCATCGAGACACGCAAAGCTATATGGGCATTTTGCTTGACAATAACAACCGCAAACCGCTTGCACGTTTGCATTTTAATCGTACACAAAAATATCTCGGAATTTTTGACGAAAATCGACAGGAAGAAAGAGTTCCGGTTCAAAATCTTGATGAAATTTACCAACACGCTGAAAAAATGCGTCGTGTTTTTGCTTTCTATGAAAGCGAAAATGATTCAAAGGAATAAAAATAAGATTTACGTTCAAAAAAGCTTTTTTTACTTGAGAAATAGAAAAGAGGCGCTCAAAAACGCCCCTTTCCGGTTATTTTATTTAATTTCAGACGGGATTAGGTGCTCTCACCCGTTTCCGCCGGAAATTTTGGTTGTTTATTTATATTCATAAATTACCACCCCCAGTAATTGAGATTATAATGCGCTTTTCGAAAATAGCAAGCTTTTTTTCAGCCTCTCTAAATCTATTTCGGTTTCTTCAATGTATAGAAAACTTCACCCGTTTTTCCTATTTCGCCGCGCTTCCAGCCTAAACTTTCATAGAACCCGTCGGCGCGCGTGTTCACTGCCGTAGTTAAATGAATAACGTCCGCGCCCGTATCGAACAGCCAATCGGTCGCCAGTTTGAGAAGGCGTTTGCCAATGCCGCGCGCTTCGAATCTTTCATCTACAAACAGCGCCCAGATTGAAGCGTCTTCGGAAGACGCAACGGAAAAACCGGCTGTCTCGCCGTCGATTTCGCAAAGCCAGCCGCGTCCGCATCCGGTTAAGTAATTTTCATACATTTCATAGGTGATGCGGGTCGGGTCGGACAGAGCATTCTCTTTAACGGATAATCGTAATACGGACAGAGCCGGAATATCTTTTATATAAGCCTCTCGAAAAATCATCGAATCGATTATTTTACCTACCCCGGATTTTCATTCAGCAGATTCCAGACTTTCTGCAAATGCCTTTCTTCGACCCGGATGCTTCCGACCGAAAGACGCAGCGTAAATTTGCCGCCGAGCTTTGTGTGCGAAAGATAAGCTTCGCCCGAAGCGTTGATGTCGTTCATCAGCTTTTCGTTCAGTTTTTCGAGTTCTTCTTCCGTTTTACCTTCGGGCGCGGCGCGGAAACAAACCAGAGCGAATGGAACGGGCGCGAGCATTTCGAAGTTTTCGGATTGTTCGACCCACGACGCGAAAAGGCGCGCAAGGCGGCAATGCTCGCGGATTCTTTCAATCAATCCGTCGCGTCCGAAATAGCGCATCACAAACCATAATTTAAGCGAGCGGAAACGCCGACCGAGCTGGATGCCGTAATCCATCTGGTTATTGACCGTCTCGTTTGTTTTCAGATATTCCGGCACGAGCGCGAAAGTTTTTTTGAGCAAATCCAAATCTTTGACAAACAAAACCGACAAATCGAACGGCGTGAACAGCCATTTGTGCGGATTTGTAACAATCGAATCAGCGCGTTCCAAACCTTTGAAATATTTTTGAAATTCGGGAACAATCGCCGTCGCGCCCGCATACGCCGTATCGACGTGAAGCCAGAGGTTATTTTTCTCGCAAATATCCGCAACCGCCGAGACATCATCGACGCTTGAGCTTGAAGTCGTGCCGATGGTCGGGACGACACAGAACGGCAGATAGCCGTTTGCTTTGTCTTCTTCAATCGCTTCGGCAAGTTTTTCGGGAATCATTTCAAACCGTTCATTGACCGGAATTTTTCGCAGACACCTTTGTCCGAGTCCGAGCATAATGACGGCTTTATCAATCGATGAATGAACGTGTTCCGACGAGTAAACTCTCAGAAGCGGCAAATCTGCGCGCCCGCTCATTCCGTCTTCGCGGATTCGCAAATTTAGTTTCTCGCGGGCGACGGCAATCGCGTGAAGCGTCGAAACCGAAGCCGTGTCGTAGATAATTCCGTGAAAATCTTCCGGCAGATTCATCATTTGCCGAAGCCAGTCGAGCACGACTTCTTCGAGTTCGGTCGAAGCGGGCGAAGTTCGCCAGAGCATCGCTTTCATATCGAAAGCGGCGGCGAGCATCTCGCCGAAAACGCCGACCGAGCTTGTCGAAGTCGAAAAAAGCCCGTGAAAATTCGGATGATTCCAGTGCGTTACGGCGGGCAGAATCAATCTGTCAACGTCTTTTAAAACTTCCGAAAAATCTTCGCCGCTTTCGGGCGCAGACTCGGGCAGAGCGTTTTTCAGCTCGTCGGGAGCGTTTTGCGAGAGAACCGGAAACGTTTCGATGTTTTCGAAATAGCCCGCAATCCAATCGACGATTTCGTGTCCGAAGCGGCGAAAATCCTCCGCGCTCATGTCGCCTAAATTTTTAGTTTCGTCTGTTTTCATAGAAAAATTTGTTTTGTTTGCACACATTCTAAACCAAAGCCATTCGACATACTATCCGAAAAAGGTATAATTCGTGTTTGTATATATATTTCGCAAAATTATAAAATGCTTTGCAAAGATAACTTTTCCCGCAGTTCGGCGTAATATGACCGGCGGAGCATAACGAATCAAAAAACTTAAGTAAAATTTTATCTGAGAGGTAAATTATGACCAGAATTTTTTTAGCTATATGTTTGCTAACTTCCCTTTTACTGTCGATTGCCTGTGTTAACAAAGGCGGCAACACGACGACCGGACAAACCGGCGACACGATTAAAGTCGGCGTTTACGGCGACACTACGGGCGCGACTTCGAGTTTCGGACAATCGACCAAAAACGGCATCGCGCTCGCCTTTGACGAAATCAACGCGGCTGGCGGCGTAAACGGAAAGAAACTCGAAATGGTCTTTGAAGACGACCAGGGAACGCCCGAAAAAGCCAAGACGGTTATTTCAAAATTGATTAATCAGGATAAGGTCGTCGCGGTTCTCGGCGAAGTCGCTTCGTCAAACAGCTTAGCCGCCGCGCCCGTCGCGCAGGAAGCGAAAATCCCGATGATTTCGCCTTCTTCGACCAATCCGAAAGTAACGGAAGTCGGCGATTATATCTCGCGCGTATGCTTTATCGACCCGTTTCAAGGTTCGGTTATGGCAAAATTCGCGTCAAACACTTTGAAAGCGAAAACCGCCGCAATTTTAGGCGACAACAGTTCGGATTACAGCAAAGGCTTGACTAAGTTTTTTGAAGAAGAATTTACAAAGCTCGGCGGAACGGTCATTACCAAACAGACTTACGCGCAGAAAGACCAGGATTTCAAAGCTCAATTAACGCAAATGCGCGACCAGAAACCGGACGTGATTTATGTTCCGGGCTATTACGGCGAAGTCGGCATTATCGCCAAACAGGCGCGCGAGCTCGGAATGAATCAGCCACTTCTCGGCGGCGACGGATGGGACTCGCCGGAACTCTGGAAGCTCGGCGGAAATTCTTTGAAACCCGCGTATATCTCGAATCATTATTCGGCTGACAATCCCGCGCCGGAAATTCAGAATTTCGTGAAGGCTTATACGGCGAAATTCAGCGTCGCGCCCGATTCGCTCGCGGCTCTCGCTTACGATTCGGCAAAAGTTCTGGCTGACGCAATCAAACGCGCGGGCGGAACCGACAGCGCGAAATTAAAAGACGCCATCAACGCGACGAAAGATTTCCCGGGCGTTACGGGCAAAATCACGCTCGATTCGAGCCGCAACGCGGTCAAACCGGCGGTCGTTCTCGAACTCAATCCTGCGGCGAGCAAATTCGACTTTAAGGAAACGATTTATCCCGAAGGAATGACGCCGCCGACCACGACGACGGGAAACACTAATACGTCAAATTCAAATATGAATTCAAATTCCACTGCGAACACGAATTCGACAATGAATACAAACGCGGCAAACAACACAAATAAATAAGTTTCAAGTTTCAGGTTCAAAGTTCAAGGCTCGGATTTCCGCTCTTGAACTTTGAACTTTGAACTCTAAACCTTGAACTTTGAACTATGGATACTTTTGTTCAGCAGCTTGTCAACGGCTTGACCATCGGCTCGATTTATGCGCTTATCGCGCTCGGCTACACGATGGTCTACGGAATTTTGCGCCTGATTAACTTCGCGCACGGCGACATTTATATGGTCGGCGCATACGCCGGATTTATCCTTGCGACATCGCTCGGATTTGCCGCCGACCCGTCGATTTTCGGGTTTATCGTAACGCTCGTCGGCTCGATGGCGATTGCCGCCGCAATCGGTATGGCAATCGAGCGTTTCGCCTATCGTCCCGTCAGGAAATACTCAAAAATGACGACGCTGATAACGGCAATCGGTATGTCTTTGTTTATCGAATACCTTTTCGTCTTTATCTTTTCGGGAACGCCGAAATCTTTTCCGCAGTTGATTTCAAATACAAATCACACGCTTTTCGGCAACGCGACGATTTCCACTTCGCAGATTTTGATTTTCGTCGTTTCGGTTCTTTTGATGATTGCACTGCAATACATCATTTTTTACACGAAAATCGGCAAGGCGATGCGCGCCGTCTCGTTTAATCTGAATTCGGCAAAGCTGATGGGCATTAACACGGATTTCGTCATCGCTTTTACGTTTGCGCTCGGTTCGGCGCTGGCGGCGGCGGGCGGCGTTCTGACGGCGCAGTATAACCCGAAAATCGACCCGCTGATGGGAATTATGTACGGCTTAAAAGCCTTTGTCGCGGCGGTTCTCGGCGGCATCGGCAATATTCCGGGCGCGGTTCTCGGCGGTCTGGTCATCGGCGCGGCGGAAACCTTAGTCGTCGGTTACGGCGGCTATATCGGCATTCCTTCGACATACCGTGACGCCGTCGCGTTTGCCATTTTGATTTTGGTTCTTTTAATTCGTCCGGCAGGTCTTCTGGGGTCGAACGTGCAGGAAAAAGTCTAGTCATTTAACATTTAACATTTATCATTGAACAGAAAATAATTGATAAGTGTTAAATGTTAAATGTTAAATGAAAAAAATATGTCTTCTTGGGTAAAGAATTTAATTACCGGAATCATCATCATCGGCGTTCTCTACATAGTGAACGCGATGCTGAGTAAAGCTGGATTTTTCGGAATGGGGATGGACGATTATAACGGGCGACTGCTCGTTTTCATCTGTATCAACATCATTCTGGCGACATCGCTTAATCTCATCAACGGCTTTACCGGGCAGTTTTCCATCGGGCACGCCGGATTTATGGCGGTCGGCGCGTATGCATCGGCGTATTTTTCCAATAATTACGGCGCGACGCTGATAAATTCGCTCTCGTCGCTCGGCGAAACCGCTGCAACCAGCGTTGTTCTGCTAATTGCTATTGTCATCGGCGCGATTGTCGCGGCGCTGATGGGCTTGATTGTCGGAATTCCGTCTTTGCGCTTGAAAGGCGATTATCTGGCAATCGTTACGCTCGGATTTGCCGAGATTATCCGCATCGTTATCTTAAATATCGACGCGGTCGGCGGCGCGACGGGCTATCCGGTTCCGGGTTACGCAAACTTTCTCTGGATTGGAATTTTCACCGTCATCACGGTCGTCGTCATTCACAATATCGTCAAATCCGACGCCGGACGAGCGCTTGTTTCAATCCGCGAAGACGAGCTTGCGGCGGAAGCGATGGGCGTAAATACGACGCGCTACAAGGTTACTTCTTTCGCCATCGGCTCGGCTTTCGCAGGGATAGCGGGCGTGCTTTTCGCGCACAACAATAAATTTCTTCACACCAACGATTTCCAGTTCATCAAATCTTTCGAAATCATTATTATGATTGTCATCGGCGGAATGGGTTCGATGACCGGCGCTATTCTCGGCGCGATTATCGTTACGCTTTTGCCGGAATTGCTGCGCCAGCTTCCCGAAATACAGGTCGGTTCAACCACATTTCACTTTTCCGATTTGCGGCTCGTGATTTTCGCTTTGATTTTAATTTTGACGATGATTCTGCGCCCGCAGGGAATCTTGGGAACGCGCGAGTTCGGCTTGAACTGGCTGAAACGCCCGCGCAAAACGGACGAAGGCAACGCGGCGGTCGGCGCAAACGCAGGCGTCCCCGAAGCTCAGCAGGAAAAAGCGAAACGCCTGCAAAGCGAGGAGGATAAAGACTAATGAACTCACAGACAAACGGTTCAAAATCCATTCTGAAGACCGATAAAGCGACGATTCGTTTCGGCGGTCTGATTGCCGTCAACGAGTTGACGATGGACGTTCAGCAGGGCGAGATTTACGGGCTAATCGGACCGAACGGCGCGGGCAAAACGACGGTTTTCAATCTTCTGACAGGCGTTTACGAGCCGACTTCGGGCGATATCAATATTATCGGAAAGCGCGTCAACGGTCTGCGCCCGTATCAGATTTCGCGTCTCGGCGTCTCGCGCACGTTTCAAAATATCAGACTTTTTCCTTCGATGAGCGTGCTGGAAAACGTTGTTACGGCTTGCCATCGTCACGCCAATCAAAATCTGGTGGACGCGGTTTTTCGCCTGCCGAGATATTTTAAGGATGAAGACGAACATCGCCAATTCGCTCTGGAATTACTGAAAATCTTCGAGCTGGAAAAGTATAAGGACGAAGGCGGAACGTCGCTGCCCTACGGAAATCAGAGAAGATTGGAAATCGTCCGCGCATTGGCGACGCGCCCGCAGCTTCTGCTTTTAGACGAACCGGCGGCGGGAATGAATCCGTCCGAGCAAGAAGATTTAACCGCGCTGATAAAGGAAATCCGCGACAAATTCAATTTAACGATTGTTCTCGTCGAACACAATATGCGCGTCGTCATGGGCGTCTGCGACCGCATTCAGGTTATCGATTACGGAAAATCGATTGCGCTCGGACTTCCGCAGGATATTAAGAATGACCCGAAGGTTATCGAGGCTTATTTGGGAGACTAAGGAGCTAGGTGTCAGGTGTTAGGTGTTAGTTTTCTTGCTAACCCCTAATCCCTAACCCCTAATCCCTAACTTTATGCTTACTTTAGAAAATGTATCCGTCAGTTACGGCGCGATTGAGGCTTTGACTGATATTAATCTTCAGATAAATCAGGGCGAAGTTGTTACGTTAATCGGCGCGAACGGCGCGGGCAAGACGACGACATTGCGCACAATTACGGGCTTGCTCGAACCGAAAGAAGGTCGCGTAACCTACGAAGGCAAGGACATCAGCGGAATGGCGACGCACAAGCTCGTGCCGATGGGAATTGCGATGTCGCCCGAAGGTCGCGGCGTTTTCGCAAATCTCTCGGTGCGCGAAAATCTCGATATGGGCGCGTATATCCGCAAAGACAAAAAAGGCATCTCGGATGATATGGAACGCGCTTTCACGCTTTTTCCGCGTCTTAAAGAACGTGAAAAACAAAAAGCCGGAACGCTTTCCGGCGGCGAGCAGCAGATGCTCGCGATGGGACGCGCGATGATGTCGCGCCCGCGCCTGCTTCTTTTGGACGAGCCGAGCTTAGGACTCGCGCCGCTTCTCGTTCACACGATTTTCGAAGCGATTGACGAAATCCGCGCCGAAGGCACGACGATTCTTCTCGTCGAACAGAACGCGAACGCCGCGCTGCATCATTCCGACCGCGCATATGTGATGGAAACGGGCAGAATCGTCATGGAAGGCGATTCGAAACAGCTTGCCGAAGACCCGCGCGTCAAAGAAGCCTATTTAGGCGAATAATTTCGAGAAAAGGAGACGAGGAGACGAGCGGAAAAGGAGAAAGTTTGCTATTTGAGATTTCAAATTTGAAATAGCAAACAAAAAATCTCCTTTTCTCCTTTTCTCCTCGTCTCCTTTTCTATTTATGAAATCTGAATTTTTAACAACGTGGAAACGCTGGCTGATTGTCGCCGCGTCCGCGCTCGTTGTCGCGTTTATTCCCGTCCCCGAAGGCATCACGCGGCAGTCGTGGACGCTGCTCGCCATTTTTATCGCCACGATTGTCGGTTCAATCGTTCAGCCGATGACCGGAAGCGCGATTGTTCTGCTCGGCGTGATTGCGACGGCGCTGTTCGGCGCTCTGAAAATCGAGACGGCGCTCGGCGGTTACGCGGATAAATATGTCTGGCTCGTGCTCGCCGCGTTTTTTCTTTCGCGGGCGATGATAAAAACAGGCTTGGGACATCGAATCGCACTCGTTTTCGTCCGTCTTATCGGCGGAAAAACGCTCGGACTCGGTTATTCGCTGATTATCACCGATTTTCTGCTTGCTTCTTCGATTCCTTCGACCGGCGCGCGTTCGGGCGGAATTATCCTGCCGATTGCGCTGAGCGTTTCTGAAACATACGAATCGCGCCCCGAAGACGGCACGGAAGGACGGCTCGGCACATTTTTGATGAGTCTGCTATATCAATGCGAGGTCATCATCTGCGCGACTTTTCTCACCGGACAAGCCTCAAATGTCATCATTCAACGTCTCGTAAAGGAACAAACGAATATCAATTTAACTTACTGGGTCTGGTTTGCAAGCGCGATTGTGCCTTCGATAATTTCGTTGACTATCATTCCTTTGATGATTTACCGGTTCTTTCCGCCCGAAATCAAGGAAACGCCGAATGCCGTGAAGTTTGCCGACGAAGAACTCAAAAAGCTCGGCTCGATGAAATTGCAGGAAAAAATTCTGCTTCTGGTTTTTATCCTGATTGTCGGTTTGTGGATAACCGCCGGGCTTCACGGCATTGACGCGACCGTGATTGCCCTGCTCGGAATCGCTGTTTTGCTTCTCACAAAAGTTTTGGAATGGAGCGATTTAACCGACGAAACGCACGCATGGGAAGTTTTTATCTGGTACGGCGGATTAGTTCAGATAGCGAAATCTCTGGGCGAAACCGGAATTCCGAAAGTCTTCGCCGATTCGGTCGCGGGCTATACAAGCAACTTGAATTGGGCAATAGCTCTCGCCGTTCTTCTTTTAGTTTATTTCTACGCGCATTACGCTTTTGCTTCGATAACGGCGCACGTAATGGCAATGTTAACGCCTTTCCTGTTAGTTACAATCACCGTCGGCGCGCCCGCCGGAGTTATCGTTTTGCTTCTGGCTTATTTTTCAAATCTGAGCGCGGGCTTGACGCATTACGGCACAACGCCCGCGCCCGTCTATTTCGGCACAGGCTACGTCAAACAAAAAACGTGGTGGACGATTGGCTTTCTCGCCTCAATCATCAACATTATAATCTGGTCTGTAGCGGGTTTAATCTGGTGGAAGATTATCGGCTGGTGGTAAAGATAGTGAAAAACTAATAGTGAACAGTGAATAGTTGAAGAATCTTTTTTCACTATTCACTGTTCACTATTCACTGTTCACTATTGCTGTATCGGCATTCCCTGCGGGAAGCCCGGCGGAAGCTGCGGTTGGGCGGGTTCTGCCAGTTCTTCGAGCTTTGCCATCGCGTCCTGATAGATTTCGATGTCCTTTTTCGATTCCATCTGCTGGCGAACCGAACCCAGATAATCGGTGAAAATCTGATTGCGTTTTTCCGAAAGCTTTGTGTCGATAAGCTGGTCGCGCTGCTTGGCAAATTCGTCCATATTCGCTTCTTCGCGCTTGGTAACGGCGACGACATACCAGCCGTCGTTAACCTTTACCGGCGTTTTGGTAATCTCGCCATTTTTCAGATTGTAAATCGCGTCTTCCAGCGTTTCACTCGTCGCGGCGCTCGGACCTGTGCCGAGCGGCGAGCCTAAGATATAGCTTTTCTGCTCCTGCGCCTTTAAGCCTTTCGACGTTGCGGCGCTGCTCAAATCAGCCGCCGAATTTGCGCCGGCGGCAATCTGCTTGGCGATTTCCTCGACCTTCGCGCGCGCTTGTTCGAGCTTGTATGTTTCGGCAACCTGGTCTTTTACTTCCGAAAACTCGGCGTCGCGCGCGGCTTTCTTTTCGACCAGCAGCGGAATCGCAAAACCGTCTTTGATACGGAATTTTTCGCCGACATCGTTCGGATTTGTAAGCGCGGCAATGCCCTGTTCAAAATCCGGCGAGATGCCGACATCGGGAATGTTGTCGCCCGGTTTGACGTAGCCCGTTTCGCGCACCATATCTTTGGCGTTCATATTTGCTTCGCCGGCAAATTCCGCCGCAACTTTCTGCACGTCTTTAACTTCCTTGAGACGGTCGTTGATTTTCTGCGCGAGCTGAAGCGCGGCTGTGTCGGCGCGTCGATTTTTAAGGCTGACCGTCAATTCCGTTTTCGCGTCTTCAAAAGTTTTCGGGACGGCTTCGCCGCGACGAAGAATGAAATATCTGCCTTTATAATTAATCGGCTCGCTGACTTCCCCGGGCTGCATCTTCAAAAGCTGTTGGTACGGGTCTTCCGCGTTTGCCGGATTTTCCTTGACCAAGCCTGAAAGACGCCCGCCGTTTTGCGCCGTCGCCGGATTTTCCGATTGTCCTTTGGCAATCAGGGCAAATGCGTCGGCGCTGATTTTTCCGCCGTCTTTGCGCGCCTGCGTAACCAGCTCGGTCGCTTTCGATAAAACCTGCGATTCAAATTCGGGTTTGGCGATACGCAGAACGATTTCCTGTCCCTCGACGCCTTTTATTTTCTTGTCAGCCGGAACTTTTTCAAATTCGGCTTTCAAATCTTCGTCGGAAACAGCGAGTTTTTCGCCAAGTTTCGAGGAATTCAGAAAAATGTAACGGATTTTCTTTTGCTCGGTATTGATAAAATAAGCCTGCTTGTTTTTCTCGAAATAGCTTTTCAGCTCGTCGTCGGTCGGCTTTATGGTCTGCGCCAAATCGGTCGCGCTGACCGGAACGTAGCTCACGTCGAACTTCGTGTTTTTGCGCTGGTAATCCTTGAGAACTTCTTCTTCCGAAACAGTTACACCGGAGGTTACGAAAGCTTCGAGCTTTTGCCCGCTCAGGCTGTCGCGGATTGACTGCTCGAAAGCGGTAATGCTTCCCGCCTGGTCGATGGCAACCTGCTCGTATCGATTCTGGTCAAAAGCCTTTCCGTCTTCGGGCTTGAAATTCTGGCGGATATAATTGGCGACTTCCGCATCGGAAGCAGTCAAACCGAGGCGAGCCGCTTCGAGCCGGAGAATGCGCTGGTCGATTAAGGATTTGAGCAGATATTTCGCGGGCAGTCTGCCGCCGCGGCTTTGCATTATAATCGCCATTTCGCCGACGGTGATTTTTTCGCCGCCGACCTTAGCGACCTTTTCGTCGCTGCGTATCAGATTTTCCTGAACGTTGGTGCTGCTCGGAGCATAGAAAAAAATGAGGCTGACGACCATTAAAACGGCAAAAACCAAAAGAACGAAATTGCGTGTTCTTTCCAAACGACTGAAAAACTTTAACATTTCTTAATTCCTGTTTATTGAAGATTAGTAATCCATCCGGTTACTTAGCTGTCTGTTAGGACAAACCGCGATTTTATCAAGTAAAAAGTAAAAAGTAAAAGTAGAAAGGCAAAAGTAAAAAGTAAAAAATAAGAGCTTCTTGCTTCAATTCTACTTTTGAGCAGACACTTCTTCACTTTTTACTTTTTACTTTTGCCTTTTTACTTGGCAAACTTTTTACTTATGACTGTTGAATATCCTTTCTGGGTTTGGATTTTTTTCTTCGCGGTTGTTTTGCTCGCGCTCGGCGTCGACCTCGGCATCGCCAATCGCCGCGCGCACGCGCCGACGCGCCGCGAAACTCTCGCGTGGAGCGCCGTCTGGATTTCGCTCGCGCTTCTTTTTAACGCTTTTATTTACTGGCAGTTCGGCGGTTTCAAGGCAAAGGAGTTTTTCACCGGTTATCTTATCGAGCTTTCGCTTTCGATTGATAATCTATTCGTCTTTCTGCTGATTTTCAATTATTTCAAAGTCCCGAAAAAATACCAGCACCGCGCGCTTTTCTGGGGAATTTTTATGGCGCTCGTCATGCGAATGGTGATGATTTTCGCGGGCGCGGAGCTGGTCGAGAAGTTTCACTGGATACTTTATTTTTTCGGCGCGTTTCTGGTTTATACGGGCATCAAGATGTTTTCCGACGATGAAGATTTTAACCCCGAAGACAGCGCGATTGTGTCTTTAACAACCAGATTCGTGCGTATCTCCAAGCATTATGACGAAGAAAAATTCTTTGTAATCCAGAACGGCAAGCGCGTCGGAACGCTTCTGCTTTTAGTTTTAATCGTCATAAACGTTGCTGATTTGGTTTTTGCCGTCGATTCGATTCCGGCGATTTTCGGCATTACGACCGACAAATTTATCGTTTATACATCAAACATCTTTGCTATTCTCGGACTTAGAACCTTCTTCTTTCTGCTTCTGGAAATGGCGGAGAAATTCCACTTTTTAAAATATGGCTTGGCGTTTGTGTTAAGCTTTATCGGCGTGAAAATGCTCTTGCCTCTTTTGGCGGAAGGCTTGATAATGATTATGGACGAGAGCAGCCAATCAGGCTTTGCCGTTTTTATGCGCGGATTCGTGCATCACGACTATGACCAGGCATTTATCAATATCTCGCTCGGAATCGTCGTCGCCGCAATTTTGCTTTCGATAATTTTATCTCTGATTTTTCCGCCGAAAGAAACGGCAGAAACAGAGGAAAGTTAAACCACAGAGACACGGAGACACTGAGATTTAAAGTAAAAAGACAAAAGCAGAACAAATTTATATTTATTTTTTGCCTTATTTTTCTCTGTGTCTCCGTGTCTCTGTGGTAAATTTCCGCTAAAGCCTTAATGAGTGACCCAAATAAATTCCGCAGGTTCTACGTTGATTGGTGGAACATCAAGAAAAGTACCGTTTACGGCGGTATTACGATTGTTCTGCTTCTCGGCGCGATTACCGGCGGCGGCTGGTGGCTTTATCGCAACGAATTTTTTCTGGCAAAAACAAACGAGCTTACCGATATTCCGAAGGACGCGGCGCGAATCATATCTTTTGAAGGCGATGTGCGCGTGACGAGGGCTTCGACGCGCGAAACGATTGTCGTTACCAAAACGACTTATGTTTCGGCGGGCGACACGGTTCAGACGCAGTCTGACGGGCGCGCGCAGATTCAGATGATTGACGGCTCGGTTTTGACCATTCGACCGAACAGCACCGTCATTATCCGCGACAGCTCGTCGATTTTCGGCGGCAAAAACGTCCGCGTCGCGCTCGACGGCGGGCAAATTAACGTCAAAACCGAAGACCAGCCCGCCGATACGGAAAACGTCGTCGAAGTAAAAGAATCGGAAAACAAACTGCTTGCCCAAACGGACGCGAGCTTTGGCGTCAACCCGAACACGAACGGCGGCGAAATCCGCGTCTCTCGCGGCGGTGTCGAATCAAACGTCGGCGGCGACAAAACGATTGTCCAGAACGGCGAATTTGCTTCGATAAATAACGGAAAGACCTCGAAGGAAAATCTGCTTCTTCCGCCGAAGCTTGTTTCGCCGAATTCACAAAGCACGGTTCAGGCGCTCGCCAGCGGCGCGGCAGATGTAACATTTACGTGGGAAAAACCCGCCGTTTCGATTCAGAGTTATCACCTGCAAATCTCCCGTTCACCGTTTTTCGTGCCGGATTCGGTAGTTTTTGAAAGAACTTCGCTGACTTCGACCAATTTTACGGTCGCCAATCTCGCGCCCGGAACATATTACTGGCAGATTCGAGCCATCGCCAATTCGGGACAGACGAGCGAATGGAGCGAAAAGGTACGCTTTACGATTACTAAAGGTCAGGCAAGCCAGGCAATCGGCGTTACGGATTGGAAAGTCGAAAAAGTCGGCGGAAAGATTTACCGGTTAAGCGGCAAAACGCAGTCGGGCGCAACCGTTCGCGCCGCCGGACGCGAAACCTTTGCGACCGGCGACGGTTCTTTTCTATTGCAAATCGCCGCGCCTTCGACGGAAGTTACGGTCGAAGTCAGCGACGAACGCGGCAATCGAAGCGGCTTTGTTCTTTCGCTCGATTCGTCGCGGGTTCTTAGACAGTACTAAAAAGAATAGCCCGCGGATGAACGCTGATTGGGCAGATTGGCGCGGATTTTTAAAATTATCAGCGAAAATCCGCTTAATCCGCGTTCATCCGCGGGCTATTTCTTCTTTTGCGGCTTTGCGTTAAAGTTAATCTTAGAGGTAAAAGCAATCGGCGCTCATCATTCACATTCGGACGAAAGACGCTCGGCGCGGAGTCTCGGGAAATTAAAGCTCGCGCTCGGGCTGACGTTTGTTTATATGCTGGCGGAAGCCTTCGGCGGCTGGTTTGCCAATTCGCTCGCACTCGTTGCCGACGCGGGACATATGCTGACGGACGTTGCCGCTTTGTCTTTGACTTTAGCCGCAATCTGGTTTGCGTCGCGCCCGGCGACGGCAAAGAAAACTTTCGGATATTATCGTCTGGAGATTCTCGCCGCGTTTATCAACGGCATCGCGCTCGTTTTAATTTCGCTTTGGGTTATCTACGAAGCCTTCGAACGATTTTCAAAACCGCCCGAAATCAAAGGTTTTGAATTAACTTTGATTGCCGTCGGCGGTTTGATTATAAATTTAATCTGCGCTTATCTGCTTCATTCCGACCACGAACACGATTTGAATTTGCGCGGCGCGTGGCTTCACGTCATCGGCGACGCGCTCGGCTCGGCGGCGGCGATTATCGCCGGTATTTTGATTTTAAGCTTCGGTTGGTTTTGGGCTGATGCCGCCACTTCTTTTTTGATAAGTCTGATTATCATTTTCAGCGCGTGGAATCTGATAAAAGAATCGGTCAACGTTCTGCTCGAAGGCACGCCCGCGCACATCAATCTCGCGGCGGTCAGCGAGACGATTCGTCAAACTGAAAATGTCGCCGACGTTCACGATTTGCACGTCTGGACGATTGCTTCGGGAATGGAAGCTCTGAGCGTTCACATCATTCACGAAAAGACCGTATCGCAGTCGGAGCTTCTGCGCGTCGTACGCAGAAAGCTGCATGACGAATACGGCATCGACCATTTAACGATTCAGATGGAAACGCTCGAAGAAGAACAGGCGGACACGCATAATTGCTTTTCGGGCGCGAATTGCTTCGATTCGGAAATCAAAGTAAAAGTTTTGAACAATTAAAATCAAGTGTTTATAAAACGCATTCTGGCGTTGGAATCGCAAATCCTGTCAATGGATGCGCCAATCTCGGCTTAGGATTTGTAAATCTTCTCTTAGGATGAGCGCATCTATTGACAGGATGCGTAAATCTCAAGTTAGGATTTGTATAACCTTAAAGAAGAATTGCACATCTTAAGTCAGGATTTGTAAATCAAGAGACCAAATTTGCGGATTTTAAGTCAGGTTTTGCAATTCTCTATGCCGAATATTCAGCTTAAATATGGAAAATCACAGATTTCGTTCGATTTCGATGAAGCGCGCTTTCAGGTTTTGGGAAATGAAAAACAAAGCGCATCGCTTACCGACGCGGAAATCGGAAACAAACTTGATAATCCGGTTGACTCAAAGCCTCTCGAAGAAATTATCGGCGATGGCGAAACGATTTTAATCGTCGTGCCGGACGCAACAAGACAGACCGCGAGCGGGCAGATTGTCAATCTGCTTGTGCGCCGTCTTATCGCCAATGGGACGATGCCTTTCGACATTCGCATCATCTTTGCGACGGGCATTCACCGCCGGGTTTCCGAAGCCGAGAAACAGGAGCTTCTGACGCCGTTTATCGCGCAGCGCGTCAAAACGCTCGACCACGGCTCGCGCGATTTGATGCAGATTGTCCGGCTCGGAGAAACCGCGAGCGGCATTCCAATCGAGCTTAACCGCGCTCTGACCGGGCACGACCACGTTATAATCGTCGGCGGCATCACGTTTCACTATTTTGCGGGCTTTACAGGCGGGCGAAAGCTGATTTGTCCGGGTTTGGCTTCGACGCGGACAATTTCCGAAACTCACGCCCTCGCGTTTGACTGCGATTCAAAAACTCGGCGCGAAGGCGTTGAAACGGGAAATCTCGACGGAAACGCCGTTCACGAAGCGTTTATGGAAGTCGTTTCAAAATTTCCGCCCGCGTTTTCGGTTAATACGATTGTTAATGACAAAGGCGAAGCAGTCGATTTGTTTTGCGGCGACTGGATTTCGGCTCATCGAAAAGCGTGTGAGTCTTATGCCGCGCAGCACACGATTAAAATTGCCGAAAAGCGCGATTTAGTGATTGTTTCCTGCGGCGGTTTCCCGCTCGATTTGAATATGATTCAGGCGCACAAGGCGCTCGAAGCAGCGTCCTTAGCCTGCAACGAAGGCGGCACGATTATCTTTCTGGCGGAATGTATCGATGGACTCGGCAGAAACGATTTTTTGAACTGGTTCGAACCGGAAAACTCCGAAAAATTAGCCGAAAACTTGTGCAAAAGCTATCAGGTCAACGGTCAGACGGCGTGGTCGCTGATGCGAAAAGCCGAAAGATTCGACATTCGAATCATCACATCTTTGCCTGAAGATAAAACAAGCCGGATGTGCCTGCAAAAGATGTCTTCGGCGGACGAAATTTTGTCCTTTGCGCATAAAAATACGAGCGGTTACATCTTACCCTTCGGCGCAAAGTATCTGATTAAAACTTAGCACAGACAAAGAAAAAGGCTTGAAGAAATTTCTTCAAGCCTTTTTACAGTTTTCGCCGCGGTTACGGATTTGTAATTCTGTAAGGCGAAGTTGCGGGCTGGTCGGTAGCGGTTCCCCACGTCGGAGCGCTAAAGGTGTTATACGCTCCGTTGTTACTGTTGGAGATATACCAGACGCCGCTCGACGGGCGGAAAACGGCAAAGTCCGTTCGTTTGTCGCCGTCGTAATCAGCCGGCTGCGGAATATCGCCGGTCAGTCCCCACGCGAAACCGTTTACCGTGCCGGGCGCATTGCCGACCGTTGCGTTTCCTGAACGAAGGAATTGCCACGAACCGTCGGTCGGTCGCCAAACGGCAACATCGCTTCTCAAATCTCCGTCAAAATCGCCCGAAACGATTCGGTCGGTGTTCGCGCCGAAGGTAATCGGAGTGCCGCAGATAGGTACAGTCGTCGGACATCCGAAGACGAAGCCGTAACCGAAATTACTGTTCAGGATAAACCACTGGCGATTGCTCGCGCCGTTGCGCACGATACCGAAATCGCCTGCGAGGTCGCCGTCGTAATCGCCCGTAACCGGCGTATCACCGTTCGTTCCCCATTTCTGAAACAGTATAGTGTTGTTAGTTGAGCGCAGTATATACCAGAAACCGTCGGTCGGTCGCCAAAGCGCAACATCGGTCTTGCCGTCTCTATCATAATCGTTCGGCACGGGAACATCGCCCGCCGCGCCGAACGGAATATATGTAACGTTTGTCCCGCTCGGATTATAAAACCAGGTGTTCGCCGAAGGACGATAAACACTCAAATCGGTTTGATTGTCGCCCGTATAGTCGCCCGGTGTAATAATGTCGCCGGTAAGACCGAAAGGCTGCGAGGTAGTGCCGCCTGCGGAGTTAAGAATATTCCATGTTCCGGCTGTCGAGTTAAAATACGTCGGGTCGGCTTTTCCGTCGTTGCTGCGGTCAAATCCAGCCTGACGGCAGCCCGTCCGGTATGTAACCGTAAAACTATAATTGGCGCAGCCGCCGCCCGCAACGACTTCGTGAACGGTTATCACAAAAGACGCGCCTGCCGCTATCGGGAAAGCGAGCGAGCCGGTTGCGATAGTGCTGAATCCCGGTTTGCCGATAAGACCTGTGGCGACATTTGCCGGGTCAAAGGTTGAATAAGCGTTAATCTGCGTCGAATTGTTCGCCGTTCCGCCGCAGCCCGTCGCGTTTAAATCGACCGTTACGCAAGCCGCCTGCCCGGTCGGATTTGTAAAGTTGTAAGAATCGAAACGAAACGTTCCGGCAACCGGAGCCGCCGTCGGTTGCCCGCCCGTGCAGCTCGACGCGATTCCGTCGCGGAAAACACGCCCCGACTGCGTCGAATCGCCCGCCGCAATCGAACCCGTCTGGACAATCGGAGCGCCGTTCGGCTGGCACACATACTGTGAAAACGCCGTCTGATTTGCCACCAAAATCAGCGTGTAAAACAAAAAAGCGGAAACAAATCCTCTTGTTCCCAATCGAAAGATTTTCATAAAGTTCCCTCCTCTAATGAAACCAATAATTTATAGAATTTAAGTGCTTTCTTCCCAAACAAAACTCAGGATAAGAATTCACGCTTTCCCTTTGCTAACATAATTTGCAGCAAAAGAGATTACAAGAAATGATGCTTAAAAAATACGCTTTTTAAGCAAATTTTACAACTAATTTAAGACGATTATTCGAAAAAAGCGGGCGCGGAGGCAAATAAAAAAGGAAAAGAGAATTAAGACACAAACTTTTGAGTCTTAATTCTCTTTTTAATTTAATCTCTTTTGCTTCGAGTTATTTAACGTCGAAGGTTCGCCCAATCGAATCGGTTTGATTGCGGAGCGAGCGAAGCTTATCGCGCTCGCCGCTAAAGCGCAGCGCATAAACGGTCGTGTCGTTTGCTTTCAGAAAGTAAACCCTTCCGCTCATATTGCGTCCCGAACGCACGAATTCGTAATTGAAGACCGTTCCTTTCAGCTTTCCGGCAAAAGGCTCTTCTTTTCCGGCGACATAGCCGGGCAGAAACTGCAATTTCTGTTCTTCCGATTCAATCGTATCGGAAAGCATATCGCCCGATTTTACCGCAATTTTACGCACTTCGAGATGACCGTCCGTCTTATCGCCGTAAACGTATTCGACATTCGGGCTAATCTGCGTCGGCTTAGCAATCATTTTCCATGTCTCTTCAGGCAAGCTAAATGTATAATTGACATTCGGGTCGCTGAAAGTATGGCTTTGTGCGAAAGCTGAAACGACGAAAAGTAAGCCGATAACCAAAGAAAATAAAAAGGTCTTGCTTGTTTTCATTTTATTGTTTCCTTTTTTTATCAGATAAGTTCTGACATCTTAACTCATTTTACGGGAAAATACGATTAAATATGATGCGGATTCGTCAGTTGTCAGTTGTCCTTCGTCCTTTGTAAGTCGAGTTTAATTTAAGAGCTCAAGTTAAATTCAACGGGCAAAGGGCTAATGACAAAGGACGACTGACCAAACATTTTTTCGTCCTTTCAGTTTTTTTCAGCGTCTAAGCTACTAGCGAAAGCAATTATAAATTTTTGAGGTTATACAAAAAATGAGAGAGAAATTTTCCTTAATTCACAAAATCACCGCTCTGTTAATGATTTTTGCAATGTTCAGCCCGCTTGCGACTTTTGCAAAGACGAACGGACAAAATACAAAGACAAAATCTTTGACCGAAGAACAGAAAATCCTTCACGTTCTCAATCGTTTGGGTTTCGGCGCGCGTCCCGGCGATGTCGAAAAAGTAAAGGCAATCGGCATCAACAAATATATCGAGCAGCAGCTCAACCCGTCAGCAATCAATGATTCGGTCGCCGATGCGAAAGTAAAAAATCTCGGCATTCTGAAAATGTCGAACGAGGAGATTTTCGCCAAATATCCGAATCCGGCGGCGGTTCTTCAGGTCGTCGCGCAAAACAACGGCTTGCAGCGTCAGGATTTGCAGGCGATTCGCCGGAACAATCAAAACAAAGACGAGACGAAGGACGAAAAGAATCCGAACGAAATGTCGGAAGCCGACCGTCAGAAATATCAAAAGCAGGTTGCCGACCTTTATAAAGAATATAATCTCGGTCGCCCGCAGCAGATTTCTCAGCAATTAAACGCTTCGCGCATACTTCGCGCCGTTTATTCGGAAAGACAGTTAAACGAAGTGATGGTCGATTTTTGGTCGAATCATTTCAACGTTTACGCAAACAAGGCGGCGACGCGCTGGTTTTTGCCCGAATACGACCGCGACGTGATTCGTCCGAACGCTCTGGGAAATTTCAAAGATTTGCTTCTCGCCACGGCAAAAAGTCCGGCGATGCTTTTTTATCTCGACAATTTCGAATCGATTTCGCCGAACGCTCAGATGAATAATAACGTCGCGGGCGGTGGCGGCAAACGCGCCCAACAAATACAGCAAATGCTTCAAAGCGGAAAGGTTACGCCACAGGTTCGCGAGCAGATTAAAGAAAGATATAACGTTACGGATGAGCAAATCGACCGCCGCTTGAAGCAGATGAACAACGCGCAGAATCGAAAACGCGGCATCAACGAAAATTACGCCCGCGAGATTATGGAGCTTCACACGCTCGGCGTTGACGGCGGCTACACGCAGAAAGACATACAGGAAATCGCCCGCGCCTTTACCGGCTGGACGATTGTTGACGCTCGCGGCTACAGGCGCGCCTTCACGTCGATGGCGAACGGAACGGACGACAAGCGCACCGAAAGATTGATGCGCCAAGCCGGAATTCCGACCGACACGCCGAGCGGCACGTTTTATTTTAACGAACGCTGGCACGACGGCGGCGAAAAAACGATTCTCGGTCAAAAAATAAACGAAGGCGGAATGAAAGACGGCTTGAAAGTTATCGACATTCTCGCCACACATCCTTCGACGGCGAAATTTATCGCCCGAAAATTAGCCGTAAAATTCGTTTCCGATAACCCGAGCGAAGCGCTCGTCAAACGCGTTGCCGAAGCTTTCACGAAATCGAAAGGCGACATCAAAACGACTCTGCGCGCGCTTTTCACGGACGACGAATTTTTCGCGGCGGAAAATTACCGCGCCAAAATCAAAACTCCGTTTGAGCTGACCGTGAGCGCGCTTCGCACGCTCGGCGCGGATACGAACGGCGGGCAAATTCAGGGAATGCTTGCGAAAATGGGCGAGCAGCTTTACGGTTATCAAGCTCCGACAGGCTATCCCGATACGGCTGAAGATTGGGTAAATACGGGCGCGCTGCTCGAAAGAATGAACTTTGCCGTCGCGCTCGCCGCAAATCAAATTCCGGGAACGCGGGTTGATTTAAAGGCATTCGAAGCGAAAGAAAAAGCGAAAATTCTCGAACAGTCAATCGCCACAGTTCTGGACGGAGAAATCAATCCGAACACGAAAGCGACTCTGCTCAAACAAATCGAACAGCCTTTGCCCGAAACTAAATTAGACACGGACGATGAAGACGATTTGGCATCAAATCCGCAAATGATGCCGGTGCAAGGCGGCGGACGCGGAATGAATCGACAGGCAAGGTTATTGCCGCCGAGCGGAAACGCCGAAGTTTTCAAAGTCGTCGGTTTAATTTTAGGCTCGCCCGATTTCCAAAGGCAATAGGAAATTAGCCACGAACAAGCACGAAAAGGCACGAAATAAGAAAATGCTAAAATATTTTTTCCTTATTTCGTGCTCTTTTGTGTTTGTTCGTGGCTAATTTTTCTTTTCGCCTTCGTAAAGGTCTTTTTTGCTCAAGCCCTGTTTGACGACTTTTCTCAAAGCCGTTCGCAAATAACCGTCGGCTGTCGTTACAAATCTTCGCAGTTTTTGTTCAGGTCGCGCCTGGAAAAACGTAACGTGCGTCGTTTCGTAGCCGTTCGGCGAATGCGGCGAGAAATAATAATTTGAAACGCAGCAGCGCGCGCCGTCCACTTTTACTTCGTTGACTGAATGCCACGATTTATCGTTGGTCGCCATTAAAACAAGGCGATTGAAAAGGCTCGGAATCTCGACGACTTCCGTTACGTCTTCGTTCCAAAGCTCAAGATTTCCGCCGTTTTCGGGTTTCCAATCGGGCGTGCAATAGTAAAGCAGATTCAAAACGCGATAATTTTCCTGCTCGAAATCGTGCGAATTGTCGATGTGCGGATTCAAAAAATGTCCTTTCGCCATCGCGCTGATGCCGCCCGCGTATAGATGCGGGTCGCCTTTCGGGTCTTCGATTCCCGTAGCTTTTGCGACCGCGTTGACAACTCTTTCATCCTGAAAAGCGAAAGTCGCATCGCTTATTAAAGAATTAAATTTTTCGAGCGATTTCGAAGTGTATTTTTTCTCGCGGAAGCTGTCGAGCAGACGCATTTCATCGAGCTTCGGATATGCTTCAAAAATCTGCCGCGCAATATCTTCGGGAAAAAGATTGTCGATTGCCGCAAAATGAGTTTTGATGCCTTTATCGGCGTAAAAATCCGCTTTTATCGCGTCGCCATCTTTTTCGAATCGTTCGAGAATAATTTTTACAAGTTCTTCGCGCATAAATCTTTATTTATTAATCTACAATGAAAATGCGCCGAAAGAAAACTTTGCCGAAATAAAATACGACCAAACCGGCAAATAAAGCGTCTAAAAAATAGCTGACAGTTCAGTTAATTTATAAAGAGGTTCTCATTTATGGATAGAAGATATTTTTTAAAATCGAGCGGCATCGCGCTGGCAAGTTTCGGTTTAATGTCGGTCGCGCCGAACTTTTTGCATCAATTCGCAAACGCGCAGACGCTCACCGGCAAAAACGGTAAAAAGAAAATTCTCATCACGATTTTTCAGCGCGGCGCGGTTGACGGGCTTAACATGGTCGTGCCTTACGGCGAAAGCGAATATTACGATTTGCGCCGCAATATCGCGGTTGCAAAACCGAATCAGGCTGACGGCGCGATTGATTTAAATGGTTTTTTCGGGCTTCACCCGTCGCTGAAACCGTTTGAAAGTTTCTGGAAAAACAAACAGCTTGCGATAATTCATTCGGTCGGCTCGCCCGACAATACGCGCTCGCATTTCGACGCGCAGGATTATATGGAAGCCGGAACGCCGGGCGTAAAATCGACGCGCGACGGTTGGCTCAACCGCATTTTGCAGACGACCACTACGCAAAAAGATTCGCCGTTTCGCGCCGTGGCGATGGCACAGCAAACGCCGCGTAGTATGATTGGACGCGCCCCGACCGTTTCGATGACGAATCTTTCGGATTTTGCCATTCGCGCGGGCGCATATACGGCTTCCGTTCAGGGCGGTTTTGAAGCCGCGTGGCAGGAAAACGCGAAAGATAATCTCGGCGATACGGGAAAGGAAACCTTCGAAGCCGTAAAATTTTTGAAACAGGCGAATCCTTCGCAATATAAAGCAGAGAACGGCGCAAATTATCCGAATTCGCCTTTCGGACAATCGCTCAGACAAATCGCTCAATTAATTAAAGCGAACGTCAGTTTGGAGGTCGCTTTTACGGACACGCCGGGTCTGAATTGGGACACACACGCCAACGAAGGCAACGGACGCGGGCAATTAGCCAATCTTCTGCGCGATTTCGGCGCAAGCATCGCCGCGCTCGCCGCCGATTTAGGCAAAAAGATGGACGACGTTGTGATTTTAACAATGTCCGAATTCGGCAGAACGGCTCGACAAAACGGCTCGAACGGAACCGACCACGGACACGGCAACGCGATGTTCGTTCTCGGAAATTCCGTCAAAGGCGGAAAAGTTTACGGCGATTGGAAAGGCTTAAAATCAGGCGAGCTTTTTCAGGAAAGAGATTTGGACGTTACGACCGATTTCCGCGACGTTTTCGGCGAAATAGCTTATAAACATCTCGGAAGTCGGGATTTGAAAAAACTTTTCCCGAATTATTCGACATCCGAGAAAAACTTCAAGGGTTTCCTCAGTTAATCTCTTCTTTACAGTCAGCAAGAAGCCATTATTCAAAATTTTGAATAATGGCTTCTTTGTTTTTGCACAAAAATAAAAGCGCGGCTCAGTTTGAGCCGCGCTTTCGGCAGGTAATTATCGGGGTAATTACAGACGGGGGTTTATCACTCGCCGACGGCAAGCGATATTGCAGGGGGATAGTAGAATGGTCCAAAAGTTTTTAAAGTCTGCGTATCGAAATGTTTGCGTGCACCGCAATCCAGACATACGCGATAAGATTCTTGTACGCTCGTGAACGGGCGGCTCAACTGACTGTGCCAGCAGCCGAACACTTTTCCGAAAATTCCGATTTTGTCGCCGAAGACGCCTTCTGTGCGGTTAATTATTTTCTCAGCTATATAATTTTGTTCTAATACTAATTGCATTTCCCTTTTTCCTCCGGTTCACATTACGCAAATGTGATGCCAACACTTATTAAGACGCATCGCGGGGAAAGATTTGCAGTTTATTGGATGAAAATTTGCCATAATTGTTTGTCTCGTTTCGATACGTCGTCTTTTTTTCAATCATCGCAAAATTTCTTTTCATCTTTCCCCGCTTTTGATAATTCCCTGTTTTCGCTAAAATCTTCCATAAAGATTCAGGAAATCAAAAAATATGTCGAAAAAATTTATCAAAAATCTGTTTTTGCTCGCCGCTCTCTTAATTCTTGCTTCTCCGGCTTTTGCCTGGGACAGCGTCGGACACAAGCTTTCAGCCTATATTGCGTGGCAGCAGATGACGCCGGCGACACGTGAAAAGGTAATGAAAATCATGCTCAACGCGTCCGAAGATTCGGGTTTGAGCGCATTTTACCCGCAGGACGCGCGCTCTGTAGCCGCGAGACAGCAGGAATTTTTTATGATTGCCGCTTATTGGGCGGACATTATCCGCGACCAGAAATTTAAAGAGAGAAACAAATATCATCACGGCAACTGGCACTATTCAGACACTTTTTGGACGATGGAAAACGGGCAGTTAAAGCTTTTGCAGAATCCGAGCGAAGACGGCGGCAAAGCGCTCGAAAAGATTTTCGATTTTGACAAAGTCCTGAAAAACACAACTGCTTCGGACGCCGACAAAGCCGTTGCGATTGCGTGGTTTCTGCATCTCGGAGGCGATATTCACCAGCCGCTTCACACGTCTGCAAGAGTTACCGACCTCGAACCGAAAGGCGACCAGGGCGGCAATCTTTTTCTGCTCACGCCGAAAGACACGCCGCGCGAAAAACAGGAAAATCTGCATTCTTTCTGGGACAGGATAATCGGCAGCTACATTCCGCGCAAAAATGACGCGCCCGACGCGATTTACCTGCCGGAAATCGGCGCGAAGATAATGAAAAAATATCCGTTCGCAAAAATGCAAGACCGGCTCGAACTCGGACAATACGACAAATGGCAGCAGGAAAGCTTCAAAATTGCCACGACCGAAGTTTTTCCGCCGAGCCTGATTCGTTTTCAGCCTGCCCCGCAAGCTTATAAAAAGAAAGCTTTCAGCATCGCCGAGCAACAAATCGCGCTCGCAGGCTATCGCATGGGTGCGACGCTCAACCAGATTTTCGGACAATGAATTTGATGGAAAGCACAAAACTTTTCGATTATTTTTCCGCTCGAAACGAAGAGATAATTAAATCTATTCACGAATTGGTCGAAATCGAATCGACTTCGCGCGACGTTTCCGGCAATCGCGCCGTCGTCGATTGGCTTGAGCGGCAAGCGCGAAAAATCTCGGAAGATTTTATAATCGAAAGGATTTTTGCCGATGGTTACGGCGAGCATTTTATTCTTCGCGCTTTTCCTTCCGCCGAAAAACCGGTTTTGCTTCTCGGACATACCGACACGGTTCACCCGCGCGGCTCGAAAGAAAAAAATCCGACGCGCATCGAGGACGGAAAATTTTACGGCTGCGGCATTTTCGACATGAAATCGGGCTGCGTTTTGATGCTCGAAGCCTTACGCGCTTTCAAAGAATTTAATCTCGCGCCGGCGCGTCCCGTAACAATTTTATTAAGCTGCGACGAAGAAATCGGCAGTTTTTCCGGTCGCCCGCTGGTTGAAAAGGAAGCAAAAATCGCCGAATTTTGTCTGGTTTGCGAGCCTTCGGCAAACGGAAAAGTAAAAACAGGACGCAAAGGAACGGGGATGTTCGAACTCAAAGCGCACGGCGTTCCCGCTCACGCCGGACTCGAACCGGAACGCGGCGCGTCGGCGATTCTGGAAATTTCGCGTCAAATCGAAAAAATCCACGCGCTGAACAATCCGGCGGAAGGCACAACCGCAAATGTCTGCACCGTTTCCGGCGGAACGACGACAAATGTGATTCCCGAATATGCGAGCTGCTCGATTGATGTGCGATTTACAAAAGCGAGCGAAGCGGAAAGAATCGAAAGCGAGCTTAAAAATCTGAAATCTTTTGACAAACGAGTTTCGCTGGAAGTGTCGGGCGGAATAAATCGCCCGCTGCTGGAACGAACCGGGACGGTCGCGGCGCTTTATGAAAAAGCTCGAAAAATTTCCGAAAGCTTTGATTACGAATTGGGCGAAACGCAGGTCGGCGGCGCGTCGGACGGAAATTTCGTCGCGGCTCTCGGCATTCCGGTTTTAGACGGCTTGGGCGTTTCCGGCAATGGCGCGCACACTTTGGAAGAATACATTTTAGTTGAAGATATTCCGCGCCGCGCAACGCTTTTCGCGTCGCTTTTGCTCGCCGGTTGATAAATTTATGATTGGTCAAAAACCGCAAAAAAAACCTCGCGCGCCGCGCAATCGGACGCTTGATTTGACCGGACAGGAAATCGAAATTTATCGAAAGCGTTTGATTTTTTCGGATAAAAACACGGATTTGAAAAGTTGTCGGAATAAAATAATCTGCGGCGATGCGTTTGAAGTTTTAGAAAAATTGCCGGAAAACAGCTTCGATTTGCTTTTTGCCGACCCGCCTTATAATTTGACGAAAAATTTCGGCGAAAACTCTTTCCGGCAGACTTCGCTCGACGAATACGAAATCTGGCTCGACGCATGGCTTTCGAAAATTATTAATTTATTAAAGCCGGCGGCTTCGGTTTACATTTGCGGCGACTGGCGTTCGGCGAGCGCGATTCAGCGCACGGGAATGAAATATTTCAAGCTCCAAAATCGCATTACGTGGGAACGCGAAAAAGGACGCGGCGCAAAGCGTAACTGGAAAAACGCGGCGGAAGACATCTGGTTTTTTACCGTTTCCGACGATTTTGTTTTTAATCTGGATGCGGTAAAAATTAAAAGAAAAGTTCTCGCGCCGTATAAAGAAAACGGCGAGCCGAAGGATTGGGAGAAAAGCGAAACAGGAAATTTTCGCTCGACTTCGCCTTCGAATTTATGGACGGATTTGACCGTTCCGTTCTGGTCGATGCCCGAAAACACCGAGCATCCGACGCAAAAACCGGAAAAGCTTCTGGCGAAAATCATCCTGGCTTCGACGCGCGAGAATGACTTGATTCTCGACCCGTTTTCGGGAAGCGGCACGACGGCGGTTATCGCCAAAAAGCTGAATCGCGCATTTACCGGCATCGAACGCGACGAAAAATATTGTCTTCTGACGGAAAAAAGATTGGCTTTGGCTGAAACGGACAAAACGATTCAAGGATTTTCGGACGGCGTATTTTGGGAGCGGAATTCTTTCAAGAATGTTTCCCGCAAAGGCGCAAAGCGGCGTAAGGAAGAAAATAAATTTTAGCCGATTTTGAAGTCTTTATAAATCAACTTTGCGCGATTTGCGCCTTTGCGGGAAAATCTTTCTTATCTTTTTATGAAAATTGCAACGTGGAATGTAAATTCGATTCACATCCGGCTCGAACAAATTTTGAAGTGGCTTGAGACGACCGGAACCGACGTTTTGTGCCTTCAGGAGACGAAAACGGTTGACGAGAAATTTCCGTTTGAAGCGATAGAGAATGCCGGTTATAACGTCGCGTTTTCGGGGCAAAAATCGTATAACGGCGTGGCGATTCTGTCGAGACACGAGATAAAGGACGTGCAGAAAAACTTTCACGACGACACGTTAGATTCGCCGAAACGCCTGATTGCCGCAACTATCGAAGACATTCGCATCGTCAACACATATATTCCGAACGGCACCGAGCTTTGGACGGATAAATTCACCTTTAAATTGGACTGGCTTCAGCGTCTCAGGCGAATGTTTGACGAAACTTGCGATAAAAACGGAAATGTTCTGCTCTGCGGCGATTTTAACGTCGCGCCGGACGAGCGCGATGTCTGGAACGTCGGATTTTGGGAAGGAAAGCTCCATTTTTCAAAGCCGGAACGCGCCGCGATTCATCACGTCAAACAATGGGGCTTCACGGACGTTTTTCGCCGGATGAACGGCGACGCGAAGGAATTTTCGTGGTGGAATTATCGCGAAGGCGCGTTTTTCAAAAATCAAGGTCTTCGCATCGACCATATCTGGACATCTTCGAAATTAGCCGAAAAATGCGTCGCGTGCTGGATTGACCGCGAGCCGCGCGAACAGGAACGTCCCTCAGACCATACGCCCGTCGTCGCCGAATTCAAAATGTAAAAACCGTGAACGAAAATCAAAAATCAAAAATCCGAAATCCGAAACTACTCTGGCTTGTCCGTCACGGTCAAAGCACCGCCAATGTTTTACGACATAAGGCGGAAGCGGAAAATCTTTTGACGATTGATTTTCCCGAACGCGAGCAGGACGTTCCGCTTTCCGCTCTTGGCGAGGAACAGTCCGTTAAACTCGGAAAATGGTTTTTGGAAGAAAAGGAAAAGCCGAACGTCGTTTTCAGCTCGCCGTTTTTGCGGGCGGACGAGACGACGCGGCTTATTTTGGAAAACGCGAAGCTCGAAAAGCTCGAAATTATTTACGACGAACGCCTGCGCGAGCGCGAGCTTGGAATTTTCGACCGTCTTACAAGACGCGGCGTGGCGGAAAAGTTTCCCGCCGAATTTGCCGCGCGGCAGAAAATCGGGAAATTCTATTTTCGCCCGTCGAACGGCGAAAGCTGGGCTGATGTCGCGCTTCGCATCAGAAGTTTCTGGAACGAGATAAAAACGGACTTTGCGGGCGAAAAAATTCTCGTCGTCTCGCACGAAGCCGTGCTTCATCTTTTTCGATACATCGTCGAAAGTATGACCGAAGAAGCGATTTTAAAGATAGACAGCGCGGCGGACATCGCAAATTGTTCGATTACGTCTTACGGTCTCGCGCCGGACGCGCAAAAGCTTATTTTGCTGAAGGAAAATTTTTGTATTGTCTGAATTTGCGGAAATCAGTTGAATATTAGCGTATAAAACAATTACTCTTTATGTAAGACCGTAAAACCGAATATTGATGAGCGAACCCATCCTGAAAAAAACCGAAGCGGGATTTTCGGCGAAAACTCTCGAAAGGAGCGACGCCGAGCTTGTCAAAGCCTGCCGCAAAGGCGACGAATCCGCGTGGAACGACCTTGTTGACCGCTATCAGCGCCTGATTTTCGCCATTCCGCGCCGCGCGGGTTTGAGCGAAGAACAGGCTTCGGATATTCTACAGGAAGTTTTTCTGACGCTTTTTGAAAAGCTCGACGACATCGAGCAGCCCGATAGAATTCGTTCGTGGATTGTTACGACCGCGAAATTTAAAACTTGGGGCTTGGTTCGCAATGAAAAAGGCTTTTATTCGCCCGAAACCGAGGAAGAAATGGAGCAGGAAATGGCGAGCCTGCCCGATACTTCGCCGCTGGCGGACGAGCGTTTAATCGAGCTTGAGCAGCAGCACCAAATCCGCGCGGCTTTAAAGGAGATAGAAGAACGCTGCCGGAAAATACTTTCGATGATATACTTGCGCGATGCGGCGGCGACCTACGCGGAAGTTGCGACGGAAATCGGCGTCGGGGAAACCAGCATCAGCCCGATGCGCGCGCGTTGTTTGAAAAAATTGGCGAAAATTCTTGCAAAATAAAAAAACAAAATAAAAAGCTTGTCTTTTTCATTTGCAAAACGGCACTGTTTAATTGAGAGGAACATTAAACATGTTATTAACAATGAGCATTAACAATTCTGAAAAACAAATAATCGACGAAATCATCAGCCTCATGCAGCGTGATGATTCGATTGACGCGCCTCAAGATGCTATAAAATGGTCGAAAAATATTTTCCGCACAAGAGCAGTTGCGCCGAAACTGTCTTTAGTTCAAAAAGTTCTGGCGGTTTTACAAATGGATTTATCGCCGAATAAAGCGGCTTTCGGCGAGCGTTCGGCAGGCGTCGGACAAGAACGCCAGATGCTTTTCTCGGCTGGCGAAAACGGTATCGATTTGCGGATTAAAGAAGCTGAAAAAGGCTTTAGCGTTCGCGGTCAGATTCTCGGTGAAGGGTTTGCCGGAGCGACCGTTAAATTCGGCGATTTCGAAACCGTCGCAAGCGAGCTCGGCGAGTTTTCGTTCACCGATATGCCAAACGGCGAATACGATATGACGCTGAAAACGGGCGAGACGGAAATAACGATTGAAAAACTCCAAATCAAATAGTTTTTTGCTGTGAAACGGGAGAAACTAAAGCAGCAGAAAAAGGCGAAAAGTCGTAAAAAACTTTTCGCCTTTTTACATTTATCCATTCTCAAACGGTATTTTGTATAATTAACAACTATGCAGAAGCCTCATCATCCTAAAATTTCAATGCAGCCTCACGAACTCATCAACAATCTTCTGGAAATCAGGCAGAAAAAAGAGCATATCTATTTGCTGAAAAAATACGCGCGCCTGCTCGACCTCAAGCTTGCCCGGAATTTGAAAGACACTTACTACGAATCGTGGACGAAAGAGCCGCAGAAAACGCGCAACGCGGCGACGGCGCTCGAAGCGTTTTCGGAAATAATGCCCGGCGCGGAAATCTCGGCGCTCGCCAAATGGGTTCGCGGAATTGCCGATTTAACGGACGGCAAAATTGAAAAAGCGATTGCCGATTTGGACGAAGCAGCCGGAATTTTTCGAAAAATCGGAAAAGAACACGACGCGGCGCAGACGCAGGTTGCAAAACTTATCGCGCTCGCCCTGCTCGGACGCTATGAGGAAGCCGCCGAATGCGGGAAAAACGCGCTGAAAGTTTTTGAAAAATTTGGCGACGAGCTGGCGGCGGGGAAAATCGAGAAAAATCTGGGCAATATCGTCGCGCGACGCGGCGACGAACGGCAGGCGGAAAAATATTATCTTTCGGCGCGCAAGCGTTTTATCAAACTGGGCGACAAAGCCGAGTTGGCGATGAGCGACAACAGCCTCGCCAACACTTACGCCGAACTCAACAATTTTCAGAAAGCGGAAAAATTTTACGCGCTGGCGCTCGAAAACGCGCGGGAAGCGAAAATGCTTGTAACCGAAGCTGAAATCGAGGCGAGCATCGGGAATCTCGCGCTTTTTCGCGGAAAATTCAGCCACGCTTTGCGATATTTGGAGATGTCGCGCCAAAAATACGAAGAGCTTGCCATGCCGCATCAAACCGCGATTGCCGAGCTTGAAATCGCCGATATTTATCTCGAATTGAACCTGTCAAAGGAAGCTTTCGATATTTACGAAAAAGTAGCGGACGAGCTTGGCGCGCTTAAATTACAGGGCGAAGAAGCGCGGGCGCGGGCAAATTTCGGACGCGCCGCCGACCGTTTGCGGGAACGCGAAACGGCGCGAAAAGAACTGAAAAAATCGGCGCGGCTTTATCTGGCGGAAAAAAATAAAATCGGCGCGGCGGCGGTAAAAATCAGCGAGGCGAATCTTGAGCTGGCGGCAAAAAACTTCGAAAAAGCTCTCGATTTGATTGAAGAAGCCGAAAATCTGCTCGAAAACAGTGAAAATGTGCGGCACAAATTAGCGGCGGACTGGCTGAAAGGCGAAACGCTCAGAAATCTGGAAAAATACGAACCGGCGGAAAAACTGCTTGAAGAGACTTTCGCCGCCGCGACAAAGCAGGAAAATCCGAATCTCGCGCAGGCTTCGCTGAACTCTCTGGGAAAACTGGCTTTGCAGACGAAGGATGCGCGCAAGGCGGAAAAGCACTTCAAAAAAGCGGTTGAATTAATCGAAACGCTGCGCTCGCCGCTCGCCGCCGAAGAAGTTCGGATGGCTTTTCTGGCTGACAAGCTCGCGCCTTTTGAAAATCTGGCGAAAATTTATCTCGCGGAAAATAAACTGAAAGATGCGTTTTTGATGATTGAAAAAGCGCGCGCGCGTGTTCTGGCGGAAACGCTCGGCGGCGATTTTAATACGTTTGACGACGCGAAAGCTCCGGCAAAACTGGTCAGGAAACTGGAAGCTCTGCGCGAGGAATTGAACTGGTTTTACAGCCGCCTGAACCGCGCCGACGAATCGGAAACAGCTAATCTTCAGCAGGAAGCGCAAAAGCGCGAAAAGCTGATTGCCGATGTAATGCGGCAGATTGAAAGTACAAAAACCGATAAAACCAAAACGCAAACTTCCGCCGGCGGCGCGAAAAACGGCGCAAATTTCAAAGCGCTGCAAAATCTGCTCGGCGCGGAAAAGGCTCTGGTTGAATTCGTCAAATTCGGCGACGACGTTTCGGCTTTTGTCATTACCGGTAAAAAAATTCATTTTTTCGGCGATTTAGCAAAAGAAAGCGAGATTATTTCGCTTTTGGAAGGCTTGCAGTTTCAGTTCGGCGCGCTGCGCTACGGCGCGAAAAATCTCGGTAAATTTATCGGCGAGCTAAAAAACCGCGCCGATTCCTATTTGCAGAAGCTTTATCAAAAGTTGCTCGAACCGCTCGAAGCCGTAATCGAAAAACGAGATTTGATAGTTGCGCCGGTCGGCGCGGTTTATTACGTTCCGATTCACACGCTGCACGACGGCGAAAGCTATGTGATTGAATCGCGCGAAGTCGTTTATACGCCGAGCGCGACCGTCTGGCGGGTTTTGAGCGAAAAGCCTTTGAAAATCGCGGAGAACGCGCTGCTGCTCGGCTTTGCCGACGAGCGCATTCCGCTCGTTAACGAAGAAATCAAAGCTCTGCGGAAGATTTTCAAAAAGGCAAAAAGCTTTACGGGCGAAGACGCGACATTTTCGGCTTACACGCGAAATGCGCCCGAGTTCGACATTCTGCATTTTGCCTGTCACGGGCAGTTTCGCGCGGAAAACCCTCTATTTTCGAGCCTGCATCTGGCGGACGGATTTGTTACGGTCCGCGATATTTGCGCGCAAAAGCTAAACGCCGAGCTGGTAACTCTGAGCGCGTGTGAAACGGGTTTGAACAAAATCTGCGCGGGCGACGAGATTTTGGGACTTGCGCGCGGTTTTCTCTCCGCCGGTGTCGGCTCGATTGTTTTAAGCCTCTGGACGGTCAATGACGCCGCCGCGACCGAACTGATGATTGATTTTTACAAAAATTTGCAACGCGGCGCGAGCATTTCCGCATCTTTACGACTTTCTCAAAACAATTTCATCCGGCGCGGCGCGCATCCTTACTTCTGGTCGCCGTTTGCGCTGATTGGAAGATAGCAGAGAGAAAAATTTCACAATATTAAGTAAAAAATTATCCAAAAGTGTCTTTTTGATAAGCAATAAAGCACTGTGTAGTGGATTAATAACTTTATTTGCGATTCGGAAGGGGAATAATGCAGAGTTTTATCAAAATTAACGGGTTGAAGGCGGGTTTTGTCTTTTTATTCGTTTTTCTCTTTATTAATAATATTTTTGGACAGGCAACGTGTGATGCCGTTCCGAACGAGATATTGCTGCGTATCGCTAATGCGTCGGATTTACCGGCGATTGCGTCGCAGTACGGTCTTAATTCGACACCGCTCGGACAGGTCGGCACGCCGCCGATTTACCGGATGCAGATTACCGGCGGGCAGACGCCGTGCCAGGTTGCCTCGGCGATGCAGGGCGATGCGCGCATCGTTGAAAGAGAAGTAAACAGAAAGCTGAACTCGGTCGAAAGAGAGGGTTTGGTCTGGACGCAGGGACGCTCGTGGTCGGTCGGTCGGTCGTGGTCGGTCGGCGGAAGCGTAAAGGGTTTTAACAGTCAGTATTTTCCCAATTTAATTCATCTTAACGAGGCTCACAATCTCTCGACCGGAAAAGGCGTTATCATCGCAGTTCTGGATACCGGAATCGATTTAAATCATCCGCTTTTCGCGGGAAGATTGGTTCCCGGCTACGATTTTGTCGATAATGACAGCGACCCGAGCGAGGTCGGCGTTCCGCATACGGACGCGGCTTACGGACACGGAACGCACGTTGCGGGAATTATTGCGACGGTCGCTCCGGACGCCAAAATTATGCCGATTCGGATGCTGGACAAAAACGGCGAGAGCGACCTCTGGAAATTTAAGGACGCGATGATTTTTGCGGCGCAGCACGGCGCGCAGGTCATGAATGTGAGCTTCGCCTACCCGCGCGATTTAACGTCGCAGAGCAACTCTTTTATTGCCTGCCTATTTAATGTGAATCGCGGTCTGGGCGGCTGCACGAGCATTCCCGGACTGAACGACGCGCAGGTAACGGTTGTCATGGCGGCGGGCAACGGCGGAATGATAGGCAACGGCGCGGAGAGAGTTTTTCCGGCGGCGGAACGCGGCTATGTCTTCGAACACGGCGGCGACGATAACGGCAAGGATTTTATAATGACTGTCGGCGCGAGCACGCGCTTTGATGAATTGGCTCCATTTTCAACAATGGCTAATGTCGTCAACAGGCGGCAGGATAGATGGGTGCGGGCGGTCGCGCCGGGCGAAGATATTATCAGCGCGATTCCGGGCGGACGTTACGGAGCGTGGTCGGGAACTTCGATGGCGGCGCCGATAGGTTCCGGCATTGCCGCATTGGTTTTGCAGGTGCGCCCGCTCAATAAAAACAGACCAATCGAAAATGTGATTGAAGAAATCGAGGAAACCGGCTACGAATGGGAATGCCAGGTTTCGTCCAGAAATATTTTCATGGAAACAGCCAGAATCGACGCTTATCGCGCGGTGATGAATATTCAGACGAACACTCCGGTTCAGCCTGCCTGCCTGCCGTAAAATCCATTGGGATTTAACTTTATAATAAAAAAGCCAAGCAAAATACTTGGCTTTTTTATTTTTTAAAATTTGCAGAGTTAATGTCTTTTTTATCAGAGCTTAGACACTGTTTAAACGAAAAGCCGTCTTCAAGGAAAACAAAATCTTCACCGAAATTTTAAGAAACGGCTCACAAGAAACGAAATAAGAGAAATTAGGAAGGTAATAGAAAATAAAATGAAACAACCAGCGAAAAAACGCAATTTTATAAAAGTCGGCGCGGTGCTGTTGTTGGCTGCCCTCTGGGTAATTATGCCGTTTGCATTAAATGACAAGGTGGTAAACGCCGAGGAAATGTTATTTAGCGACACGCGCGTACAGGCTTCACTAACCGGCGCGGCAATTGACGGCATAACTCCGGCAGGCTTCAGCGAACATCGTTTAGACGACAATGGCAGACGCAGATTAACCGTTCAGGCAAGCACGGTAAATCTGCCGTCAGGTACGGTTCTTGACGTATTTATCAACAACTCGCTTGCCGGACAAATGAGCGTTGACGGCTTCAGCAACGCTTTTCTGAGCACTGATACAAACAACGGGCAAAACGTTCCGGTCGTAAATTTTGGCAATCCGATTGAAGTCCGTCAGGGCAATTCGGTTATTTTGTCAGGTACTTTCGGCACTGTAACCGCGACTCCTTCGCCGTCAGTTTCACCGTCAGGCTCGCCAAATGGAAGCCCGAGTCCTTCGGTTTCGCCGTCGGTCAGTCCTTCAGCCAGCCCGACCGGCTCGCCGAACGGCAGCCCGAGTCCGACGCCTTCGGTTAATCCGAGCGTTTCGCCGACAGTCTCACCGTCAGTTAGCCCGACGGTCAGCCCGAGCCCGACAGGTTCGCCCAACGGCGGTGATTTGTTCGCCGGTTTGTCAGGCGGAACGGTCAACGGCGTGGTTGCAAACGGCTTTTCGCAATTTGAAATCCACAGCAGCCGCATTGAACTGGAAACCCGCGTTTATCAGGTTAACGTGCCGAACGGAACATCGCTTACCGTTACAGTTAACGGAAACGGCGTCGGACAAATTTTCATCAGCAGCGGCGAAGGCAGACTCAGACTTCGCTCCGATAACGGTCAGAACGTTCCGGCTGTAACGGCTGGCTCGACGATTGCAATTCTCAATAGCGGAACGACGATTCTTTCGGGCGTATTCAGCGGCGCAAGCGCCAGCCCGTCCCCGAGCGTCAGCCCGTCGGTCAGCCCGTCGGTTAATCCTTCGGTTAGCCCGACTGTATCGCCTTCACCGAACGTCAGCCCGTCTCCGAGTCCGAGCGCTTCGCCGAGCTTAGGCAGAGTTTTCGAAACTCATCCGACCGGCGGGCAGGTTGAAAATCCGGTAATAACCAACGGCAACGCCGAATTCAAGGTTACGCTGAACGCGACCGAAACACAGGCGACGATTTCGGGCGAATTTCATAACCTAACAAGCTCGCAGACAGGCGCGCAAATCGTTACCGACATCGGCTCGAATCCGCTTATTCACGATTTCGGCACAATCGGCGGAACGAACGGCGATTTCCAGACCATCACGATTAACGTTACGCCCGCAATGGTGCAGCAGCTTCGCGCGGGCTTGTGGTATATCAACGTCAGCAGCGCGAGTAATCCGAACGGCGAGCTTCGCGGTCGCGTCAAGCAGAATTCGGACATCGCCGACTTTGACGGCGACGGCGAGAATGACCTGGCTGTATATCGCCCGTCGAATAACGCCTGGTATTTCATGAACAGCCAGGGATTCAGCGCGACGACCTTCGGTGCGGCTGGCGATATTCCGGTTTCAGCCGACTACGACGGCGACGGAAAAACCGACAAGGCTTTATTCCGCAACGTCGATGGTGTGGGCATCTGGGAAATCCGGCGCAGCTCCGACAACGGGACGACCGGAACGCAGTTCGGTTTCGCCACCGACAAACCGGTTCGCGGCGACTTCGACGGCGACGGACGCAGCGACATCGCGGTTTATCGCCCGTCAACCGGAACGTGGTATGTCCAGAAAAGCGACAACAGCGGTCATATCATCGTCCGATTCGGTATCAGCGAAGACATTCCGCTCGCGGCTGATATGGACGGCGACGGAAAAGACGACATTACGGTCTTCCGCCCGAGCAGCGGCGAATGGTACTGGATTAGAAGCTCGAACGGCAGTGTCGGCATCGTCAGATTCGGTCTGACAGGCGACAAGCCCATCGTTGGCGACTTTGACGGCGACGGGCGCGACGACATCTCGGTTTATCGTCCTTCGGACGGCATCTGGTATATCTGGCGCACGGTTGACGGCTCGTTCGACATTCGCCAGTTCGGTCTGCCCGAAGATATTCCGGTTGCCGGAAACTACGACGGCGACGATAAAACGGACATCGCCATCTTCCGTCCGAGCGAAGGAAAATGGTATATCTGGCGCAGCGTCGATAATACTTACGACTACAAGTATTTCGGTCTGAGCGGCGATATTCCGACGATTTCCCGGTAGCGGAAAACGATAAAGGCTGAATATTGCTATTCAGCCTTTATCAAGCAATTAATTTTTTAAGCAACAGTAATTTAATTTGAGACATCCAAGTAAGCGCTTCTGAAAGTTTTAACAGCAATTATATTACCAACAGAAGCAATCGCTTGAATGTTAGCCCTGACCGTTTGCCCTCCTCTCGGTCAGGGCATTTTTTTATTTTAAATCTACCCGATTTGGCTGAGTATCTTCTTAATCTGCTGCATATGTCTGAGTTCGTGCCCGCCGATTAGCGCGAGCCATTCGTGCGCCGACATGTCGCCGAAAGCCGGGTGCGGAAACTTAAAATCGGAACATTCGACGGATTCGAAAAGCGGGCGCAGCTCTTCGAGCTTCAAACGGTTTTCGTCCAATTTTGCCAGAGATTCGGCAATCGTCAGCTTTCCGCTCGGATGCACTCTCTCGGGCGCTTCAAACTTTTGAGTCCTGCCCCACGAAGCCTTTTGCAGAAACTCTTCGGATATTTTCGCCTCGCCGTTCGTCTTTTCGCCTTTCGTTTGAGCTTCGCCTAAAAGCTTCGCGGAAATTCTGGCAATCCCGTTTTCGACCATCGAGATGTGTTCGACGAGATTTGCCACCGACCATTTTTCGCCTTCCGGCAGAAAATTCGCCTGTTCTTCGGTCAAACCGGAAACCGTTTCTTTCAGTTTTTCCCTGATTTTCGCGTTTGCATCGTAGATTTCGGAAATATTTTGATAGTTCATAATTTTTTATGTGAGAAGTGAAAATAGAATTATTCCCACATCTCATTTCTCATCTCTCGTTTCTCACTTAATTGTTGTTGCCTGCGGGCTGAAAATCAATCGATGCCAGCGCAGGTAGCTTCGGACGCTTTCGGCTTCGTTCTTAAATTGCTTGACGTAGCCGGTTTGCGCGTAAAGCATTTTATCCTCGACCCATCTTAATTCGATAACCGGGCTGAACGAAACCAGAGAGCTTTCGTCCGGCAAGGTCGAAACCTGCTGATTCGTATTCGATTCGGTGTTTGCGGGCGCGGTGTTTGCGTCTCCGCCGGCTTCCTTGCGCTGCAATTCCTCGTCGTACACCTTTGAAGAAAGCAGCAGTTGATTTCGCAGTTGAATCGCCGCCTGAGTCGGCACATTTCCGATTGAATCGTAAATGCGAACCTGCGTATCGAAGGCAATCGCGACCTTCGCCGAATCGGGCGACCAGACGGGACGAATTTTTGTGAGATTATCGTCCAGCAGACGCTCGCGCCCGTTTTTTTCGACCAGACGGAGTCTTCCGAAAGGAATAAAAATTTCGCTTTTCAGGTCTGACTGGTCTTTCAGATAACTCCATTCCTGCGGCGTTGCGGCAAGCGCGGCGAGCATCGAGCTGTCGGGCGACCAGACAAAGTAAAAATAAATCAGACGCTGATTTTGCGTAACCAATTTCAAATCTGCGCCTTCTGAGCTGCAAATATAAATTTGTTCCGTTCCGAGAGTCAAAACCGCTTGCGGCTGCTCGATTTGCGGCGTCGGCGCGGCGGGCGTGATCGCCGTTTCGGTATTTACGTTGGCGTTAGTTTCCGTATTCGTGTTTGTTGCCGTATTCGCCGGATTTTCCGTCGGAGCGGGCGTCGGCAACACCTGCCCGCCGGGCTGTCCGGCGCGAATCATCCCGACAAAAGCGATTGTTTTCGAATCGGGCGACCAGATAATTGTGTCGGGAAAATGCACCGCCATCCCGTCGTATGTGATTTTTTTGAGCCGCCGTCCGTCCGGCGCGTATATATCGAGGCGAAACTCCGCCTGAACGTCATTCGCGCCGTGATAAATTGCCAAAACTCTTTGCTTATCGGGCGAAGTAAGGGTTTTGTCGAGCAGTTCCTGAGCGCGATTCTGGTCAAAATCAGCTTGAACGGCGGCATTTCTTTCTTCCGACTGCGCGTTTTGGACTGTTTCCGACGGCGCGGGAACATCCGGTTCAAAACGAAAATTCATACGCTGCGCCGGAACGTCGCGCAAACTTGCGGGCGCAACCGTCGGCGATTCGAAGACACTTTTCTGACAGCCGAAAGTCGAAAGCAAACTGATTATAAAAATTAAAGTGAAAAATTTACGCATAAAAAAGTGAAAAGTGAATTTAGGTGATAGGTGATAGGTGATAGGTGATAGGTAAATCTAAAACCTAATCCCTATCGCCTATCACTTTTCACTTTTCACTTTTTATTGAAGTTCCGCATCGAAATATCCGCGATAAAGCCGTTTCTGGTCTTCGGTCGGATTTTCTACCGCAACGATTCGATAGTTGGGCGCGGCGCGCTCGCCGAGCGTGATTTCGATGTCGCGCAGAGAGTCGAAGCGAAAAACAGTCAGCTTGATTTTATCGCCCGGTTTCTTTTCCGACAGATAGCTTTGCAAAAACTGCTGGCTCGCGCGATTGCCGTCGATTGCCACAATTTCGTCGTTTGCGTTCAAGCCCTGCTCATACGCCGGCGTTCCCGCAGGAGTGTTTCGAACGGTCAGCCTGCCGTTTGCTTCCGCCAGATTTCCGCCGATATAAGCCTGCCGTCTTCCGCCTTCGCCTTTATCGAGCCGCAAGCCGAAGCCGACTAAAATCGAGTTGTAATCAATCTCGTCGCGCCCGCGAACGTATTTCGAGAAGAAATCGTCGAGAGATTTTCCAGCCATCATTTCCGCCGTTTTCTGGTAATCGGCGGGCGTGTAGTTTTTACCTTTTTTGTAATATTCGTTATACAAATAGCGCATCACGTCGTCCAGGGACTTTGCGCCGCCGGACTCGGTGCGAATTTTTACGTCGAGCAGAAAATTAACGATGTCGCCTTTATCGTAATACGAAATCTGATTGTTTATCGAGTTTTCGTCCTGACGATAATACTTAATCCACGCGTCCCAGCTCGCTTCTTCGACGCTCGTTTGAAAACGTCCGGGCTGGCTGTCCAGACCCTGAAAAGACGCGGCGTGATTTGCAAGCACTTCCTTGTCGGTCGCAAAACCCGCGCGCCGCGTCAAAACGCTTTCGTAATAAGACGTTCCGCCTTCGGCAACCCAGAGCAGCTTCGTGTAATTTTCGTTTTCGTAATCAAACGGACCGAGCGCGTCGGGACGAATTCGCTTGACGTTCCACGCGTGATGATATTCGTGCGCGACGAGTCCGAGAAAACCTTTATAGCGCACTTCGGGCTTAAAGCCGAATTTCTGCCACTGGAGCGCGGTCGAGTTCAGATGCTCAAGCCCGCCGCCGCCGCGCAGGTTGACGATAAACGTGTAATCGTTATACGGAAGCTCGCCGTACATTTTATAAGCTTCCTCGACGATTTTCGCCGTGTCGGTCGCCAGGCGCTGCAAATCGTAATTGCCTTCGCCTTCGATGACGTATCGATGCTGCTTGCCCTGCACGGTAAAGGAAATCTCGTTATAATTGCCGACTTCAAACGGCGAATCGTAAAGAATATCGTAATTTTCGGCGCGGAAAGTGTTTGTCTGCCCTTCGACTTTCGGCAATCCCGTCGCGACTTTCCACGTTCCAAAAGGATTTACCTTGACGGTCGAAGCCGTTTTAATCTGGTCTTTCGGAAACATCAGCAGCGCCGCCGGTGTAAAAAACGCGTGGTCGGCGTTCAGTTCATTTGTGCGAACCGTCAATTCGTTGGCGTAAACAGTATATTTAGCGACGATTTCCTTCGCGCCTTTCGTGTCAATCTGCCACGTATTTTTATTCGTCTTTTGCCACGCTAAAGCACTTCCGCCCGCGTCCGATGCCGAAAAATCCTGTACGTGCCGCGCGTATTCGCGGACGAGATAACTTCCCGGCGTCCAGACCGGCATTTTCAGTTCAGCCTGCGCGGGCATATTTGCCGAGCTCAGGCGCATTTCGACTTCCAGAAGATGCGTCCACGGCTTCGACATCGAAACCGTGTAGCTGATAGTCGGCGGAACGGGTGCAACCGTCTCAACGGTCGTTGTTTTCTTTGTTTTCGATTTTTTGCCCTGCGCGGGCGTTTCCTGCTGCATAGAAAATATAAGTGCAATGAAAAGGATGAAAAAAACCTTCGTCTTTGTAAATTTTAGTCTCACTTCTTCAAACTCCATTAAAATGTTATCTTGTCTTCGTTATTCTACTACGAAACAATAATTTGCTAAACTTACGATTTATGGGTTTACTGAAATTAAAAACCAAAATCAGTGTCGAAGATTATCTGGAAAGCGAAAAGATAAGTCCCGTCAGGCGCGAATACGTTCAAGGCGAAATTTATGCGATGGCTGGAACGAGCGACAATCACGCACGTATAACGATAAATTTGACAACCGCTTTATCGATTCATTTAAGAGATTCTAAATGCGAGCCGTTTTCCGGTGAAACAAAAGTGCAGGTTACGCGAAATGTTTATTATTATCCCGACATTCTCGTTTCGTGCGAGGAAAATCCTAAAAATCCATATTTTCGCAACAAACCCGTTTTGATAATCGAAGTTACATCGCCTTCAACAGCACATATTGACCGTCGCGAAAAACTTTTGTTTTATCAACAAATGCCGAGCGTTCAGGAATACGCCGTCGTTGACCAGCATAAAATTAATATTGAGCTTCATCGTCGCCAGCCGAACGGCGGCTGGATAACTTACTACTTTGACAGGGACGACGAAGAAATTGAGTTTCAATCCGTCGGTTTGACCTTGCCGATTGCCGAAATCTACCGCCGCGTTCGTTTTGAAAAAAATGTGAGAGACGATGACGAATAACGAAAAGTTTTTCACAAAACCGCTGATTCTTATTTTCATCACGGTTTTTATCGACCTTGTCGGTTTTGGAATTGTCATTCCCGCCCTGCCGTATTACGTCGAGGGCGAGACTTTCAAAGCGACGCCTTTCGACATCGGGATTCTTTTCGCTTCATACAGCCTGATGCAGTTTATCTTCTCGCCTATTCTCGGCGGTCTTTCGGACAAAATCGGACGGCGACCGATTTTGTTTTTTTCGATGCTCGGCTCGGTCGTCGGATACCTTTTCATCGGCTTGGCTTTCGCGCTCTGGATGATTTTTGCGGGCAGAATCATTTCGGGAATAACGGGCGGAAACATTTCGACGGCGCAGGCTTATATCGCCGACGTAACGAGCAAGGAAAATCGCGCCAAAGGAATGGGACTTTTCGGCGCGGCGTTCGGTCTCGGATTTATTTTCGGTCCGGCAATCGGCGGAATTTTGAGCCGTTACGGCATCAGCGTTCCGTTTTTGTTTGCCGCCGGACTTTCGCTTGCAAACGCGATTCTGATTTATTTTATTTTGCCCGAATCAGTCAAAAAAGATTCTTACGACATGACGAAAATTCGCAAAAACCGTTTTGTCGAGCTGTTCGAGTCTTTGCAGGACGCGCATTTCGGAACGCTGACGGCAATGTACTTTTTCCTCGTCGTCTCATTTTCGATAATGACTTACGCTTTTGTGCTTTATACAATCCAGCGTTTTGGTTATACAGCCGAGCAAAACGGCTACATCTTCGCTTTTATCGGTATTTTAGCGGTAATTTTTCAGGGCGGGCTTTTTGGAAAGCTCGCCCTGCGTTTCGGCGAAAATCCGCTGATTATTATCGGCTCTCTGATGATGACGGCGAGCCTTTTTATTACTCCGTTTATAGGTCCCGAAACGGGCGGTCTCATCGCTCTGCTTTGTAACGTCGCGCTGCTGGCAATCGGAAACTCGATGGCTTCGCCCGCCATCACGAGTCTTGCCTCGAAAGTCGCCAGCGAAAACGAGCAGGGCAAAGCTTTAGGCGTGATGCAGTCGGGCGCAAGTCTTGCCCGCGCAATCGGTCCGGCAGTCGGCGGAATTCTGCTGAATAACGCTTTGAATCAGGTCGATAATTTCACGATTCAAAGAACCTTCTGGACGGCTGCGGCAATTATGATTGTCGCAATGCTCATCGCGGTCTATTTTGCCAGGATGAATCAAAGACAAGCGATTGCGTAAGATAGTGATAGGTGATGGGTAATAGGTGATAGGTAATAAGTAAAATCTTTCCTACCAATTACCTATCACCTATCACCCATCACCTATCACTTCTCACTTCTCACTTCTCCGGCTCAAGAACCGTTTCGAGTTTCCAGGCTTTATCGGCAAATTCATCTTTCGATTTGATAACGAGCCAGTTTTTTTCGTGATTCCACCATTTGATGAGCGTGAATTCGCCTTTTAATTTACTGCCGTAAAAAGTGAAAATCAATTTTCCTTTTCGCAGTTGTTCGGCGGCATTGTCTTCAGTTTCAAAATATCCTTTGTCCCAGATGCGAACTTCACCCGCCCCGTATGTGCCTTCCGCCAGTCTTCCTTCAAACCCGATATATCCGAGCGAATGGTCGGGAACGGCGACGGCTAATCTTTTATCTGCGGGATTCATCGAAACGCCTTTCGGCACAGCCCATGATTTCAAAACGCCTTCGATTTCCAGCCGCAAATCAAAATGCAGCCTTGTAGCGTGATGTTCGTGAATAACGAATCGTTTTCGCATAGATATATTTTGCCACAGAGAGCGCGGAGTTCCCAGAGAAGAATTAACAGGAATGAAGGAGATGAACAGGGATTTTAAGAATCTTCTTTTTATCCTTTTTATCCTTTCCATCCCTGTTAATTCTTCTTTATATCTTCGTGAACTCCGTGCTCTCTGTGGCAAAATAAAATTATATGAAAAGAGTAATCGGCATTGGCGGCGTATTTTTCAAAGCGGAAAATCCGAAAGCTTTGGCTGAGTGGTATGAAAAGCATCTCGGCATTGAGTTCGGCGGCAAGGTTTACAGCGATTTCCAGTTTTCTCCCGGAGACAAAGGCTGGACGGCGTTTTCTTTATTCGATAAGGACACGAAATATTTCGAGCCTTCCGCGAAACAATTTATGATTAACTTTCGCGTGGAAAATCTCGACGAACTGTTAAAAGCTTTGCGCGAAGAAGGCGTTCACGTCTTTGACGACGGCGAAGACGGCGATTACGGCAAATTCGGCTGGATTCTCGACCCGGAAGGCAACAAAATCGAACTCTGGCAACCGGCTGATTAATGAACAGGAAACAAAATTCAGACCTTTAGCGAGCCGCGAAATGCCCGCGCGCTGTAGTAAGAGGACGCGCCGTTGTGATAGACGAAGACATTACCGTAGCGACGGTCGCAAAAGAGCGCGCCGCCTAAGTTTCTGATACTGTCAGGTGTAATTATCCAGCTCGATGTTTTCGTATCGAAATTTCCAAGCGTCTGCAATTCTCGATATTGTTCTTCCGTTAAAAGCTCGATGCCCATCGCAGCCGCCATATCGACGGCGTTATCTTCCGGTTTATGTTCTTTTCTTGACTCCTGCCCTTCACGGTCGTAACAAACGCTTCTGCGACCTTTAGGACTTTCCGCCGAACAATCATAAAAAATGTATTCGCCCGCGTTTTTATCAAACCCGACAACATCCGGTTCGCCGCCGGTTCTTTCCATTTCATAGAGCGACCACATTTTTTCAGTACCGGCGTCCAGCTTTGCTTCTACTTTAGCCCATTCGAGATTTTTATGGCGGTTCATGTTTTTCTCAAAACGCGTCTTTAATGCGCCGAGCAGTTCTTCACGCTGCTGCGGCGACAGTTCCTTTTTATTGCTATTCATTATTATTCACTCGTCAATTAATAAGTTATTACTCTATCTTCGATAACCTTCGTCATCTTTCCTTTTTTTCTTTTGATTTTGATAATCCAGATTTTGCCGTATTCGGTTTCGGGCAAAGTCGCGTATTTTTCCTGTTTTATTAAAAGGTTTGCAAGCTGCGGCGTAGTGTTGTTATGCCCGACGACGACGATGGTTTTGGCGTCAAGCTTTAAAAGACGTTCGGCAAATTCCTCGATTTCCGCGTAATCGTATGTTTGAATCATCAGGCGATAATCGGGATTTAAGTTTTGCGCCAGCGGCGTAACGGTTTCTCTCGTTCGGCGGAAAATCGTCGAGAAAATCTGTTCGGGTTTATATTCCCTGACCGTTTCAAAAAATCGAACGGCTCGCTCGCGTCCCTGCTGCGTTAAATCGACATCGGCTTTATTCGCCGCCGGCGACGTATCCTTTTCGGCGTGTCTTAAAAGGATATATGTGATTTCCCCGTTCTGAGCGTAAAGATTAGCGAGCAGAAATAAACTTATAAAAAATGCGGCAATAATTTTCATTCTATTAAATTAGGCAATTTAACGGAAAATGGAAAATGGAAAATGGAAAATATAAAGAATCTTTTCTTAATTTTCCATTTTCTATTTTCCATTTTCCATTTTTTACTTTTTTCCGCGCCTCGAAGCAACTGTTTTCGCCGCTCGTCTCATCTAGTTTGCTGAACGCGTCAGAAACGCGCAAAGCCCTGTAGAGAGCAGCAGTTTTACTTTATCTGCAAGGCTATTTTTTTGTCAAAATACGGAAAATTAATATCAAGGAGTAATTATGTATAAACTAATCAAGGCGCTCAGCCTTTCAATTCTCTTGAGCATCGCAGTGTTTGCTCAAACCACGACCGACACCGCCGCCCGAAACAATCTTGATAACGGCGATTCAAACAAACCGACCGCCGACGCAAAGCGGATAGTAGTCAGCCCCGACTACAACAAAAACGAATATTACGTCGGCTATTCAAACCAACAGGTTAACGAGTTCAGCCGCTCGACGTTTCACGGCTTCGAAGTCGGATACGTCCGCAACGTTCACCGCTTTTTCGGTATTCGCGGCACTGTCTCCGGCGCGTTTAGAAACGAGCGTTTCAACGGCTCGTTTGTTACCGGAACAACCACAACCACCTTCAACGTCGAAAGCAAACGCCGCGTTTACAACTTCCTCGGCGGCGTCCAGATAAAAGACAACGCCTCGACCAGCCGGTTCAAACCTTTCGGCTTTGCGATGGGCGGCGTCGCCGTCAATACGAATCACAGCTTTTCCACCTCCTGCGCCAACTGCACGACCTCAAGCATAGTATTTTTCGATTCAAGCGATACGGGTCTGGCAGGCTCTTTCGGCGGCGGTTTGGACATCAAAATCAACAATAAAATCGACTTTCGCGCCATTCAGGTCGATTACAACCCGATTTATTCAAACACCCGCGTCGATAACAATTTCCGCTTCGGCATCGGAATCGTTATCAAATAAACACAAACGAAAAAGGCTTGAAAATTTTTCTTCAAGCCTTTTCTAAAAAAGATGATGTTCTTTCTAAAATAGAATGACCTCTGCGTACTTTATGCAAAGGTCATTCTATTTTAGAAAAAGGTCTTCCTAATTTAGTTGAAGCCTGTTCTACTTTAGGCGAAGGTCGTCGGAAAACAGGCAAAGGTTTTTCTAAAACGGGTGAAGGTCTTTCTAAATTAGAAAAACCTTTGCAAACTTTTTTTCACGCCCGGAAAATGTTTTGAAACGCACTTTTAACACTCCGGCGGACATTGCGAAAATCTTTTTACGTCAAGCTGGATATTTTCAAGCCGTGCCGAATATCATTTAATATCAGGTGTTATTTTGTTTGTCCGTTTTGGGCTTTGATTTCGTATTAAGACTGCTTCGAAGGCGCGATGCCTGTTTGCCTTCGGGCGTATCTTTGCCCAAAACGCCGATAACCGCGTCAAGCCGCGTCGAACCCGTCTTGTAAGCAGATAAGTTTGCCGTCTCGGATTCCTTCGTTTTTGCTTTGGAAGCCGCTTTCAAAGCATCCTTCTCCGCGTCTTTCTCAACGCAGCCTTTTTTCGAATTCTCGGTATCCGTAATCCAATTAGTAACATCGAGACCTCCGGTTTTCAGAGCGTCTTTGCTGTTCCGCATTAATTGGTTTAATTGGTCAAGAAACCCGACCGTTTCAGTAGTTGCCAGTGCCATAAGAGTAGCACCTCCGATTATAGGATTTATCGAAGAATTTTCGACAAAAATATCCTACGCCTGTCAGATTTTCAAGTCAAGAACTTTTTTAGTTAATTACACAAACATTTTTCCCGGATTAAAAATGCCGGACGGGGCGAAAACTTTTTATATTTCCAGATTGCGATAAATCTCGCGCCTGTGTCCGATGCGGAGAAGATAAATGTTTTCATCGTCGAAAGAGAAAATCATTCGGTAATCGCGCACGACGACGACACGATAAATACCGCGAAAGCCTGTTAATGATTTAATGTTTAGAGATGAATCGAAAATATCTTCGGCGAGCTGCGCGGCGCTTTGAAAAGCTTCTTTCTGAATGTTCTGCGGCAGGCGGCGAATGTCTCTGCCGAAACGATTTGTGCGTTGAATTGCGCGTTTACTGAATGAAGTCGGCAAAACTTTTTACCTCGACCGTAGTTTTGTCGTTTACTTCCGCCTGCGCTTCCTGTAAGCCTTCGAGAAATTCGTCGGTGTACAGCTCATTCGGCGAGATAATCTTTTCGAGAAAGTTCTGCAAAGTTTTATAAGCCTCGGTTACTTCGCGCAATTCGTCTTCGGATATTTGCAGCGTGATACTTTTCATAGCTTTTTGATTATCTCATAGAAAAACCTTCAAACAAACATTTTTCCCGGGTTTAAAATACCGTTCGGGTCGAAGACTCGTTTGATGCCTTTTATTATTTCAATTTGTTTAATAATCTGCGGACTTTTGAAGCTTCATTTTTAGGCAAATGCTTTTCCAAACTTTCAAGGCGTGAAATCAAAACGGCGCTTTGCGGCATTGACCCGACGAGCCGAACTCTTTCAAGAAAAATATCAATCCCGATAATTTCTCTGATAAACAATTCTTTCAGAAACAGGAAATCCTTTTCGCGTCCGGCAATTAATTTACTGACGGCGATGTCGTGAATTTCCGCGACGTTTGCAATTACATTTCCGTTTTCATCTTCGAAATTTTGTAATCTGTCCTGCCAGTTCGGCGGCAAAATGACGGTTGCGAGTCCGAGCGCGTCGGCGTAAAAACCGTGTTCGATTTGAAATTTGCTGAACACGCCAAGTTTTTTGTTAATTTCGGCGCGTGTTTCGCTCTTTCCGCCGATTAACAGAAAATCACATTCGATTGACTGCCGAACAATTTCGGGAGGGAAATTTGTAACCAGATGAACGGCTTGCGAACCGACAATAACCGGCGTTTCTTCGGGCGCGACGGATTTGATTGCCGCGACTAATTCAAACAGGTCTGATTTCCGCACATTCGCTCCAGATTTTTTCGCGTTCCTCTTCCGACAAAACACCTGCAAACGGCGACGATGAACGAAGTCTTTGTCCTTTGTCCGTGTCTTCGGTGATAATTTTGATAATTTCTTCCGTCGTTTGGGTTTTAAGAATCTTTTTCCATTCTAATAACGCGGAATTTTTATTTTTTTTCAGCCAATTATCAAGATTTCTGCGGGCAATTTGTAAAACTTTGCTGTCGTCTTGTCGCAATTTTTCCGCAACCGCGTGATGAAGCATGAGATTAAACAAATCAATAAAGTTGTTTTGCGGTGAATTCATTGCAGATTTATTTTAACACGAACTAATTTTCTCAAACGAACATCTTTCCCGGATTCAAAATACCGTTTGGGTCGAAGACTTTTTTGATGCCTTTCATAACCGCAAGCGTCGGCGCGTCGATTGCCATGTTTAAATATGCGGCTTTGACGTAGCCGATGCCGTGTTCGCCGGAGATTGAGCCGCCGAGAGCGACGCTCAGGGCGAAGGTTTCTTTGACGCACATCCGGGCTCTTTGAATGGTTTCGGGATTGTCGCGGTCGCACATGAAATTAACGTGAATATTGCCGTCGCCCGCGTGTCCGAAGTTGGCGACGAAGGTGTCGTGTTTGCGCCCGATTTCTTCGACTTTGGCGATGAGTTCGGGAACGCGCGAGCGCGGGACGACGACATCTTCATTGATTTTGAGCGTGCCGTATTTCATCAAAGACGGGCTGATGGCGCGGCGCACGTCCCAGAGCCGGTCTTCTTCATCTTTGGATTTGGCGCGGAGAACGTCGAAGCCGCCGTTCTCCGCGATGATTCTTTCTATAACCTGCGCGTTTTTTTCGACTTCTTCCTTTGAGCCGTCAACGGCGACGAGCAAAATCGCGTTGGCGTCTTTCGACAAACCGAAAGCGAAATTTCCCTCGACGGCTTCGATGCAGTATTTGTCGATGACTTCCATCGCCATCGGCAGCAAGCCTTCAGGCGTAAATTTTGTCAGCACTTTGCAGGCTTCTTCCATCGTTCGGAAATTGGCGCGAACCGTGGAAGTCGCTTCGGGCATCGGCAGAAGCTTCAAAGTCGCTTCGGTGATGATTCCAAGAAGTCCTTCCGAGCCGCACATCAAGCCTGTAAGGTCAAAACCGACGACGTTTTTAACCGTTTTGCCGCCCGTTCTGATAATTTCGCCCGTTGCCGTTACGACTTCCAGACCCAAAACTGAATGTTTCGTTACGCCGTATTTCGGCGTACGCATTCCGCCCGCGTTTTCGGCGATGTTTCCGCCGATGTAAGAATTTTTGTAGCTCGCCGGGTCGGGCGGGAAAATCAATCCATGCTTTTCGACCGCCTGTTGAAGCTCAAATGTAGTAATTCCCGGCTGGCAGACGACATATAAATCGTCGGCGCTGATTTCGACGATTTTGTTCATCCGGTCAGTGCCGATGACGATGCCGCCGTCAACCGGCACAGCGCCGCCGGTGTAGCCGACGCCGCCGCCGCGAGCCGTTACAGGAAACAAATATTCGTTGGCGAGCTTTAAGATTTCAACCATTTCTCCGGTGCTTCCGGGAAAAACGACGGCTTCGGGCGGAAACTTTTCCTTAACCGCATCCGCGCCGTAAGGCTCGACCTTTTCGGGTTCTATTAAAACATTTTCCGCGCCGACGATTGATTTTAATTTTTCGAGAACTTCCGGCTTCGAAGCATTCGTCGTCGCGCGTCCTTTGGAATTGAAATGGATTGATTGAAACATGAATTTACTTATAGAAATCGGCTTTGCACTTTTACTCGGAAAAGCTTGATAAAAGCTGAATAATTTAGCATTTTATGAACAAATATTGCGCCTTATGCAATAAATTTTGAATAAAAGTGCAAAGCCGTTTTTGCTCTACTGACATATTTATAAATTACTTTCAATAATCAAATAAATTGTAATATTGATAGTTCACTCTATCGCTTCGATTCTGTTTGTGAAAACATTGACCAATTTATGATTTTCGCTCAAATCAATCACATCATTCCAGATTTTATTAACAGTCAGGAAAAAATCATTCATTTTCATATTTCCGAAACGAATGTGAATGACTTTCGGCGGCGGTTGGTGAAAAATTATACGGTTTGAAAAGTCAGCGTCCTTGGTGATTATTGTGAGATTGTTTTCTTTGGCGTAATTCCAGATTTGCCTATCCGTCCATTCGTCATTTATATCTTTTTGATGAATATAATCCGCGTTATTCCAAAGCGAAAAGCGATACGGCAAATTTACATCAATCAAATATTTCGCCATTTTATGCGACCAGTTTAATTACATAATTTCTATCGAGCAACGTCGTGGCAAATTTCAAACAAGCCAAAATATCTTCACGTTCGAGCGAAGGATATTGATTCAAAATTTCTTCTATGCTTTCGCCCACGCTCAGAAACTCCAGAATTGTCTGCACCGTAATTCTCTTGCCGCGAATCGTCGGCTTTCCGCCGCAGATGTTTTCGTCAATCGTTATTCTTTCGGCAACAAACTGCATATTTTACCTCAAATCAAATCATACAATATTTTACCCGAACAAACTCGGCTGTTCGTCTTCTTCCGGCTCTAAGCCTTCGGGAAACCAGCGGTAAACGTTCAAATCGCAGTTTCCTTTTTCATTAAAAACAATACCTTCGTCTTCGAGCATTTTTTGCTGCAAATTTATCGGCATCGTCATTTTTCCCGTCGAGCAAGCGCCCTGCGAATTGATAACTCTCTGCCACGGCACGTTTTCCGTATCAGCCGCGTGCATCACATAGCCGATTGTTCGCGCCGTGTAGCCTTCGCCCAAAATATCGGCAATTTGCCCGTAAGTCATAACCTTGCCCGACGGAATTTCGCGGACAATATCGTAAACTCTTTTTCGATAACTTTGTTCGTCAACATTCATACGAAGAATTTACCACAAAGAAGAATTAGCCACGAACAAACACGAACCGGCACGAAATAATATTTGCTTCTTTTTCGTGTTCTTTCGTGTTTGTTCGTGGCTAATTCTTCTTACTGTGCCGCTTTTACTTTCAATCCGACGACTTGCCGCACCCAGCGCCCGCGTTTTTTTTCGTCGGGAACGATGATTTGCCAACGCCCGTATTTTTCCGCGAGCGGTTTACCGTCCGATTTTTCCGCCAGTAAAATTACTTTGTCAGTAAAAGCCGCGTCGAGTTCGGCAAGGGCGAAAACGACGCGATAATTGTCGGCGGCTTCGACGATTAAAAATCTGGTCAGATTAAGACGCTCCGTTTCCTTATCGAATTTTATTCCGACGAGCGGCAAAATCTCGCGCACGTCAACGCCTTCAAAAACGATTTCTTTGCCGTCCTGATTTTTGATTTTAACTTCGCGGCGCGGCAGTTTTGCCAAATCCGCCGATTTCAGACTGATTGTTTTACCGTTTTCGATTTCCAGACGCAAAACGGCTTCGTCGTTTGTCTTCGGCGCGTTTTGCGTCTGCGCGTTTGCCGAAAAGACAAATAAAAATAATGCGAATATTGAAAAAATAATTGCTTTCATTTTGTCCTCTGCCTTTTATATTTCTCTTAAAATTGCTCGCGCGGGCGCGCCGTCGCCTGTGTCCGAGATGATTTTCAGCGGCAGGCAAATCAATTCGTAATCGCCCGCCGGAACTTCGCGCAAATCCAAGCCTTCGATAATCACGACTTCTTTCTCAAGCAAAGTAATGTGTGTCGCAAAATCGCCGGAACCGAATTTTTCTACCGATAAATAGTCGATGCCGACAAGCTTTATATTTTTTTCGACCAAAGCGCGCGCCGCTTCCGGGGTAATGTATGTAAAATCCCTGCGAAAGCCGCCGGAAACATCGTTCCAAAAACTTGAGTTTCGCGTTTTGAACAAAACTCGCTCGACCGTTTCCAGATTTCCAAGATGCTGCGGTTCGATTGCCAGAACGCTTTCGTCCAATTCAACGACGCGGCATTTGCCCGTAAGTTTTTCGAGTTCGAGTTCGTGGACTTTTCTCGTTCCTTCGATAAAATGATTCGGCGCGTCAACGTGCGTCGCCGTGTGCGCGCCCATGCAGAGTCCCGTAACGTTTGCCGCGTCGCCTCCGGCAATCGAATGGGCGACATTAATTTCGACTTTCGGGTCGCCTTCGTAAACCGGCACGTCGCGGCTGACGGGAACGGTGATGTCATAGATTTTCATAGATTTAGAATAATTCACGAGGCAGATTTGGCAAAGCGAAAACGGTTTGTTAGAAATAAAGATACGGTTTTGCGAAATTTATGAAAATCAAGATACAGGAACACGGAAAAAAGGGCGCTTTTTATATCGAGGAAAACGGCGAATGGGTCGCTGAAATGACCTATAAACGCGAAGGCTTGAGAAAAATTGTCATCGACCACACCGAAGTCGATGAAGCGCTGCGAAACAAAGGCGTCGGCAAACGAATGGTCGAAGCGGCGGTAAAATACGCGCGTAAAAATAATTTATTGATAAAGCCGACTTGCCCGTTTGTCAAAAAGGTTATGGAATCGTCGGAAGACTACGAAGACGTTTTGACCCGATAAAATGACTGCGCCGCGAATTTCCGCTTCGAGCTATTCAAACACCGCGCCTCTGATTTGGTCTTTTCTTTACGGCTCTCAGCGCGGACGATACGAATTAATTCTGGATAACGCTCCCGCGCGTTCCGCCGAGCTTTTGGCGCAGAAACGCGTCGATGCCGCGCTCGTTCCCGTCATCGAATATCAAAGAATCGAAGATGTTCTGCTCGTCGAAAACGTCTGCGTCGGCGCGCGCGAACGCGTCAGAAGCGTTTGTCTCGTAACAAAAGACGAGGATTTGCGCGATGTAAAAACGGTTTCGCTGGACATTTCTTCAAAAACTTCGGTTGCGCTGACAAAAATTATCTTTCGTGAATTTTTAGGATTCGAACCCGTTTGGAAACCGTCAGAACCGAATCTGGAAAAAATGCTTTCCGAGTCGGACTGTGCCCTGCTCATCGGCGACCCGGCGCTTTTGATTGCGGAATGCGAAACGCGGAATGCGGTATCGAAGGACAAAGGACAAAGGACGAAGGACGAAATAAGAAAATTCGATTTAGCTGAAACATGGAAAAGCTTTACAAATTTCGGCTTTGTTTTTGCGATGTGGATGGCGAATAAAGAAAAAGTGAATTCGGCAAAAGCGATTGATTTCGCCGCCGCGCGCGATGAAGGTTTGGCGCATCTGGACGAAATTATCTCAAACTATGAAGCGGAAATCTCTCTGACCAGAGAAGATTTCCGCCGTTACCTGTCTGAAAATATTTCTTATTCGATTGATGAAAATATGCGCGAAGGATTGCGTTTATATTTCGAACTGGCGCGCAAAAACGGCTTAACGGAAGGAAACAAACCGCTTTTGTTTACGGGCGATTATTGAAACAAGCCCGATTGAAACAATAAAAGCCAGCCCGCGACGAGGACGAACATAAGCAGACCTAAATCGCTTGTTTGTATTTTGTTTTCTTCAGCTCGCATTTTAAATCTCCTTTTGATAAAAATTCCTTCCTTTTTTAATGGCGCAATTTATAGACGAAAAGTATCAAAGTTTTGGCATAAATCTTGATATAAATTTTGTAACCTGTCTGAAATTCGCCAAAATCGCGGTTTCGGATGCGGTTTCGATTGGAATTTTTGGCAAAGTGCGATTTTTATTTGCAAAATGAACAGGAAATTAGCCACGAACAAACACGAACAGACACGAAATAGAAACAAATTATTTTCGTGTTCTTTCGTGTTTGTTCGTGGCTAATCTTTCCGTGATAAAATATTTTTGAGTTATGAGCAATATTCAACCTATTTTAGATAAAGCTTTGGGCGGCGAGCGCCTGACTTCGGAAGACGCGACGGCACTTCTTGAATCGAACGATTTTGTGCGCATCGGACTCGCCGCGCACGAAGTTCGGATGCGGAAAAACCCGACCGAAACGGTAACATATATCATCGACCGCAACATCAATTACACAAACGTCTGCAACGTCGTCTGCACGTTCTGCGCGTTTTATCGCCGACCGGGAAAGCCCGACACATACGTTCATTCGTTCGAAGAAATCTGCAAGCGCATCGACGAAACCATCGCGCTCGGCGGCACGGGCGTTTTGATGCAGGGCGGGCTTCACCCCGATTTTAACATCGAATGGTATGAAGATTTATTGTCCCGTCTTCACGCGATTTACCCGACGTTTCAGCTTCATTGTTTTTCGCCGCCGGAGATTCACAATATTTCTTTGATTTCCAAACTCGATTACGAAACTATTTTAAGACGTTTGAAAGCGGCGGGACTTTATTCGATGCCGGGCGGCGGCGGCGAGATTCTCGATGATGAAGTCAGAAAAAGAGTTTCGACTAAATGCAACACGCAGGAATGGCTTGACGTGATGCGCGCCGTTCACGCGGTCGGCTTGCGCTCGACGGCGACGATGATGTTCGGCATCGGCGACCGTGTTGAGCATCGCGTGCGGCATCTGCAAAGAGTCAGAGACGTGCAGGACGAAACGGGCGGATTCACAGCTTTTATCCCGTGGACTTTTCAGCGCGAAAATACTGCGCTTGGCAGAAAAATTACGGAAGAGCCGACCGGCATCGATTATCTGAAAATGCTCGCCGTTTCGCGCCTGTTTTTCGATAATATCCAGCACATTCAAGCTTCGTGGCTGACGCAGGGGCTGAGACTCGGACAAACCGCGCTTCGTTTCGGCGCTGACGATATGGGTTCGATTATGATTGAAGAAAACGTCGTTTCGGCGGCAGGCGCGGACACGCAGGCAAACGAAAAGGAACTGCGTTATCAAATCAAGGAAGCCGGATTCACGCCGCAGCAGCGCGATATTTTGTATGAATATGTAAGGCGCGAAAATATCGAAACGCTCGACGAGAAAAAGTCGATGCCTCTCAAGCATCTGAGCGTCGCTTTCGCAGATTAAGCAAAATAATTAAATGCGCGGAATATAAGTTCATATCCGCGCATTTTTTTCGTATCCAAACATTTTTCTCCATATCCGTTGATTTTCATCGGTGTCCGTGAAATTTTCCTGCGGCGCGGATAATATCTTACACAACTATTACGTTTGCCGCGCCTCTAACCTGTTACTCTTAAATCGGGCGTAATTTTTTATCGTGCAAGGGAATAAATGCAAAACATCATCGAATTTAAACAATCTCGCAAAGAAAATATCAACTGGAAAAATCTTTCAATCGTTATAACTTTTCACCTTTTAACCATTCCGGCACTGTTTATGTTTAGCTGGCAGAATCTGGCGGTAATGCTCATCGGAAACTGGATTGTCGGAAGTTTGGGCATCGGTCTGGGCTATCACCGGCTGCTCACGCATCGAAGCTTTGCCGCGCCGAAATGGCTCGAATATCTTTTGACGATGTTCGGCGCAATGGCGATTCAGGACGACGCGCCGAAATGGGTGGCGACGCATCGCATTCATCACAAATTCGTCGAAACCGACAAAGACCCGCACTCAACCAGACCGGGATTTTATCACGCTCATTTAGGCTGGATTATTCGCGGAACGGCGAACGACCACGACGAAGCGACGCTGAAAAAATATGTGCCTGATTTAATGAAGGATAAATTTCACACGATGCTGGCGAAATATTATTATGTCGTGCTGATTGCGTCGGGCTTTCTTTTATTCGCCGTCGGCGGCTGGTCGATGGTTCTCTGGGGCGTTTTCGCGCGTGTCGTCTTCGGCTGGCATTCGACATGGCTCGTCAATTCGGCAACTCATACGTGGGGCAAGCGCCCGTTTCAGACAAAAGATGATTCGACCAATAACGCGCTTATCGCTATTCTCACCTTCGGCGAAGGCTGGCACAACAATCACCACGCCCAACCGACATCGGCGCGGCACGGATTGAAATGGTATCAATTCGATATGAACTGGCTGACGATTAAAGTTTTCGAAAAGCTCGGCTGGGCAAAGAATATTCGTATGTTTAATGGGGAAAAAATGCCGACTGAATTAAAACGCGCGGCGTGAAATATTAAAATGTGGGTTGTCGAGACTAAAATTGAGCTTAGCTTTCGCCGATTAAGATTTTAGCCGCAAATTACACGAATAGCGCGAATTAATCTTTTTGTTTTAAGGTTGATTCGTGCTATTTTGTGTTTGATTGGAGAAAATTATGTCAACAACCGTTGAAGAAGTCGAAAAAACTAAGAAGGGCGAAGATAAAAAATCTGAGCTTCTTTTAGACTCGCTCGAAATCAAAGGCTACCGCTGCTTTGAACATCTGACGATTGATAAACTCGGACAGGTGAATTTGATTGTCGGTAAAAATAATGTTGGCAAGACGGCTTTGCTTGAGACTTTATGGATTTATGCTAACCATGATGAACCAGATATTCTTCACAAAATAATTTTTGATAGAAATGAGATTACGAATGAAAAAAATATGTCTCATGAGTCTCTAAGAGAATATAATTTTGCATTAAGAAATATTTTCTATAATCGTCCAACAATTCCAAATCGAGACCATAAAAGGAAAGAATCTTTATATTTCATAATCTCTAAAAAGGGACATAGGTGGGAATATCTCGAAGATAAAGTTTTAACCTCCGATGCTTATGAACTTAATCTGGACACAAATCAATTTGATGAGTTTATCTTTGACTCAGCAGGTTCAGAGATAACTTTTGTTCGTTATTTTTACAGTTCTCAATTTGGAATGCCTTATATAGAATATATTCCACGTATAACTAGGGACATAAATAATTTATTTATTAATGCAGTAGGTTTAAGAAATGAAATTTTAGTGGAATTTTGGGATAAAATCACGCTCACCCCGCTAGAAGATAAGGTAATTGAAGCACTTCATATTCTTCTTCCTAAACTAATTAGAATTGAATTCATTGGTTATCCAAATGGTTCAAAAATCCGAGTTCCCATAGTCAGAGTAAGAGGTGAAAAAGAGCGTATTCCGTTAAAAAGTTTTGGCGAAGGTATGACTAGACTTTTAGGATTATCGTTAGCTTTTGTTCAATGTCAAAACGGTATGCTTTTTATTGACGAAATCGAAAGCGGTTTACATTATTCGGTTTTGCCTGATGTTTGGAAATTGATTTTCAAAACTGCAAAGGAATTAAATGTTCAAGTTTTTGCTACGACTCACAGCTATGATTGTATCGAAGCGTTTGCACAAGCGGCGATTGATGATGAGAAGTCGGAAGGAAATTTGATACGTCTCGCTCAGAAAGACGACCAAATTAAAGCGTTCACATTCGACGAAAAACAGCTTGAAACTATCACAAAAGAACGTATCGAGGTGCGTTAATGGCAATTTGGAAAAGGGTCTTGCTTGTTGAAGGCATTAACGATAAACACGTTATCAACAATCTTCTCAAAGCGCACGGGATTGAAAATAAAATTACCATTCGTGATAAAGAAGGCATTGCAAATATTTTAGCAACACTGAAAACCGAGGTTGACGCTAACCAAGATTTTCTCGGAATAGTCGTTGATGCCAATGCAAGCCTCGATTCACGTTGGCAAAGTTTAACCGATAGATTAAAAGACGGAGAAATCGGTTATTCGTCTGTGCCTGACAATCCCGTCAAAGAAGGTTTGATTTTAGACAGTGAAGGATTTTTGCCGAAGCTAGGCGTTTGGGTAATGCCTAATAATGAACTTATTGGTAAAATAGAAGACTTCATTCGTTTTTTAGTCGCCGAAGAAAGAGAAAGGCTTTGGCAAATCGCAGAAAAGGCAGTAAGTGAAATTCCCGATGAACAACGGCTATTTGCCGCCAAAGATATAATTAAAGCGCAAGTTCATACATTTCTCGCATGGCAAGACGAACCCGGCAGACCGATGGGCGAATCAATCACACGAAGATATTTCCAGATAGATGCGCCCGAAGCAATAAATTTCGTGAATTGGATTCGCCGTCTTTATTTATAACCTTTTACAAATTATCGTTAAAAAATCCGATGACCAAAGCCCACGCGTCGTTCGCCGCCGTCGCGTCGTAAACTTCCGGTCTGGTGTTGTTGAAAAATGCGTGGTCGGCTTCGTATTTGATGGAAACGATTGGCAGTTCGTATCTTTCCGTGATGTCTTCGAGAAGCGCGACTTTTTCCGTGTTAATCCAGCCGTCTTTTGTGGCGGAAACGAAAATCGTAGGAGCTTTCAGGTTTTTCAAAATTTCCTCTTCGGGAATATCGCCGTAAAAAGGCGCGGCTGCGCTGATGCCTTCCAGAGAGCAGGCGGCGCGAAGCGCGTAAGTTCCGCCCATGCAAAAGCCCGTGATACCGAAATGCGAGATGCCGTATTTTTCGCGTGCGGCGTCCATCGCGTTTTTTATCGTGTCCAAGCCGTCTTCGACTTGCAGAGACTGCATCAGTTCTCCGGCTTCTTTAGGATTTGTCGCCAGCTTTCCGCGATAAAGGTCGGGCGCGATTGCCGTAAAGCCTTCGTCGGCGTAGCGATTTGTGATGTCTTTAATGTGGTCGTTTAAGCCCCACCATTCCTGAATTACAATCACGGCTTTTTCGCTTTTTGCGTCGGGCGCGGCGACAAAGGCGGTCGTCTCACCGTTTGCCGTGCTGAAAGATAAAGTTTCGGTTTTCATAAATGCGTAGAAATCTCCTCGTAAAATTGCTTTTGATTGATTATAAATGAATTTGAGTCCCAAGTCCCAAGTCCAACGTCCCAGGTCGAAAACAATCTGACTTGAGGCTTGGGACTTGGGACTTAGGACTCTTTACTTTCTCTTTACTTCGATGAGCGGCGAATTTTCGTTCTCGCTCGTCGCAAAAATCGATTTTCCGTCCGCCGAATAGCCGACGGCTTCGCCGACTTCTCTTTCGCCGAGATGAATAATTACAGGTTTTTGTTTCCAGATTTCGTTAAAATCTTTTGCGTTTTCGGGCAGGATGAATTCGTAAGCGTCAAAGTAATCGCAGACGATTATCCGCCTTCCGTCAGGCGAGATGTCGCCGCCGGTTAAAAGTCCGTTCGGAATCGAAGGGACGGTGATTTCGGCGATTTTTTTGACCGTATTTGTTTTATCCGAACTGTAATTTGCGGCTAATTTATAAACGCCCGAAGGATTTTGTTTGCGCTTGGTTAAAATGTAAATGTCGCCCGTCTGCGGGTGGACAAACAGTGTTTCGGCGTTGTATTTCTCGTCCGGATAATTGAATTTTATAGTTTCCGACGGTTCGGTGTTTTGGGCGTTTTTCCTGGTCGAAGATTTTCCCGCACCCGTAACTTGCGGCTCGCGGACGCGATAAATTTCGTGTTCTTCGTGCTTGTAAGCGTTGTCGCCGATGTCGCCGATGTATAGAAAACATTCGCCCGCGGCGTTTTTAAATTCGCTAATGTCTTCCCAATCGTTATTTTTCGCGCCTGCGACGCGCCACGTTCCAAGATTTTCGCCTTTCGAATTGAACGCGTAGATAAAAGCGTCGTCATCCGAATCGTTATGCGTCCAGAAAACGTCCGGCTGGCATTTTGAAACCGCAATTCCGCTCGATTCGATTACGTCGCCCGACTTGATTTTGCCGACGACCTGCGGATTTTGATAATCCGTCAGAGCGTTTTCCGAGCGATTATTTTGCTTCCCGGTTGACGAAGCGGAAAAACAGCCCGAAAAAGTTAGGCAAACGAGCGCGAATGATATGACAAATGCGGAAAATTTAGTTATAGTTTTTTTCGACATACTTCACCGGGAAAGAATTATAACGCAGCGACGGTCTGCGAAGTTCAAAAACTTTTTTCGAGTCTTAATCGTAGAGAATTTTAAGAAATGTCGGCTTTACCAAAACCAGTTTACAGCGCGGATGAATATCTCGCTTTAGAAGAAAATGCGGAATATCGCAGCCAATTCTATAATGGCGAGATTTTCGCAATGGCTGGCGCGAGCCGTAAGCATAATGCTATTTCCATGAATACATCGAGCAATCTGCACTTTCAGCTTCGTAGCCGAGACTGCGAAATCTATCAGAACGACATGCGTGTGAAAGTTACCGAAACCTTATACACATATCCTGATATTGTTATCGTTTGCGGTAAACCTGAAATTGAGAAAAAGCGCGGAGAAAATCTGCTGAATCCGTCTGTTTTAATCGAAGTTCTTTCGCCTTCGACCGAAAAATTCGACCGAGGAGAAAAAGCGCAGTTTTATCGCTCGATGCCTTCACTCAGGGAATACGTCCTAATTTCGCAGGACAAATCCTACGTCGAGCATTTTATCCGTCAGGAAAACGGCGGCTGGCTTTTGAAAGAATATTCAGAAATGTCGGAAACACTGCGTCTGCCGAATATTGACTGCGAGATAGCTTTAAGCGAAGTTTACGCGAAAGTGGATTTTACGGAAGAAACCCGAAAATGATTGTCGGAACCGAATGGCTCATCGAAGCCGAAGAATGCAGCGAAAATCTTCTGCGCGACGAAGCGACGCTTCGCGCAGTTTTTGCACGCATTATCGCGGATTTAGGCTTAAAAACTCTCGCCGAGCCGCTCTGGCACAAATTCGGCGGCGAAGGCGGCGTTACAGGTCTGGTGATGCTCACCGAATCGCATCTCGCCTGTCATACATATCCCGAATACAAAGCCGCGACTTTTAATCTATACTGCTGCCGAACGCGCCCCGAATGGAACTGGGAAGCAAATTTAAATGAGCTGCTCGGCGCATCGGAAGTAAGAATAACAAAAATCGAGCGCGGCAATCCGAAATCCGAAATCCAAAATCCAAAATCTAAAATCGCCGGAGGTGAAGTTTGAGCGTTCTGCAAGCAAATTGTCCGTCGTGCGCCGCGCCGATTGAGTTTCAAAAAGGCTCGACCATCGTTTTAATTTGTCCATTCTGCCGTTCGGCTGTTGCCAGAACCGATAGAGGTTTGGACGATTTGGGCAAAGTCGCGGAAATAATGGATTCCGAATCGCCTCTCAAGCTCGGATTAAAAGGAACGTTCAAAAATCATCGTTTCGAGCTGACCGGACGCGCGCAGCTCCGGCACGAGCTCGGCGGCGTCTGGGACGAATGGTACGCGACGTTTTCGAACGGCTGGGTCGGCTGGCTTGCCGAAGCGCAGGGCAAATTTTACCTGACTTTTTATCAGCCTCTGCCGCAGGGCGCGCAGGTTCCGCCGTTTGAATATCTGCAAATCGGACAGCCGGTCGAAGCAATTCCGAATCAAGTTCCGTTGATGGTAACGGAAAAAGGCACGGCGACTTCGGCGGCGGCGGACGGCGAAATTCCGTATAAACTAACGCCGAACGAGCGCAGCGATTACGCCGATTTGTCCGGTCAAGGCAATGCTTTTGCGACGATTGATTACAGCATGTCGCCGCCGTGGGTTTTCGTCGGACAACAAGTTTCTCTTGAAGAAATCGGTCTCGGCGATGCAAAATCCGTCAAGCGCGCAGCGGCGAGAGTTTCGACCGATAAAATGGGCTGCCCGAACTGCGGCGGCGCTTTAGAATTAACTGCGCCGGACAAAGCCGAGCGCGTAACGTGCCCGTATTGCAACTCGCTTTTAGACGTAAATCAGGGAAAACTTTCGTGGCTCAAAACGCTTTCGCCTTCGCCTTCGCCGCACGAATTTGTTTTGCCGGTCGGCGCGGTCGGAACATTTAAGGACGGCGTACAATTTAAAGTAATCGGCGCGACCGTCAGAAGCGTAACGATTGAAGGCATCAAATATTTCTGGCACGAATATCTGCTTTACAATCCGAAAATCGGGTTTCGCTGGCTGGTTCACTCGGACAATCACTGGAACTTCGTCGAGCCGGTAAATCCCGCAGACGTTGTTGCGAGCGGCACGAGCGTTTCCTATAACGGGCAAAGTTACAGGATTTTTCAGGACGCGCCCGCCGTTATCGAATACGTCGTCGGCGAATTTTACTGGCGCGTCGAGCAGGGCGAAACCGTTCGCGCAATCGATTTTGTCGCGCCGCCGCTGATGCTTTCACAGGAATTGACCGATAAAGAGATGAACTGGTCAATCGGCGTTTATATGACGAACGCCGAAATCGAGAAAGCATTTAACGTTTCCGGTTTGCCGAAGCCGTGGTCGGTCGCGCCGAATCAGCCTTTTACCGGCGGATTTTATATAAAATACGGCTTTGCGCTGCTCGGTCTGCTGTGCGTCGTCGCTATTTTTATGCTTCCGTTCAGCCTGACGAGCACGCCTTTAAATCAAATGATAACGCTTCCGCCGGCGGCAAGCGCGACCACGCCGCAGGCGGTTTTCAGCCAGCAGTTTGAGCTGAAAGGAAATCGCAACGTACGAATTACGGCAAACGCGCCGGTTAACAATGCTTTCGCCGATTTAGATGTCGATTTGATTAACGAGCAAAGTCAGGAAGTCGAATCGGTCAATGTTCCGATTGAATATTATACGGGCTCGGACAGCGACGGCGCGTGGACGGAAGGCAGCCAAACGCAGGACGCGACGATTTCTTCCTTGCCCGCCGGAAAATACACTCTGCGCGTCGAAGGAACGTGGCAGAATTTCCAGCAGCCACTTCAGGTCGGCGTAAAAGTCGAGCAAAACGTCTCGCGCGGCGTAAATTTCTGCTGCGCGTTTGTCATTCTGGCAATTTTCCCGCTTCTCGCTTTGTTCCGCAAATTCGCGTTCGAATCAAAACGCTGGAGCGAGAGTATGTTTGGAGGAAGCAGTTCTTAGTCATTAGTCCTTTGTCCTTTGCGGATTGAAATTTAATTGCGTTCTTGATTTAAGCTCAACGGCAAAGGACAAAGGACAAAGGACAACTGACAAAACTATGTTTAGAGCACTATTTTTAATCGCCGGAATCGGAGTAATTCTGGCTTATACGTCGGCTTCGTGGTTTGGCTGGGAAATGGCTAATTCGGGAAGCAATTCAAGACTTGGTGTGCCGTTTTTTTACGGCGGATTTCGTGGAGGAAAATAAATGTCGAATCTTTTGTCCAATATCATTTCACTTGGCTTTATCGTTAAGCTCGACGAGCTTATGCCCGTGCTGGCGACGACGCTGATTTTTGTTTTCATCGGCTTGGTCGTCTTCGGCATCGCCTATTTTATCATCGTCAAAGTCGCGCCGTTTTCGGTCAAAAAAGAAATCGAAGACGACCAGAACACGGCGCTGGCAATTATCATCGGCGCAATCATTATCGGCGTAGCGATGATAATTTCGGCGGCAATTCAGGGAAACTAAAAAACGATGAATGATGAACGATGAATGATGAAGTAAGAACCGTTCATCGTTCATCGTTCATCATTCATCATTTATGAACCGAACTCCTCTCTTATTTCTAAACGTCATCGTCATCGCCACCTGCGGTTTGATTTACGAGCTGCTTGCCGGAACGCTTTCCTCTTATGTTCTCGGCGATTCCGTTACGCAGTTTTCGCTCATCATCGGAATCTATCTTTCTGCGATGGGCGTCGGTTCGTATCTCTCGAAATTCATCGACAAAAAACTCGCCGAAAAATTCGTTGACATCGAATTGGCGGTCGCCGTTATCGGCGGATTTAGCGCGCCGCTTCTATTTTTCGCCTTTGCCAAGCTTTCGTATTTCGCCTTCGTTCTTTACGGAACGGTTTTTATAATCGGAACGCTCGTCGGGCTGGAAATTCCGCTTCTGATGCGGATTCTAAAAGATGAGCTTGATTTTAAGGACTTGATTTCGCGCGTACTCGCGCTCGATTACGTCGGCGCGCTTGTCGCATCATTGCTTTTCCCACTTTTTCTCGTTCCGAAACTCGGCTTAAATCGAACCTCGATGCTTTTCGGAATGCTCAACGCGGCAGTCGCCATCTGGGCAACGTGGCTGCTCGAACCGCTTATCAAAAAAAACGTCAACATACTGCGCGTCAAAGGTTTTATCATCATCGTCCTGCTTCTCATCGGGTTTATAAAAGCCGACACGCTCACGTCTTTAGCCGAAGACGCGCTGTTTGCCGACAATATAATTTATGCTAAATCGTCGTCCTACCAGCGCATCGTCGTAACCAAAGGCAAAACCGGATACTCGCTTTTTCTAAACGGGAATCTGCAATTTAATTCGTTCGACGAATATCGTTATCACGAAGCGCTCGTCCATCCGGCGTTTGCCGCGTTTGGCGCGAATCCGAAACGCGTTCTGGTTCTCGGCGGCGGCGACGGTCTTGCGGTTCGTGAAATCTTAAAATACAAATCGGTCGAAAATATAACGCTCGTCGATCTCGACCCGGCGATGACGCAAATTTCAAAAGCCGTTCCCGCGCTCGCCGAATTAAACCGTCATTCATTGGAAGACGCGCGCGTTTCGGTCATAAATAACGACGCTTTCGTCTGGCTCGACGGCGCTCAAATCGAGCCTTTCGACATCGCTATCGTCGATTTTCCCGACCCGAACAATTTCGCGCTCGGAAAACTTTACACGACACGTTTTTACAATCTGCTCAAACAAAAGCTAAAACCCGAATCGGCAGTCGTCGTCCAGACGACATCGCCTTTGATGGCGCGAAATTCCTACTGGTGCATCATTAAAACGCTCGAAGCCGCCGGTTTTTCGGTCAAGCCGTATCAGACGACCGTTCCGAGCTTTGGCATTTGGGGCTACGCTTTAGCAAAATTACAGCCGTTTGACGCGCCGACAAAACCGCCGGAAAATATCGAACTTAAATTTCTGAATGATAAATCCTTCGCCTCGATGTTCGAGTTTTCGTCCGACACGTCTTTGCCGAACGAAGAAATCGAGATAAACCGGCTCGATAATCAGGCTTTAGTGCGATATTACGAAGCGGAGTGGCGAAGATTTGAATAAGAGAATTTACAGGGATGACAGGATAAACAGGGATAATTCGGAGAAAATTAATGCTTTATGAAGAGATAACAAAAAAGATTTTAGAGTCTTGTTTCGAAGTTAGTAATGAACTTGGAATCGGTTATTTAGAATCTGTTTATGAGAAATCTCTGCTTGTTGCTCTGCGACAGAAAGGACTCAAAGCAGAGAGACAAATTCCTTTACAAGTTAAATTTCGGGGAGAAGTAGTTGGTGAGTTTTTTGTTGATATTTTGGTAGAGGATAAAATTTTGATTGAATTGAAAGTTTCTAACAGTCTAACCAAAGAAAATTACGCTCAAACAATAAACTATCTTAAAACAACAAATATCGAAGTGGGTTTATTAGTTAATTTTGGAACTCCTAAAATCGAATACCGTCGTTTCAGCAACCAATTTTTAGAGAAAACAGAAAATTTGAAAGATTTTTTCAAATAATTTTTATCCCTGTCTATCCTGTTATCCCTGTTAATTTATTCTTATGAAATTTACGCGACGCGAGATTTTATCCGCATTTTTAGGTTTGCCTTTCGCGCTTTCGGCGTGCAAATCGAACTCTGAAAATTCCGCGTTTCCCGAAGGCGAAATCGTCGGCGCGAACGTCGATGTCGGGCATATTTTGCGCGAAAATCGAAACTCGGAAGTTCCGGCAAATAACTGGGAAAACGTAAAAATCGCGATTGTCGGCGGCGGCGTCGCGGGTTTGACCGCCGGCTGGAAACTTTTGAAAGAAAATTTTAATGATTTCGTCTTGCTCGAACTCGAAAACAAAATCGGCGGAACATCGCAAAGCGGAGCTTCAAATCTGGTCGGCTATCCGTGGGGCGCGCATTATCTGCCCGTTCCGTTTCAGGAAAACGCGGAACTCGTTTCACTTCTCGACGAGATGAATTTAACGGAAGGCAAAAATTCGAGCGGCGAGATTCTCGTCAAAGAACAATTTCTCTGCCGCGAGCCGGAAGAGAGAGTTTTTTATAAAGGTCGCTGGTACGAAGGCTTATATCTGAATGTCGGCGCGGGCGACGATGACAAAAGACAGTTTGCCGAATTTCAAAAACAAATTAATTTCTGGGTAAACTGGCGCGACGCGCAAGGGCGACGCGCATTTGTCGTGCCGATGGAAAATTCCTCGACGGACGCGGAAGTTACGGCGCTCGATAAAATCTCTTTCGGCGAATGGCTGCGGCAAAAAGGTTTTACTTCAGAAAGACTCGTCTGGTATTGCGACTACGCGACGCGCGATGATTACGGTTTGAAGCTGGAGCAAACTTCGGCGTGGGCTGGACTTTTTTATTTCTGCTCGCGCGTGCGCCGCTCGGGCGAAGAATCGCAGCCTTTTATCACTTTTCCCGAAGGCAACGGCAGATTCGTCAATCATTTTCACGAAAAAGTGCGCGACAAAACGCGTTTGAGAACAATCGTTATCGAGATAATTCCGAACGAAAAAGGCGTCGATGTCGTTTGTCTGAACACGGAAACAAGCGAGCTGAAAGGCTTTCACGCGGAAAAAGTCGTCTTTGCCGCGCCGATTTTCACGTCGAAATATCTGATTCGGGATTTCCGGCAAAACGCGCCCGGATATGTGAAGGAATTTGAACACAACGCGTGGTTTGTGGCGAATTTGTTTTTGAAAGACCGTCCGAAACCGCGTTTTGCAAAAGATTTTCCGCTCGCCTGGGACAATGTTTTGTATGAAAGTCCGAGTCTCGGCTACGTCAACGCGACGCATCAGAAAGGAATCGATTACGGCGCGACCGTCTGGACGTATTATTACCCGATGTGCGCCGAAGAAAACGCCCGCGCAAAGCTTTTCGGCTTAAACTGGAAAGATTTAGCCGATGTCGTTTTGACGGATTTGAGCCGCGCGCATCCCGAAATTTACGATTTGACCGAAAGATTGGACGTAATGCGCTGGGGACACGCGATGATAAGCCCGCGCCCAAATTTTCTCTGGTCGGGCGCGCGCGAACAGGCGCAAAAACCGTTTAGAAACATTCATTTCGCGCATTCCGATTTGAGCGGCTTCGCACTTTTTGAAGAAGCGTTTTATCATGGACTTCGGGCGACAAATGAGATTTTGGGAAATAAATAGAATGATTTATCCAAAAGAGTTAAAACCTACGTTAAGTGAGATTTTTCAACTCTCCTCCAACAAAAGGATAGAAATACCAAAAGCTAATATTCATTTTGAAAAATGGTTTGATGAAAAAATTGAAGACACTTATGGCGGAAAAACCATCATTAACTTTAATGATGAAGCCGTTTTTGCGGAACTCGCAATTCTTCGAATATTTGAAAATAACGGTTGGAGCGGCGTTTGGGTTGATACTTTCAGAAAGAAATATCGAACCGATTGGATTAATAAAAACGGAGTTGAATTATCTTCGGACAGGCAAATATTTTTGAACAAAATCTACAAAAATCTCGATTCTAAAATTGGATGTTGGGATGTTTTTTGTTGGAAAGAGAAAAGAGTTATATTTGTAGAATCGAAGCGTCAGTCAAAAGACAAAATTAGAGAAACGCAAATCAGATTTTTAGAATCAGCCTTGAATTGTGGTTTAAGCAAAGAATCTTTTTTGATTGTTGAATGGACATTGGCATAATTTATTTTTAGTGGAAGCTGCAACCAGACAAAATTATTGGCTATTTAGCGCGCCGGTTGATTTGTCGGTTTTTCTCGGCAGCGCGATTCTTTCGCTCGCGCTTCTGGCAATCGGCTGGCAGATTGGGATTTTGAATGAAGATTCGCCTGATTGGACATGGATTTCGGCGGTTCTTTTGATTGATGTCGCGCACGTTTGGTCAACTTCGTTCAGAGTTTATTTCGACGCGGAAGAATTTAAGCGCAGAATTTGGCTTTACACGCTCGTTCCGATTTTCGGTTATGCGGTCGGCGTCGCGCTTTATTCGGAAGGCGAATTGACGTTTTGGAAGGCTCTTGCGGTCGTCGCGGTTTTTCATTTTGTGCGGCAGCAATACGGATGGGTTGCGCTTTATCGCGCGAAATTGAAGGAAAAATCGCGCTTGACGTGGTGGATTGATGCCGCCGCCGTTTATCTTGCGACCGTTTACCCGCTCGCTTTCTGGATGACGCGGCTGCCGCGAAATTTCGAATGGTTTGTGCCGAACGACTTTTTCGCTTTGCCGGAAATCACTGAAAAAATTCTTTTTCCGCTTTACGTTCTCTCGCTCGTCGCATATTTCGGCAAATCGGTTTATCTTTATTTTACGACGGGATTTTTGAATGTCGGTAAAGATATTGTCGTCGCAACGACCGTCGTTTGCTGGTATGTCGGCATCGTTTTTTTCAACTCCGATTACGCTTTTACGGTAACAAACGTGATAATTCACGGCGTTCCGTATTTTGCATTGATTTATTTTTATGCGAAATCGAGACGCGAAAACGCCAATCGATTTTACCGCTCGATTTCGCATAACTGGATTGTTTTTCTGGCGACGCTCTGGGCGCTGGCATACATCGAGGAAATTTTCTGGCATCGCGGCGTCTGGCACGAAAAGAACTGGATGTTCGGCGCGAATTGGGACTGGACGGGCTTAAAGATGTTTCTCGTCCCGCTGCTTGCCGTGCCGCAGTTGACGCATTATGTTCTTGACGGTTTCGTCTGGCGCAGGAAAAATAATACGAATTTCCGTCTGATTAACTAAAGATGAAAACTTTTCCGACAATTCTGCTGCTGCTTGTCGCGCTAATTTTTGCGGCGTGTCCGAAAAATGAAGATACCGGCGGCGGAATTTTTGAATTTGACCAGACGCAGGAAGCGGCGAGCCTGGTTGCGGAGGCAAACGATAAGCTCAAGCAGATAAAAAAACTTTTCAAAGAAAACGAAGGTCGGCTCGAAGAGTTGAAAGCCGCGATGACCGGCAAGGACGAAAAAAAGGTTAAGGAAATTTCCGACGAGCTTGTTTATCAAATCAATAACGGCACAAAGCTCGGCGAAGAAGCCATCGAAAAAATCGAGGCGGCTCAGACGATGAACACCAACGACGATTTCAAAAATTATCTCGGCTTAAAAACGCAAAGCCTGCGGAAATATATCGAAGCCTTTGAAGAACGCCGCGTGCTGGCAAAGACTCTGCACGAACGCTATGACCCGAAAAATGCCGCGCAGCGCGATTTTGTCATGGAAGAATTCAAGCGGAGAGAAGAAAAATTTAAGCTGATTATGGAAGAAGGTCGAAAAAGCAGCGAAGACGCCAACGCGCTGGCGAAAGAAAGCCTTTCGAAAGTGAAAAACTAATAGTTAACAGTGAATAGTTGAAGAAAATTTCTAAACTATTCACTGTTCACTATTCATTATTCATTATAAAATGCGCGACGGCATCACTGGTTTTCCCGGCAGCATCGGCGCGATTTGCGGTTTCGGCATCATCTGAAAATTCATCTGCGGCACGTCCGAAGGCTTGATAGAATTATCAAACTGAAAAGGCGCGTCTTTTGAAACTTCCGGCGTTACGCGAACGGTCTGGCGATTTTTATCGCGGATAATCGTAAGATTAACATCGCCTTCCTTTTTCTCGACGATTGCGCGAATCAAATCTCCGTTTCCTTTTATTTCTTTGCCGTCGGCTTCGACAATCACGTCTCCGGCTTTGATTCCGGCACGTTCGGCGGGCGAATTTTCAAGCACGCTGCTGACGAGCAAGCCTTTGCCTTCGGCGACGCCGAAATATTCGCCGAGCTGTTTGGTCAGAGGCGTTACGCCGACGCCGATTTGACGACCCGCGCCGAATTTCCAGACAAAATTATTAGGGATTTCACCGTCTTTCATCATCGGAAGCTCTTTCATCTGCGGAAATTCCTTCATCTGCGGCAAATCAGTCATCGGCGGAAACTGCGGCATTTGAACGTTCGGCGGAATAATCTTCATATCGAATTTTCCGTTTTCAAAAAATCCGAACGGGCGTTTGCCGAGCGTAACGGTAATTTCGCGCTCGCCGCCCGCCCGCGAGATTGTCAATGTCGCCTGATGGTCGGGCGCGACTTCGTCGATAAGACGCGAAAGCTTTTTGACGCTCGAAATTTCCTCGCCGTTAAATCTTAAAATCACATCGCCGTTCTGAAGTCCGGCTTGCGCGGCGGGCGAATTTTCCAGAACTTTCTCGACGCCGACGCCTCGAACCGCAGAAAGTCCGAATTTCGAGAAATTTTCCCTGTTTATCTCCTGCGCCTGAACGCCGAGATAGCCGCCGTCATCGCCGAAGATAAAAGCGAAATTCTTGTCCGGCTTATCTTCCTTTTTCTCCGTCGTCTGCTGCGCGAAAGCAATCGCGGCGCAAATTGAAATCAAAAGCAAAAATACGAATAATGATTTGCGAAACATATAAAACCTCCGATTATTTTTTAATTTTATGCAAAAGAGCCTTTGCAGTTTCTACGTCGTATGCAGAAAATAGGTTGCATCGAAAAAGGAAAAAGTTGCTCGGAGCGCGGCAGAATCGCGCTTTCACATTCAAAAACCTTTAAATTCAAGCTTTATTCCCCGCCGCCCGCTTTTGCAAAATGCGCGCCCGATATACTACGATAATTGGGAAAGTTGAAAAACTTTCGATAGAAATTTAAAACGAACAGAGGGAATAAATATGAGAAGACTTATTTTTTTAGCATTAGTTACTGTATTGACGGTAGCTTTCACGGCGTGCGAATCGACCGCGCCGAACACAAACAATTCGAGAAACAATGTGAACAAC
>JBARIW010000136.1:0-23162 GCA_049799955.1 Pyrinomonadaceae bacterium
CGCCGGAGTCAGCCCGAAGCTCCGGCGCGCTTTTTTGTTTTGCCGTGACGGTTCGGCGCGTTATGAGCTAAAATCAAAGCTTATGAAACGCTACGTCATCAAACGCGACGAAGGCTCTCTACCCGAAAAGCTGACGCGCTACCGCGAGGAATTAAACGCCGAGCAGTTTCGCGTCGTAACGGCGAAACCGGGTGCCGCGCTGGTCGTCGCGGGCGCGGGAACGGGCAAAACGCGGACGATAACTTACCGCGTCGCGTATTTAATTGAACAGGGCGTTTCGCCGCAGCAAATTTTGCTCGCGACTTTTACAAATCGCGCCGCGCGTGAAATGCTTCGAAGAGTCGAAAATCTTACCGGCTCGCAAAATGTACACCGCGTCTGGGGCGGAACTTTTCACCGGATTGCCAATCTGATTTTGCGCAGACACGCTTCGTCAATCGGTTACGATTCGAATTATTCTATTCTCGACGCCGAAGACGCGAAAGATTTCGTCAACGTCTGCATCGACGAAGCCGGAATCGATACAAAAGCGAAGCGTTTCCCGAAAGCCGAAGTCATTCAGGATATTATTTCCTACGCGAACAACACCGACAAACCGATTGACGAAGTAATTATCAAACGCTACCCGTATTTTGAAATGCTTTCGCAGCAGATTCATCGCGTCGATTTGCTTTTTCAGGAAAGAAAACTGGCGCGAAACGTGATGGATTACGACGATTTGCTGCTTAACTGGAAACGGCTTTTAATCTCAAAGCCCGCCATCGCCGACGTTTACGCCGAACAGTTTCAGCACATTCTGGTTGACGAATATCAGGACACGAACAAGCTGCAAGCCGAAATTATCGACCTTCTCGCCGTCAAACACAGGAACGTGATGGTCGTCGGCGACGACGCGCAATCGATTTTCGCGTGGCGCGGCGCGGAGTTTACGAATATTTACGAGTTTCCCGAACGCTACCCGGAAGCCTCTACATATAAATTAGAGACAAATTATCGAAGCACACCCGAAATTCTCGGACTCGCCAACGTCTCGATTGCCAACAACCGCAAACAATTTCCGAAAACGCTCGAAGCGGTAAAAAAATCGCGCGATTTCAAGCCCGCGCTCATTCCCTGCTCAAACGTCGAACAGCAATCGGCGTTTATCGCGTCGAGAATTTTGGAATTGCGCGACGAAGGCGTGAGTCTCGAAGAAATCGCCGTGATGTATCGCTCGCACTATCATTCGCTCGAACTGCAACTGGAATTGACGCGCCGCAACATTCCGTATCGCGTCCAGTCGGGCGTGAGATTTTTTGAGCAGGCGCACATCAAAGACGTTGTTTCTTACTTGCGAATCATCGTCAACCCGCGCGACGAACTGGCGTGGAAACGCATTCTAAAAATGATTCCGAGCGTCGGCAACGCGACTGCAAATCGGATTTACGAATCGCTTGCTTACGCGGAAAATCCGTTCGCGTTGATAAAGTCAGAACCGCCTGCGGCAGCGGGAGGCGTTAGCAAAAAGACTTTACAATCAACGGTAAACCCGCCCGTTGCCGCAAGCGGTTCTGACATCTCGGCGAAAATTCGTAATAAAACAAGCTGGCAGGAATTTGTAAAACTGCTTGAAATTCTCACGACGGACGAAAACCGAAACAATCCGGCAAAGCAAATCGAGATAATTCTCACAAACGGCTACGAGCAGCATCTTCTGGAAACCTTCGAAAACGCCGAATCGCGTCTGGAAGATTTGCGCCAGCTCGCCCTTTATGCGAGCCGCTACGATTCGACGGAAAGCTTTCTCTCGGAACTCGCTCTGCTCTCGACCGAACGCTTCAAAGAACCTTCGGCGATTACCGGCGAAGACGTAATTCAGGGCGGCGAAGAAGACGAGCTTTTAACTTTAACGAGCGTTCATCAGGCGAAAGGTCTGGAATGGAAAGCCGTCTTTATCATCTGGGCGGCGGAAGGCAAATTCCCTTCTCCGCGCAGCCTGAAAGAAATCGACTCGGAAGAAGAAGAACGCCGCCTCTGGTACGTCGCCCTGACACGCGCGCAGGACGAGCTTTATCTCACATATCCTCTGATGATGATTGATTATTCGCGCCAAACCGTTTTGCAAAAACCTTCGCGTTTTATAATGGAATGCCCGCCCGTTTTGTTCGAGGTCTGGAGTCTCGAAGAAGAACCGCCGCAGTTCGACGCGCCTTTAAATTTGCCGGATAACGATATTGAGTTTTTGAATTAGCCGAATATATTGTTTGCCTGCAAAAAGTCGGTTAAAATATCAATTATGAGCAAAACCAATCTCGCCTACAAAAAAGAGTTTCTGACAGATACGGAATATCTGCGCATCGAGCGTCAGGCGTTTGAAAAAAGCGAGCTTATCGGCGGCGAAATTGTGGCGAGAAATGGCTCAAATGAAACTCACAATATTATTTCTTCAAATATTTTGGGCAATCTTGGATTTAAAACTAAAAACATATCTTGTCGCGCCTTTTCAAGCGATATGCGCGTCAAAGCAAAAAAAGGAAATTATTATTATCCCGATATTGTCGTCGCCTGCGGCGAGCGCAAATTTGAAGACAACAAACGCGACGTTTTGCTCAATCCGAACGTCGTTGTCGAAGTGCTTTCAAAATTAACCAGACTCAAAGACCGCAACGAAAAGCTCGATTCTTATATGTCGCTCGACGGCTTGACCGATTATGTTCTGGTCGAACAGGACACGATGCGCATCGAGCATTTCGTCAAAATCAGCGAAAAGGAATGGAAAGTCTATCTGCTCACGGAAAAAGCCGACCGGCTCAATCTCGAATCCATCAGCTGCGAAATTTCGCTCGACGAAATTTATCGTGAAGTTAAGTTTCCAAAATAGTATCAATTAAATCTATCGAAACCGTACGCTGAAATTTTGCGTAATGCACAACGGGAGAAGCTCGATATGTTAAAAAATTCGATAATGTTTGCGGCGCTGATTTTCGTTAGTTTATTTGCGGCAGGCTGCGGTAAAGCGCAGACGACAAACGACGCGGCGGCAAAAATCTACGGCGACTGGATGGGCGAATCAAACTGTGTCGATAAAGAAAAACATCCGGCTTGCAAGGACGAAAAGGTCGTCTATCACTTCTCGAAATCGACCGACGACGCGTCTAAAATCCATCTCGCCGCCGACAAAATCGTTGACGGCAAAAACGAGCTTATGTATGAGCTTGATTTTACTTACGACGCCGCGAAAAATACTATTTCCGGTGAATTCACCAAAAATCAGTATCACGGCATCTGGGAATATCAAATCACGGGCGACACGATGGAAGGCACGCTCAAAATGCTGCCCGACAAAACACTCGCCAGACAAATAAAAGTAAAAAAGAAAGATTAATCGCCCGCGCTTTGCAAAGCCGATTTGATTGAACAGAAAATGCAGGATTTTATCAATTATAATCTGCTTGTAATCGCCCTTCGTTTCCCGCTGCGAAAAGCGTTAAAAGAAGAAAGAAGTATTTTCCTAAACTAACCACTTTCCTACAAAAACCTTTTCAAATGGCTCGGCAGATTCTATAATTTTTATATTTCCTAAAGGAGTTGAAAATATGGGATTACGCGAGCAGATGTTAAGAGTTTTGCGCGGAACGGAAGCGCAGAGGATTCATTTTTCGATGACCGGAACGACCGGAATTGCCATTTCGGTTGACGGGAGCAGCTTCAGGCGCGTCGCGCAGGCGATTGAGAGCGACCGGATTCATATTGCCGAAGGTGGCGTGGCGAGCGGCTGGGCGCAGTATAACGCGCGAAACAATACGTTTAATATCGGGCAGAGCAGCGAGCGATGGTCGCGCGCATACGACGCGCTGCTCATTCACGAATCGGTTCACGCCTCATTTGATTTGAGCCGTTCGAGCCTGCCCTGGCTCGACAACGAAACCGCCGCATATATCGCTCAGGGCTATTATCTCAGAAATTCCGGCTTCAGCCGCAGCCGTCTGGACGAACTCGGTCAGCCTTATCTCGGAGTTTTAATCGTCGATTCGATTGTCCGCACCGGCAGCATCGACCGAACTCTGGTCGAAGAATTACAGGGCACACTGCTTTCCAGCCCGCAATATCACAGCTACATTCGCACCAATTTTGAAGGAGACGGGTAATTTAGTGAATAGTGAATAGTGAATAGTGAATAGTTTAAGAATATTTTCTTCACTGTTCACTGTTCACTATTCACTATTCCCTTTCCCCTCAGGCAACCAAATAAAAATCTCGGTGCATCAAGATAAATAACTCGTCAGGACGGAAAGGCGCGACAGGCAAAAGGCGCGCTTAAAGAAATCAGAAAATAATTTGTCTAGTTTTACGGCAAATGCGGATGTTTAATCATGCATTTGCATAGGGAGAAGTGTATGTCAAAAAAGAGTTTTATTGATTCTATCGAGATAAAAACGCCCTGTTCCGAAGATTGGAACGAGATGAAAGGCGGCGACCGGACGCGCTTTTGCAGCCACTGTTCAAAGAGCGTCAACAATATTTCGGCGATGACGCGCAAACAGGCGATGCGCATTGCGCGCGACGCGAAAGGCGAAATCTGCGTGCGCTTTATAAAAAATCCGCAGACGAACGCGCCGGTTTTTGCCGGAAAGCTTTATCAAATTAGCCGCCGCGCCGGAATTGCCGCCGGAATTCTCGGCGCTTCGATGGCGGTTTCGACATTGACTTACGCGCAAGGCACGACCGGCTTGATTAAAAGAATTCCCGACTCGCAAATTGAAGCTTCACAGGAAAAACAATCTGAAAAAAACAAGTCGGAAAATAAATCTGCCAGCGTCGAGGGAACTGTACTCGACCCGAACGGCGCGGTTGTCGCCGGCGCGACCGTTACGCTCAAAAGTATCGGCATATCCGCCGGTTACAATGCCACTGCTACTGCCGATGAAGACGGATTTTATAAATTCGAAAATCTTCCGGGCGAAAATTATGAGCTTTCCGCCACTGCCGCCGGGTTTAAGGTTACGAGCAGAAACATTATTATATCGGACGGAAAAGAAAGCGTTGTTAATCCTTCGCTTGAAGTCGCCGGCATGACAATGGGCATTATGGTTTCCGTTGAATATGAAAATCCGCTGGCTCGCGCCGTTTCCGACAATGACCTTGAAGAAGTGGAAAATCTCATCGCCAAAGGCGAAAACGTCAACGGCAGGGACGAAAATTATAACAATATCACGCCGCTTTTCCTCGCGGTTGAAAACGGAAATGTCGGGATGGTCGAAACTTTGCTCAATTTCGGAGCGAAAGTTAATGCCAGAGATGACGATAAACAAACGCCTCTGATGCGTCTGGACGAAGACGCGACCGCCGAGCTCGCGCGGGTTTTAATCAAGCACGGCGCGAAGGTAAACGCGGTTGACAGCGAAGGAAATACGGCTTTGATTCTCGCCGCGCACACGGCTAATTCGGAAGTCCTGCAAGTTTTGATTGACCACGAAGCCTTTGTTAACGCGCAGAACAAGCAGGGACAAACCGCTTTGATGAACGCCGCCGACGCCGACAATCCGGAAAACGTTCGCGCTCTGATTCTCGCCCGCGCCGATGTAAATCTGAAAAATAAGGACGGCGAGACGGCTTGGGATTTGACCGCCAACGACGAAATCGAAGAACTGCTCAAAAGCCATGGCGCGATTAGCAAGGACAATTAAAATAGTGGTGAACGGTGAGTGATTAGTGATGAGTTAAGAAAGGAAATATTCTTTCACTCATCATTAATCACTCACCGTTCACCGTTAAGGAAATTTATTTTTCCGCCCGATGATAGTTTTCAGACAAAATTCCCGCATTCTCTAATAGCCGGATAAAAAAGCCGGAAGGTTATTGAACGAGGGAGAATTTTTATGAAAGTTATTACATCATTTTTTTGTTTTGCATTTACGTTAATTTTAATTTTATCTCCGGCGGCGCAGGCGCAGTATATCTGCCAGCCCGCGCCGAATCCGTCGGTTATCAACGGCTCGATTACCGCCGGCGATGTCAGCCAGGCGGGACGCATCTCGCGCGACGGCAAGCCTTCGAACTGCGGAGCTATCGGCAGCGGCGGAACGGAAAACAATACGACGCTCCGCCGCGACTCGCACAATTTTACAAATCCTTTTAACGAAACGGTCTGCGTCAAGGTCGAGTTGGATTTTTCCGGCTGCGGCGGAAATCAGACGCAGTCGGTCGCATATTCAAGCTACAATCCGGCAAATCCGGCGCTGAACGTCATCGGCGATTCGGGTTTCAGCACGATAAATAAAGGCTCGTATTCATTTGCCGTCGGACCGAACGCAAATTTTACAATCGTCGTCCACGAAGTCGAGCAAAATACGGGCTGTCCGCTTTATAAATTAAAAGTTTCATATCTGCAAAACTGCCGCCAGCCGGGTTTCGACAAAACGAACGACGGCAAAGCCGACCTTGCGATTTATCGCCCGAGCGCCGTTTCCAAATGGTGGATAATCGATTCGGAATCTAATCAGGTTTCGGTTACGGATTTCGGCACGGTCGGCGACATTGTTACGGGCGGCAGCGATTACACAGGCGACGGCAAATCCGACCTCTCCGTTTACCGGCAGAGCACGAACACATGGTATTACGGCACAGACCAGAACACGCCCGGCGTGAACTTTCAGGCGACGCCGTGGGGCGTTCCGAACGACCGCGTCGTGCCCGGCGATTTTGACGGCGACGGCAAAAACGATGTAACAATCTGGCGCGGCACGGACGGAACTTTCTACGTGCTTCGCAGCACCGACCAGACTTTGTTCGGCTATCGTTGGGGCACGGCAAACGACATTCCGGTTTCCGCCGATTTCGACGGCGACAACGTAACCGATTTCGTCGTCGTGCGGCAGACTTCGGGCGGCTCAATCTGGTATATCACGAAAAGCAATTACAATTACGGCTTCGACGATGTAATTCAATGGGGCTTGCCGACCGATAAGCTCGTTCCGGCTGATTACGACGGCGATTCGATTACCGATTTGGCTGTCTGGCGACCTACGGAAGGCAATTTTTACGTGCGCCGCAGCAGCGATTTGACGATGATGGTCTTCAAATGGGGCGTTCAGGGCGACCTGCCGCAGCCTGCCGACTACGACGGCGACGGCGTGATGGACTTTGCCATCTGGCGACCGTCAACCGGAACATGGTATATCCACAACAGCGAAACCGCGACATCCAAAGTCATAAATTTCGGTTTGCAGGGCGACCAGCCGATAACGGCGAATACGCGAATACAATAATCAATTACGAATTACGAATTACGAAAGACGAATGATAAGAAGACCTTTGAGCTTAGACCTTTGAGATTAGACCTTTGACCTTTGAGAAGATTTAAAATCAAAGGTCAAAGCTCCAGGCTCAAAGGTCAACTGCTTTCCAATTCGTAATTCGTAATTCGTAATTCGTAATTAGTTCGCTCGTCATTTTTCCCGACAGCAAAACCAGCGGAATGCCGCCGCCCGGATGGGTTGCGCCGCCTGTGAAATAGAGATTTTCGATGTCTTTCGCTTTATTCGGAACTCTTAAAAACGCCGAGAAAATGCCGTTTGACGAAACGCCGTAAATCGAGCCGCGATTGGCGCGATATTTTCTTTCGAAATCGACGGGCGTGATGATTTGCTCGAAATCTATCGAATTTTCCAAATCGTTCAAGCCAAAATCTTCCAGTTTTTTGATTATCAAATCACGATACGGTTTAGCTTCGGTTTCCCAATCCGTTTTCTCGCTCGTGTAAGGCGCGTTTATCAAAACAAACAGATTTTCGTGTCCTTCGGGCGCTTGGCTTCCGTCGGTTTTCGACGCCGCGCAGACATAAATCGTCGGATTCGCGGCAGGTCGCTTTTCTTTGAAAATCGCGTCGAACTCGGCTTTGTAATCGTCGGAAAAGAAAATATTGTGATGCGCGAGCCGGGAAAATTGTTTTTTAACTCCCAGAAGCAAAACGAAACCGCTGCACGAAGGCTCGCGGCTTTCGATTTTTTTGTCGTCTGCCGGCAGAAGATTTCGATAAGTTTCAACCGCGTCGGCGTTTGAAACGACAAAATCGCTTTTCAATATCTCGCCGCTTTTGAGCCTCACGCCGACGGCTTTTTTATTCTCGACCAGAATCTTTTCAATTTCCGCGTCGAAGCGAAAATCGACCTTCAACTCTTTTGCCAAACGCTCCAAAGCCTTCGGAATTTCATACATCCCGCCGCGCGCGTACCACGCGCCGAGACCGAATTCGACAAACGGAATCAGCGCGAAAGTCGCCGGAATTTGAAAGGGCGAAGAACCGTTATATGTGGCGAAACGATTAAAAAGCTGGCGCAGTTTTGCGGACGAAAAATATTTTTTGTTATGTTCATCCAAAGTTTTCAGCGTAGAAATCGCGAATAAATCTTTGAGATATTTCGGGCGCAGAAGTCGAGGCAAATCGTTCAGGCTGTGCGCGAGAAAAGTCTTTTCGGCGACTTCGTATTTTCGCCTCGAATCAGCTAAGTATTTGCGAAAATTTGCCGCGTCCTGCCGCGAGATTCTGGCAATTTCGCTTTTGGTTTTTTGTAAATCCTGCGAAGCGTCAAAAATTGTTCCGTCCGTCCAGAAATAGCGGCAAATCGGCTCAAGCGGAACGATTTCGAGATAATCTTTGAGCTCGCGCCCGGCAAATCTAAAAAGGTCTTCGAGAATGTGCGGCATCGTCAGAAGCGAAGCGCCCGTATCGAATTTATAGCCGTCTGCTTCGACAAAATTCACCTTTCCGCCGACCGATTCGTTTTTCTCCAGAACAGAAACGGCAAAACCCGACGCGGCAAGCCGAATCGCGGCGGAAAGCCCGCCGAGTCCCGCGCCGATGACGATGATTTTTTTCATAGGATTCACCACAGAGACACAGAGACACAGAGTTTTATTTTCTTTTTATTTGTGTCCTTCCGGGATTTATTTTTCTTTCTCCGTGTCTCTGTGTCTCTGTGGTAAAATCTTTCCCTTGCCACATAGAAAACAATTCGTGCTAAAATGCGTAGTAGAAATTGTTGCACAGATTTTAGAAAACCCGAAAAAAGCTTCCCTACTTTCCGACGATTATGAAATATTGCCCGACCTGTCAAACCGAGTACGATGAAGAAATTTTGAGATTCTGCACCAAAGACGGTACGCCTCTGATTGACGAGAGCCAGCCGCATTTTACCGACCTTCCGAGCGTTTCGGCGGAAGAAGCCGACGACGATTTCGGCGAAGAAACCGTTATCAGAAAAGAAAAACCGCTGAATCCGCCGCCGGTGGACATCGTCGAAGATACGGCGGTCGAGGCGCAAAAAGACGCGGACACGCCGCGCATCGTTATTCCGACACAGGAACAGCAAATCCGTGCAAAAACAACTACTTATCGTCCCGTTCCGCCGCCGAAATCCAACACGGCGCTCGTCGTCGTAACAACCATTTTGCTGACGCTTGTGATTCTGGGCGGAATCGCCGCGCTTTTCTGGGCTTTCAACGGCAGCAGCAACAGCGCGAACGTCAACGTCAATACGAATCCGCCCGAAAATCTGAATGTAAATACAAATTCTATAGTCAACATTCCGCCGACAAATTTTGATTACAACAGCGGCAACCTCAATTTACCGAACATCAACACAAATTTTAACGCCAATTTTAACAGCAATATAAAAACTCCGACGCCGACCAAATCTCCGAGTCCGAGCCCGAGTCCGAGCGCTTCGCCCGACGCAAATACGAACGTCAATGCAAATACAAAAACTCCGACGCCGAGCAGAACGCCCGCGCCAAGTCCGAGCGGAACGCCGCGCACGACACCTTCCGGCGAGCCGACCCTTCGTCCGGTCAACGTCGGCGTTCTGAACGGTCGCGCCTTCAATCTTCCGAAACCCGCATATCCTTCGTCCGCCAAACAGGTCGGCGCAAACGGTCAGGTTTCGGTGCAGGTTACGGTTGACGAATCGGGAAACGTAACTTCCGCCAAAGCGACGAGCGGGCATCCGCTCCTGCGCCAATCCGCCGAAGCCGCCGCCCGACAGACGAGATTTAATCCGATTACAGTCGGCAATCAGTCAGTTAAGGCAAGCGGAATCCTGTTATATAATTTTGTAAATCAATAAGTCTCAAGTCGGAAAGCAGTTGACTTGAGACTTGGAATTTAGAACTTAATTGCCGTCTCAACGGCGCGGCGCGGGTCGAGAACGCCCCAGCCCTGACGGTCAACTTCGTAATGCGGCAGGCGTTCAGCCGTCGAAATTAGAATTCTTTTTACCTGTTGCGGCGTCAGGCGCGGATTTGCTTCGAGCATCTGCGCGATAACGCTTGAAACAATCGGCGCGGAAAACGACGTTCCGTCAACGTATTTGTAATGCGCGGTGATAACGTTTTCGCTGCGAATTTTGAGCGCGATAATTTGCCGTATGCTGTGCACCGGACGGTCGAGCGCGGCGTCCAAATCCGGCTCTATATTCGGATTTTCTTCAATTATCCTGTATAAATCCGCATCTTCGGCGTTGTCCAGAGCCTTTAAAAGCTCGGCTTGCTGCGCCGTCGGCGTATTCGGTAAAATCGGCGCGGGAACCCAGATTGAAGGCGCGATGATTTCCGGTTTTTGCAGACCGTCGAGCGTCGGTCCGTAACTCGAACGATACATTCCGCGCCGCGCGCGATTTATCGAATTCCGGTCGTCAAGCCCGCCGACCGCGATGCACGAAGGCGCGCTCGCGGGCGGAAAAACCGGGTGATTCGGCAGATGTCCGGCATTGCCGGCGGCGCAGACGACCGTTATTCCCTGCGCGACGCATTCTTCAACCGTCTTTGAAAGCGAATCGTGCAGGTAACTCTGCTCAAAATCGCCGCCCGCCGAGATGTTTACGATTTTGATTTTGAATTTCTCGCGGTTTTCCAGAATCCATTCCAGACCGTCCTGAATATTCTGCTCGGTAATTCTGCCCGTTCGCGCCAGTTTTACCAGAACGACATTCGCGTCCGGGGCAATTCCGCGATAAAAGCCGTTCGACAGGCTCCCGTTTCCGGCGGCGACAACCGATGTCATCATCCCGTGCCAGCTTGCCACGTCGGGCAGAAACAGCGAGGCGATTTCGCCGTTCGTCTCGTTCATGTTGTGATAAGCGAGAATACGATTGTCCGGCGTGGTCAAATCGACGTGCGGGTAAAATCCCGAATCGAGAAAGGCGATGCAGACGTTTTTGCCTGTAAATTTCTCGTCCGCGTCGAGCCTGAGCGGTGTCGAAAGAACGTGCGAGCCGTCTTTGGTCATCGCCGCTTCGCTCAAAATCTGCTCTTTTGCGCGCTCAAAAAGTCGCACGCAGCGAGCGCAGACGGCTTCGAAAGTATTTGTGTCGGGAGCGTTGGCGCGAATCAAAGCCTGCAAATCTTCGGAGAGCGCGACGAGCGGAACATATTCGTCCCGCGTTTCGCGCGAGCAAACCGGGCAAGCCTTCCCGCCCGCCGCAATATCGGCGCTCGTCGGCGGACGATTAAGTTGTAAAGATTCCTGCGGAGTCATTTTAGAGGTTTAAGTTTTTCATAAACAAAAGTTAAAATCAAAGAGAGTTCAAAGTTCAAGGTTTAAGGTTCAAAGTCAGCAACCAATCTTGAACTTTAAACTTTGAACTTTGAACTTTGAACTAATTATTATGGCGCGAAAAAAAATTGGCTTGGCTCTTTCCGGCGGCGCGGCGCGCGGGTTCGCTCACTTGGGCGTTTTGAAAGTTCTCACCGAACATAATATTCCGATTGATTTTGTCGCCGGAACTTCGGCAGGCTCGTTTGCGGGCGCGGCTTTCGCTTCGGGGATGAGCGTCGAGGAGATTATCGCTTTCAGCCGCAAGATAAACTGGCGGGCGGTCGCCGGATTTTCCTATTCGCCGAAAGGGATTTTATCGAACGCGCCGATGGGAAATTTTATCAAAAAACATTTTCCCTTTCGCCGGTTTGAAGATATGCCGATTCCTTTCGCGGCGGTCGCGTGCGATTTGGATACAGGGAAAGAAGTCGTCTTAAATACCGGGGATTTGCCGTTCGCCGTTCGCGCGAGCTGCGCGATTCCGGGCGTTTTTATGCCGCTCGAAGACGATGACGGCAGAAAATTAATCGACGGCGGCGTGGTCGCGGCTGTCCCGACAAAAGCGGTCAAAAAGCTCGGCGCGGAAATCGTCATCGCCGTCGATGTGCTCGCCTGCGGAAACACTTATTTCGGAACATCTTCGACGCTTCTCGGCATCTTTTTTCAATCCGCAATGATGCTCCTGCGCGCCGCTTCAAAAGCGCATCATTACCGCGCCGATGTCGTCATCATCCCGCAAATCGCGCATCTCAGACCGGACGAAATGGGCAAAATGGACGAACTTATAAAGCTCGGCGAAGAAGCCGCGCTCGAAAAAATCGATGAAATTAAAAAGCTCGTCTTTGCCGAAGCGGCAGTTTAGCAAAAATTAAATTAATCGAAAAAAGTTATCATTTCCGCTTGACAATTTTTAACTGTATCGAATAAAGTAACAGTTATGGCAACGAACACACAATTTTCAATCGCGGTTCACCTGCTGATTGCGCTCGGTTTTAATTGCGAGCGGCGGCAGGCGACTTCGAACGAACTGGCGTTGAGCATAAATACAAGCCCGAGCTTTGTCAGGAGAATTCTGGCGAAATTGTCGAAAGCCGGTCTTGTCTCAACGTCGATGGGAAAATCCGGTTCGTGCCTGCTTGCAAAAAAGCCGGAAGAAATTTCACTTCTGGAAATTTATAAAGCGGTCGACGCGCCGAAAACTTTTGCGATTCACGATTATCCGGTGCAGAAAATGTGCCGCGTGAGCTGCAATATCGAGGCGACGATGAAGAAAGTTTTAGCTAAAGCGCAGGAATCGTTTGAAGGAAGTTTGCAGGAAACGACTCTCGCGGAAGTTATTGCCGACATCGAAAGTTAAAAAAAATTTGAGCGTAACTGTTACTCACACAGTAACAGTTTAGAGAATAAGTAAAAGTAAAAAGAGGAAAAAACAATGAGTGAACAAAATAAAAAATTAGCATTAATTACGGGCGCAAATCGCGGCATCGGTTTTGAAACGGCGCGGCAGTTGGGGCAGCAGGGAATAAAAGTTTTAGTCGGCGCGCGCAGCGAAGAAAACGGCAAGGAAGCCGAATCGAAATTGAAAAATGAAGGCTTCGACGCGGAATTCGTCCTGCTCGACGTTGACGACGCGAAAACGCACGAATCGGCGGCGAAATTTATCGAAGAAAAATACGGCAAGCTCGATATTTTAATCAACAATGCCGGAATTTTTATCGACCGGAACGAAGAAAACGGCGCGCCCGTCGGCGCGAGCAAAACTTCGGCGGAAGTGTTTCGCAAAACTTTCGACACGAATTTTTTCAATACAATCGCGCTGACGCAAAAGTTCGTTCCGCTGGTAAAAAAATCTGACGCGGGAAGAATCGTCTTTTTATCGAGCGGTTTAGGTTCTCTGAACCTGCACAGCGACCCGGCTTCGCCGATTTACAACTGGAAAGTTCCGGCTTACGACATCTCGAAAACTGCGCTTAACGGTTACGCCGTTCATCTCGCCTACGAGCTGAAAGATACGCCGATTAAAGTCAACGCGGCGCATCCCGGCTCGGTCGTTACGGATATGAACGCGAACGGCGAAATTCCGGTCGAAGAAGGCGCGAAAACTTCGGTCGATTTGGCGACGCTTCCGGCTAACGGCTACACGGGCAAATTTATTCATCTGGGCAACGAGCTTCCCTGGTAAATTTCTTGAAAAGCAAGCTCGTCGAAACGCATTTTTGACGGGCTTGCTTTCATCTAAAAAAATGAAACAAAAAATCGCTTTCGCGTGTCTGATGGGAATCGTTACGACCGGATTGATTTCGTTTACGGTAATTTTCGTAAATCTCGGTTTCGCCGGACATTTTTTGAAAATATGGCTGAAATCCTGGGCGATAGCTTATCTGATAGCAATCCCTGTAATTTTAATTGCCGCGCCGCAAATACAACGGTTTGTCGGCTTTTTGTTTAATAAAAAAACCGTCATTTAAAGTCCGCGAAAGCTCTGCGGATTTGGAGAGAAAAAAAATGAAAACACAATTAGAAAAAACCAACATTGCGACAGAAAAAGAATTATTCGTAAAAATAATCGTCGATGCATGGAAAGCGCAAAATAAAAACGTCAACAAACTGCTCGACACGCTTTCCGACGAGCAGTTTGCGGCGGAAACCGCGCCCGGCGCAAATCGCGGAATTTATCTTCTCGGTCATCTAACGGCGGTCAGCGACAACTTGCTGCCGCTGCTTGGGTTCGGCGAAAAGCTTTATCCGCAACTGGAAGAAGTTTTTCTGAAAAATCCTGATAAATCAGGTCTCGAAACGCCTTCCGTCGGCGAATTAAAAAATTATTGGAATGAAATAAACGCAAGTCTTACAAATCATTTCAGCCGGCTTTCGCCCGATGAATGGTTTGCCAAACACACTGCCGTGTCCGAAGAAGATTTTGCCAAAGAGCCGCATCGCAACAAATTAAACGTGCTCGTCAGCCGGACAAATCACCAGAGCTATCATCTCGGACAACTTTCGCTGCTGGCGAAAAAAGTTTGAATAAATTACAAGGAGAGACATAAAAATGCATTGCGAAGCTGAAAATTATAAAAATTACGACAATCCGGTTCTTGCCGGAAATTTCCGCTTTCTACTCGGCTTAATTTTGACATTCGCCGGTTTCTATATCTCCACGTTGTCCGATATTCAAGGGCACGCTCTGGGTTTACTGCTGGTCTTCGGAGCGCCGTTTGTAATTTTTAAGGACGATAAATAACCGGAACTTTACCATCGAATTAAGCGAACAATAAACAGTTTTTCACTCATTTGAATATTCTGTGGCAGAATATTCAAATGAGTGAAAACTATGATGTCGCCGTCATCGGCGGCGGGCACAATGGCTTGACGTGCGCCTGTTACCTGGCGAAAGCGGGCTTGAAAGTCATTGTTTTAGAGCGCCGTTACATCGTCGGCGGCGCGGTTTGCACCGAGGACGATTTAATCGAAGGCTATAAAATCGATGTCGGCTCAAGCGCGCACATAATGATTCATCTCACGCCGGTCGTGCGCGAATTGGAATTAGAAAAATTCGGTCTGGTTTATATCGACTGCGACCCGTTCGCGTTCGCGCCGATGCCTGACGGGCGCGGCGCGATTTATTTCTGGAAAGACGTTGATAAAACCTGCGAATCAATCGCGCAAGTGTCGCCCGAAGATGCGGAACGCTACAAAAAATTCGTCGCCGAATGGGAAAAGCTAAACGAGGGCGTTTTTGAAGCTTTTCTGAAACCGCCGACCGCTTTTAATCTCGCCCGCCACATGGTTTTCGGCACGAAATCGAAAAATCCTGCCGATATGGTTCGAAAATTGATGACGAGTTACGGCTCGCTCGTGCGGCAAACTTTCAAACACGAAGGCTTGCGCGCGGCGCTTGGCTGGCTCGCGGCGCAAAGCGGTCCGCCGCCGACGGCAACGGCTTCGGGCGATTTTCTCGGCTGGCATTCGATGATTCACAAAAGCGGCGTCAAACGTCCGCGCGGCGGTTCAGGCGCGCTCACGCAGGCGATGGCGCGATGTCTGGAACATCACGGCGGCGAGATTTTATTAAACGCGGAAGTCGATAAAATTGAAATTGAAAATAACGAAACGCGCGGAATAATTTTGGCAAGCGGCGAGCGCATCGACGCAAAGCGAATCGTTTCGAACGCGCACGTTCACACGACGTTTCTAAAACTAATCGGCGCGGAAAATTTGCCCGAAGGCTTGGCGAAACGAATAGAAAACGTCCGCATCGGCAACGGTTTCGGGATGATTGTCCGCTGCGCCGTCTCCGAGCTTCCCGATTACACAGCCGCGCCGAACAGCGGTAAAGCCGCCGATTGTCATCGGGGCTTGCAGCTTCTCTGCCCATCGATGGAATATCTCGAACACGGTTACGCCGATTATCTGAACGGCATTCCTTCAAAAAACCCGTCGGCTCTGGCAATGACTTTCTCCGCCGTTGACCCGACGCTCGCGCCCGCAGGCAAACACACGCTTTTCATCTGGGGACAATATTTTCCTTATGAATTATCCAATGGCGAAAGCTGGGAAAATATTCAGGAACGCGAAGCCGGTAAATTAATCGATGTCGTAAATTCTTACGCGCCGAACGTGAAAGATTCAATCATCGAACGCTTCACACAATCGCCGATGGACTTGGAGAAGCGTCTCGGCTTACTGCGCGGAAACGTAATGCACGTCGAGATGGATTTCGACCAGATGTTTCTCTTCCGACCTCTGCCGGAAATGTCCGCCTACAAAACGCCGATAAAAAATCTCTATCTAACCGGCGCATCAACCCATCCCGGCGGCGGCGTCTTTGCCGCTTCGGGACATAACACGGCGCAGGTTGTTTTGAAAGATGTGAAAGGCAGTTGGTTTTAAGTAAAATTTATATTTTTCCGCTTCCATTACAAGCCTTACAGTCGCATTTAACCCATCCTTTTCCTCCACAGGCAGAACAATTAGCTTTAGGGCGTTTAGGTATAATATTTGAAGTTGGATAAGATGAAGACTTTTCACTAATTTTATTATTAGCTTCAATAGTTTTATTTTCTAAAGATAATTCTTTGTCACTGCGGGGGAAAAATTTTCGCCAAAGTGCTATGCCGGAGAAAATTATATTAACCACTAACCAGACTGCCCAGATTATCCAAGATAAATCTAAAATATTCATAGCCATTTTTCAGTCAATCGACTGTATTATTCCCACGCAAAACCATTTTTAGTTTTAGAATAATCATTCAAAATGTATTCATAAATCTTTTGCTCATTTTTTGCCTTTTCCAGAAAGGCATTTCGAAGAGCTACATTGTCAGGTGAAACATATTCGCCTTTTTCATTACGTAGAACCAATATAATTACAACTCTTCTTTGGTATGCGGTTTCCGTTTGAGTTCTGTTTTCTTGTTTTTCCCATTGTCCTATATTCAATTTTTTGACTATTCTATTTGGCGGTGGTGGCGTTCCCCATAAACGTTTCAAAAATCCTACGACAAAAGAATCTTCATTTATCGGAGCGTCTAATTTTGGTTGAATCCATGAAGCAATCGAATTTGCCCGCCGACTAGCTCTACTCTCTTCAATTGCTCTTGCCTTTTTTGGATCGTTTTCTTTGGCTTTAGGCTCCTGTGAGCTTGCACCGATGCAAATTATTTCTTCTGCCAAATTTAATGACTTTTTCTGTTCATCTGAAATAGGAAGCGTTGCATTATTTTTATTAAGCATTGCCGGATAACCATCATCACTCGTGCCGTCATATCCAAATTCCCATGAATAAGTATCATTAAGAGTCCAAATTGAAAACATTACTTGCTTCCCATCGGAATTAGAAACTGAAAATGGGTCTTTGGATTTATCGCCATCAACACCAGGAATATTATATACATTGATTGTTAGAGTGGGTTGAAAAGTTAATTGAAGCAACGTAATCGAGATTAGCGGTACACTTAACAAAGTAAAACTAAACCAGCTTAACATTAGTGGAGAAAGCCACTTTTTTATTTTTTGCCACATAGTTACCTTTGTGAAATTATCTATATTTTAATAATGGATTGAAGCAACAAGATTCTACGGATATACCTCAGACATGTCAATCTTTTTTTTTTACTAATGTCTGGTTTTGAAGGGAAAATTATCATAAATTCAAGATATTAATTGAAATTTTCAAATTTTCGCGCCTTTTATTGTAATAAAATTAAATTTCTTCGGCAAAAAATTTTCTCTCCTTCTGTCAGAATTCTGATGCGTTTGCCCATGAAACGGCATGCTCGTCATAGCAGAAATCAAAAAATTAGGAGAAGAGAAGATATGAATAAAAATCGTATTTCTTTGTCCTTTACGGACGAGGAAAAAGGAAAAATTAACGGCGCTGTTAAGGTGTTGAATGATGTGTTTGCGGCGAAATTGATTGCGCTTAGCAAGGATGATAAAGCGGGTATCGCTAAAATCAGCGACGATGCGATTCCGTTTATGGAAAAGGTCGCGCAGTATGTCGTTTCAAATCCTGAATTTATTCCGATGTTCGGCGATGCGGGGGAATTTACGAAGGATTTGACGACTTTTAGGGACACGCGCGAGTTTGGTCGTCCTTTGATGCAGATTGTCAGCAATCTCGACGATACGGCGATGCTTTCGGGCAGCGAAGCCGACGATTTTGCGCGGCGATTTTACGGCGCGGTCGGGCAGGCGACGAAAATGGGCGTGCCGAACGCGCAGGCGATTTACGACGATTTAAGCGTTCGCTACGAGGCGCAGAAAAAGAAACGTCCGAAAGGCGAAAAACAACAGTAAAATCGATTAGTATATTGTCCGGCGCGACGGAATTATCCATCGCGGAGATGGATAATTTAATCGAAAAGAGGAATATATCCATCCCGACGATGGATAATTTGTTTTGCCGGACTGGTAAATTCATCGAAAAGACTAATATATTAACCTGAACGATGCGTTTATTAATCGAAAAGAATAATAAATGCGTCAGAAAGAGCGATAGATTGTCGGGAAAGATTAATCTATCCCTCTTTTTGTATATCCTATAATGCAATATCTGCCGCGTCATCCGCCTGACTTGTCTTTCGGTTTCACTACAGACTGCTTTCTTTTAGCGCCTTCGGCAGAAACCAGGCGATAATTACACCATCACTAAAATTTGCTTTCGCTTCGATATTATTTTAAATTTTACATATACAGTTTAGACGGCAGATTAGGGTGAAGCTCAAGATGAATGAAAATATCCTCCGGCGTAATAATGTGAAAATTTCGGGCGAAGGCGCGCAGGCTTTGATGTTTGCTCACGGGTTCGGCTGCGACCAGAATATGTGGCGGTTTGTCGCGCCCGCTTTCGAAGAAGATTATAAAATCATCTCGTTTGATTATGTCGGTTCGGGCAAATCCGACCTTGCTTCTTACAGTCCCGTTCGCTACGCGGATTTGAACGGTTATGTGAAGGACGTTCTGGAAATCTGCGACGCGCTTGAGCTAAAGGACGTGATTTTTGTCGGTCATTCGGTCAGCAGTATGATTGGCGTGCTTGCTTCTATCAAAAGACCGGAGCTTTTCAAGAGCCTGATTCAGATTGTCCCTTCGCCGTGTTATATCAATGACGCGCCGGATTATACGGGCGGTTTCGAACGCGCCGACATCGAAGGCTTGCTCGATATGATGGACAAAAATTATATGGGTTGGGCGAGCTTTCTCGCGCCTGTGATTATGAAAAACGCCGACCGACCGGAACTCGGTCAGGAACTCGAAGAAAGCTTCTGCTCGACCGACCCGAAGATTGCCCGCCGATTTGCCGAAGCCACATTTTTTTCCGACAATCGCGCCGACCTGCCGAATGTAAAAACGCCTTCGCTGATTATACAGGTAACGGACGACGCGATTGCGCCCGTTTCGGTCGGCGAATTTCTGCACAAAAATTTAGCGAACAGCACGCTCGCCCTGATGGAAGCGAGCGGGCATTGCCCGCATATGAGCCACCCGCGCGAAACCGTCGGGATTATCAAGAACTATCTGAACGATAATTAACTTTTAGAGAGCCGATGGATGAACTATTAAACAATGCGCCATGCGGCTTTCTCGTTTTTGCCGACGACGGAAAAATCGTCGGGATAAACGACACGCTGCTAAATATTCTCGGCTACGAGCGCGACGAGATACGCGAGATTCATATCGAAAAAATCTTCTCCGTCGCCGGGCGCATATTTTATCAAACACATTTTTTCCCGCTTTTAAGATTAAAATCCGTGGTCGAAGAGGTTTATCTTTCCCTCCGCTCAAAAACCGGGCTGGACGTTCCCGTTCTGGTCAATGCGGCGCGGCGCGCTTCGGGCGAAGGCGTGTTTCTTAACGACTGCGTGTTTATGCCTATGCGCCAGCGCAATCAGTATGAGGACGAGATTCTGCGGGCGAAAAAAGAGGCTGAAGAAGCGGCGCGCGCAAAGGACGAATTCCTTTCGGTCGTCTCGCACGAGCTTCGCACGCCGCTCAACGGAATGCTCGGCTGGGCGCAGATTCTGCAAAGCAGAAAACCCGACGCCGAGACGACCGCGCACGCCGTCGAAGCGATTTTGCGCGGCGCGCGGGCGCAGTCAAAGCTCATCGAAGACATTCTCGATTTTACGCGCATCATTTCCGGCAAGCTCCGGCTCGAAGTCAGCCAGATTGACCTTGTAATGGTCATCGAATCAGCCATCGATGTCGTCATTCCGGCGGCGGACGCCAAAGACATCCGGCTGCAAAAGATTCTCGATACAAGCTGTTATGTTTCGGGCGATTCGTCGCGTCTCCAGCAGGTTTTGTGGAATTTGCTCTCGAACGCCGTAAAATTTACGCCGAAAGGCGGGCGCGTCCAAATTCAAGTCGAGCGCGTCAATTCGAGCGTCGAAATCAGCGTCAGCGACACGGGAAAAGGCATCACCGCGGATTTTCTGCCGTTTGTTTTCGAAAGATTTAAGCAGTCCGACACATCGACGACCCGTAGATTCGGCGGTTTGGGCTTGGGAATGGCGATAACGCGCCACATTATCGAGCTTCACGGCGGCACAATTCGGGCGGAAAGCCCGGGCGAAGATTTGGGCGCGACATTCATTGTCAGCCTGCCTGTTTCGATTATTCACCGCGAAAGTCCGGCGGCGGCGACGACCGAACAGCATTCCGCGATTGATGAAAACGGCTTGCTGAAAATCGCTCTGCCGCGACTCGACGATTTGAATGTCCTGATTGTCGATGACGAAGCCGACGCGCGCGATTTGCTCGTTACCGTTTTGACCGGTCAGGGCGCGAATGTTACAGCCGTTTCGAGCGTCGCGGAAGCGGTCGAGAAGTTTCAGGCGCAGCCGCCCGATTTGATTGTCAGCGACATCGAAATGCCCGGCGAAGACGGATTTTCGCTGATAAAAAAACTGCGCCTGTTTAATCAGACGCAAACACGGAAAATTCCCGCCATCGCGCTGACGGCTCATGCCCGCCCGTCCGAGCGTCTGAAAGTTTTATCCGCCGGTTACCAGACGCATCTCGCCAAACCCGTCGAAGCCGCCGAGCTGCTCGCCGTTCTTGCCAGTTTCGCCGAATTAAACAAACAAAGCTAACCGCGCGAAATCGGATGTTTTTCCTTTAAATGCTGCGTTGTGTGTTCCGTTACGGAAGTAAAAACGCTTTTTGCTCCGGGCAGAACGAGTTCGTTGGTCTGCGCGTCGAGTTCAAGCTGGCTGGCGGCGTCTTCCGATTTATCCGAAAGACTCTTTTTCGGGACTGAAAAAAGCAGCGAATTGATAACGAAGCTCAGACCGATGAAAAAAGTAACCAAGCCGAGACCGGCGAGCATCAGCATATCGTTTTCTTTAAGAAAGATGCCGAGAATAATGAACGCGATTGCCACGCCCGCGCCGATTGAAGAAATAAGCGTTCCGACGCGCATTCTTCGGAGGCGTTTTTCGGCGGGCGATTCGAGAAATTTTTCGATTTCCGGCAAAACGTCTTCGACAACTTTTTTCAGCTCGTGCGTTGTCTGCGTTTCCCTGATTTTTGCAGCGACCGCGCGCCCGATTTCGTCGCGCGCCGAAACTGCCGAAGCCGTGATATTATCGAAACGTTCGAGCGTCATCCGAACCGTGCGCAAATCCGTTCCGCAAGCGCGGCAAAACTGGTTAGCCTGTCTTTCTTCCAATCCGCAGCCCGGACAAAACATAATTTTCGAATTCTCCTTTACGCCTGAGTTTTTGAATCAGTCAAAAAATATACGCTCAAAATTTCGTTTTTGTTCGCCGGCGCGCCGCTTTAATTTACTTTCTTTTTTTGCCTTGCAGGGTGATTACTTCTTCTACCGTGTAGCCTTCTTTCAGGCGGCGGTCGAGCGTTTTTGGGGATATATTAAATTTTCCCTGAATATCTTTGAACGAAAGGCTCTCGCCGTCTATCGTGAATTTCTTTTTTCTGCCCCGGCGGCGATGGGCGATGGATTCAATTTCGAGCGCCTGTTCGAGCGTCCAGCCGTATCTCCGGCGGGCGATAAAAGTGCGATAGGTTATGCCGTAAACGCGGCAGGCGTGCGCCGCCGACCTGTATTTTACGCCTTCTACTTCCATTTCTCTGAGAAGCTTTTTCGGCTCGGGCGGAACGTAATCTTTTCTCAGTTTCGGCGGAATTAATTGGTCGCCGCGCGCGCCGCGATGATGCCGCTTGTAAACGGTCATTTCCTTTACGCCGTAAGCGCGCGCCAGCGTCGCCAGATTTTTATATTCGACGCCCTCGACCGTGACGGCAAATCTCGTTGTCGATACGGGTATCGTGAACGCGTCTTCGATAGGCATACCTTTGCGTACGCGGCTTGAAAAAGTCGGCAGGCTGACGGTTGCGATGTCCTTGTTATCGTTATAGCAATGTGCTATTGACAGATACTCTTTATTCCGAAAAATAATCTTCATCGCTTTATTCTTTTGTCAGGGATTTTCTATCCTGTGATTTTAACACAAATCGCGAAGAAAAAACGTATTTTGAATACGCAAAAGAGAATTTATTTAGACAATTAAAAAATAAACGCGAAATTATGTTTGCAACTATTCCTCAAAGAGCGCATCATAATAGCTGTTAACCCTTCTCTCGCATCAACGGTGATGCGCTCGTCAAAGACGGTTTTTTGGATAGTTCGAGAGCAGGCTTTTTTATTTATGGCAGAAGCCGCTCGTTTTTTGAGCATCCGAAACTGATTACACGTTAATTTAATTCGACGCTTCTTTAGAAATCTCCGCTTCAAGGAGACAAGGTAAATTATTATTATGTCAATGAAACTTTATGTAGGAAATATTTCCTTCGATACAACTTCGCAGGATTTAGAACAGATTTTTGGTGAAATCGGTACGGTTGAATCAACCAATATTATCGAAGACCGCGACACGGGACGCTCACGCGGATTCGCATTCGTCGAAATGTCGAGCAAAGAAGAAGGTCAGAACGCTATCTCGCAGCTTGACGGCAAAGAAATCGACGGTCGCTCGTTGAAAGTCAACGAAGCTAAACCGCGTGAAAACGGCGGCGGCGGCGGAAATCGCGGCGGCGGCGGCGGACGCGGCGGTTACGGCGGCGG
>JBARIW010000137.1:0-27532 GCA_049799955.1 Pyrinomonadaceae bacterium
TCATTGTGTCCAAGTCCATCAAAAGCCTCCTGAGAAAAAAGTGTCGAATACTTTTATTAGAAGGCTTCCCGGCTTGGACTTTCAACTTTTCAAATATCAATCTTTTATTTGCACACGGGGTTAGTTAGTGAAATTAAGGAATTTACAAATGAAAACAATTTAGACTACTTAATTAAAAAACTAAACGAAATAACAAAAACTCTTCCTGAAAATGAAAATGATAAACTTAAATTGGTTGATTCAATTGAATTAATTACAACGTATGTGCCGGATGATAATAATCCATCTGCAATACTAGTTATCGATGAAATTCGTAATAAAATTAAAAATTATCGGGGCAAAATCAGGATATATAAGGAAAATACGCCTAGTAAGCTTCCCGCAAATATATTACAACTTATTATCGGGAGCTTAAATGGATTGACAATGGCACTACTTTTTGGAAGGTATGTTTCTATGGAACATTCACTTCAAAATATAGATAAAGGAAAATACAGTGAGTATATTAGGTGGGGAATCATAATTATTTTGCCTATATATGCATTAGCTCAACCACTTTTTGGTTCCTTCGACATAGATGCCTTTGGTCCACCAATGAATTTTCAAAATATTGTTTTCTTCATATGTTTGATAGGAAAAATGTTTTTCTTATATGTAACATGGTCATTTATAAAAAAGAGATGGATGCATTATTGGTTACATTCAATTCTTATAAATCATAGTGTTCCAAAAGATTTTTATGATTGTTTTGAAATAGAAACAAAGAAAGATTTTGAAGAAAAAGAATCAACTATATCAACTGATGAAGAAAAGTAACTATTTAACCCAAGTTGCCAGTTATAAAGTTTGATATTTGAAAAAAAGAATGTCCTCTTTTAGAATTTTGTCGCCAAACTAATTCACAAAAGAGGACAAACGAATGTGCGAAAGCACTCTTGCAATATACTGTTTTATTGACGATTTTCTCAAGGCGAGCGGACATCGAGAAGATTGTCGTGTCGAAGTAACGGATGCCGAAGTCATCACTATCGCCTTGACGGCGATGCTTTCGTTCGGCGGCAATTTCGAGCGGGCGCGCCTTATTCTTCACGAACTCGGACTGATGCGTCGCCTGCTTTCGCGGTCGCGTTTTTCGCGTCGCCTCTCGCGGCTCGCGGATTTGATTCACTGTTTGTTTCACCGGCTCGGCAGCGCTTTGAAAGATTTTCATTGGGAGACGCGTTATATGCTCGATTCGTTTCCCGTCGCCGTGTGCGACAACAAACGAGCGACGGCATTCCGGTCGAGTTTTGTATCTTGCCCGGCAGTTGTGTTGACTTGCAGGGCTTGGCGGAATTGGCGCTTTGCCTGCCCGTTGATGCGCAATTGTTTGTCGATGCCGGATACAATTACTACGAGTGGGAAGATTATTTGGCGGAATGTGAAAATTTGCAACTTCAAGTGCCGCGCAAAGCCAATTCCAAACGCGCTCGCGAACCGTGGTTGGAAAGCTGTAAATCGCTCGTCAGAAAATACATCGAAACGACGATTGGCGAAGTTGAAAAATTGTTTCCGAAAAAGATTCATGCGACTACCTTAAATGGTTTCTTGCTGAAAATCGCGTTATTTTTATTCGCCTTTCAGATTGACAAGGCGTTTATTTAATAACTGGCAACTTGGGTTATTTAATAAAATGAAATAATTTGCTTTAGAGTGAATTATTATAAACTTTGAATTAATCGCAGACGCGGATTATGATAAAGACATAATCCGCGTTTGTTTTGATTAAAATTATGAAAAATGGTTGGGAAGCAGTTATCGGGATGGAGATTCACGCGCAGTTGGCGACGGGGACGAAGATTTTTTGCGCTTGTGCGACGAGTTTTGGGGACGAGCCGAATGCGAATACTTGTCCGGTTTGTCTGGGGCTTCCGGGGGCGTTGCCGGTTTTGAATGAGAGAGTTGTCGATTTGGGAGCGCGGGCGGCGTTGTCTTTGGGGCTGAGTATAAATGAGACTTCGATTTTTTCGCGGAAGAATTATTTTTATCCCGATTTGCCGAAAGGTTATCAGATTTCGCAGTATGACAAGCCTTTTTCTTCGAACGGCGAGCTGACGATTATGACTGCCGAAAGGGACGAATCGGGACACGCGCGGGAATTTAAGCCGATGACGATTCATATCGAGCGGATGCATCTGGAAGAAGACGCGGGGAAAAACGTTCACGAAGGCTTGCCCGATGTCGATAAATATTCGTATATCGATTTGAATCGCGCCGGAACTCCGCTCGGCGAAATCGTTACCGCGCCGGATTTTCGCACGTCGTGGCAGGCTTATGATTATGTCAATCACGTTCGCAGAGTTTTGCAGTGGGTCGGCGCGTCGGACGCGGATATGGAAAAGGGAAATCTGCGGTGCGAAGCAAATGTTTCCGTTCGCAAAATCGGGCAGGAAAAATTTAATAATAAGGTAGAACTCAAGAATCTGAACTCGGTGCGGTTTATGCAGAAGGCGATTGAGTTTGAGATTGAAAGGCAAATTGAGGCGCACGAGACGGGCGAAGGCGTTAGTCAGGAAACGCGTCTCTGGGATGAGAAAAACAATCGTACGCGCGTGATGCGCTCGAAAGAAGACGCGCACGATTATCGTTATTTTCCCGAACCGGATTTGCAGCCTTTGAAAGTTTCGGCAGATTTTATCGAGAAAGTAAAATCGGAAATGCCCGAATTGCCCGACGCTATGCGCGACCGTTTTATGAGCGAATACGGCTTGTCATACGGCGACGCTTCGCAGATTGTCGGCGATAAAGGTTTGGCTGAGTTTTACGAAACGACGGCGAAAGTTTCGGGCAACCCGCGCGCTTCGGCAAACTTCATATTGTCCGAACTCCAGCGCGAACTGAACAATTCGAACAAAACGGCGGCAGATTCGCCTGTTTCGGCGGAAAATTTAGCCGGGCTTATCAAAGTTCTGGACGCTGGAAAAATAAATAATAATCAGGCGAAGGAAGTTCTTGTCGAAATGTTTTCGAGCGGGAAAAACGCGGATGAAGTCATAAAAGAAAAGGGCTTCGAGCAGATTTCCGACTCGTCCGCGATTGAAAAAATTGTTGACGAAATTATCAAAAACAACGAAAATCAAGTTACGGCATATCGCGGCGGCAACGAAAAGCTTTTCGGCTTTTTTGTCGGGCAGGCAATGAAGGCTTCGCAGGGAAAGGCGAACCCGAAAATCGTCAACGAAATTTTAAAACAAAAACTCAATATATAAAAATTTAATGAAGAAACTAATTTTATCAATAATACTTACAGCTTGTTTTGCCGGAGCGCTTTTCGCGCAGGGCGGCTACCCGGACAGCATTTTTATTTCCGGTTCAGGCAGGGAAAGAGGCGCGGCGGAAATTTCCATTTTGCAGAGAGTTTATGACGGCTCAAGGAATATCAATCGCTCAGAGACGATGCGGGCTGTAGCCAACGGCGATTCCTACGGCGGTTCGGTTACGGTTTCGCAGTTTTCAAGCGAGCTGACGAACAAGGCAAAGAAATATATTGTTCCGACGCGCGAATTGAAGAGTAAATATTCCGACTTTTTGAAATTGCCGGATGCCGGAATAATTACGCTGGTGGAAGAAACCGCCTGCGTTTTCAGCGATGATGCGAAAGATAAGGGAAAAGACATTTTCGAGCGCTGTCCTTCCACTTTTATCCCGGGCGGCGGCAGGTATTATTCTTTCCGCAGAAATGATTACGTTAAATCCGGCTGGGCTGACATCGGCTTTATGGACAAATGGATTTATTCGTTCGGCTGGTTTAATCAATCGGCTCTGGTCAATCTCGGCGACGTTGCTCTCGAAGACGTTTCATTAAAAACCAAAGGCGTCGATTATTTTGCGCAATTCGCTCCGTCGCCGGACATTAACGAAGCCGACAAGCAGTTCAAGCAGTATGAGAAAGGTTTGGACATCGACGGTTTAACTTACAAGCAGATGCTGCCGCTGGAATTCGATAAAACCTACGCTCTGCGCGTAACGGCGTATGACGCCGACCTTCAGTGGATTTATAAATACAATTCGAAAGACATCAAATTTTATCCTCTGAAAGGCGACAAAAGAGAAGATGTGATAGTCGCGTTTCGCGTGGTCAAAAAGGATGAAAACGGCAATTTAACTTTATTGTGGCGAGAGCTTCAAAGAACGAAAGCGCCGGTATTGATAATTCCGAAAACGGAGACGGAAACGGATAAAAAATCCAAATAAGGTTAAATTGCGAAGCGGTTCGCCGTTAGAAAAAATTTTGAAGTATTGAAAGCTTGAACATACGAGGTTTATCGGCTGCCGTCGCAGCAATTCTGACGGCGGCGGCGCGATTGCCGGCAGGGCGCGGAGAAATAATTTCTCCGCGACACAATTTAATTTCGGAGGCAGTATGAAAAGGTTTCTTTTGTTTTCAGGATTATTTCTGCTTGGTTTTACCGGGACTTTCGCGCAGGCTACAACTGCCACGCCTGCTCCCGTCGAACCGATTGTCGTCAGCCGACCGAACCGCGCAACTCAGGCAAGAGATATGCAGGCTCCGATGACAAACCTGGCGCTTACGCCCGACGGATTGGCTATGCGGATGATGATTTTGCAGTCGAGCGTTCAGCCGCTTTACCGCAAGCCGACCAGAGAAGAGCTGCAAACGATTGCGCCCAGTTCCGGGCTGCTGCAAAAATTTAACGGTTTTCTGCGCGCTGACAACACGGGTTTATTTAAGCTTCTGGTCGATGTCGGCTGCGCCGATAATACGAACATCGTCGTGGCAAAAGAAAAATGCCTGAAATTTACGATGCCGGGCGCGGGAAATTCGTATTCATTCCGCACGAACAACTATCGCATCCGGCATCTGGCTGATTTGACCTTTTCCGGCAAAAACTTTTATGTCTCCGGCGTTTTGATGCACGGGATTATGGTTAATATCGGCGACGTGCCGCTCGAAAACGTTACTTTGCAAACCAACGGATTGAAATTTCTCAACGAATTTCAGCCGACCGACGATTTTGAACAAGCGAAGTTGCTCGACCGGCAATTTGTAAACGGCGTTACAAAAGACGGCTTTTTCTACAGCCGCGGTTTAGCGAGCGTCGAAAATACGACCTATATTTTGCGCTCGATTGCCTATGACGGCAGAATTATGCGCTCGGTCAGAGGCATAGCTTACAACGAGCTTGATTTTGACAAGCGAAAAGACGTTATGATTGCCTTTCGCGTGGTCAGCCGCGACGCCGACGGAAGCCTGACGATTCTCTGGAAAGAATTATCGAGAAAAGACGCGCCGAAATTTAAGAAGAAATTTCCCGACCGCAGCACGAAAATCAAGGAAAATAAATTTGTCGCAAAGAATTAGGCGAAATAAAGCGATTCTCTAAAATAATATTCCAGAGACATAAGCTATGGCTATAAAGCTGTCGAAAATCTGCTTGGTTTTGTTTTTTTTGCTTGCCGCGTCTTCGGCAATCGGGCAGGTTCCGGGCGCAACTCCGACTCTACAGGAAAAAATCGAAATACAGAGAAGAATAAGTGAAGAAGAAGCCAGAAAAAGAGAGCGGGAAAGCTCAGACCGGATGATAGTATTGAGCGAAATTTATGATAGCTACGCGAGGCAGTCGTCCGTAATCAATCGTGAAAAAAGAAATAAGGAACTTAAAACCGTCGCCGTTGACAAAGAAGATTTAACTAAATTTCGCCGCTTTCTGGAACAGCCGGGAACGGGCATCATGCGCCTGCGCGATTTATCCGACTGTGAACTTAAAAGACAGTGTCTTCAGCTTGTTGCAGGGTTTGGCAGCGCGTATTCTTTTCACGAAAAAACGTATGCCGAGAAATTTTATGCCGATATTTTGTTCAGCAAAGCGGCATTTCACGTACAGGGATTAAATACTCTCGGTTTTCTGACCGAGTTGGGAGATGTCTCTATCGATAATTTGAGCTTAACGACAAGCGGCATCAAAGAAATGGCGGAGTTCGAGCCTTCAGATAAAACCGAAGTTGTAAAATCTCATCTTTTTATCGTCAAAAAAGGATTTCAGGTTGGAGATTTTACATATAAAACTTCATTTTTGTTCAAGGAGACTTCGACTTACGCGCTTCGCTCGATTACTTACCGGGTTATCGACAAATCATCTAAACCGGAGAAAAACGATAAAAAATTAAAAGACAAATGGAGAGATATAATCGTGGTTTTTCGGGTAATCAGAAAACATGCTGACGGAAGCGTCAGCGTGATATGGAAAGAGCTTCAGGACAAAGACGCGCCGACACTTATCGTAGAAGGTTAACAAATGAGTTTGGAAAACAAAATTGCCGTTATCACCGGCGGAACAAAGGGAATCGGGCGGGCAATCGCCGAAAGCTTATTAAAACGCGGCGCGAAAGTTTTTATCTGCGCGCGGAGTAAGCCCGAAGTCAAACGAGCGCTCGAAGATTTGAGCCGTTTCGGACAAGTCGAAGGCGAGATTTGCGACGTGCGGAGCGAAGACCAGATTCGGCAGATGCTCGAAGAAGCGGGGCGCGTTTTCGGCGGCGTCGATATTCTCGTCAACAACGCCGGAATCGGAATTATCGGCAAAACGGTCGAGGAAATGTCGGGCGACGAGTTTCGGCAGACGCTCGAAACCAATCTTTTCGGCGTGTTTTACGCCTGCCATTACGTCGTCCCGATGATGAAAAAGCGCGGCGGCGGTTACATTATCAATATTTCTTCACTCGCCGGGCAAAACGCGCATCCGAAAATGGCGGCTTACAACGCTTCGAAATTCGGTCTGAACGGATTTTCCGAAGCCCTGATGCAGGAAGTCCGTCCACACGATATAAAAGTCAGTTATATCTGTCCCGGTTCGGTCAACACGTATTTCGGCGGCGACCATCCGCGCGAAGAACAAGCATGGCAATTACAGCCCGAAGACATCGCGCAGGTTGTACTCAATTTGCTCGATATGAACAGCCGCGCGCTGCCGAGCAAAGTTGAAATTCGTCCCTCAAAGCCGCCCGCAAAATAAATTTATTTTGTTAATTCTTTAATCTTTTCCAGAAGAGCGAAATCCTGATAAGGTTTGGTCAAATACTCGGAAACGCCCAAATCCAAAGCCTTTTGCCGGTGCTTGTCGCCCGCGCGCGAAGTTATCATAATCACGGGAATTTCGCGCAGCTTCTCATTCTGCTTTAAAGATGCGAGCAGCTCGTAGCCATTCATTCGCGGCATCTCGACATCGGTTAAAATTACGTCGGGCGGCTCGACAAAAGCCTGTAGAATTTCCAGCGCTTCGAGTCCGTCTTTGGCGATAATCGTCTGCCAGCCCGCGCTTTTTATCAATTTCGAGTTTACGGTTCGCACGCTCGGGCTGTCGTCAACAATCATTACGCTGAGGATTTTGGATTTTGGATTCTGGATTCTGGATTGGTCTTTTGAAATTTCGGGTTTTTCCTGTGTCCCCGAATTAATTTTAGATTCAGGATTCCGCGTTCCGAATTCTGAAATCAGGTGTATCAAGTCCAGAACAGGCACGACGCGACCGTCGCCGAGGATTGCCGCGCCGAGAAATTCAGCCCGGGTTTTGAGCGGCGCGCCGAGTGGCTTGATGACGATTTCTTCGGTTTTGACAATCTCGTCAACCAGCAGAGAACACGGATTTCCAAGCGTTTCGAGCGTTAAAAGCGGAATAAACTCATTGTTGGATTTCGCGGGCGCGGGCAAGCCGAGCAATTCGCCGAGATGAAGATATGTAGAATCCTGATTATCGGCTTGCAGCGCTTTTTCACGTTTTAGTTTTTCCAGAGTTTCGGCTGGAATCGTCGTCGCCTGTTTGATTAATTTGAGCGGAAAGGCAAAAGTCCGCTCGCCCGTTTTGACGAGCAGAACGCGCGTAACGGCTAAAGCGACGGGCAGGCGAACGGTGAAAATCGTGCCTTTATGCGGTTTGGAATTGACGGAAATCGTGCCCTGCTGGCGCAGAATGCTCGTTTTGACGATGTTCATCCCGACGCCGCGCCCGGAAACCTGACTTAGCTTGTCGGCAGTCGTCAGTCCCGGCATAAACATCAGCGAAAATGCTTCTTCCTCGCTCATCGCTTCGGCTTCCGAAGGCGTAATAAAATTGTTTTGAACGGCTTTTTCAATCAAGCTCGCGGCGGAAACTCCGCGCCCGTCGTCGGAAACCGTCAGATTTATGTGTGTGCCTTCGCTGTAAATTCTGAGCAGAACTTTTCCGGTTTCTTCCTTTCCGAGCAGGCGGCGCGTTTCGGGCGATTCGATGCCGTGCGCGACCGCGTTGCGAAGCAGATGAAGAAGCGGCTCGATTAAAGAGTCGAGAATCTGCGTGTCGAATTCCAGATTTTCGCCTTCGATTATCAAATCGGCAAATTTTCCTTCTTCCTCGCAGGTTACGCGAACCGTCCGCTGAAGCCGCGCCGAAAGCGCGCCGAAATTTACCATCCGAAGGCGCAGAAGCTTGTCCTGCAAATCGTCAATCGCGCGCCGCTGGCTGTCGAAAAGCAGCTCGAAATTTCCTTTCAGCGCGTCCAGCTCGCTGTTGATGGCGGAAGTGTCGGCGGCGGTTTCGATAAGCTCGCGCGTCGTCTGGTGAAATTCCGTGTAGCGGTCGAATTCGAGAGAATCAAATTGAGAAGAGGAGAAAAGGAGATGAGGAGACGGGGATATTTTTGAAGCGACGGCGAGATTCTCCTTTTCGCCTTTTCTCCTTTTCTCCTCTTCCTGAATCATATTCGTTTCAAAATCGAGCTCCAGTTTTCCGCTCGCCTGCTGGAGACGGTTTGTGCTGTTGTCGAGCTCGCTGATTTGCTGTTCAAACTCCGAAAGCCTTTGCTCGAAAACCGAGCGGCTGACCAGCAAATCGCTGACGATTTTAACGAGTTCGTCAAGTTTTTCTATCGAAACGCGAATGACCGAGCGGTTTTGAGCCGTTGAATTTTGCGTTTCTTTTTCTGCGGGCTGAAATTCACTTAACTGATTCGGCTTTGTTTCCGGCGCGAAATTCTGCGCTTTTGCCTGTTTTAGCGAAGCCAGAACTTCATCAAAGTCTTTATAAATTCGCTCGATTTTTTTCTCAAGCTGCGCGCTCGTTTCGTCGCTTGCGAGCGTCGCGAAACAATCGGTCGAAGTCAGAAGCAGTTCAAAGATTTTCTCGTTGCCGTCGATTTCGTTTTCCGCCATAAAATCGAGCAAATCTTCGACGCGATGAGCCAAATCCGAAAGCTTTTTCAAGCCGACGATTCCTGCCGAGCCTTTCAGCGTATGCGCGCTGCGGCGAACTTCGAGCAGCGCTTCGCGGTTCGCCGGACTTGTTTCCAGAAGCGCGAGATTGGTGTTGATATTCTGCAAAAGGTCTTCGGCTTCGAGCGCGAAAACTTCGAGCATTTCCTCGTCAATCTCAAATTCTTCGCCCCATTCGTCGGCGTCAAAATCGGCTTCTTCCGAAGGTTTATTGATTTGCAGATTGTCAAAAGATTCGTCAACGAAATCGGCAACATCGTCGGTGAAAAAATCTACGCTGAAGCTGAATTTTGTAAGATAGGCTTCGAGAACGGAGAGCTTGTCGAGAAGCCCGCGCGACTGCTCGTCCGAAAGCTGAGTTTTGGCGGCGACGAGCGGCTCAATCTCGATTTCGAGCGCTTCAGCCGCTTTTTGGATTTCGGGCAATTCAAATGCGGAAGCTGAATCTTTAATTATCTGCACCTGCCGGAGCGACGCGTAAAGCTCGCCGTGAGCATTGCCCTCCTGCGCGCAAACAAGAATTCCGCCGCGAATCGTCGGCAGATAACTCTCGGCGTGTCTGACAAATTCCTGTAAAATTTCGGATTCCATAAAAGTTAGTCATTAGTCCTTTGTCCTCTGTCCTTTGAATTTAAATTGAGTTCTGAATTAAGCTCAACTTACGAAGGACAAAGGACAAAGGACTAATGACAAAAATCAATTCACATATATTTCATTCGCATCATTCATCATCTTTCTTCTTGCGCTTCTGTCTTCGGGAAGCTTGAACGGCGCGACCGAGCCGCGCAGCTCGTCCGAAAGGGAAACGAGTATTTTTACCGAATCGGCGGCGCGTTTCGACCCGTTTTGAACGAGTTCGGTAACTTTCGAAATATTCGCCATCGCTTTGGAAATGTCTTCCGAGCTTGTCGCCTGCTGCTGCGCGGATTCGGAAATCGATTTGATAAGCTCGGCAAGACGCGTTGAAACCTGTTCGATTTCGACGAGCGCCTGCCCGGCTCTATCAGCCAGAGTCGAGCCGACGACGACTTCGTGAATCGTTTCTTCCATCGATGCGACAACGTCTTTTGTTTCCGATTGAATAGTCTGCGCCAAGCCCGCGATTTGCTGTGTCAGACGATTTGAACGCTCGGCAAGACGTTCGACTTCTTCGGCGACGACGGCAAAACCGCGTCCCTGTTCGCCGCCCGTCGCCGCCTGCAAACTCGCATTCAGCGCAAGCAAGCTCGTTCGGTCTGACAAATCGTCGATTAACTGGACAATCTGGCTGATTTCCTGCGAGCGCTCGCCGAGTCTTTTGATGCGTTTCGCCGTTTCCTGAACCTGTTTGCGAATCGAGTTCATCGCGTTGATATTGTCCTGAACGGCTTGCGTTCCGTAACGCGCGTTGTTCAAAGAATCGCCGGCGACCTGCGCCGAAAGCGAAGCGTTGTTGGAGACTTCCTGAATCTGCAAAGCCATATTAGAAATCGCCGAAGTCGTGCGCGAAATCTGCGATGCCTGCGCTTCGCTTCCGCGCGCAAGCTGCTCGGTCGTATCGTTGATGGCGTTGGCAGAGCTGCCGACCTGAAACGTAACGTCTTTAACCTGACGAATAAGCGAGCGAAGCTCTTTGGTCATCGAATTAAACGCTTTGGCGACCGCGCCCGTCATTTCAGGCGAAACTTCCGCATGAACAGTCAAATCGCCCGCCGCGACTTCCGCGACTTCTTCGGAAAGCTTGAGAATGGATTTCTCCAGACGGTCGCGTTCCTCTTCGGTCTGCACCAGAAGACGCAGCTTATCAATCATATTTTGGATTGACAGACCGATAACGTCGGCGTCCGATTCCATAACGATATTTTCCGACAAATTGCCCGTCGCGATTTTATTCAAAACTTCGGTTTTTCTCTGCCTGTAATCGGAAATTTCCTTGAGCGCAAAGAGCAATTCGCTGTGTTCGGCGGTTTCGTCTTCAAAAAGCTCGCCCTGCGCCATTTTCGTCGCAATCTCCAGTGCTTCATTGCGTTCCGATTTTAGTTTAATTTCGGAAAGATTTGTGGCGACGAGCGAAAAAATTCCGAAAATTGCCGAAAAAACGACTGTGGAAACGACGGCGAATTTATGGTCAGACCCGCCGAAAAAAGCGGCGCAAACAAAGCCTGCGCCCGCGAGCAGAAAAATTATCGCCAGAAATGAGGAGATTTTGGTTATTAAATTCCAGATTGAATTGTTTCGCATTAAATTTTCTCCTCAAAGGTCGTAAAGGAAAAATCTTCGCCGAGATTTTGTGAAAACTTTCTGTGATTATTTTCCGCGCCGGAGAGCTCGAAATCCGAAACTGCGTCGCGCAGATTTTCCAGAGTTTTCGAAATTTGTGTGATATTCGAATCGGAATCTTTCAGATTTTTTATCGAATTTTCGGTTTCGGAAATCGATTCGACAAAAACCTGAAACGCCTTGTTCGTTTCAACCGTCTGTTCCTGCGAATAAGCGACGAGCTTGTTCTGCAAATTCAAAAACTGACCGATGTATTTTTCCAGCTCGCTCAATGAATTGCTCGTTTCAATCGCGAATTTCGAAAGATTCGCCGCTTCGCCGACGGTTGTTTGCAGCGCCATTTCAGCCTGGCTGATTTCCGCCGCAATCGATTTGGTAAAGCCGGAAATCTGCTTGTTCGTATTGTCCGCGCGCGTGGCGAGACGGTCGATTTCTTCGACGATGACGGCAATTCCGCGCCCGCTCGCGTCTTCAGTCTGAATCGAAGCATTGAGCGCAATCATATTCGTGCGCTGTGCCAAATCGCCGACGGTTTTGGCGATTTTTCCGATTTCCTGCGAGCGCTCGTTGAGCTTCTGAATTTGTTTAATCGCTTCCTGAATCTGTTTGCGAAGCTGGCTGACAGCCGCGAGATTTGCCTGCGCCGAACGCGAGCCGCTGCGCGCTTTTTCGATTGACTGGCTGGCTGAACCGGCTGAATTAGCCAAATCTTCGGTGATTTTCTGCACGCTGTTCGGAATCTGTTTCAGAACGACCGACGCCTGATTCATGTTCTGCACGCGCGTCTCGTTTATGTGAACGACATTAGAAATCGCGGTTTGAATTTCCGACGCCGAAGCGAGCGATTGTATCGCTTCCGATTTGACCTGCGCGATGATTTCGCCGAGATGACGAATTAAATATCTGAAAGTTTCGGAAATTTCTCTGGTTTCGGCAAAATCCGATTCGATTTCGACGTTTAGATTTCCGTTTCTGACGCCCGAAACTTCTTTCTTGATTTGTTCGACCGCCGCCCGCAGCTTTTCCAGATTTTGCTGCGCGTGAATCGATTCGGAAACTTTGGCGAGTAATTGTTGGAAGGAATTGGTCAAACGGTCGGAGTTTTGCAGAGGCGTGAGCGCGACTTTGAAGTTTCCGCTCGCAACTTCGTCCATCAGGCTGACGATTTTGTGAATCTGCTGGCTGTTTCGATACAAAGTTTGCAGAAGCTCGTCGGTTTCGGTCGAGCCGGAAGTTTTCGGCAGGCTGGTCGTCGAACCTCGTTCAAGACTTTTTGCCAGCAGCGTAACTTTTTCAATCGGTGTGATAACCTCGTTCGAAAGCCACCAGCCGAAAACCATTATCGTAAAAGCGAGAAATAAAAACGGGATAAAAACAGCGTAAATCGGGTCGCTCGTCAAAGTCGAAACGACGACGTAGGAAAGCAGACCGAAGGCGCAAATAAAAAAAGCCAGCGCGGTAGTGGCAAGCCAAATCTTTCCTTTCAGCGAATTGAGCAAAGATTTTGAAGATGGTCGCGTCATGTTCTTCTCCGGAGAATTTATTCGTGCAGTTCGAGCGAGGAGAGCAGTTTTTCGGTGTCGATGAGGTTGAGAGAATTTGATTTGTGAGACGCTTTTCCAAAAATGAAAGGCAGAGCTTCTTCGGGCGAATGAATTTCATCAACCGGCAAGGTGATGATTTCACTCAATTTATCGACCGTCAGGGCAATCGAAGAATTCGAATTTTGCCCGCGCAGGACGATAAGCTTTGCTTTTGCCGGATTCTGCGAGGTTTTTTTATCCCAGAGCTTCGGCAAATCGATGACCGAAATTATCTCGCCGCGAAGATTTGCAATTCCGAGAAGCCATTCGGGAACGTTCGGAAGCGGCGTGATATTGAGCATCCGGACGACTTCCGCGACCTGCGAGGCGGAAACGGCGTAAAGCTCGCCGTCCAGAAAAAAGACGATGAACTTTTCGCCCGCCGCCTGCGCCGTCTGATTTTCAAAAAAAAAGGAATCGGTGAGGTCAGGAGAAAAAAAATCGGTTTCCGGCAGATTCTCTTGAGCGAAGTTTTTCATGATTCGAAGTTCAAAGCTCAAAGTTCAAAGCTCAAGATTCGGATTATAACTTTGAATCTTGAACTTTGAACTTCGAACTAAATTATTCAGGCTGTCCGCCGACGTATGTTTCGACCGTTTTCATCAGCGTTTCGGGTCCGAAAGGCTTCGTGATATAGCCGGTCGTTCCAGCCATTCGCCCGCGAACCTTGTCGAAAAATCCGTCCTTGCCGGAAATCATCACGATTGGAACGTCCTTCATCGATTCGTTGGCGCGAATGAGCTTGCAAACCTGATAGCCGTCCATTCGCGGCATCGTAATATCGAGCAGAATCAAATCGGGAACGATTTCGTTCAATTTTTCGATTGCGTCAACGCCGTCAATCGCGCAGACGACTTCGTGCCCGCTTTTTTCGAGCTTGCCCGAAATCAGTTTGCGAACCGTCGCGCTGTCGTCAACGACGAGAATCGTCATATTTTTCGGCTTCGAAGCTTGAACGCTTTTCTGTTTTTCGATTTCCGACATGCGAATTTTCAGAGCGTTGACCTTCGAGCTGAGAACGATGTCGTCGGGATTGAGTCGCGCCGCTTCGTTGAGATATAAAATTCCTTTTTTCGGATTTTTGAGATTAAAATATCCGATTCCCAGATGCTTTAGCTCGCCGGCTTCCAAATCGCGCTCGGTTTTGACCATTTCCATCCGGCGCATCGCGTCTCCAATCATTTCGTTGTCCGTATCGACAGGCGCGAGCAGCATTTCCAAATCGGAAAGCGTCATCACGGCTTTGCAGTTTCGGCAGACAAACGCCTGCGCTTCATTTTCAGCCTCACAGAACATACATGCGGACATTTCAGCCTGAGTCTGAAAATCTGCTTCGACGGCATTTTGCTGCTGCATTTCCGGTTCGGCGGAAAATTCTTCTTCCGGCTGCAATTCAAATTCTTCGAAATCCTGCGAATTGTCTTCGACTGAAACTTGTTCGGCGCTTTCCTGTTCAGGCGCGAAATCGTTTTCCAAAAGCTCCGGCTCGTCATCTTCAAATTTATATTCGTTCGAAGAATTTTCTTCAGGCGTTACAACTTCCGGTTCCTCGTCGTCAAAGCTTTCTTCTCCAAAATCGGAATAAAAGCCAACCGGTTCGGTTTCGTGTATCGCATACGACACGTCTTCTCCGGCGGGATTTTCGCCGGCTTCCTGATAAGCGTAAACCTGCGGGAATTGCTGAACTTCATCCAAATTTACGACTTCGCTTTCGGCTTCGACTTCCGCGTTGTCAAAATTTTCTTTAGCTTCTTTCGTCTGAAAAGCCGATTCAGGAATTTCCAATTCTTCTTCGGTTTCATACTCCGCCGAAAATTCGGTCTGCGGGTTGAAATCTTCTTCGACAATTTCTTCCGCCTGAAATTCGACTTCTTCAAATTCGGCTTGCGGCTCGGCTTCAAAGTCGTCTTCTTCAGCCGCATATTGCGGAAATTCGAGTTCTTGCGTCGGAATTCTGTTCTCGTCTTCTCCGGCAAAAAATTCTTCTTCGGATTCGGCGGCTTCCGCCGCGGGTTTGTTTTGGTCGTCGAAGTTCGATTTAAACTCGTCTTCCGCCGATTCCATTGCAAATTCCTTTGTTTCGGAAACTTCTTCGACGGTTTTCTGCGTTTCGGTTTTTGCCTGCATTGCCCGCAAAAATTCCATATTCGCCTGCGCCAGATTGTTTCCCGGATTTATTTCCAGAACTTTCCCGAAACATTTGACCTTTTCGGCGCACGAAGCAATCAGAAACGATTTCAAAATCCATGCGTCTTCCATTTCCGCCATTTGAGTTGAGGCATCGCGGAGAATTTTCAGCGCCTGCTCGTTTTCGCCTTCGACCGCCGCCGCAAACGCTTTTTGCAAAACGCCCTCAGCCATCTGCTTTTTGATGGATTTGAGCGAAGCCTGCGCCGTTACATTTTCGGGATTAATGCTCAGAACCTTTTGCAGGTAAGACGTTTTTTCCTCGTCCGAATCCGACACGGAAGCGAGCCACAGCCAAGCCATTTCGTTCTGGTTGTCGTGAACGATTGCCTGCAAAAAACACTGTTTGGCAAAATCTTTTTGAATTTCCTTCGAAGCGTCGATGCCGCGCTGGACGAATGTTTTCGAAAGCAAAGTTTTGGTCGCTTTCGCCCATTCCAGAGCGCGCTCGTTTTCGGGATTGATTTTCAAAACGCTGTTCAGAAAAACCAGAAGCTCTTCCGGGTATTCGCTGATTGAAGCCAGCCACAGCCACGCATTTTCGTTTCCCGAATCCATTTCGGTTACGCGCAGCAGCAGATTTCTGGCTTCGGCGCGTCTTCCTTCCTGCGCGGCTTTGATGCCGTCATTGAGCATCTCTAAAACTTCGGCTGAGATTTTTCCAGCCTCTGCATCGTTAAGAAAATCGCTTTCGACAGATGGAAAAGTCGAGGTATTCGTTTCAAATTCGAGTTTCATATTTGTTTAGGGATAGATATGTTTTATTTAAAATTTACGGCAAAGCAGACAGAGTACGCCTGAATCCAAGCGTTTTCTAAAGCAAACCGGATGCCAAGCGCAAGAAAAAAATAGAGTTACGGCTAACTTATGTTTTTAAGCTAATTAAACCCTTTGAATAGTTTGGAATAACGGACATCATTTGAGAATAACGTCGAACAAGTGACAAAAAACGGGATGTTTCGTTGACAAAAAGTGGTAATTTTTACGATGTAGGATAGAATAATCGAGACGCAAAATCTATGAATTTCGACGTGATAATCATCGGCGGCGGCGCAGCCGGACTTTCGGCGGCTCTCTGGTGCGACGAGCTTTCTCTTTCGGCGATGCTTCTGGAAGCGGGCGAAGAATTCGGCGGTCAGCTTCTATGGACTTATAACGAGATAAAAAATCATCTCGGCATCGAAGCGAAAAACGGGCGCGAAATGCGCGATATTTTTGTCCGGCAAATCGGGAAACGAAAGTTTGAATTTCGCCTGAATGCGAAAGTTTCCGGGATAGATTTGGAGAAAAGAAAAGTCTCGCTCGACGGCGGCGAAAGCTTTTCCGCCAAAGCTCTGATAATCGCAACCGGCGTCAGTCGCCGGAAATTGAACGTCGAGGGCGAAGAAAGCTTTAAAAACAAAGGAATTATCGAATCGGGAAAGCGCGACGCGCAATTTGTAAAAGGCAAAAACGCGCTGATTGTCGGCGGCGGCGACGCGGCTTTTGAAAACGCTTTGATTTTGTCGGAAACAGCCTCGACCGTTACGCTCGCCTATCGCGGAAAAGACTTTCGCGCCCGCAGGGAATTTATCGAACAGGCTGAAAAACACCCGAAAATAAAAATTTTGACCGAAACGATTGTCAGTGAAATTACGGGCAAAGAAAAGGTCGAATCCGTAAAACTCGAAAATTTGAAAACCGGAGAAACATATAATTTTCCGGTCAAAGCCATTCTGCTGCGCATCGGCGTCGAGCCGAACACGGAATTTTTAGGCGGAAGACTCGATTTGGACAAAAACAGCTACATCAAAATCGACCAAAATTGCGAAACGAGCGTCAAAGGTGTTTTTGCCGCCGGAGATGTGGCAAACCCGCTCGCGCCGACCGTCAGCAGCGCCGTCGGAATGGGCGCAACGGCAGTTAAGACAATTCAAGATTTAAAATTTAAGATTTAAAATTCAAAATCGAAGACAAAATCTTAAATCTTAAATTTTGAATCTTAAATTTTGAATCTTGAATCTTGAATCCGCTCAACGAGCGGCGAAAGCGTCGTTTCCGGTGATTTGAAGCAGATGGCGCGTGTCGTTGATGGCGAGAACGCGCAGGTTGCTGCGACCTCGAATCTCGAATCGATTGATACCGCAGTTTGATGTGACGAGCCACGGCGTTTGTCTTGTTTTGCGGTCGATTGCGCCGATTAGATGAAGCGTGAGAAAGCAAATCGTTCCGGTATGCGAGAAAATCACGATACGCTCGCCCCGATGAATACGCAAAATTTCGCGCAAAGCGCCGGTCGCGCGGCGAAGCAGATGACGATAGCTTTCGCCTTTGGTGATAACGTGGTGAACGTGCCGGTTGACCAGAGCGTAATAATCTTTGGGAAATGCTTCTTTCGATTCGTCAAACGTCAAACCTTCGAGAACGCCGATATTTCTTTCGCGAAAAGCCGAAGTTTTTGTAATTTTTATTCCCAGAATATCGGCGAGCGGCTGAGCCGTTTCGACGGCGCGGTACAAATCGCTCGAATAAATTGCGCTGATATTTTCTCTGGCGAGAGCCTTTGCGGTGATTTCAGCCTGTTTTTTCCCGAGCTCGGAAAGCGGCGTGGGCGAGTGTCCGCCGAAACGCCCTTCGGCATTTCCGGCAGATTGTCCGTGTCTGACGAGGTAGAGTTTCGTAACAGGCATTTCTTAAAATTCAAAATTCAAGATTTAAGATTCAAGATTCGCCGGAAAAATTTTGAATCTTGAGTTTTGAATCTTGAATCTTTACGCAGTAACCGTTTCCGCTTTCAGTTTTTCGGCTTGATAATGTGTCGTCAAGCCTTCGATAAATTCGTCAAGCGCGCCTTCCATGACAAGGTTTAATTGATAGACGGTCAAGCCGATGCGGTGGTCTGTAACGCGGTTTTCCTTAAAATTGTAGGTGCGGATTTTTTCGGAGCGGTCGCCGCTTCCGACCTGCGATTTACGTTCGGCTGATTGCGCGTCGTGAACTTTTTGTTCTTCGATTTCTTGAAGACGGGCACGAAGAACGCGCATCGCTTTTTCGCGGTTTTTAATCTGCGATTTTTCATCCTGCATCGAAACGACAACGCCGGTCGGAAGATGCGTCAGACGAACGGCTGAATATGTCGTGTTTACCGATTGCCCGCCCGGACCGCTTGAACAGAAAGTGTCGATTCTCAAATCGTTTTGATTGACCTGAACATCAACTTCTTCGGCTTCGGGCAGAACGGCGACGGTAATCGCCGACGTGTGAATTCGTCCGGCAGTTTCGGTTGCGGGAACGCGCTGAACGCGATGAACGCCCGATTCATAGCGCATTTTCGAATAAACCTTGTCGCCTTCGATGACGACCGAAGCTTCTTTTATGCCGCCGACGCCCGTGTCTGAAACGGTCAGAGTTTCAAATTTCCAGCCTTGTCGTTCGGCGTAGCGCGCGTACATTCTGAGAACTTCCGCGGCGAAAAGCGTCGCTTCGTCGCCGCCGGTTCCGGCGCGGATTTCGACGATGACGTTTTTCTCGTCGTTCGGGTCTTTCGGAATCAGAAGAAATTTCAAAGCTTCGTCGGCTTTCTGCAAATTTCCTTCAATTTCGGCAATTTCAAGCTCGGCAAGCTCGCGCATTTCGGCGTCGTCGGAAATTTCCAGAATTTCCTTCGCGCCCGTAAGCTCTTCCTGCATTTTTTTGACTTCGCGATATTTTTCGACGATTTCGCCTAAACTGCGATGCTGTTTCATCAGCTTTGTATAAGCCGCGATGTCCGACATAATATCGGGCGACGAAAGCTGCTCGGTCAGTTCCTCGTAATTCGTTTCGATTTGTGCAAGTTTCTCAAACATAATAATTTGTTCCCGGTCAGTTGTCCTTTGTCAGTTGTTTATAAATTCGCGTTGTAAATTCAGCTATTTATAAAACCGGCTAGACGACAACTTCCAATTCTCTTTCAATTACGGGCGCGTGTTCCGCATCTTCGGGTTCGAGTTTGAGCGATTCTTTCAAAGCTTTTATCGCGACTTCGAGCTGCTCGCCGTCGGGATTTTGCGTCGTGATATTTTGCAGCCACAAGCCCGGAAGCGTCATGAGTTTGAAAACGACGCTCGATTCTTTTTTCGCCGCGTAACGGATAATTTCATACGAAAGTCCGGCGACGAGCGGCATCAGGACGATTCTAACGAGCAGATTCATCCAGAGCGCGTCGAATTTGATAACCGAGAAAAGAACGATGGCGACGAGCATCACGACCATTAAAAACGAAGTTCCGCAGCGCGGGTGCTGCCGGCGCATTTGATGAGCGTTTTCCGGCGTCAGCTCCAAGCCTTTTTCCCACGTAAACACGGTTTTATGTTCCGCGCCGTGATATTCGAAAACGCGTCGGATGTCGCGCAAATACGACATCGAGAAAATCATGATGACGAAAAACAGCATTCTCACCAAGCCGTCAATCAGGTTAAAAGCGAGCCACGAACCGGGCTTAACTTCCCAGATGTAAGCTTTTATCATCTGCCACCAGCCCGCATTGGCGACGACTTCGGGCGCGGTCGCCCAGCCGAGCGCGATAAAAAGAATATTGGTCAGAACGAGCGGCGCGACGATGAAAAGCAGAACGTTAAAAAGAAGTGCGAAAATTATCGAGCCGACCGCGCCCGCCGCCTGCGTCGGATTTTTCTTTTCTTCCTTTTCCGGCATGATGACTTTCACCGGCGCTTTCGTGAAACTTTCATTCGTCGTGCCTTCGGCTAAAACGGCTTCGGTTTCGAGTTCCTTCGCGCTGACCATCGCTTCCTCCGCTTCCATATCTTCGGCGGCGACGTTTGCCGAAAAATTCAAAGCTTTAATGCCGAGCGCCATCGATTGAATCAAAGTCGCTCCGCCGCGAATAATCGGCAGGTTGAGCCATTTATAGGTGTCGCTCCATTTCGGCAATTTCTCCGCCGTGTGGACAATCGAGCCGTCTTTTTTGCGGCAGGCGATTGCGTAGGCGCTCGGCGTGCGCATCATCACGCCTTCCATCACGGCTTGACCGCCGACGATAAGGTCGCGTTCGAGCGCAAGAAATAATTGCAGAAATTTTATTTTTCGCGGAGAATTCGTTTTTTTCATAGCTTTAATTGACGTTTTTTTACTTCTTTTCGTTGCTTTTTTGTTTACCTTTCTTTTCTATAAAGCTGAAATGTCCGTCGCTTTCCAAACAGGCGGTTTTAACTTTAGAAACATTTTCGATGCCGTGTTCGCGAAGCTGGCTCATCAACTCATCTTCGGTAATCATCTCTTTTTTCATATTTTGCCGCAGAATTTTGCCGTTTCTGATAACCGGCAAAGGTTTCGGCTCTAAAATACGCGAGAAAAATCTGGAGTTATAACCGAGCCAATCGAGAAAATAATCCCAGAGAACGATTGTCGAAATAAGCAGAACCGCTTCGGTTATCGATTTCGAATCGCCCGCCATTCCGTTTTGCGCGGCGTCGGCGATGACGACGATGACGAGCAAATCGGCAATCCCGATTGAGCCTGCCTGACGGCGAAAGACGCGCAGAAGCGCGAACATCACCAGATACATTATCGTTCCGCGCACGAAAATCTCCAGAAGAGATTCGGTCGGGACGAACATCTGCTGCCAGTCCATCTTAAACAGTTTGTCAAAAAGATTGTCCAATTTTCAGCCTCCACGCTGACAAAAGATTAACGCCGAACTTATTTTGCACGTTTTCTCGAATGATTTTACACCAAGAGTGAACGGCGCGTAAGCGTCGGCGTTAGATTTTTAGAAAGCTAGTATTGGCTGATGAATAAATTCACGCGCATTATTTCTCGACCGGAGCTTCGGCTTGCGCCGCTGCGCTTCGCGCATAACGTCGGTTAAAGCGGTCAACGCGTCCGGCGGTGTCGACGAGTTTTTGTTTTCCGGTAAAAAACGGGTGGCACTCCGAGCAGATTTCGATGTGTAAATCATCTTTCATCGTCGAACGTGTCTTAAATGAATGTCCGCAGGCGCAGACGACGTTAATATCTTGGTAATTCGGATGTATTTCAGGTTTCATTGTTTTAATGGTCTCCTTTTGTCTATAATCGCGTCTAAAACGCAAACTGTAATAATAGATGTGTCTATGATGAAACGTCAAGCCGAAAGGTTTTCTATCATTATGGCTTCGGACTGAAGTTAGACATTATTTCCTATCTTAATTTCTCTAATTGTTGAATTAAATTCATTAAAGAAAGCCAGCAATTTGGAATCAATCCATCTTATGGTCCTGTAAATTATTTTGTATGTCTGAACAGTGTGATTAAAGGATATGATATTTCCATTAAAACAAATAGGCTCGTTATGGCTAATCCTATTTCTAAAATCACGAATCTGTGAAAGATTGTTATAAATATCTATCCTGCGTTTCGTAGCTGGAAGTTGTGTGAAAATTTGAATCGGTTTGCCTTGTAGAAGTTGATACGCTCTTCTCTCAAAAATAGCAGACCAAAAGCCAAAGTTTAAATCGGCTATAACTTTACCGCTATTTACTACATAACCCGCACTTTGCAGTCGATTAATCGTCTTATCAACTTCGCTTTTCAAGTAAAATCTTCTGCCTAACGTATTATGATTCATAAAACCATTTCTTTGATTTAATATCCAATCCGGGTCATTAAAATGCACAGATAATTTTAGATTTATTCGATTTCTTAGAACTGTTTCTACCAAACAGAGGAGTGGATGAAAAGACTGTGAGATTCTTATGTTGGCTTTATACAATTCTATTGCTCTTGCATTATTGCCACCGCAAGCTATTAAATATCTCTGAAGTCTTTGAGCAGAGAAAAAACTTTCTAATTCAACAAAGGATAATACAGTCACAGGAATTTATAAGTCTTACTAATACTTTTGCCGCAAGGTAATGAAATCGCTTTAAAAAGCATAAAAATCCTTGATTTTTATTGTGTATAAAGTATTATACACAATGTAATACTTGGTCAAGCCTCTTACCTGAGCAGGTAACGTAACCAAGTGAGAGATTTAAGGGCTTTGAAAATATTTTCAAAGCCCTTTCTTTATATCATCTATAAAATCTACTTTAGTAATAATTAAACATTCTGCTTAAATTTGTCTTGACAGTAAAGTTTCCAGTTTCTGCTCGTTAATTCCGTAAAATTTCTTGATTGATTGAATTTGCCGGCTCAAATTTTCGTTTTCCGCTACTTTTTTCGACTTTGTGCCGACAATCATATTGTTTTTCGGCGTGTGTTCGGTCGAGACGAACTCGAAAAGCTTTGTCGAATAGCCGCTTTTCTCTAAAAGCAGAGCGCGCAGACCGTCGGTGATTAATTCGGCTTCGCGTTCGAGCATTATGCCGTGTTTGAGAATATTACTGAGCATTTCCGGCGGTTTGATTTGCGGTCTTATCTCTTGATGACAGCAGGGCGCGACGACGATTAAATCGGCGCTTGCCTTTATTCCCTGAAAAATCGCGTCGTCGGTCGCCGTGTTGCAGGCGTGAAGCGCGATTAAAATATCGACGTTTTTTACGTCAAATTCGCCGATGTAGCCGTGAACGAATTTCAGGTTTTCAAATTCGCTTCCGGCGGCGATGTCGTTGCAAAGCCCGACAAGCTGGCTTTTTGTATCGACGCCCGTAACATTTACGTTGATGCCGCGAATGTTTTTGAAAAAATCGTAGGTCGCAAATGTCAGATAGCCTTTGCCCGAACCCATATCGACGATGTTCAGCGTTTTTCGGTCTTTCAGCTCGGATTTATCAAACAGGCTTCCGAGAGTCTCGACAAATTTATTGATTTGTTTCCATTTATCGTGCTGTTTGTCGCGGATTTCGCCGTGGTCGGATGTAATGCCGAGAGTGCGCAGATAAAAACTGTTCGGGTCGATTTGTTTTGATTTCTCGCGGTTGTGTTCGAGCGGCATTTTGCCTTTGAACGTCGGTTTTGCCGTGTTCAGACGCGATTTTCCTTTTTTGCCGACATCGAGCTGAAAATCGTTTTCGGTCGTAAAAAGATGACCGCTGAAGAAATCTTTGCCGAGAATTTCGCGCAAAATCTTCGCGCTTTCCGTAAAATCGAAATTCTTCGCCGTGTCGCGCGTGTCGTAGCGATATAGAAAAAACAGCCGCTTGCCTTTGCGCGTTTCGATTAAACGCAGCAGAAGTTTTTGCAGATGCGCGTCCGCGCCTTTATAATTACCTAAAGTCATTTTTACGAATTTATCTTCCGTTAGACTGCGGGCAAATTCGCTGATGAATTTTTCGATATTCTCGGTCATAAAATTTTGCTGTGAATAACACGAATATCACGAAAAGAGTATGAAAACAATCAATCAGGAAGATTTTACCAAATCGCTGTTTTCCATCTTCAGGGAAACTTTTGAAGGCTCAAACACCGGTATGGACAACATTTTTCTTGACCAGAACATCGGATTTTTCAGCACGCTTGAGGAAATCGACACGAAAACCGCTTCGCTCTCAGCGGGTAACGAAGGAACAACCATCGCGGCGCACTGCGAGCACGCGAGATTTTATCTCGAATTTCTCAACAATTTTCTGAGCGAAAACTACAAAATGGTTGACTGGAAGGATAGCTGGGCGGTTAAAACAGTCAGCGAAACCGAATGGACTTCGCTGAAAGGGCAGATTCACAAAGCGTATCAAAATGTCAGCGACACTTTCGGCGAAATTGAAGAATGGAACGAACATAAAGTTTCGGGCGCGATGGGAATTTTGACGCACACGGCTTATCATCTGGGCGCAATCAGGCAAATTATTAAATATATTTGAAAAGGGAAGTAAAAAAATGAATACGGATATTACAAAAGACGCATTTCTAAAATCGATTTTATATCTTTTCCGCGAAACTTTCGAAGGCTCGCCCGAAGGTCAGGGCAGCGCGTATCTCGACCGCGGAATCGGCATTTTCAACACTCTGGACAATCTTTCGGCGGAAGACGTTTCGCGCGAAGTAAATGAGACGACGATTGCCGCGCAGACCGAACACGCCAAATTTTATCTCGACCGCCTGTGCGAATTTATGAACGGCAGAACCGAACGCGTAAACTGGGAACAAAGCTGGCTGATTGAAACCGTGAGCGTCGAAGAATGGGACGCTTTGCGCGAAGGCGCTCGGAAATCTTACGAAGGCGTTTTGCGCTGTTTCGCCGATTTGGAAGACTGGAGCGAGGACAATGTCGGAATGGCGATGGGAATGCTCGCGCACACGGCTTATCATCTCGGCGCGATTCGGCAGATTGCAAAAGCGATTTAGCCGCGAACAAACACGAAAAGGCACGAAAATATTACTTCTTTTTCGTGTCCATTCGTGTTTGTTCGTGGCTAATATTAAAAATTATGAATAATTTATTTCATCTTGCTTTTCCGGTTAAAGATTTATCGGAAGCGCGCGCGTTTTACGGCGGCATTCTCGAATGCGAAGAAGGCAGAAGCTCGGACATCTGGATTGATTTCAATCTGTTCGGGCATCAGATTGTAACGCATCTCGCGCCCGAAGAAGCGGGAATTCGAGCGACAAATGATGTTGACGCCGACCACGTTCCGATTCCGCATTTCGGCATTGTTTTGCCGATGGACGAATGGCGTGTTTTTGCCGAAAAACTGAAATCAAAAAATGTCGAATTTATCATCGAGCCGAAAATCCGTTTTGCGGGCGAAGTCGGCGAGCAGGCAACGATGTTTTTCCTCGACCCGAGCGGAAACGCGCTCGAATTCAAGGGATTCAACGACTTTTCGCAAATCTTCGCCAAGTGACTGTTCACCACAGAGACACAGAGACACAGAGAGAAAATAAATAAAAAAAACTCTGTGCCTCTGTGTCTCTGTGGTAAATTTTTTTATGAAACCTGAAATCGTCATCATCGGCGGCGGCGTTGTCGGCGCGAGCGTCGCGTATCATTTGACGAAGCGCGGCGCGAAAGATGTTTTGATTTTGGAACGTGAAGCAAAGCAGGGCGAAGGCTCGACAGGCAAAGCGACGGGCGGCGTTCGGGCGCAGTTTGAAACCGACATAAATATCAAAATGTCGCTGTATTCGCTCGATTTTTTCAATAATTGGGATTTCGACTGCGGGTATGAGCGGCGCGGATATTTGTTTTTTGCGACGGATGAAAAACAGTTTGAATATTTGAAGCGAAACGTCGAAAAACAGAAATCGCTCGGCGTAAAAGATGTCGAAATCGTCGATATAAAAACGATTTCCGAAATTGTCCGGGGCTTAAATTGCGAAGACATTTTCGGCGGAAGCTTCGGCGCGCGCGACGGTTTTATCAATCCGCTCGGCGTGATGGAAGGTTTTACGCGAAAAGCGATGGCGGGCGGCGCGCAAATCGAGTTTGAAACACAGGTTTTTTCAATCGAAACCGCAAACGGGCGCGTTGCGGCGGTTGAAACCGACCACGAACGAATCGAATGCGAAAAAGTCGTGATTTGTTCGGGCGCGTGGGCGCGCGATTTAGCGAAAACTGCCGGAATCGATTTGCCCGTCGAGCCGCAGAAACGTCAAATTGTTTGGGCGAAAAGCGCGAAGCCTTTTCAGGAAAATCTGCCGATGGTCATTGATTTAGGAAGCGGTTTTCATTTTCGCCCGGCAAAAGATTCGCGCGATGAAATCCTTTTTGCCTATCCCGACCGCGATGAAAAATCTTCGTTCGACACGAATTTTGACGAATCTTTTATCGGGAAAGTTTACGCGCGAGCACGACATCGCGCGCCGTTTTTGTGTGAAACCGAAATTGTTCGTGAAAAATGCCGCGCCGGACTTTATGAAAACACGCCCGACCATCACGCGATTCTCGGCGGCTGCGAAACGGAAGGACTTTATTTCGCCAACGGCTTTTCGGGACACGGCGTAATGCATTCGCCCGCGACGGGCAGAGCTTTGGCGGAAATTATTCTCGACGGCAAAGCGAGCTTTTTAGACGTTTCATGTTTAAGCCTTGAAAGATTTGCAAAAGGCGCATTGCTTCACGAAACCGCATTCATTTGAGGCAAATTTTCACCACAGAGACACAGAGACACAGAGATATATAAAAAAGAAATTTCAACTCTTAATTTATCCGGTTCTTCTTGAAAACTCTGTGTCTCTGTGTCTCTGTGGTAAATTTATTTTATGAAGACAGCATTAATCCATCACCCGATTTATCAAAGACACGACACGGGATTTGGGCATCCCGAAACGCCGAAGCGTTATGAGGTCGTGATGAAAGCGCTGAAAAGCGATAAAGATTTTTGGGGAAATTTAACGGAAATCACGCCCGAAAAGGCGGCAAAAGGAATCGTTCAAGCCGCGCACTCGCCGCAGCATTTTAAGTATCTCGAACACGCTTTTGAAGAAGGCGTTCATATGCTCGACGCCGATACGGTTATCTCGATGCAGTCGTTTGACGCTTCGCTTTACGGCGCGGGTGGCGCGTGTCGCGCGGTTGACGCGGTGATGAACGGCGAAGCGAAAAACGCTTTTGTCGCCGTCCGTCCGCCCGGACATCACGCTACAAGCGAACACGCGATGGGATTTTGCCTTTTTAACAATGTCGCCGTGGCGGCGCGTTACGCGCAGAGAAAATATAAGGAAATCGAGCGGGTTGCGATTGTCGATTGGGATGTGCATCATGGCAACGGGACGCAGGGAATTTTCTTTGACGACCCGAGCGTGTTTTTCTTTTCGATGCATCAATATCCGTGGTATCCGGGAACGGGAAGTCGCGGCGAAACCGGATTCGGGCGCGGCAAAGGTTTTACGATGAATACGCCGGTTAAGGCTTACACGAAATCCAGCGAGCAGAAACGGATGTTTGAAGCGTCTTTGCAGGATATTTCCAGAGATTTTAAACCCGATTTGATAATGATTTCCGCCGGATTCGACGCGCATCTGACCGACCCGCTCGGACAATTAAGATTAGAAGACGAAGATTTTATCTCGATGACGAAAACCGTCAAACAATGGGCTGAAGAAGCTTGCGGCGGCAGAATCGTTTCGTGTCTCGAAGGCGGCTACAATCTGGAAACACTGGGCGAAACGGTAAAAAATCACGTTTCGGAGCTTGGTAGAATTTAAGATTCAAGATTCAAGATTCAAGATTCAAGATTGAAAGAGGAAGATTATCTTAAATCTTAAACTCTGAATTTTGAATCTTAAATTCTGAATCTTAAATTTTGAATCTTGAATATTTAATCTTGAATCTTGAATCTTAAATTCTACCAAGCTCCGAAACGTGATTTTTTACCGTTTCGCCCAGTGTTTCCAGATTGTAGCCGCCTTCGAGACACGA
>JBARIW010000138.1:0-1751 GCA_049799955.1 Pyrinomonadaceae bacterium
GATCTATACCGCGACCAAATCGGGGGCGACGATCGCCTTCCATCAGATCCACGAGCCTTCGGGCAAGCGCATCAAATATGAGAAGACCGCGCCGGGTATCGGCCCGGTCGATGTCGACGAGATCGTCAAGGGCTATGAGGTCGAGAAGGGCGAATATGTCCTGCTCGAGCAGGACGAGATCGACGCGGTGAAGCTCGAATCGAAGAAGACGCTCGAGCTCACCCAGTTCGTCGACGCGCACGAAATCGACGTGCTCTATTACGAGAAGCCCTATTTCGTCGTGCCCGCCGACGACCTCGCCGAGGAGGCGTTCATCGTGCTGCGCGAGGCGCTGCGCCGCTCGAAGAAGGTGGGGCTGGGGCAATTGGCGATGCGCGGCCGCGAATATGTCGTCAGCCTCAAGCCGTGCGGGCGCGGGATGGTGCTGGAGACGCTGCGCTACGCCGACGAGGTCAACAAGGCGCAGGGCTATTTCCGTGACATCCCCGACAGCGAGCCTGACGCCGAACTGCTCGACCTCGCCTCGACGCTGATCGAGAAGAAGGCGGGCAAGTTCGACCCCAGCGACTTCCACGACCGCTATGTCGACGCGCTCAAGGACCTGATCGAGCGCAAGAAGAAGGCCAAGGGCAAGAAGATCATCGAGGATCCCGACGAGGGGCCGGACAAGCGCGGATCGAACGTCGTCGACCTGATGGCGGCGCTCAAGAAGTCGCTCGAGAAGGGCGGGGGCGATGCAAAGAAGGCGCCGGCCAAGAAAGCTGCGCCGGCTAAAAAGGAAGCCCCGGCCAAGAAGGCCCCGGCGCGGAAGCGCGCGTGATGGCGAAGGCCGGCCTCCTCGACAAATACAACGCCAAGCGTGACTTCGCCCAGACCGCGGAGCCCGCGGGCGAGATCGCGCGGACCGGGGGCAACCGCTTCATGGTCCAGAAGCACGACGCCTCGCGGCTGCACTGGGACCTGCGCATCGAAGTCGACGGCGTGCTCAAGAGCTGGGCGGTGACGCGCGGCCCCAGCCTCGACCCCGGCGAGAAGCGGCTGGCGGTGCGCACCGAGGATCACCCGCTCTCCTATGCCGATTTCGAAGGCACGATCCCCAAGGGCCAATATGGCGGCGGCACGGTGATGCTGTGGGACGACGGGCTGTGGGAGCCGATCGAAGGCAAGTCCGCGAAGGACCTGGAGAAGGGCCATCTTCACTTCCGGCTCCAGGGCGAGCGGATGAAGGGCGAGTGGCTGCTGATCCGTCTAAAGCCGCGCGGCAAGGAAAAGGGCGAGAACTGGCTGCTGCGCAAGATCGACGACCAATTCGCCGGCGCGACCGACGCCCTGGTCGAGACCGCGCTGACCAGCATCAAGACCGGGCGGACGATGCAGGAGATCGCCGAGGGGAAGAAACCGGCGAAACGAGTGGCGGCGAAAGTGGCAAAGAGCCCGGGCTTCCACGCGCCGCAGTTGGCTACGCTGGTGGACACGGTGCCCACCGGCAACCAGTGGCTCCACGAAGTCAAATACGACGGTTATCGCGCCCTGGTCAGCATCGGCGCCGGCGGGGCGAAGATATTCACCCGCTCGGGCCTCGACTGGACCGAAAAATTCCCCGGCGTGGCCGAAGCCGCCGCCTCGCTTCCCGGCGCGGCGCTGATCGACGGCGAGATCGTCGCCTACAAGGACGGCAAGCCCGATTTCTCGACGTTGCAGGAGGCGATCGGCGCGGGCGAGAAACTGTTCGAGGCGATGTGCTCGGCGGG
>JBARIW010000139.1:0-15123 GCA_049799955.1 Pyrinomonadaceae bacterium
ATAATCAACTCGTTACGCAGGCTTTCTTGAAAAAAATCGGCGCGTTTCTCGTCGATATTCACGGTCAGGGCGAGCAGGCGACACTTTTTAACGCGGCGACTCATCTGGAAATGCTCGACGAATTTGCAAATCTTCAGTCTCAGCGCGAAGCGGTTGCGGAAAAATATCGCGCGATGGCAAGCATCAGGAGCGAAATCAAAAATTTACAGGCTGATGAAGCGCAGAAATTACAGCTTCTCGACGTTTTGCAGTTTCAGGTTGACGAAATCCGCCGCGTACAGTTACAAATCGGCGAAGACGAAACTCTGGAAGAAGAAAAACGCCGCCTGAACAATGTCGAAAAACTTTCGGCTTTGAGCGACGAAAGCTATTTTTTGCTTTATGAAAACGAGGAAGCGACCGTAACGACGCTCGAAAAAGCCGCGCGGAAAATTGCCGAACTGACCGAGTTCGAGTCGAGCTTTCGAGACTACGCGGAAGGCTTGCAGACGGCGCAGGCGGTTTTGGAAGATTTGGCGATTTCCGTCCGCGATTTTCGAAATCGTCTGGAGTTTTCGCCCGAACGTCTGGAAGAAATCGAAAATCGTCTGGCGGAAATATCGCGTCTGAAACGCAAATACGGCGGCTCGATTGAAACGATTCTGGCGCATCTCGACGAATCCGAAGAGCGTCTGAAAAACATCGAAACCGCCGAGCTTCGTGAAGAAGAACTCAGGCACGAGCTCAACAAAGCCCGCGAAGATTATCTGAAAATCGCGCGGGAATTACACGAAAGGCGCGAAAAAGCCGCGCGAAAATTTGAAAAGGAAACGGTCGCGAATCTGCAAATGGTCGCGCTCGAAAAAGCGCGTTTCGAGGTGCGCATCGACGCGCCGGATTTGAAGGACGAATCGGCTGATAAATCGTTCACGGCAAAAGGTTTCGACCGTATAGAATTTTATTTTTCAGCCAATTTGGGCGAATCCGTCAAGTCGATTGCAAAAGTCGCTTCGGGCGGCGAGCTTTCGCGTCTGATGTTGATTCTGAACACGACGGCGAAGCTTTCCGAGCACGAAAAAGCGATGGTTTTCGACGAAATCGACGCGGGAATCGGCGGTCGCGTTGCCGAAGCCGTCGGTTTGAAATTAAAGGAGCTGGCGAAAACTCAGCAGGTTTTATGCGTTACGCACCAGCCGCAGGTCGCAAGCTTGGCTGACCATCATTTTCTCGTGCAAAAGGAAGCGGTCAAAAATCGTACGGAAATTCGCGTGAAAGAGTTGGATGAAAATGCCAAAATCGAAGAAATCGCGCGAATGCTGACCGGCGCGCAGATTACCGAAACGGCGCGGCAGCACGCGAAGGAAATGCTGGCAAAAAGCTGAAATTATGAAATACAAGATTGCCCTGATTTTTACTCTGATTTTCGGTTTTTCGCTTAATTGTTTTGCCCAAAACAAGCCGGCTTGGATTGATGCGCTTGAAAACGATTTCAAAAGCGGCGAAGCGTGGAAATTGGACATAAAATCCGACCGAAGCGCAAGCGATTATTACGAATACGATTTTAACTTGAAAAACGGTGCACGGATTGTCAACATTCAAATTCAAATCTTAAAAGACTCATCGAATATCGAAAAAAGATTTGCTGAAACAGTCGAAAATCTCACCAACGGAATGGGCAGATTTTCGACCAGAACGCGCATTAACGATTTGGGCGACGAAGCTTTTATGTGGATAAATGTCAATAAAGACGGCTGGACGATGATAAGATTCAGAAAAACAAACGTCTTCGTCGAGATTTTTTCGCTGTCGGAAGAAGCGGCAAAAGGATTTGCCAAAGATGTTTCAGAGCAGATTCCGTAAATTCTAACCGCCGTCGTCGCCGATTGCTTCGACCGGGCAAGCCATCAAAGCTTCTTCGCAAAGCTCAAATTCTTCGGGCGTTTCGGGCTGCCGGTAGACAAATGAATAACCGTTTTCGTCGTCGCGCGTGAAATTTTTCGGCGAAGTGTCGCGGCAAACGTCGCAGTCGATACACTGGCTGTCAACGTAAAATTTGCCCGGTCTGTTTTCGGGGAGCTTATCTTCGATTTCTGCCATTTTTATTCGTAATACGCGATACGTAATACGTGATACGCAGAAAACGTATTGCGTATCACGTATTACGTATTACGAATTTTTCTCCGTGAGTTTTATCATCCGGTCGAGCGCGACGAGCGCCTGCTGGCGCGTTTCTTCATCGACAATGATTTCGTTGACGACGCGTCCTTCAATCAGGTTTTCCATCGCCCAAGCCAGATTTTGCGGCGCGATGCGATACATCGTCGCGCACATACAAAGGTCGGGCGCGAGCAAAACGATTTCTTTGTCGGGAAATCGTTTGGCGAGTCGCTGAACGAGATTTACTTCCGTTCCGATTGCCCATTTCGAACCGGCGGGCGCGTTTTCGACGGTTTTAATTATAAACGAAGTCGAGCCGTCAAAGTCCGATTTTTCGACGACTTCGCGCATACATTCGGGATGAACGAGAACGTTTATGCCCGGAACTTTTTCGCGAATCGAATCGACGTGCCAGGGCTTAAACCGCCCGTGAACCGAGCAGTGCCCGCGCCATAAAATCAATTTTGCTTCGTGAAGCTGCTCTTCCGTGTTGCCGCCAAGCTCTTCGTGCGGATTCCACAAAACCATTTTTTCGAGCGGAATGCCGAATTTTGCGCCCGTGTTTCTTCCCAGATGCTGGTCGGGAAAGAAAAACATCTTGTCGTATTCTTTTAAGTAAACGTCAAAAAGCGGAATCGCATTCGACGATGTGCAGACAACGCCACGCTCGCGACCGCAAAACGCTTTTATCGCCGCGCTCGAATTCATATAAGTTATCGGCGCGACTTTTTGCTTCAAAACTCCGATTTCGCGCAACTGTTCCCAAGCGTCTTCGACCTGTTCAATCGTCGCCATATCAGCCATCGAACAGCCCGCGCCCAAATCGGGAAGAATGATTTTCTGGTTCGGCTTTCCGAGAATGTCGGCAGATTCAGCCATAAAATGCACGCCGCAGAAAACGATGTATTCCGCGTCCGTCTGCGAAGCCATCACCGAAAGCTGGTAAGAATCGCCGAACAAATCGGCGTGTGCAATCACGTCGTCGCGCTGGTAATGATGACCGAGAATTATTACGCGCTTGCCGAGCTCGCGCTTTGCCGACGCGATTCTTTCGGCAATTTCCGCGTCCGGCATAACGAGATAATTTTCGATTGCTAAAGTTTGCGGTTCGTCCAAAACTAATGACATTTTTTATAGAAAACCTCTCACTTTTTAGATGCGAATTTCGCCGCATCCGTAAATCAAAATCATTGCACTTTGAGAAACTTTTCGCAAGGGAATGGGTCAATCGAGGTTGGTGGGAATAAAAGGACGTGGCTATTTGTTTTCGGCACCACATATTAGGACATTACCGAATTCTTATAAGTCTTTTTCAGTCGGAAATCAATCAAAAGGACTTTTTCGGAAGTAAGTTTATCAACCTAACAAAAAAATTCCGCCTGATAATTCAGGCGGAATTTTTTGCTGAAGGTATTTAACTGAAAATTAAACGTCCAGATTTTTTACATCCAACGCGTTATCTTCGATAAATTTACGGCGCGGCTCGACCTGGTCGCCCATTAGAATCGTGAAAATTTCGTCGGTTTCGATTGCATCTTCGACGCGAACCTGCAAAAGAGTTCGTTTTTCCGGGTCCATCGTCGTTTCCCAGAGCTGTTCGGGGTTCATTTCGCCCAGACCTTTGTAACGCTGGATTGATAAATCCTTTTTCGCCTGTCCGAGAACTCTTTCGAGCAAAGCTTCGCGCGTGGCGATTTCTTCCGAAGTTCCGTTTTCGCCCATCGTAAACGGCGCGGGGAAGGTTTCTTCGAGAACGCGTTTTAGTTCCAGAGCCTTTTGAAATTCGACGTAGCTCGCCAAATCCCAATCGAAAAGAATCGTCTGCCCGTTCGGTTGGGTGATTTCGATTTCCGCCAAGCCGTGTTCCTCGTCGGTCATAAGTTCGGTTTTATAACCTCCGGCGGCGACCTTGCCTTCGATTTGCGCCATCAAGTCTTCTTCTTCGAAAACCTTTCGCAGTTTGATGCTTTTCTGCGTCAGAACGCCTTCACGTCCTACAAAAGCTTCGATTAAAACGCGGAGCAATTTGTCATCGTTGAGAAGGCGACGCGCAAAGCGTTCGGAATAGCGGTTAAACTCGACCGTCTGTTCCAGACCTTTCGAGATTTCGCGTCCTTCAAAAGTTTTGCCGTTCGAAGAAACGCTCAAGTCGTTGGTCGCCATTCGCATCATATAGCGAAACATCGATTTTTCGTCCTTGATATATTCTTCCTTTTTGCCGCGTTTGACTTTGTAAAGCGGCGGCTGCGCGATGTAGATATGCCCGGCATCGACAAGCTCCGGCATCTGACGATAAAAGAACGTCAGAAGCAGCGTTCTGATGTGCGAGCCGTCAACGTCGGCGTCGGTCATAATCGCGATTTTATGATAGCGAAGCTTTTCCAGATTAAAATCGTCTTTGCCGATGCCCGTTCCGAGCGCTGTAATCAGGGCTTTGATTTCGCCGTGTCCGAGCATTTTGTCGAAACGCGCTTTCTCGACGTTTAGGATTTTACCCTTCAAAGGCAGAACCGCTTGATTTTTTCGGTCGCGTCCCTGTTTTGCCGAGCCGCCCGCCGAATCGCCTTCGACGAGATAAATTTCCGAAAGCGCCGGGTCTTTTTCCTGACAGTCAGCTAGTTTTCCGGGCAGTGTCGAAGTTCCCAGAGCGCTTTTGCGGACGATTTCGCGTGCCTTACGCGCCGCTTCTCTGGCACGCGCGGCATCGACAGCCTTTCCGACAATTTTCTTCGCTACGTTCGGATTCTGCTCGAAAAATTCGCCGAGCTTTTCGTTCAGAAACGATTCGACCGGACCTTTGACGGGCGAATTAAGTTTTCCTTTCGTCTGTCCTTCAAACTGCGGCTGCGGAATTTTGACCGAGATAATTGCCACCAGACCTTCGCGAACGTCGTCGCCGGAAAGCGCGGTTTTAAAGTTTTTCGTCAAGCCCGAGCTTTCCGCGTAGGCGTTAATCGTGCGCGTAATCGCGCCGCGAAAACCCGAAAGATGCGTTCCGCCGTCAACTGTGTTGATGTTGTTGGCAAACGAGAAAATCTTCTCGTCGTAGCTGTCGTTATACTGCATCGAAATTTCGATGGAAAGGTTGTCGTCAACCACTTCGAAATAAAGCGGGTCGTCGTGCAGCGGCGATTTGTTTTTGTTCAAATGCTTAACGAATTCGGCGATTCCGCCTTTGTAATAAAATTCGTGTGATTTTTCCGGTTCTTCGCGCTCGTCCTTGATAAAAATGCGAATGCCTTTATTCAAAAACGCTTTTTCGCGGAGGCGTTCCGATAATTTATCAAAGCTGTAAAGCGTCGTTTCAAAAATGCTCGAATCGGGCTTGAAAGTAATTTTCGTGCCGCGCCTGGTGGTTTTACCCGTTTGCTTGAGCGGCGCGACCGGAATTCCGGCGCGATATTCCTGCTCGTGCGTTTTGCCGTCGCTCCAGATTTCGAGCTTTAACCATTCGCTCAGAAAATTAACGCAGGAAACGCCGACGCCGTGAAGTCCGCCGGAAACTTTGTAGGAGTTAGAATCGAATTTTCCGCCCGCGTGCAGGATAGTCATGACGACTTCCGCCGCCGAACGTCCTTCTTCCTTGTGAATTCCGGTCGGGATTCCGCGCCCGTTATCGATAACCGTAATCGAATCGTCCATGTGGATTACGACTTCAATCGTGTCGCAATAGCCTGCCAGCGCTTCGTCAACCGAATTATCCACAACTTCGTAAACAAGGTGATGAAGTCCGATTTCACTCGTCGAGCCGATATACATCGCCGGACGCTTGCGAACCGCGTCGCGACCTTCGAGAACTGTAATCGAATCCGCATTGTAAGTTTGTTCTTTTGATTTAGCCAATTTTTTTAACCTCTAAATTTAATTTTCAACTGTAATAATTTCGCCTGTTTTAATATTTTCCAAAATTCTGAGCGCTTCCGTTATTAAGGGCAAAAGCGATTCGATGCGATTGTTGGTCGCCGATAAAACGAGAATTGCGATTGGTAGATTTGTCTTGTTCTGCTGATATTCAATATTTTTATCGACCGAAATCAAAACGTCAAAATCTTTTTCGCCTGCCGATTGAATGAGCTGACCGTTCTTTAATCCTTTGAAACCTGCTTCGTCAATCGTAAAAACTTCGTGTCCGACAAATTCCCTTTTCAGTTTTCCCGGCAGGCATTCGTCAAGCAGTAACTTCATATTCCTGTAGGAGTTTGACTTTATAAAGCTCTAAAACGCCGATGATTTGCTCGCGTGAAACGGTCGGAAAATCGTCGAGAAACTCTGCTAAATCGTCGCCCGCTTCCAGATAATCGAATAAGTTTTTAACCGGTACGCGAGTTCCGCGAAAAACAGGCGTTCCGCTTAACTTTTCCGCGTCGCTTTCGATAAATTGATTGAAAGGTTCTTTGTTCATTTTTTCACTCTCAAAATCAACCTAAATTATAGCATTTTTTTACAAATAAAAATAGCGCAGAATGTAATTATTTACTGAATTTTATTGAGATTTCGCCGCGCCGTTTTCGATTGTGAAAATTTGCGCGTTTTTCTGAAATCTTTCGATGAAACTTTCTTTGGAAGTTGTTACAAAAGTCTGCGTTTTGTCTTCTAAAAATTCGAGAAGCTGACCGATGCGTTTGTAGTCTAACTCGGCGTCGATGTCGTCGAGCAGAAAAAGCGGATATTCCTGATTTTGCAGGTGATAAACCGAGAGATTTGCGAGCTGCAAAACAAGAAGCGCGCTTCTTTGCTGACCGCTTGACCCGAATTTTCGCAAATCGTGCGCGTCGAACAAGATGTCCAAATCGTCGCGATGCGTGCCGATAAGCGCGTGTCCCGAAACGAGTTCGGCTTGCACGCGCAGCTTCAGTCTTTCTTCCAGAAGCGCGGCGTAATCGGACAAATCGCCTTTGCCTTCGAGCGACGAGGCATAGCGAATCGTAACTTCTTCCTTGCCGAAAAGCTTTTTCTCCAAAACTTCATTCAGCCTTTCGACAAAACGAAGCCGCGCTTTATAAATACGCGCCGCCAAATTTATTAACTGTTCGTTCCACGGTTCGAGCAATTCCGCTACTTTTTCGATTGAAAACTCATTTTCACGCGCCGACTGCAAAAGCGAATTTTTCTGCCGGATAACGCGATTGTAATCCGCCAGAGTCTGCACGAACGGCGGGTAAATCGAAACGATTCCGCCGTCTAAGAATTTTCGCCGCGCGTCGGGCATTCCGCGCACGATTTCAAGCTCGTCCGAGTTAAAAACAACGGCGTGAAGCTCGCCCAGAAAGCGCGTCAGAGCTTCTTTCTTGCCGTTGACGGTGAGGGTTTTCGTGTTTCCCTGCAAAGCGACCTGAATCATCCGGTTGATGTGTTCGCCCTGATGAACTTTTCCGCGCACGATTGCCAAATCTTCTTCAAATTTTATCGCTTCCTGCAATCTTGCGGTTTTGAAAGATTTGGTCGTGGCGAGCAGATAAATCGCTTCGAGCCAGTTGGTTTTGCCTTGCCCGTTCTCGCCGAAAATGATGTTGAGATTTTTCCCGCAAACGATTTGCCCGTTGAGGTTTCGGAAATTTTGAGCTTCGAGAGATTCAAGCAGCATAGGTTTATTTTAACATAACTAAGCCGGAATTAAGTTCAAGGTTCAAAGTTCAAAGTTCAAAGTGAAAACATTGAACTTTAAACCTTGAACTTTGAACTTTTTATAAAATATCATAAAAGAAATGGACGTTTTGGCTGGCAAAATTCGTGAAAAAGCGATTGAGTTCGAAGGCACAGGCGATGTCGCCGATGAAATTCTCGCGCTGGTCGGCGATGCAAATTTCGTTTTAATCGGCGAAGCTTCGCACGGCACGCACGAATTTTATAAATATCGCGCCGAAATCACGAAAAGATTGATTGCGGAAAAAGGCTTTACGTCCGTCGCCGTCGAAGCCGATTTTCCTGACGCTTATCGCGTCAATCGCTACGTGCGCGGCTTTGGCAAAGATAAAACGGCGAACGAAGCGCTTTCCGATTTCGAGCGTTTTCCGCTCTGGATGTGGCGCAATTCGGACGTTCTGGATTTTGTCGGCTGGCTCAAATCATATAACGACAAACTGGAAATCGACGATAAAATCGGCTTTTACGGCTTGGATTTATACAGTCTGCATTCTTCGATGGAAGCCGTTCTCGATTATTTGAATAAAGTTGACCCCGAAGCGGCGCGGCGCGCGCGTTATCGCTATTCGTGCTTCGACCATTACGGCGAAGACGCGCAGCATTACGGCTACGCGGCAAATTATAATCTGGAAAACTCCTGCGAAAGAGAAGTTATCAATCAGTTAATCGAACTGCGAAAACGCGCCGCCGAATACGCAAATCGTGATGGTTTCGTCGCGCGCGACGAATATTTTTTCGCCGAGCAAAATGCGCGTCTGGTGAAAAACGCCGAAGAATATTACCGCGAAATGTTTCGCGGGCGCGTCTCAAGCTGGAATCTGCGCGACCGGCACATGGCGGAGACTCTGAGCGCTTTGAAGGAACATCTGGAAACACAAAATCAAGCGGCGAAAATTGTCGTCTGGGAACATAATTCGCATCTAGGAGACGCCCGCGCAACCGACATGAGCGCGCGCGGCGAATGGAACGTCGGTCAGTTCGTGCGCGAAAAATACGGAAAACAAGCCGTTTTAATCGGATTTACGACTTACGCGGGAACTGTTGCGGCAGCTTCAAACTGGGACGAAGCCGCGCAGCTCAAAAAAGTTCGCCCGGCGCTCGAAAACAGTTACGAGCTGCTTTTTCACGAAACCGGACTGCCGAGGTTTTTCTTAAACCTGCAAAATTCGGAAACGAAAGAATTGCTCGCCCGCCCGCGTTTGGAACGCGCCATCGGCGTGATTTACCGACCGGAAACCGAGCGTTTGAGTCATTATTTCGATGCATATTTGTCGGAACAATTCGACGGCGTGATTCATTTTGACGAAACCCGCGCCGTCGAGCCGCTCGATAAAACCGCCGGCTGGAAACACGACGACGCGCCGGAAACTTTTCCCGAAGGTCTGTAATAGCGAAAAAATATTTCACCACAGAGAACACAGAGAGCACAGAGATTTTTAAGAATGAATTAACAGGGATGAAGGAGATAAAAGGGATTTGTAATAATTATTTTATCCCTGTCTATCCCTTTCATCCCTGTTAATTTTTTCTCCGTGTTCTCCGTGTTCTCTGTGGTGAAAATCAGTCAAATAACTTGCAACTAAAATATCCTCAAGAGCAACAAAATCTATCCGCAATTTTGCTGGAAACAAAACCCCTTTAAAAATCTGGTTTAAATAGAGCGTCAATTTTCAGGCGTTTAATCTCAAAACGTTTCTTACAGGAAAAATAATGAAAAAATTAGCTGTTTTATTTTTAATTTTAGTCTTTTCGTGTGTCGCTTTCGCTCAAAAAAACAAGGCTCTTGCCGAAAATTTCAGCGCCGTTTCGATGGACGGGCAGACTGTCGAGCTGAGCAGCTTAAAGGGAAAAGTCGTCGTCATTTCTTTCTGGACGACGAGATGCCCGATTTGTCACGAAGAGATTCCGAAGCTCAATAAACTGGCGGCACGCTACAAAAATCAAAACGTCGTTTTTCTCGGTTTGACGACCGACAACGAAGCGAAAGTTGAAAGTTATACGAAGAAAAATCCTTTCGATTTCAATCTCATTCCGAACAGCTTCGGCATACTGCTCAAATACGCCGAAAAAGACCGTCAGGGCGGCATTATGATTGGCTATCCGGCGCATTTTCTCATCAATCAAGATGGTGAAATTGAGCTGAGAACAAGCGGTTTCGACAAAACTAATAAGCTCAATTCCGAGATAAATCGTCTTTTGTCGCTGGAATAATCTAAAATCCCTTGACAATAATCTTTATTAAAATTACAAAAAGATTATGAAGAAATTATTTATTTTCGCTGCGCTTTTTGTTTTCAGTTTTTCCGCCTTCGGACAAAAAAATAACACGAACGAAAAACCGCTCGCGCCGTCTTTTAAGGGAGTTACTCTTGACGGAAAAACCGTCGATTTCGCGGATTTGCGCGGAAAAGTGGTCGTTCTGAATTTATGGTTTGTCAACTGTCCAAACTGCATCGAAGAAATCAAGCTTTTGAACCAGCTCGTTGACAGCTACAAAGACAACAAAGATGTCGTTTTTATCGGGCTGGCGACGAATACCAAACCCGATTTGGAAAAATTCCTGAAGAAAAATCCTTTCAACTATCAGATTATTCCGAACGCCGGTCAGTTTATGCTTTTCAAATACGGCGAAGCGAAGAAAAACGGCGAATATTATCTCGGCTATCCAACACACGTCGTCGTCGATAAAGAAGGTCGGATTGCTCTTAAAATGGAAGGCATCAAAGGCGTCGAAGCGGTGAAAAGCGAGCTTAAAAAGCAGCTTGAAACAAAACAGCCAAAGACCAAATAGCGCGATTTGATTTGTTTATCAAACAAGTTTGCGTTATATTTTCAATTCGCCCCGCGCTTGCGGAGAGATAGCATAATTGATAATCAAAATCCTGTTATTGCATATTGTCCAAATGGGTGAAGCACAAAATCGTTACCGGGCTTCTGAAAAAGGAAAATTAAAACACCGCGAACATATGCGCGAGTATATGATTAGCTGGCGCAAACGCCGCAAAGAAAGTGCTGATTATAATGCCGAAGAAGACAGACGCAAGTGGCGCGAACAGCATCAAAAAGTGCAGGAAAAAGCAATGGAACGGCTTGGCGGAAAACAATGTTCTAATTGCGGATGCGATGATTTTTCAATTTTGGAAATCAATCATATTAAAGGCGGCGGACGAATAGCATTAAAAACAACGTCCAATCGTAAACTTTATCTTGATATTGTTAAAGACAGAGTAGATTTGAAAGAGTATAATGTGCTTTGCAGAGTTTGCAACGCGCTTCATTATGTCCAGGATATTTTGGGCATAGAAGGACATAAAGTTTTGTGGAGAGGTCGCATAATGGTAGTGCAGCAGTCTTGAAAACTGTCGTCCGGAAGGATATGCAGGTTCGACTCCTGTCCTCTCCGCCACATCAATTTAGGATTTGCGTTTTTTTATCGCAAATCCTTTTTCTTTTCCGTTTACAATAAAATTACAAAAATTTTGTTGATTTCTCACACAGTTTTCGTGTAGCCTTATGTAAAACTGAATGATGATTCATTCACTTCTATTTTAGATTTTGGATTTTAGATTTTGGATTTGTCGAAGTTAATTTCGTCGATTCATTTTCTTAAATCAATCCAAAATCCAAAATCTAAAATCCAAAATTATTATGTCTCGTTCTTCAAGTCGTTCAACTGTTCCGGCTCGCGCCGTTGTTATTGATAAGCGCGAAGCTATCCTGCGCGCGGCGATAAAGGTTTTTGCCGGGAAAGGTTTTTTTAACTCGAAAGTTGCTGATATTGCGGGCGAAGCGGGCATCGCGGACGGGACGGTTTATCTTTATTTCAAAAGCAAGGAAGATATTCTGCATTCGGTTTTCGACCGCGCGATGGAAGAATTTATCTCGGAAGGAAAAAGGGAAATCGCCGAAATTGCGGAAGCTGACAAACGCCTTCGCCGAATCGCCGAGCTGCATCTCGAAAAGCTCGGCGCAGACCGCGATTTGGCGATTGTTTTTCAGGTAGAGCTGCGCGGCTCGACAAAATTTATGGAAGAATTTTCGGCGGCAGGCTTTGCCGAATATCTCGGAATTATTCACCGGACGATTGAAGAAGGACAAGCCGACGGCGTTTTCCGAAAGGATTTAAACGCGACTGTCTGCTCAAAAATTCTCTACGGCGCTTTGGATGAAATGGTTACAAACTGGATTTTATCGAAAAAATCCTACCCGCTCGCGCCGATGGCGGATGAGGTTTTGAAGGTGTTTTTCGGCGGAGTTTTGGGGAAATGATTCAAGATTCAATATTTGAAAACGAAAATCAATCTTAAATCTTAAATCTTAAATATTGAATCTTGAATCTTAAATCTTGAATCTTGAATCTTGAATCGAAATTATGGCTAGTTCGGTAAACAACGAGATTAAGCGAAACGTGCAGAGAATTTCTCTGATGAGCGATGAACCGCGCACGTTAGCCGAATTGTTTCTGAAAGCCGCCGAAAAACACAATCGCGCTGATGCCCTGAACTCGAAAACGGGCGGCGAGTGGAAAGCGATTTCTTCGAATGAGATGATTTCCCGCGCCGAAAATATCGCGCTCGGGCTTTATTCGCTCGGTCTGAGAAAAGGCGACAGGGCTGCAATCCTGGCGGCAAATTCGCCCGGATGGACTTTGGCGGATGCCGGCTGTCAACTTGCGGGCATAGTTGACGTTCCGATTTACACAACGCTCGCGCCCAATTCGATTTGCTATATCATCAAGGATTCGGGCACGAAAGTTTTTTTCCTTCAGGATAAGGAAACTTTCGAGCGCATCAGGGAAATTTTGCCCGAATGTTTGTCTCTGGAAAAGCTCGTCTTTTTCGATTTCGCGGAAACGGGCGCGGAAAACGCGATTTCGCTGCGTGAGCTGGAAAGCGCGGGCGAAAGGCTAAAGGCGGAAAATCCTGACTTGATAAAAGATTTGACGAAGGCTATCCAACCGAACGACGTGGCGACGCTGATTTATACTTCCGGCACGACGGGCGAGCCGAAGGGCGTGATGCTTTCGCACACGAATCTGATTTCGAACGTGATTGACGCGGGCGAAAAATATACGTTTTCCGAGCGAGACAAACCGCTTTCCGTTTTGCCTTTGTCGCACGTTTTTGAGCGGACGGGAATGTATCTTTACATCTTAAACGGAATGTCGGTTTACTACGCCGAATCAATCGAAAAAGTCGCCGACAATCTTCAGGAGCTTAAACCGACGATTTTTGTCGGCGTGCCGCGAATTTTCGAAAAAGTTTACGCGAAAGCGAAACTCAAAGCCGGACAATCGAGCGCTTTGAAGGAAAAAATCTTCGATTGGGCAATCGATGTCGGCAAGGATTTTGCTCTCAGGCGCGAGAAAAAACAAGCGATTTCGCGCTGGCTGGCGACGAAGCACAGCATCGCCGACAAGCTGGTTTTCTCAAAGCTGCGCGAATTTTTCGGCGGGCGGCTGCGTTTCTGCATCACGGGCGGCGCGGCGCTTTCGAACGACATCTGGCTGATTTTTACCGGCGCGGGAATCTCGATTATGCAGGGCTACGGCTTGACCGAAACTTCGCCCGTTATTACTTCGAACAACCCGATTGACGCGCGGCTCGGCAGCGTAGGCAAACCGATTCGCAATGTCGAAATTCGCATCGCGGCGGACGGCGAAATCGAAGCCACAGGTCCAAACGTGATGCTCGGCTATTACAACAAACCGGAAGCGACGCGCGACGCTTTTACGACGGACGGCTGGTTTAAGACGGGCGACATCGGGCAAATCGACGACGACGGTTTTCTGAAAATTACCGACCGCAAAAAGGAGCTTTTTAAAACTTCCGGCGGCAAATATATCGCGCCTTCGCCGATTGAGCAGTTGATAAAATCGTCGCGTTTCGTCAGTCAGGTCGTGCTCGTCGGCAACGAGAAGAAATTTCCCGCCGCGCTCGTCGTGCCGAATTTCGAGCAGCTCGCGTCTTACGCAAAGCTCAAGAATCTCGATTTGAAAACGCCGAAAGATTTTTGCGAAAGCCCGCGCATCGTCAATCTTTTTGAGAGAGAAGTCGAAAAAACGACAAAAGATTTGGCGCAGTATGAAAAGGTCAAGAAGCTGGCGCTGCTCGAAAAGGAACTGACGGTCGAAGGCGGCGAGCTGACGCCGACTTTAAAGGTCAAACGCCGCATCGTTGACGAAAAATATCGCGCGATTATTGAAAAAATCTACGACGACGCGGAAAAAGAAAAATCGTGAACGAAAAATTTCGTTCACGATTTTTGATTTGGATTAAATATAATTTTAGTAAAGAACTCTCTGCGGCAGCACATTGCTGAAACTTTTGACCGAGCCGGTCGCTATTTCAAGAATCGTCTGCGCGACGCTTTTCTTTGTCTTATCGATGACGACAATATCGTCAGGCTGAAGCATTATGTCCTTTTCTTTTCCGGCTTTGATTAGCTCGTAATTTGCTTTCAGAAACTCTCTTTCCTTTGAATTCGGTTTAAGACGCTGAATGGTGATTTCCTTTTTCTTTGCTTCGCGGCTAAAACCGCCCGCCTGCGCGACCGCTTCCATCAAAGATAAACCGTTTTCCGAGATAGTAATTTCCCGCAGAGCCATTACTTCGCCGATGACATAAACCGGCGGAGCTTTACGCGCGACAATCAAATCGCCCGGATAAACTATCGGATTCGACTCGATGCTGCCCTGTTTTATGCTGGTGTAGCTGTATAGTCTGGACGGCACGTCGGCGCTGAGAGTCATTTCATTTTTCCAAAAGGCTTCTTCCTCCGCGCTGGCAGTACAAACCGGCGGCTGCGTATGGAAAACTTCAATCATTCCGCTCGCTTCTTTTTTCAATCCGCCCGCGAAATTGATAAGTTCGAGAAGCGTCGCCTTACGTTTCAAGTCAACTTGCTGCTGCGCGACAACTTCGCCGGAAACAATTACCGGCGGACGACTTTTTCTCTCGGTTACGCGAACGCTGACCTGCGGACTTTTCAAATATTTCGACAAAAGCTGCACGACATCGGCGCGAAGGTCTTTCTCCGTTTTGCATTTCGCCGAAACGCCCTGCTCGAAAAACGGAACCTGAATCTTGCCGTCTTCATCAACCGTCGAAACAAAATTAAACTGTTCTTCGCCTAAAACTTTGCCTTCGACGACATCGCCCGGTCCGAGCATATATCCTTTCGGCGTCTGCGAAGTCGCGGAAGTTTCCTGTCCGAAGGAGATTTGAAACAGGCTGAACGCCAGAACAAAAAGCAATAAAACTCTAACTTTCATATTATAAAACCTTAATTAACGGATTTTCAGTGCTAAGAATAACTCAGAAACCTCTATGATTCAACTTTTTC
>JBARIW010000140.1:0-1654 GCA_049799955.1 Pyrinomonadaceae bacterium
AACAAGGGGTTGCCACCGCAGCACTGTCGCGGTGATCGAAGGTCAATTCCGGCTGGCGAGCTGGTTCCCAACCGCGCCTCGGTAGACTGTCGTGCGTTTCGCAAAACACTGCGAAGAAAGCGGCGTATGGCCGTTTAAGGAGCCGGAATGAATTAACCTATTCAAGCTGCGGCTCGATGGCGTAATTCCAGTCGCCATGGAACTCGTGCCGGACGAGGGGTATCGATTTCTTCTGCTGGTCGGTGAGTTTGATTTTAGTGGGGTAAAGGTTGGGGTCGAGTTCGCAGCGAACGGTCAAGCCTGTGGTGGTCGTGGTGTTGGCGATGAGGTTGACGATGGTTTGGTAAGTTTCGAGTGGCCGTCCGCGCCAGTTGTGGGTGATTCTAGAAAAGAGCCGATGTTCAATCTTGTTCCATTTACTGGTTCCGGGTGGGTAGTGGCAGACGGTGATGTGGAGTCCGGTTTTCTTGGCCAGTCGGGCGAGTTCGAATTTCCACAGCCAGGGCCGGTGTCCGTTGGATCCGCCACCGTCGGCGGTGATGAGGATCCGGCGGGCATCGGGGTACTTTTCCTTGCCGAACTGTTGCCACCATTTATCGATGGTAGCTACGGCGAAGACCGACGTGTCGTGGTCGATGCCGACCGAAACCCAGGCGCTATTATCGTTTAGGTCGTAGACCCCATAGGGAATGGCTTTGCCCTCGGCCTGGCTGGGGAAGTCGTAGGTGGACACCTCGACTGGTTCGCCTTCCGGGTGCCATTCTCTACCGGCCTGGGCGAACCGTCCGACCAACTCCTTCTTTTTCGTATCGACGCTGATCACGGGGTCGCCGCTGGCGAGGAATTCCTCGGCGAGTGTGTTGATGTGCCGGAACTGGGCGTCGCGGTCGGGGTGTTGGCGTCCTTCCAGGGTCTTGCGGGTCCCTTGCAGACTGTATTTGAGGGAATGGAGGATGTCCGCGACTACCGAGTGGCTGACGGCGTGCCCCATCTCAGTCAGCTCCGTCGCGAGGTTGCGCGTCGACTTCGTGGTCCACCGCAACGGCGATTCGGGATCTCCCCGTGTTTCGGGTTCAATCAAGGTATCCAGAGCGCCTAGCAGTTCCGGATCGTTGACTTCGGCTTTCTTCCGCCCGCCTCCGGGCACCCGGACTCGACGACCGGACCCTTCAGGAACGTCACCGGTCAGTTCGGCCAAACCACGCCCGATCGTTTTCCGCGACGCGCCAGTGGCCCGCTGCACAGCGCTGATTCCACCCCAACCCCACGATTTCGCCTCGGTCGCCATCGCCGCACGACGATCCCGCTCATTCAGTCGAGGCAGCAGATCCGCCAAGCGTGCCTGCATCGCGCGGAACTCGTCGTCATTCTTGGTGGTCACAATGCTAATAATTTCACGGGTTGATCATCTCAATGGGAACGACACGCCATGCAAATAAGAATTCATTCCATTGGGTTAGTTATTTACTTACAGTTACCTAGCTAGCGAAGCTCTGCCAGGCCGCCCTGTGATTGCCGAACGGTGAAGGCTGCGCGCCAGTCATCCCGCTGATCATTGCCGACCTGGAGTCGCCACTCGTAACGTCCCGGCGCGAGCGGCAAGGCGGCGACGTTGATGGCGATTGAGTGGTCGATGCTCGACCCTTGTGCGAAA
>JBARIW010000141.1:0-1894 GCA_049799955.1 Pyrinomonadaceae bacterium
GTACCAATAACGGACGATCGACTTTGGGCAGCAGTTCTGAGGGTTGAGGGCCTGCAGGGGCTGTGAGTATGGAGGCAAACACTTTTTGAGCTCCGGGCTCGCAGGAGGGGGCGTGCAGGAGTTCTACGAGTTCGTCGGTGATGGCTTCGTGGTTGCTGTAGACTTGGCGCAGGGTGTTGCGGATGCGGTGTTTTTGGCGGATGTTGTTGAATACAAACGGGCCGATCAGGGGCGATCGAACTAATTTAGTAAAACTCCCCATCACTACTCGCAGCGGGAAATTCAGTTCCTCCGGCCGGTGGTTGAGCCCGCCAGCACAGTTGATTAAGACACCGCCGGCTGATATTTCTGGATGGTTGGCGACTACCATCAAACTCAGTAAAGCGCCGATCGAATTCCCGACAAATACAGCCGGTTCTTGTACCAGATCCGCCGAGAAATCTGTCAGCAATTCTTCCCACAATTCCAGAGTGTAATCTAGGGCTGGTTTGGCGGAAGCACCGAATCCCAGCAAGTCCAAAGCAAATACACGATAGCCGCCGGCCGCGAGTACGGGGATATTTTGCCGCCAATGTCCGATAGAAGCCCCAAATCCGTGAATCAAGATCACAGGGCGGCCAGTTCCTTGGACCGTATATTGGATTTTGTGACCTTTCCAAGTCCAAATTAGCTTTTCAAAGCTGGTTGCAGATACTAATTGTTGTGCAGTCACGGCTATTATGTAAAGTTTCGTTAACTACTTTCATCATAGCAGCACCATCTCTTTAGGAGCGGGCTAGAAGCAATGCCCCACAAGAACATTATTCCCAATGCCCAATGCCCAATGCCCAATGCCCCATTCCCAATGCCCAATGCCCCATTTTTACTTTTTTTCTAGCAACCAATAAGTCATCATATTCCCCTTACCTTTTACCTGAATTACGCCTCGCCTCTCCAAGAAATACTTATCTTTCAAAAGCTCATAAGTAACATCAGTAACTTGAATTCTGCCTGCAAAACCCGTAGCTTCCATCCTCGCCGCTACATTCACCGTATCTCCCCACAAATCATAGGTGAACTTGCTCACACCAATTACTCCCGCAACAACCGGCCCGGAATTGATGCCGATGCGAATTGCTAGTTTTTCCCCTGTGTCGGCGGACAACTTTGCTATTTTTGCCTGCATTCCCAGGGCCATTTGGGCGATCGCCTCGGCGTGGTCATCTCTCGGCATAGGCAATCCCCCGACTACCATGTAAGCATCGCCAATAGTCTTAATTTTCTCCACACCGTACTTTTCAGCTAACTGGTCGAAGTGGGAAAAAATCACGTTCAAGCGCTTTACCAACTCCGTCGGAGACATTCTCGCCGACAACTCAGTAAAGCCAACAATATCAGCAAATAAAACACTTACGTCGGCAAAACTGTCGGCAATTGTACTTTGCTGCGCCTTCAAGCGTTCTGCTATTGGTTTGGGCAAAATATTTAACAGCAACTTCTCGCTTTGTTCCTGTTGAACTTTGAGGGCTTCTTGCGCTAATTTGCGCTCTGTAATGTCAGAAACAGTACCCTCATAGTAGAGCAGCTCACCTTTTGCATCTCGAACAGCCCGGACATTTTCTGACACCCAAATCCGGCGCCCGTCTTTGCGGCATACCATAGATTCAAACCCCGAAACGGCATTGTCAGCCTCCATAGCAGCCACGAATTCGAGGCGGCGTTCCGCGTCAACGTACAGTTGCTGAGAAATATTTTTAATGTCGGACATCAGTTCTTCTGGCGAGTCGTAACCGTACAATTTTGCCAAAGCTGGATTAGCGCTGATATAGCCTCCTGAAGGTGTGCTTTGAAAAATGCCTTCCATCGCATTTTCTACAATGCTGTGATATTTCTCTTGAGCAATGCGCAGCAATTC
>JBARIW010000142.1:0-93943 GCA_049799955.1 Pyrinomonadaceae bacterium
GTGCGAATCGCGGCTAAATTAGAAAAAGAAAACGATTCGGTTTTTCTGACACTGAGCGTTTTCGATTCGGGCGCGGGCGTGAGCGAAAGAGAGCTTTCAGAGACGCGCGAAAGCGGGCTCGGATTAAATAATATCGAGCAGCGTCTGCGCTCTTATTACGGGAAAACATCGAATCTGAAAATCGAAAGCAAAAAGGGAAAGGGAACGACGGCGGAGATAAAATTTCCGATTTCCGATGTCAGCTTATTTACCGCAGAGACGCAAAAACGCAGAGGAAGAAATTAACAGGGATAACAAGATGAACAAGGATAATACAAATTATATAAATATCCCTGTCTATCCTGTCATCCCTGTTAATTTCTTTCTTAACAATCTCCGCGTCTCAGTAATTTTATGAACAAACTTCGAATTATCATCGCTGACGATGAACGTCCTGCAAGGTCTTTTCTAAAAGCTATTTTGCAGGAATTTGAAGACGTGGAAATCGTCGGCGAGGCGGAAAACGGCGCGGAAGCGGTCGAAATTATCAAGCGCGAAAAGCCCGATTTGGTTTTGCTGGATTTGCAGATGCCCGAAATTACGGGGCTTGAAGTCGTCAAGATGCTTAGAAAATCCGAGATGCCGCTCGTCGCATTTGTTACGGCTTATGACGAGTACGCGGTGCAGGCGTTCGAAGTCGGCGCGGTTGATTATCTGCTCAAACCGATTGAAAAATCGCGTCTTCTGGAAACTTTGCAGCGCACTTCCGAACGTCTTGAGCAAACGGATTTTAGAAACATCGAAGCCGAAAAACTTAAAAAAGCCGTCGAAAGTTACGACGCGGCGACTCGTCCGGCATTTTTGGAGCGCATTCCGGTCAAAAAAAATGAAGAGATTATATTGATTCCGACGCGCGAAATCGTTTCAATCGTCGCCGACGGCGAGCTTCTCTGCATCACAAATCTGCAAAACAAAAGATTCGTCATCAATCATCGCCTGAAAGATTTGGAAGCGCGGCTCGCGCCCGATAAATTCGCGCGGCTTTCGCGCGGCGCGCTGGTTAATCTGGAAATGATTGAGAAAATCAGCCCGATGCCCGGCGGAACTTACGCGGTTTTGCTCAAAAACGGTCAGGAGATTCAGTCGAGCCGCCTGCAATCAAGAATTCTGCGCGAAAGACTTCTCAAAATATAGCGCATATAAGACCGTTCGTTTCCCGCTTTCGACCATTCATTAAAAACTTATCGCCCACGTCCCGCTTATCGAATAAACTTTTTTATTTGGCATAATTCCATTTCTTTTTAGCAAAGAAAACTATGAATCATATTAAAAGTTTACTTAAATTTGCGGCATTTATATTTATTTTTTCGGTCGCCGCTACAGCGCAAACAGGCGGCAAAATTTCGGGGAAGGTTTTTTTCGGCGACAGTAAAACGCCTTTGCACGGCGCGACGGTCGAGATTGTGCAGCTCAAGCGCACGGTTATCACCGAAGAAGACGGCAGCTATGAATTTACCGGCATTCCCGCCGGACGCTACACGATTCTCGCGCATCAGGAAGGTTTCGGCGATAAGTCGATAAATATTGTCGTAGCGGCTGGCGCGACGGTTTCGACGGCAGATATTCCGATGCAGATAACGGGCGTCAACGAGCAGGTAACGGTTACGGCTTCCGGCACGGAACAATCTACTTTTGAGGCAATTCAGACGGTCAGCACGGTTAATTCAAATACGATTTTGGAGAATTCCGGCAGCGGTTTGGGCGACGCCGTCGATAAGGAAGCGGGCGTTACCAAGCGCGATTCCGGTCCGGGCAGCTCGCGTCCCGTAATTCGCGGTTTCGACGGCGACAGGGTAAAAGTTACGACCGACGGCGTCGGCGTCGGCTCGCTCGCTTCGCAGTCGGGCGACCACGCCGAGCCGGTTGACACGCTCGCTTTGGAGCGCATCGAGGTCGTCAAAGGTCCGGCGACGCTTCTCTACGGGAGCAACGCCATCGGCGGCATCGTCAATGCCATCAGCGGGCACGACGAAGAAAATCATCCGGGCTTTCGCGGCTATCTTTCCACGCTCGGCTCGACCAACAGCAAACAGGCAAGCCTGAGCGTCGGCGGCGAGTACGGCGTCGGAAACTGGATGTTCTGGTCAAACGCAAGCGGGCAGCGTTCAGGCGATTACACGGCTGGCGGAAATTTCGGAAAAGTCGTCAACACGTTCACGCGCAGCGCCAATTTCACGGGCGGTCTCGGCTATTACGGGAAAAAGGCTTTTGTTAATGCGAATTACAATTTTTATCAAAGCCGCTACGGAGTTCCGTTTGATTTTAACGACGCAAACGCCGAGCTTCGAAGCCTTCGCGTCTGGCGCAGCGACTTTCGTTTTAACGGCGGTTTCCGCGACCTCGATTCGCCTGTAACAAGCGTTAAATTAACTCTCGATTACAGCAATTATCGTCATCAGGAGATGGTTGAAGACACGGTCGGCACGACGTTTCATAACAATGTCGTTTCTTACCGGGCGATGTTCGACCAGCGAAAATACGGGAAGCTGACGGGACGTTTCGGCTTTGACGGATTTAAAAGGGATTTTTCGACCAACGGCGACGAAGTTTTAATTCCGGGGCTGGTTACGCAAAATGCGTTTTCGGTTTTCGGGCTGGAAGAACTCACCTACGACCGCGCTACGTTCCAATTCGGCGCGCGCGTCGAAAGCAACCGTTATCACCCGACCGACACGAGCCTCACGAAACGCGATTTTACCGGATTTTCCGGCGCGGTCGGCGCGAGATTCAAGCTCTGGGAAGGCGGCGCGTTTGTGGCGAACTATTCACATTCTTTCCGCGCGCCCGCGCTCGAAGAGCTTTACAACAACGGTCCGCACGACGGCTCGCTTACCTTCGAGCTTGGAAATCAAAATTTGACGGCTGAAATCAGCGACGGTCTGGATTTTTCGCTTCGTCAGCAAACAAAGCGCGTGCGCGGCGAAATTAATTTTTATCATTACAGCCTCAAGAATTTCGTTTTTCTCGCGCCGACCGGCGACACGGATGCCGGAAGCGGTTTTCCGATTGCCAAATATCTTCAGGGCGACAGCCGCTTTTTCGGCGCGGAAGCGACCGTCGATATTACCGCCAACAAGTATCTGAATCTGCTCGGCGGTTTCGATTACGTCAACGCGAAGCTGAAATCGGGCTTGAATCTGCCGCGCATTCCGCCGTTTCGCACGCGGCTCGGACTCGATTTTCATTACAGGGATTTGAGCCTGCGTCCCGAATGGGTTCTGGTCGCAAAGCAGGACAAAGTATTTACCAACGAAACGCCGACAGCCGGTTACGGCGTGGTAAATCTGGTCGGCTCATATTTGATTCCGGGCAAGCATTACGCGAATATCTTTTCGGTCAACGCCTTTAACCTGACGAACCAGCTTTATTTCAATCACCTGTCGTTCATCAAGGACATCTCGCCGGGAATCGGTCGGGGCGTACGCGTTAGCTATACAGTTAGGTTCTTTTAAATGATGAATGCGGAACGATGAATGATGAACTGAAGAAACTTGTCTTTACTTCATCATTCATCGTTCCTAATTCATCATTTACTGATTCGGTTTCCCGTCCCAATCGCCGACGACGGGTTTGTCGCCGGTTTGTCCGAAAACGGTTGTTTGAGCGATATTTATGTTGTCATTGCTCAGGAAAAACTGCGCGGTCGTCGGTCGATAAACCGCAATCGTATCTTTGCCGTCGCCGTCAAAATCGCCTGCCGCCGGTAAATCTCCAATCGCTCCGAAAAATCCGGTGAAATCGACATTGCCGACAGCCACATCATTTGTCAGGAAAAACTGACCTGTGCCCGGGCGAGACACGCCGATTTCGTCGAGATTGTCGGCGTCCCAATCGCCCGCAATCGGCAAATCGCCGTCCGTTCCGAAGCCGAGCGTGTGGTCTACCGGCGGAGCGTTTTCTATTTCATCAGTCAGAAAAATCTGCGCCTGTCCTCCGTTTTGACGGAAAACGCCGAATGTATCGATGCCGTCGCCGTCCCAGTCGCCGATTATCGGTAAATCGCCGGTCTGACCGAAATTGACGGTGAAATTAACCGGAAGCAAAACCAGAGGACAAGCCGGACAAGGGCGAACAGGCGTAATTTTGCGAATTATAAATTGTCCCTGACCGAAACCGGCGATACGAAAAACGCCTACATCGTCGATGCCGTCGCCTTCCCAATCTCCGACCACGCCGATGTCGCCCGCCTGTCCGAAACCGACCGTTTTATCAATCGTTCCGGTTACGTTCGAATTGCTTTCCAGAAATTGATTTGTGCCGGGACGATGAACGCCTATTGTGTCGTTAAAGGTCGTTTCGATTTTGGCGACAAAACCGTCGGTGTTAAATTGAGTAACGCCGGACGACTGCGGCTTGAAAACGCCTGCGGTCGTCGGAAAAGTCGGCGAAGCGGTTATGCCGCCGATATAAACATTGCCTTTTTTATCGAGCGCGATGCCGTTGCTGTCTTCTCTGCCGGAAATGTTGCCGCTGCCCGCGCCGCCTAAGAAACTCGAATAAAGAATTTTCGGTTTTGACGGCGTTGAAACCGCGCTGATTTTCGTTAAAAAAGCATCGCCGCCGCCCGCGTTGGCATTTTGAAAAGCGTTGATATGCGGGAAATTAGTGGAAATCGTGTTTCCTGTCAGATAGACGTTGTTTGCCGCGTCAAGCGTAATCGCTCTGCCTTCGTCAAAGCTGCTGCCGCCTAAGAAACTCGAATAAAACTGCGCGGTTACATCTGCGTTTAATTTGGCGACAAAAGCTTCGCCGTTGCCGACGACATTTGTGTCGAAAGCATTGAGAATCGGGAATCCGGTCGCGTTGTCGGTTCTGCCCGTGATGTGCGCTCTCTGCGTCGCGGGTTCGACCGTTACGCCGTTGATAACGTCGCGTCCCGCTCCGCCGTAATAAGTCAGAGAAACAAGCGAGGTCGCGCCGACGGCGTTGGTCGGGTCGATTTTTGCGATAAAACCGTCAGACGCGCCGCCGTTGAAATTCGAGTCGAGCGGCGAGCCGGACGGAGCTTTTACCGTCAGATTATTGGAAGCCGTTTCGCCGGCGACGTAAGCGTTTCCGGCGGCGTCAACCGCGATGCTATGCGCTTTATCTTCGCCGTTTCCACCCAAAAGACTCGCATACAAAAGCGAATCATTGCCGGTTTCATTCGGGTTGAACTTGGCAATAAAAGCGTCGTTCACATCGGTGTTGTTATTGCCGTGTTTTGTCTGAAAAGCGTTTTTGTCAGGCAAATTATCCGAGTTGCTTTCGCCCGCGATATAAGCATTTCCCGCGCTGTCGATAGCGATGGCGTTTCCCTGGTCTTCATCGCTGCCGCCGAAATATGTCGAGTAAACGAGGTCGTCGCCGCCCGTCGTCAAAACCGTAAAAAATGCGTCGGAATCGCGGCGCGCGCCGTAGCAGGGTTTGTTCTGATACGGGTTTAGCGTCGTCGGGAAAAGATACGGGTTGATGCAGAAATTTCCGGCGTTGAACGGGTCTGTTCCGCCCGTAACGTATGCTTTTCCGGCAGAATCGACGGCGATTGCGAAAGCCGCGTCGCTGTTGTGCCCGCCGAGATATGTCGAATAAACAAAGTCCGAGCCGTCCGGCTTGAGCTTCATAACAAACGCATCGCCGCACGGAAGCGGTCCGCCGATTAAACAGGCGTCGTCGCCGCGCAGCTCCATCTCGTTTTGAAAAGCGCCGCTCGAAACCGGAAAATCGCTCGAATCGGTGTTTCCCGCGATATAAACGCTTCCGCCCGCGTCAACCGCCAAACCGTTTATCGAATCGCCCGTTCCTTCGACAATATCGATAAATTCGACGTTTCCGCCGACATAGGTTGAATAAATAAGCTTCGGGTCGATAATCAGAGCTTTACTTTTATCGTATTCGCCGACCTCGAAAGCGACTTTGTTTTTGCCTTTCAAAACGTACCGGCTGGCGACCATCTGCCTGCCGCTGCCGGTTTCCTGATATGTAACGGGCGCGGCAAATTTAATCGTTTCGTCTTTGACTTCGACAATCATACAGCCGTCATCGACAAGAACTTTTTTCGCGCCTCTGAAATTGAGCAGAATCTGATTCGCATCCGCGTTCGGCGCGACGACAAAATCGTATTCGAATTCTTTCCGGCTGCCGTAAAACACGGCGTCGATGCCGTCGTAAATATCGCGGTAAACGGCTTTTCCGTAATTCGTTACGTTGCGCCGCCAGTTTGATTCGTCGCCGATAAAATAATTCGATTTTCTCGCCTGTTCCTCGACTCCTTCGATTCTGGCGGCGGAATTCGCGCCTTCAAATTGCATTGCGAAAGCGTTCTGGTAAATTTTCCCGCCTTTTTTCTTTCGCAATCTCAAAACGGCTTCGCGTTCGGTCAAAAACAGCGAAAAGCGCGAGGAGCGAGCCAGAAATTTTACTCTTTCGTCCGTTTGTCCCTGATTGATTTCAAAGCTTAAAGGCAGATTTTCATAGCTTGTCTTAACTGTTTCTTTCGTTTGTTCCGAATTTTCGTTTGTCTCGATTTGAATAGTTTCATTTATTAAAGCTTCAGCCTGAACTGTGGGCTGAAACGTAACGATTGACGAAAACATTAAGCTCGCTAAAATTAACGACGCGCCAAAAAAACTAACGTTTGAACTTACACTCTTTTGCATTTTTACAATCTCTCCTAAAATTTTTTATCTTTTTCTTCTTTTGTGGTAACTCCATTAAAACCCGAACGCAATACTAAAATCTTTAAGTTTTCGTGAAGTTTATTTGAAAAATTTATGAACAGAAAAAAGGACAGAACCTAGCCGGAACTGTCCTTTTGAAAGAGATTTAGCGAAGTTTTACGGTAAGGCGCTGACGCCGACCGGAATATCGCCTTTTATGCCGAACGGGTAAGCGAAGAAGGTCGAGAAATTAGTGCTGCTTCTCAAGATAAAGTAATTTCCGTTCGAAGGTCGCCAGACGGCGATGTCGGTTTTGCCGTCTTTGTCGTAATCGCTGGCGACGGGTTTATCGCCGCCTGAGCCGAACTGCGCGCCGAGCGTCGAGCCGTCGGAGCTTCGCTTAAACCACCATTCGCCGTTTGAAGGTCGGTAGATGGCTAAATCGGCGCGCGAATCGCCGTCGAAATCGCCGTCAATCGGAACGTCGCCGTTTACGCCCCATTGTTCGAAGGTAACGGTGTTCGAGCCGCTGTTGAGTGCGAACCACTGACCTGTGGACGGGCGGAAAATTGCCGAATCGCTCATGCCGTCGCCGTCAAAATCGCCCGCGTGAAACTGCGACGCGCGCGGCTCGCCGTAGATGAAATCGTCCATTGCGACGACATCGACGCCGCCGACGCCGTCTATATTTGTATTATTAAGCGGAGCGTTGCCGCTTTCGATGACGACACGGGCAATTCGCTCGCCCGCGTTGAACGAGATGCCGACAAACGAGAGACCATTATCCAAAACCGGCGCAGATGCCGCCGATAATTGTCTGCCGTCCGTGCCATAGACGCGAATTAAGCTGCGGTTTCCGCCTGTAGCCGAATCGACATCGGCGAAAACTAAGCCGAAGCCGCTGACGGTTGCGGGCGTCGATGTGCCGGGAACGACGAATGTAACTTCCATCATATGCGCGTTACGCATCGTGAACAGGCGCTGCGCGCTAAAGGTTTGAAAGATGGTCGAATAATTGGCGTTCATATTGCCGAATCGAACCGGAACGCCTGATGCGGTCGTCGAGCTGACGGCGAAACGATTTAGCGCCGCGCCGCTTTCGTCCTCGATGCTGTTGAAGATGACTCCGCGCGGGCTGTTGACGTTAAAAAAGTCAACCGGAAATTCATTCGGCTCGGAGAAAGCGTCCGGCACGCCGTCCCAGTTGATTTCGCGTCTGCCCGTCATAAATAAACCGCCGACGCCGTTATTCGCGCCGCCTAAATCCGTGCGAAATGCGTCGACAATAGATTGAAGCGCCGCCGTACCTGCGCCGCTGCCCTGCCGTACGACCGGCGCGGCTGTAATTAAATTGACTAATAGAAACATTGTCGAAATGCTCAAAAAAAAGTTACGAATTATACTTGTTGCTGCGTTTTTCATTTTTACTCCTGAAATTTTATTTTTTAATTTTCCCGGCTTTTGCTGCCTTGTGATTCAACGATACTTCGAAGCGGCGGGCAAAATCTTTAAGAAATCTTGAAGGTTTTCTGAAATATTTATGAAAGGAAAGCGGTAAAAGTAAAAAGTAAAAAGGCAAAAGTAAGATGTATTCTTCACTTTTTACTTTTTACTTTTTCAATCGCCAATCATTTTTATTCCCGAGATATTTGTTTTCGCTTTCATACAGGCGAGCAGCGAGATGAGACAAATAAAAATCTCGCCGTCCACGCCGGTTTCGAAATGGCTGCGGTTTGTTTTTATAAATGCGAAAATCTGCGGCGGATTTGTGCCGAAAAGCGCCGCCGCTTCCGTAAGCGAAACAAAATCCGTCTCGCGGCGACACTCGCGGCAGAGCAGCAGGCGCGTTCTGGCTTTTTTGCGAACGAGCTGGATGCGCTCGAATTCGATGACTATTTCTCTTTGTCTCTGAATTTTCATAACAGGTTTGGCAGGAGTCGTTTCCCGTTTTTCGCAAACTGCGTTAAAATTTGTGGTAATTTCCACACGTCCCGCGCTAAAAAAAGTTTTACCGCAAAACAGGCGGCATAATCTTTAGAAATTTATGAAATTTTTCTGAAGAAAATATGAATAAGCGAAGAAGTCCCAAGTTTCAAGTCCCATGTCCCAAGCGGATTGCTTTCTGACTTGAGACTTGAGACTTGGGACTTGGGACTTGGGACTAATTAAAATGGATAATTTTTTCGGGAAGATTTACAATTTCGGCGGATTTCGGCTCGATGCGGCGGAACGCATCCTGTTTGACGGCGCGAAGACGATTTCGCTTTCGCCGAAAGTTTTCGACACGCTTCTTCTGCTGGTCGAAAACGGCGGGCGCGTTTTGAGCAAGGAGCGAATGCTCAAAGAAATCTGGGAAGACTCGTTTGTCGAGGAAAACAATCTCGCGCAGAATATCTCGCAGCTCCGGCGCGTTCTCGGTGAGACGAAAGATGTAAAATTTATCGAAACCGTCCCGAAATACGGCTATCGATTCGTCGCGCCCGTGTCCGAAACGGAAGAAAACACGGAAACTTTCGAGCGCACGCAGGCGAGAGTTTTTGTTCGTGAAGTCTCTGATGAAGAAGAGGATTTCGGAGAAAAGGAGAAAAGGAGAAAAGGTGAAGAGAAGGTTTTCGGTGAAATCGAAACGGACTATTCCGCTCCTCTTCTCCCTGTCTCCTCTTCTCCTTTTCTTCCCGCTTTTACTCCTGAGACGCATTACGTCCAGAACGGCGACGTGAATATCGCTTATCAGACAATCGGCGAGGGCGACTTGGACATCGTTTTTGTGATGGGCTGGGTTTCGCATCTCGAATATTTCTGGAAAGAGCCGCACTTTGCCGCGTTTCTTAATCGTATCGCCTCTTTCTCGCGCCTGATTCTTTTTGATAAACGCGGAACGGGTTTGTCGGACAGAGTTCCGGTTTCCGAGCTTCCGACGCTCGAACAGCGAATGGAAGACGTTCACGCCGTAATGGATGCCGTCGGGAGCGAGCGAGCCGTTCTTATCGGCGTTTCGGAAGGCGGACCGATGTGCTCGCTTTTTGCGGCGACGTATCCCGAAAGGACGACGGCGCTGGTGATGATTGGAACTTACGCCAAACGCATCAAGGATGAAGATTACCCGTGGGGCGTCTCTCAGGAAGACCGTGAAGCTTTTTTTGAAATGATGCGGCGCGATTGGGGCAAGCCCGTCGGCATCGAGGAACGCGCGCCGACGCTTGCTGCCGATGAAGATTTCCGCAACTGGTGGGCGACATACTTGAGAATGGGCGCAAGTCCGGGCGCGGCGGTCGCTCTGACAAAAATGAACGCTGAAATCGACGTTCGAAACGTTCTGCCGACGGTTCGCGTTCCGACGCTCGTTATTCACCGAAGCGGCGATATGTGTCTGAAGGTCGAGGAAGGTCGCTTTGTCGCCTCGCAGATTCCAGCCTGCAAATATGTCGAGCTCGACGGCATCGACCATCTGCCGTTTGTCGGCGAGCAGGACGAAATCCTCGACGAAATCGAAGAATTTCTGACCGGAATGCGCCGCGCCGAAGACATCGACCGCGTTCTCGCCACCGTGATGAATGTGCGGATTATCAACCCCAAAGCTCAATCGGAAGAAATCGACGATTGGCAGGATTTGCTCGAACGCTCGCGCACATACGTTCGCCGCCAGTTGGAGCTTTTCAAAGGCAGGGAAATCTCTTACGACGAGCGCGGCGTGCTCGCCACTTTCGACGGACCGGCGCGCGCGATTCGATGCGCGACGGCAATCAACGATTCGGCGCGGCGTCTGAACGTAAAAATAAAAACCGGCTTGCACACCGGCGAATGCGAAGTTCGCGGCGACGCCTACAGCGGCGTGGCGGTCGAGCTTGCCCAGAAAATCGCCGCCGAAGCCGCGCTCGGCGAGATTCTCGCCTCGCGCACGGTCAAAGATTTAGTCGCCGGTTCCGGGATTGAATTTCATGAAAACAGCATTAAATCCTTTCCCGACATACAGGGTGAATGGCGGCTTTTCACCGTCTCAAGATAAGATTTAAGATTCAAGATTTAAGATTCAAAATTCAAAACCAATCTTAAATCTTGAATCTTAAATCTTGAATCTTAAATCTAAATCTCGAATCGCTATTTGGGCAAACCTGCGAAAAACTTTAGTATTCGGCAAATATATGTGCTTAAATCGTTTAATTTGTCGCTTGCGTGTGAAAATTTGATTGAAAAATCTTTCCTGAATTAGTAAGGTTTAAGAAGACAATTTAATTCGTTAGAGATTTTAACGGAACAATTCAGATAGGATTTAACTCAAGACCGAACTCATCAATCGGTCAGCCCCCTTTTGATTTCCTTTCACCGAACTGCGCCATTGATCAACTAACATGTATTCAAAATAGGGGAGAAAAAATATGAATTACAACTTAAAGAGCAAAGCTTTGGTTAGCCTGCTCGCATTACTGCTGACGCTTACGTCAGCCGCTTTTAATCCTTCTGCCGAAGTCGCGGCGCAGAAAAGGCAAGTCAATCAAAAAGTAGTCGCCGATTTGAGCGCGGAAAAATCCGACTTTCCTGAATATAACGGTACCTTCAGGGTCGAAGCGTTTTATCCGAATGATAAATTTGACAAGTCGAATGTTTTTGTTCCGTCGGTAGTTGACCCGAATGGATTTTATTCCAACGTTACGACTCTTCAGGGCTTCTTTCTTGCCAACGGCGGCTCGACGCTTATCGGGGCAAACACCATCACGCGGCTTCGCGCCGATGATTTGACGTTTACCAGAGGCGTTCCGGTCTCGATTACGGGAATCCGTTTTACCGTTCACAATAATAATGCAGGCGCGGTTTCGGTGCGCGCGCGCGTTCGCTTCTACGCCAACAACGGCGGCGTTCCGGGAAACGTTTTAGCGGCGGTCAGTTTTAACGCCTTTGCCTTCGGGGCGGGTTCTACGACACTTACCTCCAACCCGTTTCCAACGTTTGCCGCTACTACGCAAACCCTCTGGGCTGGCATCACCTTTGACAACAACAGCGGCGCGACCGGCGCGACGTTAGCGCAGCTGGACAATTTCGGTATGAGAGTCGTCGATCCGCCCGACCGCGGTTCGAGCGCCGATGTATCATTTTTGACGACCGCCGCCGGAGACTTTAACGTCAGCAATCCGACCGGCACAGTTGGAAATACCGCCGGCGCGGTGGACAATCTCGGCTGGGAGCTTTTAAGCACTCCGAACGCCGCGCAGGTCAGCATCGGCGGCAGGGTGATGACGGCAGACGGGCAGGGAATCGGCAAAACGACCGTCGGCTTTACCGATTCGAACGGCGCGGCGCGCACCGCGATAACCAACGGCTTCGGCTATTATCGCTTCGACAACGTTTCGGTCGGCGCAACCTACGTTCTCAGCGCCTCGAACAAACGTTATCAATTCACGCAGCCGCAGCAGGTCTTATTCATCGAAGATGAAAAAGACGACATAAACTTCATCGCACAGTAAGTTTAAGATAACGATAACGGATAACGGATAGTGAAGGAAGATTTCTTAACTATCCGTTATCCGTTATTTCGTGCGTATTCCGTAACTTTCCGCGTATGGATTGTATAAATCGGGTTTTGCTTCGAGCCAGATGACGGCTTCGGCTTCGTCGGTAAAAATATTTATATTCGCGGGAACCTGCATTTCCGTGAGAAGCTGAAACTGGCGACCGCGACCGAAATCGGGAACGGATTTCATCAGCATCGCGATTTTACCGTCGCCGATGTTCGAGTAATGATGTGAATAACAATCGCTCGCGTGCCGTATCATCTCGTAATTTATTTCAGAGAGATTGAGCCTGCTGTCATCAAATAAAAGATGCATTCCCATCTGCCAGTATTCGAGCGCAAACAGGCTGCCGAATATTTCAAAGAAGTCTTTGATGTCAAAGTCGCCTTCAAGCGTAATCCTGACAAATAACTTTTTTTCAACTTTTCCTATCGTCCAGTTCATATCTAAATTCTCCGTGGAAAAATGTGAAGAACTAAAACAGAGGTTGTAAAACCGGGCGAATCGAGTTCAGTCGCCCGCTTCGCGCATAAAAAAATCCCGCAATTATCGAGAGGCGCGCTAAAGTGTCGTTTTGGACTTCATTCTATTTAATCTGCTGCAAAATTTAATGTTTTTTTATATTATCTGCCGAAATTTTAATACTTTTTAACGTTTTTCCTTCATCGGCTGCTGTATAATTCTGCAAAGCATCTTTAAATTATAATTTATTTGATAAGTAAAGCATAATTGAAAGCCATTTTGCATTCAGGAGATACAATGAAATTATTTTTAACCTCGGCGCGCCCGCTGCTGTTCGCGCTTTTCTTACTACTTGCTTCTATTATTACGGCGCAGGCACAGACTTCCGCCTTCACATATCAGGGACGCTTCACCGACGCTTCGACACCTGCCAACGGAACTTACACGATGAAGTTCCGGCTCTACGGGTCGCTTGACCAGAACGACCAGGTTGGCGCGGAACAGACCGTGCTCGTAACGGCGACCAACGGAATCTTCACCGTTTCGCTGGATTTCGGCGCGGCGTCTTTTCCGGCGGGCGCTGACCGCTGGCTGGAAGTTCAAATCGGCGCGACGACGCTCGCGCCGCGTCAGAAGCTCGGCGCGTCGCCGTTTGCCGTACGCAGTCTGGACTCGAACAAAGCCGACGGACTTTCAACCATTTGCAATCCGTGCGTAACGGACGCGCAGATTGTCGGGCTTAGCGGCTCGAAGGTATCGGGCAGCGTCGCCAACGCCGATAACGCGACTAGCGCAATTAATTCTCTCAATCTCGGCGGCGTGGCGGCAAACAATTATTTATTAAAAAGCGGCGGCGCGATAACGGGCAATTTATCGGTCGGCGGCATTTTAAGCGGCGACGGTTCGGGCTTGACCAATCTGCCGTCGGGCGGCGGCGTTTCGTGGCAGGTCTTTTCCGGCACGACACTTCAGGCGCAGTCGAACAAAGCTTATATAACAAACAATCCCGCACAGGTCGTGATAACGCTGCCTGCCGCGCCGAACGTCGGTGATGTGATACGTATTTCAAATACGGGCGCGGGCGGCTTTAAGCTTCTTCAAAACGCCGGTCAAATAATCGTCAGACAGAGAACTTATGAGCCTTTTACCGTCTGGACGCCTCACGAGTTTAACAGGCAATGGACTGCGGTTGCTTCATCGGAGAACGGTTCAAAATTAGTCGCGGCAGTCGGCATCAACGGATTCATTTATACGTCAAATGATTACGGCGTAACGTGGACGCAGATTCCGAACACGCTCGGGCAATGGTCTGCGCTCGCGTCATCGGCGGACGGAACGAAATTAGCCGCCGCAGAAAATCAAGGCAGAATCTGGACTTCGATTGATTCGGGCGCGACATGGACGCCGCGCGAAACCAGCAGGAAGTGGTTTTCAATCGCGTCATCGACGGACGGCACGAAATTAGCCGCCGTAGCTTATGACGCGCAGATTTATACATCGACCGATTCGGGCGTAACGTGGACGCCGCGCGAAACCAATCGGAAATGGACTACAATCGCTTCGTCGGCAGACGGAACGAAATTAGCCGCCGGCGCTGATTTATTGTCGCCGATTTATACATCGACCGATTCAGGCTTAACGTGGTCGCCGAATTCCGGCTTTACGTGGATGGTTTCGATTGCTTCATCGTATGACGGAACGAAGCTGGTTTCCGCCGGCGCCAAGGGATTCAATCTTTATACTTCGACCGATTCGGGACTGAACTGGGTAACGCGCGACAGTCAGAGATATTGGCAGAGAGTCTCATCATCGGCTGACGGGACGACATTAGCCGCTACAGCGACCGGCTCAACCGGAAGCCCCGACAGAATTTATATTTCAACTAATTCGGGTGTAACGTGGGTGCCGAAGGATTTTCCCAGGTCATGGGGCGCGGTCGCGTTGTCGGCTAACGCAAACAGAGCGATTGCCGTAGTTCCCGGCGGGCAGATTTATACTTCGACTTACTCATCGCCTTTTACCACCCAACCCGGTACGCTCGGTTATTTAGAGAGCAAGGACGTTGCAGCCATCGAGATTCAGTATATCGGCAACGGCGAATTCGTCTGGCTCAGTCACGAAGGAGATATTGCCGCGTTCTAGTTAAGGTCAGGTAATAAAAACTATGCGAAAACTCATTTTATTAACGCTGATACTATTTTCGGCTCCGGCGGCAAACGCGCAGAGCGGCGGAACATACAGCATCACAACCTCGGTCGTCGCCTCGGGCGGCGGCGCGATGCAGGGCAGCGGGATAAAGGTTGACGGAACTGTCGCGCAGCCCGGCGCGGGCGACGTAATGGCAAACGCGCCCTTCACCCTGCGCGGCGGATTCTGGAATCCTTTACTCGCGCCGACGGCGGCGAGCGCAAACATCGGCGGTCGCGTCGTTACCGCCAGGAACACGGGCATCAAAAACGCGGACATCACCTTAACCGGCGGCAGCCTGACCACGCCGCGCGTCGCCCGCACGGACAGCTTCGGCTATTTCACGTTCGAAGAAGTCGAAGTCGGGCATTTCTACATTCTCACCGTCTCCAGCAAACGCTACGGCTTCGCGCAGGAAACTCAATCTTTTACACTGACCGACAATCTGACCGGCATCGTCTTTCAGGCTTCATGGGATAACGGGAATTAGTGGTAATTGATAATTGATAATTGATAATTGATAGGTTTTATGCGGTGAAAGGCGGAAACACGACCGTCAGGGAGTGTGTCTCTTTTAAGTCGAAAAGAAGACACTCTTGCCGACGCGCGGGTTTCTGCCTTTTTTGAAAAAATTCTGAAACTATTATTGTATTGAATCTGTAATACAGGCAGCGACCTTTTGATTCAACGATTTTTTATCTCCGGCGGCTTCAGAAGCCGCTTTTTTCGTTTAAATAAAAAGTGTCCGTTTTGATTTGAAACGAAATAGTATTACATCAATCCATATCGGATATAAATAATTTGCCTCCGTGTTTCCTTCGCCTCGCTTCTTTCCTGTTGAAACCTTTTAGACGCATAAGGTTACGCCGTCTTCGCCTCGCTTTGGCACGGTCATTGCCATTGTATAAGGGCAGAAGGCAAGCCGGATTCGGTTAAACCGGCTGTCGAAAAAAGCTCTTTATATCTTCATCGGATGATTTGAAAAAGGAGCGAAATATCACGGAGGTTTTTATGAAATTAAGTAGTTTGAAAAAAATGACAATGGCGGGCGCATTAGGTTTGGTTGCGATTTTGGGAACGAGCGAGATTGCCAACGCGCAGTACACCAACAGAGATTACAAGGAAATGCGCAAGCAGCAGGAAAGAATTGAAAAGCAGCAGCGTAAGCTCGCCCAGCAGCAGCAAAGATACGAACAGCAGAGATATAACCAGCAAAGTTATAATCAACAGCGCTATCGCGTTTACAGAAACGGTGGTTATTACAATACCGACCAGCGCGGCGCGCAGTTGTTGCAGCAGGCAGTAAACAGCGGTTATCAGCAGGGCTTCAGAGCCGGACAAAACGATGCTTCGCGCAGAACCCGTTATGGTTACAACAACCAGAACGCGTATCGAAGCGGAACTTACGGTTATCAGAACTATGTTGACCGCAGCCAGTATCAGTATTACTTCCAGCAGGGCTTCCAGAAAGGTTATGAAGACGGATATTATCGCCGTAACCAGTATGGAAACAGCGGAACGAACATCTTAAGCTCGATTCTGTCATCGATTCTGAACATTCAGCAGTATTAAAACGGCTGAACAATTCGAACCGGTATTCTTCAAAACGAAAAAGGCGGCTATTAATTTAGCCGCCTTTTTTTGCGTCGCAAATCGGAAAATTTTATTGCTGTGCTTTCGGCGTGGACGGCGTGGTTGTCGTATAAACCTTCATCTGCGGTTCGGCAGTAATTTTGTAATCCGACGGAACGGTGAACAAAGAACGGTCGGGTTCACTGCGGTCGATGTTGGTCAGGCGATAGATTTGCTCGCCGAAACGCGGGTCGTAGTGGCGCGAATAGACGGTTAAGTCGAGTTCTTTGGAAAACCAGCGCTCGTAAACGATTTCTATCGGGCGCTCGTTGCCGATTTTTCCGGCTTCAATCGTCGTAACGGTGCGCGTGCCTTCCGCTTCGACGCCTTCAAACGTCTTTGTGCCGAGCGATTCGGTCTTGCCCGCATCGGTTGAGTACGAATACATGCCCGGCATAACTGTAATAGCCTGAGCTTTCGGAGTAACGGTCGTTGCGACGGTGGTTCCGACGCCTCCGACACTCGTTTCAATCTGCGATTTAACCGAAGGCATCGTCATCTGTCCGGAAACATAAACGCCGCCGGATATAAGCGTATCTTTGACGTTAAAGCTGCGCGCAGTTTTGTTTGAAGGATTGAGCGAATATCTCATTCCGGCGACGGGGTCGAAAATGGAAATCTGGTCGAAACCGTAAAACATCGTGAAATTTCCGGACGGCATCGGAGTAACGGCGACATTGCCGCCGCCAACAGCGCCGCCGCCGCTGCCGATACCCATGCCGGTTACGAAACCGCCGCCGCCTGCACCTTCACGCCGCGTGCGTCCTTCGCCGTCGCGATACATCTTCGTCGTCGAGCTGCGCGTGATTTTATTTCCGTCAGCCAAAATCTGCACGCTTTCGCTGACCGCTTCAGTCGAATACGGCGCGCCTTTGACGACTTTCATCGAGCTTGCGGCGATAAGCTCGGCGGCTATTTTAGCTTCGCCCGGTTTTACAGGCGGTGTCGGCGGAACTGTAGTCGTAACCGTCTGCGCCTGCGCCGTCATCGCCAGCGCCGCGACAAAAAGCATAATTGTAAATAAGTTCTTCATATATTTTCTCCTATAATTACTGGGAATGGTTTTGGGTTTTTGGTCTTTGGTTTTCGGCAAAAACCGAATACCCAAAACCCAAAACCAATCTTCTACTCCACAAATCTAATCGCTCGCGGAACGCCGTTCGTGCCGACGAGTAAATCTGTTTTAATCCTGGCGGTTTCGTTTTCGACCGGCACATTTACGCCGAGCGCGAAAAGCTGCGACCTTGAAAGCTCTGTGTGGACAATCTGCAAATCTTCGCCGTCGGCTTCCCAGTTTCCGGCAAGCGCGAGCGAATAAAACGCGCCTTCAGCTTCATTTTTCTGGCTTTGCACGTGTTTAATCGGATTTGACTTGAGCGGAGCTTGATTTTTCAATTTCGGTGTTTCAGTTTTGAAATCAGTTTTTTGGGCGATTATACGATTTTTGACCGAAGGATTTTTTAATGTAGGAAATTCAGGGAAATCCTGCACCATCTGCGGCGACGGATTTTCTTCCTGTTCTATTTGCTTCGGAATCTCCGGAGCAGTATCCTGTTTAGCCGTCTGCCCCGAATCTTTTGTTTTGAAAATAAAAAGAGACGCGCCGATTGCGAGAATAAACAAAATCGCGAACGCGCCTGTCGCCGTCTGCCAGCTCCAGAAATTGACGACAAAACGTTTCGGCTTGCGGCGCAGCTCCTCGGTCTTGATTTTTGCTTTTATGGAGTCGAAAAGATGCGGCGCGGCGGCGATTCGTTCGATTTCGTCGCTTCTCACAGCGGCAGCTTCAAGCAGTTTGCGCCCGGTTTCGTCCAGCCTTTTATTTTGTAAATCCTGTTTTCTCATTATCCTTTCGCTCCAAAAGACGCTTTGCGACCGCGTTTAGTTACAAATATTTCTTTAAGATTTTCCGCAAAGCGTTGCGCGAGCGGAACGCGCGGATTTTTACTTTCGATTTTGACCAGCCCGTTACGTCCGCGACTTCCTTTACGCTCATTTCCTCGATTTCGAGCATTTGCATAATCGCGCGGTCTTCAGCCGGAAGACTCGCCAGAAGCTTTTCCGCCAAATCGCGCTGGATATGCGCGCTTTCCGCCGTTTTATCGTTATTTTTCGCGCTTAAGAATAATGATTCCGTTTCCGCGTCGGACAGCTCGCAGTGCAGATTTTCGGGTTTTCGCTTTTGGCTTCTGAGTATGTCGAGACAGGCGTTTGCCGTGATTCGTCCAATCCAGCTTGCCATCGAAAAATCGTGTTTGCCGTTGAAATTTTTGAGTTCGAGATAAACTTTCGTAAAGCTTATCTGAATAATTTCCTCGATTTGTTCCGGTCGGCGAAAATATCTCACGGCGACCGAAGCGACAAGGCGTTTGTATCGGTCAAAGATATTTTCAAACGCGGTTTCGTCGCCCGCCAGAACAAGCCCGACAAGCTGCGCGTCCGATTTTTCCGCGCAAACGTAAAGCTCCGCGCTTTTTTCGTCGGCGCGGGACATTAGAATTTCGTCTTGCCAGGCAGTTGTATAATCCATTCAGTTTTTCAGAGGTGATTTCTTGTTCGTCGCATCACAAGACGCTTCGCTCTGCGCATCGGTTACAAAATTTTTGCGGCACGGTCGTTTATACGTTGAAATATAGTTTGAAGTTATTTATAAATGTGAGAAATGAGAACGGGTTTTATTTCTCACTTCTCACTTTTTACTTCTCACGTTATGAAATTTTCGTTATCATTTCAACAATGTCTCCGATTGCAGTCACGCTAATTTTACTCCTCGTCGCGCTGGTTTTGTTTGCCACCGAGAAGATTCCGGTCGATGTTGTCGGCATTATTCTCGTCATTGCTCTCGTTCTTACGGGCGTTTTGACTGTTCAGGAAGGATTTTCCGGGTTTGGCGATAACGTCATAATCATTATCGGCGGATTGTTTATTTTAACGGGCGGCTTGATTAAAACAGGTTTGGTCGATTTAATCGGGCGCAGGCTTTATCGAATTGCGGGCAACAACGAGTTTTTGCTGACGGTTCTGGTCATGGCGGTCGCCGCGCTTTCGGCTTCGGTTCTGAAAAATACGACGACGACGGCGATGTTTGTGCCCGTAGTGATGGGTTTGGCGAGCCGCGCGAAAATTCCGCCGTCGAAACTTCTGATGCCGCTTGCTTTCGGCGCAATCTTAGGCGGAAGCTGCACGCTTATCGGAACTTCGACAAATCTTGCGGTTTCGAGCGCGATTCAGCGTTACGGGATGTCGCCATATTCAATGTTCGAGCTTTCGCCGGTCGGCATCGTTACGGTCGCCGTCGGGATGGTTTATATGCTTTTTATCGGCAGAAAACTTTTACCGGCGCGCGGCGGCGAAGATTCTCTGACCGAGCAGTATAATATCCGCGAATACATCTCGGAGCTTCTCGTTCTGGACAAGTCGCATCTGGTCGGCAAAACTTTGGGCGAAGCGAACATCAATCTCGAACTCGATTTGACCGTTCTCGGTATTATTCGCGGCGGCGAGCAAAGAATCGCGCCGCGTTCCGACGAGCATATCGAAGCGGGCGATTTGCTGATTGTCGAAGGAAAAATAGCCGATATTCTCAACGTCAAAGCCGAAGCCGGTCTGGAAATAAAACCGGATTTTAAGCTCAACGACCGCGTTCTCGAAGGCGGCGAAACCGAGCTTTTCGAGATTATGGTCATGCGCGATTCGCGTATGGTCGGGCAGACTCTGAAAACTTTAAGATTCCGGCAGAAATACGATTTGACCGTTCTCGCAATCAACCGTCACGGCGAGAATTTTCTCGATAAAATGAGTCTCGTTCGTCTGAAATTCGGCGACGTTCTGCTCGTTCAGGGAAATCTCAAAACAATCGAGCCGTTTGTTTCCGAAGGCGAGATGATGCTGCTCGAAGACGTTTCGCAGGGAAGTCTTCGGACGGAAAAACGCAAATGGGCGATTGCCGCTTTCGGACTTTTTCTCGCGCTTTCGCTCTCGAAAGTAGTTTTGGGCTTTGAGATTCCGCTCGCGATTTGCGTGATGCTCGGAGTTCTTCTGCTTCTGGCGACGCAGACGATTCGCTACACCGAGCTTTACTCGCTGATAGATTTTCGCCTGCTCGTTCTTATCGCCTGTATGATGAGCTTCGGCATCGCGATGGAGAAAACCGGGACGGACAAATATCTGGCAGATTTGATTGTAATGTATTTCGAGCAATACGGCTCGATTGCCGTTCTTGCCGGATTTTTCGTTCTCACGGTCGGATTGACGCAGCCGATGTCGAATCAAGCCGCCGCGCTGGTCGTTCTTCCCGTCGCCGTAAAAACCGCCGTCGCGCTCGGCTTAAATCCAAGAACTTTCGCCGTTGCCATAACTTACGCCGCGTCCTTCTCATTCATCACGCCGCTCGAACCAGCCTGCGTTCTGGTTTACACGCCCGGACGCTATCGCTTTATGGACTTCGTCAAAGTCGGCACAATCTTAACCATTGTCGTTTTTATCGTGGCGATAATTTTAGTTCCCGTTTTCTGGAAGCTTTGAAAGTTCTTTTTCAACGCAGAGACGCGGAGACGCAGAGAAAGAAATTAACAGGGATAACAGGATAGACAGGGATTAAAACAATTTATTATTTCTCTGACTTATCCTTTTCATCCTGTCATCCCTGTTAATTTCCTTTTAAAAATCTCTGCGTCTCCGCGTCTCTGCGTTGAAATTTACCGTTTCTGGACTTTACACGCATAAGCCGTTTATAATTTTTTCCGAACCTTACAAATTTCTTCGGCATCCAATTTGGGCGAAATGAAAATTGTCGGCACGAGAAAAGTAAAATTGTCCGAGCGCCTGAATTCGATGGCTGCTTCGGGGACGCCTTTGCGGGATTTGGCAAGCAATCTGTCGCAGGTTGCGCGTTACGCTCTGGCGGAAGCGAATACTTTGATTGTCGAGAAAATCGAAATCTCGCTCGCGCGTCTGCCGAAAAAACTTGAAAATTTTCGCATCGTTCATCTTTCCGACATTCATCACAGCCCTTTTACAGGTCTCGAACATATCACCAAAACGGTTGAAATCGCCAACGGTTTGAAGCCGGATATGTTTATTCTGACGGGCGATTACGTCTCGCACGAAACCGAATATATCGCGCCGGTCGCTGAAGTTTTAGGAAAGCTCGAATCCGAATTCGGCACCTTTGCCTGTCTCGGAAATCACGACCACTGGACTGACGCCGAAATGGTTACGCGTGATTTTCGCGCCGCCGGTATAAATGTTTTAATCAATGAAGGGTTTCGTTTCGAAGCGCATGACGCATCCTTCTGGCTTTGCGGCGTTGACGATTATATGGTCGGCAAAACCGATTTGCGAAGCGCGCTTCGCGGCTCATATCCCGACGAAATGAAACTGCTTTTAGCGCATAATCCGGTAATTGTCCGCCAAGCGGCGCGTTATGGCGTAGATTTGATTTTAAGCGGGCACACGCACGGCGGACAGGTAAAATTGCGCGACGAGGAAAAAAGAATTCTGCCGCGAAGAAAACTGAAAAACGGCTTGCATTGCCGGAAAGATACGCAGATTTACATAACACGCGGCATCGGAACGGTCGTTTTGCCGGTGCGATTCGGCTGTCCGCCAGAGATTTCTCTGATTGAATTACGCAATGGATAGAAAATAATTACGAATTACGAATTACGAATTACGAATTAAAGAAAACTTCTTCCAATTCGTAATTCGTAATTCGTAATTCGTAATTCGATAAAATGGCTTCAAGCATTCTGACAATCCCGAATCTGCTCACCTTTCTGCGAATGGCTCTCATTCCCGTTTTCGCCAGTCTTTTGTATTACAGCTATAACGACTGGGCTTTGATTGTCTTTATCGTCGCCGGAGTTTCCGACGGGGTTGACGGATTTATCGCCCGCCGGTTTAAACAGGAATCCGAGCTCGGGACGATTCTCGACCCGATTGCCGACAAGCTTTTGATGACGACGGCTTTTATTATTCTCACACTTCCGAACGTTCTGCCGCCGCTTTACCGCGTGCCTTTCTGGGTTACAGCCGCCGTCATCGGACGCGACGTGCTGATTGTGGCGGTTGCCGGAGCGATTAATATTATGACCGGATTTCACGGTTTTAAGCCGTCGTGGCTCGGTAAAGCCTCGACAACCATTCAGGTCGCCGCCGTTACGCTCATTTTGCTCGCCGTCGTTTTCAATTACAGTTTCTATCTTCGCGCGACTCATCTGATAGTCGTGCTTTTCGCTTTCGCCTCCGGCGTTCACTACATTTTTTATGTTGCGCGTTTGATGAAGGAAGAAGAGAAATCCTGATTTTTAATCAATAATTATAAATTGAAATCTACTTTAACGGAACATCACATTTTTGCGCCTAAATAAACTTGACAACAACTCACTCAAATATTATACTCATTGAAGGCTCAAATTGAGTTATATATATTGGAATAATTTCATTTAATTTGGAGATTTGCTAATGAGTAAAATTATAGGAATTGACTTGGGAACGACAAACTCGGTGGTTGCAGTGATGGAAGGCGGCGAGCCGGTCGTGATTACGAATGAAGAAGGCGGACGAACGACACCTTCGGTCGTCGCTTTTACGAAAGACGGCAACCGGCTTGTCGGACAGGTCGCTAAACGTCAAGCTGTAACGAATCCCGAAAATACGCTTTATTCCATCAAGCGTTTTATGGGACGAAAATTCGACGAGGTAACGGACGAAATCAAACAGGTTCCGTATAAAGTCGAAAAAGCTTCGAACGGCGATGTTCGCATCAATGTTGACGGGAAGCAGTACAGCCCGCCGGAAATCGCGGCGATGGTTTTGCAGAAACTGAAAAAATCAGCCGAAGATTATCTCGGCGCGAAGGTCGATAAAGCGGTTATCACGGTTCCCGCATATTTTAACGACGCGCAAAGACAAGCGACAAAAGACGCGGGCAAAATTGCCGGTCTCGAAGTGATGCGCATCGTCAACGAACCGACTGCCGCGGCTTTGGCTTACGGTCTGGACAAGAAAAAAGACGAAACGATTGCGGTTTTCGACTTCGGCGGCGGAACGTTCGATATTTCCGTTCTCGAAGTCGGCGAAGGCGTCGTCGAAGTAAAATCGACGAACGGCGACACGCATCTCGGCGGCGACGACGTTGACGAAGTTTTGATTGAATGGATTATAGCCGAGTTCAAAAAAGACCAGGGAATCGATTTAACTTCGGACAAAATGGCTTTGCAGCGCCTGAAAGAATCGGCGGAAAAAGCGAAAGTCGAACTCTCGTCGGCGATGGAAACCGAAATCAACCTGCCGTTTATCACGGCTGACCAATCGGGACCGAAGCATCTTGTGATGAAGCTGACGCGCACAAAATTTGAAGCGCTCGTCGAACCGCTTCTGAAGCGTTTGATGCCGCCGGTCGAAAAGGCGATTAAGGACGCCGGACTCGAAGCGAAGGATATTCAGGAAGTCGTACTCGTCGGCGGTTCGACGCGTATTCCGAAAGTTCAGGAAATGGTCAAGGAATTTTTCGGAAAAGACCCGAATAAATCGGTTAACCCGGACGAAGTCGTCGCACTCGGCGCGGCTGTTCAGGCGGCTGTTCTCGGCGGCGAAAAAACCGACATTCTGCTTCTCGACGTAACGCCTTTGAGTCTCGGCATCGAAACGCTCGGCGGCGTGAGCACGCAGATGATTCAGCGCAACACGACGATTCCGACGCGCAAATCGGAGATTTTCTCGACTGCTTCGGACAATCAGACTTCGGTTGAAGTTCACGTTCTTCAAGGCGAACGCCCGATGGCTTCGGATAACAAAACGCTCGGAAAATTTCATCTTGTCGGCATTCCGCCCGCACCGCGCGGCGTTCCGCAGGTCGAAGTTACATTCGATATTGACGCGAACGGCATCGTCAACGTTTCGGCAAAAGATGTCGGCACGGGACGCGAGCAGAAAATCACGATTACATCGACGAGCGGTTTGTCGAAAGACGAAATCGACAAGATGATGAAAGACGCCGAATCGCACGCGGGCGAAGACACGAAACGCAAGGAAATAATCGAAGCGAGAAATCGTCTGGACGGTCTTGTTTACAGCGTCGAAAAAACGTTTGCCGAAAACAAGGACAAACTCGATGCGGCAGCGGCGAGCGAGCTCGAAACGGCGGTTTCCGAATCGAAAACTGCTCTCGCGGGCGAAGATTCCGACGCGATGAACAGTGCTTTCGAACGTCTGCAAACCGCTTCGCACAAGCTCGCGGAAGTGCTTTACAGTCAGGCTGGTTCGGCAGACACGGGCGAACCAGCGACGACTGAAGAACAAGCATCTTCGGCAAGCGCGAGCGGCGATTCGACAGCTTCGAGCAGCGGCGATGACAATGTTATCGACGCCGAATATGTCGATGTTGACGAAGAAGAAAAGAAATAGTTCTTCGATGTTTTGAAAATTCAGCCGTCCGTTTGTGATTCATTGCAGGGGGCGGCTGATTTTGCGATACTTCAAAGATTATGAGTGTTGTAATTGAGCTAGACGAGAAATTGGTTGCCGAAATCGATGCGGTTGCGAAAGATTTTAACAAAAATCGTTCCCAATATATCAATGAAACTCTGCAAAAGTCTTTACGAAGAGATTTGGGGCGAAAAGCTAAGCTTTCGGAAGAAGAAATCAGACAAATGTATGCTGAAGCATACGGAACCTCGCCTGCACAGCCTGATGAGTTTGAAATTGAAGATGAACAGATGGAAGAATTCTGGAAGCAAATATGACACAAGGTGATGTATGCTATTACACATTTAAATCGCCAGATAAACGTCGTCCTGTTTTGACTTTGACGCGAAGTTCCGCCATTTCTGAATTAACCTGGATTACTATTGCTCCAATAACAACTACTATAAGAAATCTGCCGACAGAAGTTTGGCTGGATGAAGGAATGAATGAAATATGCGCGATTAATTTGGACAATATTCAAACAGTTCAAAAAGAGAAACTCGGCAAAATTATAACGCATCTTTCCGAAGAAAAAATGCAGGAAGTTTTTGAAGCGATTAGATTCGCATTCGGTTTTGATAAATAAGTGGCAAAAAAAGATTATTACCAGATTCTCGGCATAAAAAAAGACGCAAAGGCGGACGAGATTAAAAAAGCGTATCGCAAACTTGCGCGCAAATTTCATCCGGATGTAAATCCGAATGACAAAACCGCCGAGGAAAAATTTAAGGAAGTTCAGGAAGCCTACGACGTTCTTTCCGACGAGAAAAAACGCAAGGTTTTCGACCGTTTCGGCTATTACGCCGACAATCTCGACCCTGATTCGCCATTTAGCAGCGGCGCGAGTTCGGGCGGCGCGGGCGCGTCGAATTTCGATTTTTCCGGTTTTAATTTCGAGCCGGGCGGTTCGGGCGGGTCTTCGTCGAGCTTTCGTGATATTTTCTCAGACCTTTTCGGCGGCTCGAAACAGCGCGAGCCTGAACCGCCTCGTCCCTTACCGAAAAAAGGCAGGGACATCGAAATTCCGCTCGCGCTCTCGTTTGAAGAATCTTTTACGGGCTTGACGACAAACATCACGGTCAATCGTTCCGAGCAGTGTTCGCGCTGTCAGGGCGCGGGCGATACGGGCGGTCCGGTCGTCGTCTGCCCGACCTGCAAGGGAACGGGGCAAGTGCAGAGAAGCGGCGGAAGATTGCAGTTTTCGCAAACCTGCTCCGACTGTGAAGGAACCGGACGAAGAAGACAACCGTGCTCGCTTTGCGGCGGAAAGGGCGTTACGCCAAAGACCGAACAGGTAAAAATTCGCATCCCGGCGGGCGTCGATACAGGCTCGCGCGTGCGGATTCCAAAAAAAGGACACGGCGGCAGGCTTGGCGCGCAGCCCGGAGATTTGTTCATCATTACAAACGTCGGCAAGCACAGATATTTTACGCGCAAAGGCGACAATATTTATGTAACCGTTCCGATAACCGTTTCGGAAGCGGCGCTCGGCGCGAAAATCGAAGTTCCGACGGTCGAGGGCAAAGCGCAGCTCAAAATTCCTTCCGGAACCGAATCGGGACAAAAATTTCGCCTTCGTGAACGCGGTTTTCCGAGTCTCAGAAATCCTAATTTACGCGGCGACCAGTTTGTCGAAGTCAAGATAGCTCTGCCGCGCGTTATCTCGGAAGAAACAAAGGAAATTTTGCGGCAGTTTGAAAAAGCGAATCCCGAAAACCCGCGAAAGGTGATGGGGTTGGATTAATTTATGAGCGCCGAAAGCAAAACGGAAAATAAACCATATTTAGGTTATTTGCTTTGCGTTTTGGGTTTCGGATTGACAATTTGGGCGTTTTATCCGGGCTTGATGTCGCCGGATTCTGTAACGAGTTTTACGGAAGCGCGGCAGAATTCTTTTACGGACATAAGCTCGCCGGTGATGTCGTATTTATGGCGATTTCTCGACAAAATCATTGCCGGACCCGCGCCGATGCTCGTTTTGCAGAACGCGGTTTTTTGGAGCGCGTGCGCGGTGTTTTGGCGCGCGACTCATAAAAAATCTTTTTGGCTCGGGCTTTGTCTGATTTTGTTTGCGCTGATGCCACAGATTTTCGCGCAGCTTCCGGTCATCTGGAAAGATGTCGGACTCGGAGCGGCTTTGTTTTTAAGTTCGGCGCTGCTTTATCTGGCGGATAAAACGAAAAATAAAGTCGCGTTTTTGATTTCGCCTTTGTTCTTGTTTTACGGCTACGCGGCGCGGCTTAATGCGCTTCCGGCAGTTTTGCCGCTGGCGATTTGGAGCGGTTTTATTTTTTGCCGCGTTTTTGAAATCGAAAAAAGGAAATTGCTGCCGGTCGCTGCCGGCGCGATTTATTTTTTCGCAATTTCTTTGACAGTTTATTTTGTCAGCGGCGGAATTACCGAAGGGAAAACAGTTTACCCGTTTCAGCAAATTTATTTATATGATTTAGCCGCGATTTCAAAAGAGAGAAACGAAGCGTTATTTCCCGAATACGTTTTGAAAAACGAGAATTTCTCGCTGGAAAAAGTGAAAACGCGTTATAACGAGCGTTCGGTCAGCGATTTGATATTTGAGAATGTGCCGGAACAAGGCGATTTGCCGGTTCTGAAGTTAAGCTCTGATGCGGAACAAATCGCGGCTTTGCGGCAAAAATGGCTTGAAAGCGTTCAGGAAAATCCTTCGGCTTATCTGAAACATCGCGGGAGAGTTTTCGCGCAGCTTGCCGGGCTTTCGTCCTCGGTAACGCGTCCTTTCTGGAATTTGGGTTTTTCGGAAAACCCGCCCGAATTTCAGCGCGAAGAGAATTTCGCCGCAAGCGTTTTGATGAAATATTTCGGTCTTTTTCAGAGACCTTTTCCGCAGACTTTCTTTTTTCGCGCTTTTTTGTGGCTTTTATTCTGCGGATATTTTTTGTTCCGGGCGATTAAAAACAAGCTCAGAGACGATTGGGAAATCGTTTTCGTTCTTTCGACAAGCTGTTTGTTATTCACGTTTGCGTATTTTCCGACGACGCCTTCGACCGAGTTCAGGTATCTTTTCTGGTCGGCGATTTCATCGGCGCTGGTCGTGATTTTCGGAATGTGTCAATCGGCGCGGGACGCGGATAATTTGCCCGGTAAATTTTTATTAAAATTAAGGAAATGAAGAGAAAAGTTAAAACATACACAATCAGCGCGGTTGCGGAGCTTTTCGACATTCATCCGCAAACTCTCAGGCTTTACGAGCGCGAAGGCTTGCTCAAACCTTCACGTTCGATAGGAAACACGCGGCTTTACGAAGATTCAGACCTTGAGCGTCTGGAAGTAATTCTGTCTCTGACGCGAGATTTAGGCGTGAATCTCGCGGGCGTTGAAATCATTCTCAATATGCGCGAAAAAATGGACGCGATGCAGAAGGAATTTGAGCGCTTTTTCGATTACCTGCGCTCGCACGCGGGCGAATTTTCGCGTGAATTTGAAGATTTTTCCGAATCGGAAGCCTTAATTCCGATTTCGCGGCTCACCGTAACCGCATTTCATCGAAAATCTCAGGACGATGAATAGTTAAACATTTCTTAACCGGAAATCTCCCGTTTTCCCTTTACTTTTTTTGCTTTTTGGTATAAGAATAGCCTACCGACGACAATTAAAAATTAAATTTAGGAGAACATCAATGAAAAGTGTGTTTGGAAAGCGCTTTCTTTCAATCTTCGTGTTTAGCCTTTTTATTTTTATTTTCCCCGCTGTCGTCTTCGCACAGGATTTGGATGACGTTACAATCAGCGGCAGAATTGTTGACGTAAACGACGCGCCGATTGTCGGCGCGACCGTCGCGGCGACGCTGACGACAACCGGTGTCGAGCGTACGGTAATTGCCGACGAAGAAGGTCGTTACCGGATTGTCGAGCTTCCGCCCGGAACTTATAAGGTGAAAGCTTCGGCGCAGGGCTTCGGCGCGAAAGAGCAAATTGACCTTGTAACAATCGCCGGGCAAAACGTGCAGCTTAATTTTTCGCTCGCTCCGGCAAGCGTTCAAGCTGAGCAAACCGTTACTATCGGCGGCGACGACGCGCCGCTTGTCGATACGACGCGCATAGTCGTCGGCGGAACCGTAACCGAACGGGAAATCGAAGAGCTTCCGAACAACACGCGCAATCCTTTGGATTTAATTTTTACTCTGGGCGGCGTAACGGAAGAACCGCTTTCGACCAGAGATTTAGCGCAGGATAAAGGCGACCGGGGCGAAACCTCGCCGAGCGCGACTACCGAAGAAGCAGGAATTTTCTCGCTTTCCGGCGGCGCGGCTTATTCAAACAATATTACGATTGACGGTTTGGACAATAACGACGACCGCGCGGCGACTTTTCGTTTTCAGCCTTCGATGGATTCGATTGCCGAAGTTCAGGTCATTACAAACCAGTTTTCCGCCGAATACGGTCGCGCTTCGGGCGGTCGCGTCAATTTCCGAACGCGCGGCGGCGGTAAGGATTTTCGCGGCAGAATTTCCTATTACTTTCGTGACGAAAGCTTAAACGCCAACACATGGCGCAATAATTCGCGTCCACGCCAGCCGGGAGTCGTCAACACGATTCCCGCGCTTCAGGAAAACATCCCGTATTTTTCATTCAGCGGTCCGGTTCCGTTCGGTTATTTCAAAAGCAAAACTTTCTTTTTTGCCGGTTACGAATACCAGAATTTATTTGAAAACACGAGAATCGACACCTACGTTCCGGTTCAGCAAAATTCGCGTTATCCGCTTCCTTCGCCGACCGACCCGGCTGCTCAGATAAATGTCGGGACGACGACCGCGCCGGTTTTCGTCGCGCCGTTTCTCGAAGACGTTCCGACGCCGCTTCGCAATCATATTTTTATGACGCGTATCGACCATAATTTTACCGATATGCACAGCATAACTTTTAACTTTCAATTTGGAAAACGCAATGATTTTCGCCAGTTCAGCGGCGGAAGTCGTCTCGCCGAATCGTTAATCGGCAACAGTCGCGACACGCGCGCATTTAGCCTTGCCGACAGTTACAGTTTTTCCCCGAAGCTGGTTAATCAGTTTAAGATTCAGTTTTCGACATTAAAGCCGCGTGTCGCTGCCGACACGGCTTTAAGCTCGCCGGTTGTTTTAATCAGCTTGCCGACGCTTCTCGACCGCGGCACGACTTTGATTTCCGGCTCGACCACCGGCTCAAGCGACAGGGAAGAAAAACGCTGGCAGTTTCAGGATACTTTCGGCTTGGATTACGGCGCGCATTCGTTCAAGTTCGGCGCTGACATACAGCGCGTCGATTCGACTTTTATCGACCGCGGCGACGCAACCGGAACTTTCAATTTCGCCAGCCCGGGAACATTTCTAACGACGACGGTTTCGCGTTATCGTCATAATTTCGGAACAAGCTCCGAGCAGCAAAATACTTACACGGGCTTCTTTTTTCAGGACGGATGGCGGTTCAAACCGAATCTTACCGTTAGCTTCGGTCTGCGCTACGAGAAAGAATCTATAATTGACGATTCGAACAATTTCGGACCGCGCGCGGGAATCGCATTGGACCCATTTAAAACGGGAAAAACCGTTATCCGCGTCGGCGCGGGAATTTTCTATAACCGCGCGCTGCTTCGAACGATTGACGATTATTCGCTGACGACGAGTACGCTTGTTTTCGACACGAACACCATTCCGTCAGGCGGACCGCGCGACGCTGTTCTGGCGCAGCTCAGCGCCGCTTTCCCGATGCCTCTGACGCAGGCGCAGGCGCAGTCGATTTGCACCACCAATAATTTAACCTGCGGAAACGCGGCTTTCGGGCGTATTCTCGACCCGACCTTAAAGCTTCCCGAAAGCTATCAGTTCAATATCGGATTCGAGCGCGAAATCGGGAAGGATTATGTTTTCGAGGCAAATTACACGTGGAATAAAACCGCGCGTCTGTGGCGCGAATTTAATTCAAATGCAATCAGTCTTGAAGCTGTCAACGCGCGAACAGGCGGAAATTTCAACGATTTAGCCGGATATTTGCTTTCGCAGCCGTTTAATAACGCGCCTGTAAACGGCATCAGACCGTTTTACAACGCCGGCGGCGCGAGAGACGCCGTTCGCTTCGCAACGTCATTTGCGCCGCCGCCGGTCGGCGACCCGACGCGCTGCACCGGAACAATCGCGCCGACCAACGCAGACCAGGGCGGATGCCAGATTATCAACGGCATTGCGACTACGATTATCAATCTGAACAGCCAGTCGGCAATCAATTCGAGCGCTCCGATTACGGTCGCTCTGGCGGTTTTAAATCAATTTCGACCTAATCCGGCGCGAACGCAGCTTGAGCAGCTTGCCTCAATCGGCAACGCGCGTTATAACGGCTTGATTTTGGAACTGCGCCGTCGTTTTCGTCCTTTGGGATTCGGTTTTGCCGGTTCGATGCGGTTTGTTTACACGCTTTCGCGGAGCGAGGATGACGGAATCGTCAACACTTCGTCGGCACAGCTTTCGGGCGATTTTACTTCGGAATGGTCGCGGGCTTTGCAGGACAGGCGACACCGGTTTGCTTTTTCAGGAACGATTGAAGCGCCGAAATGGCTCGGCAAGCTTCGTTTTTCGCCGATTGTGCGACTCGGTTCTTCCGCGCCGTTCAATCTTTCGGCTGGCGGCGTTGACCGCAATCTCGACGACGTGAACACCGACCGACCGAACTTTTTCAATAACCCGGGAATTATTCGATACCGCGAACCGGGCGAGCCGTTTCCGCAGGACGTTTTCAACTCGCTCTCGCGCCCGACCATCGGAACGCGAGGCGGAAATCTGCGACGAAACGCCGGTCACGGTCCGCAGCTTTTCCTGTTTGATTTAAACGTCAGTCGTGAATTTAAATTTTCGAAGAGAATTAGTCTGCGTCCGAATATCGAAATCAATAACGTCTTTAACTCGACCGTTTTTAGTTTCGGAACGGCGTTTATCAACGTTACCGACCCGCAGGCGACGTTTCTCGTCCCGAATCGCACGTATCGCTCGCGTGAGATGCGGCTCGGGCTTAGATTTGATTTTTAGTCGAATCAAAAATAAACTTCCGGCGAAACTGTTATTCAAAAAAGCAGTTTCGTCTTTTTATTTTCTGAAGCGGCAAAATTTTGATGACTAATCCTTGTAATTTGTGATAAGTTATAAGATGTTGAACAAGTTTGTTCTCTTAAAGTAGTATGAATCAAGTTTTAGAAAAATTCGACGCGCCGTTTACCGAAGTTTCCATCGAATCGGTACTTCTCGACGCCGACCTCTTTATCAAATATCGCTCGCCCGAAAAAGCCTTCTCATTGCTGCGCGAATCGATGGAACGTTCGCCTCGCTCGATTCCTCTGCGCGAAAAAATGCGCGAAATCTGCATCTCGCAGAAAAGTCTGGACGAAGCCGCCAAGCAATGTCTCGCTTTAGTGAGTCTCTACATCAATCGTGAAGAATTCGATTTGGCTTACGACCGTCTTCAGGAAGCCAAGCTGCTCGACCCGCGCATTTCGGTCGCCTCCGGTCTGGAAGCGATTCGCCGTGCTCGCCGTCCCGAATTTGTAACGACACGCGATAAATCGCCGCAAAAAGTCAGAACGGACGTTACATTTGCCGGAAATCTGGCGTTTGTCAGCATTTTCGACGCCGTTCAGGTAATCGAAAATTCAAGAATGACAGGCTTGCTTGTCATCAAATCCGATTTGCACTTCGCCAGTGTTTCATTCAACGAAGGAAAAATCGTCGATGCCGAAACCGGAAAGCTCAACGGTGTTATGGCGTTCCGCGAAATAATTGAAATCAATAGCGGAACATTCGAATTTTCAACCTCCGAACACGAATTTCAAGTCGTCATAAACGTCTCCAGCAACACCAATTTCCTGCTCGACGTTCTCACCGAACTCGACAACGAACGCGCCGAAAAACAAGGCTTGCGAAACCTGAATAACGAAGATTTATAAAGATTCAAGATTCAAGATTTAAGATTCAAGATTGAATGAAGCTAATCTTGAATCTTAAATCTTGAATCTTGAATTTTGAATCTTAAATCTTAAATCTTGAATCTTGAATCTTGAATCTTAAATTTTGAATCCTTACGGATTTGACTTGAAAGCGCGAAAACAACAAAATATAGTGCTGTCTTTCCCCAAACGCGCTATATAAAATGTTCAAGCTTCAACGTCTCGAAATCACAGGTTTTAAATCTTTCGCCGATTACACGGAAATTGTCTTCACCGGCAACGGCATCACGGCGGTCGTCGGACCCAACGGCTGCGGCAAATCAAACGTTTCAGACGCAATCGCCTGGGTTTTAGGCGAGCAGCGCGCCAAATCCCTGCGCGGCGAAGAGATGAAGGATGTCGTCTTTCAGGGGACGAGCAAGCGCAGCCCGTCGGGTATGGCTGAGGTCGTTCTGCATCTCGTTCGGGACGAAGAAAGCTTTTTTGAAGACGAAGAACATGATTTGAGCGACATTGACGCGAGCCTGAGCGATTTGGACGAAAAAGCCGTCGATATTGACGAAATCGAAAGAGCCGAGAGTCAGGAGTCGCAAGTCGCGAGTGAGTCGAATAGCTATGAAATCGGGGAATTTGAAGCCGAAAAAGTTCAGGCGGCGCAGGTCGGCTCAGTTCAGACGGTTCAGACAAAAATAAAAACAAAACGTCATTGGCGACCGCGCGCGTTTGCGCTCGATTTCGCGCCGGGCGAAGCAATTTCCGTTACGCGCCGGCTTTATCTTTCGGGCGAGAGCGAATATCAGCTCAACGGCAAAACCTGCCGCCTGCGCGACATACAGGATTTGTTTGCCGGAACAGGGCTTTCGGGCGCGCATTACGCTTTGATTGAACAGGGACGCATCGGACAAATTTTGTCGGCAAAGCCTTCCGACCGCCGAAATTTAATCGAAGAAGCCGCCGGAATTTCCAAGTTTCGAACGCGCCAGCGAGCCGCCGAAGCGCGTCTGGAATCTGCAAAAACAAATCTGGGCAGAATTTCCGACATCGTTTCGGAAATCGACAAACAGGCTAACTCTTTACGCCGTCAAGCCGCGAAAACGCGTCGTTACAAGATTTTGCGCGAAGAATTTCGTGTTCTCCTGCGGCAGGTTTTTACGGCGGAAGGCAGATATTTGTCGGAACTCGTCGCCGGGTTGGAAGAAAAGTTAAGCGAATCGGTAAAAACCGAGCGCGAGATTTTCGCGCAGGTCGGCGAAAAAGACGAGGCGTTTCGAGACGCGACCCGGGCAGCGCGCGAAGCGGAAGAAAATCTTTCCGAGCTTCGACAAAAACATTCCGAAAACGCGCTTGAACGTGACCGCGCGAGCCGCGAGCATCGCTATCAAAACGAACAAATCGCCGGTTTAAACATTCGTTCAGGCGGCTTAAAATCTGAAATCGAAGCTATCGAGCAACGTCTCAGACTTGCAAATTCAGAGTTTGCGCGGCTGGAAAAAGACGAAAAGCGCGAACGCGCCGAAGCCGAAAAAAGCGAAATCTCTTTGCGCGAAGCCGAAAATAATTATCATGCAAAGCTTGTTGATTTAAATGAAATCGAAACCGAACAGGAGGCGGAACGCGCCGAGGTTTTACAGCATACGGCGGCGGTCGAGCGCCTGACGGAAATCGAACGCCATCTCGAAAATACGATTGAGCGTTTGAAGGAACGCGCCGAAGGTTTGCGCCGCGAAGGCGTACGCGCCGAAGAAACCCGCGTCGAACATCAGAAAGAAGCCGAAACGCTCGGAAAAAATCTGGAAAATGAGCGCGAAAAATTGTCGAATCTTCAGGCTGAAAAAAGAAATCTGCTTGAAGAAGCCGGAAAAGCGAGAGTTTCGCTGCAAATTTCGGAAACGGCTTTGAAAAGCTTGGGTGAAGAATTTTCGCGGGCGAAACACAGGCTTGAAACTTTGCGCGAGCTTGAGGAAAAACGCGCAATTTACGCGCCTTCGATTCAAAAAATATTTTCCGAACAGGCGAAAATCGGCGTAAAATTTTCGGGACTTCTGGCGGATAAATTCGAGCCTGAAGAAAAAGCGGAAAAAGCGGTTGAAAATCTTTTCGGCGCGTATTTGCAGACTGTTTTGGTCGAAAGCGAAGAAGACGCGCGGAAAACGATTAAGTTTTTGAATGAAAACAATGTCGGGCGAATTGCGGTTTTAGTTCAAGATTCAAGATTCAAGATTCAAGATTCAAAATTCAAAATTCAAAAACCGAAGACCAAAACCCAAAAGACGAAAATCGCAGATTTGCTCGGCATTTCCGAAGATTTTGCCGCCGTTCTTGAAGAAGCTTTCCCGCGTGAGATGTCGGCGCAGTTTGTTGAAAATTTTGATGAAATTAAGCTTAAAGAAAATGAAAACTTTGTGAATTCGGAAGGTGATTTAGTTTTTGCCGGAAGGCTTTTCGTCGGCGGAAAAGCGAATTCGAACGAGAAAAATTCTTCGCTTCTGGCGTTCAAACGCGAATTGCGCGAGCTGGAAAAACAACGCGACAGGCTTGCGAAAGAAACGGAAAAAGCCGAAAAAGAAACCGAAAAAGCGCGGCAGGTTTTAGCCGGAAAGGAAGAAAAAATCGTCGATTTGCAATCGCTTATCGTGCGCATCGAGCGCGAAATTTTAGGTCTTGAAATTCAGGAAAAATCAATCGCGCAGGAAATCGAGCGCGCCGAGCGGCATCGAAAAGTTGTTTCGGAAGAAGCAAAGCAAATCGAAGCGGAGATTCTGGAAATTCAGACTAAACAAAAAGACGCGCGGACAAATGCGCAAAAGGCGGAAAAAGCGCGAGCCGAAGCCGCGGCAAAGCTTGAAAAAATATCGCAAAATCTGGCTGATGCGCGTCAAAAACTTGATAAAGAAAATGCCGTTTTGAACGAAAAACGAACTCTGGCAGCGACTTCGAACGAGCGCAGGCGTTCGGCGCAGAGCGCTTTGCGGCGCGTGGAGACGGAAGAAAAAGAATTAAAAGAGCGTCTCGCGCGGCAGAATCTGGAAATTCTGGAAACGCAGGGGAAAATCAAGGAATTGACCGATTCGATTGCGGGAATCGAGCAAAAAATCACTTTGGCGGAAGACGAGCGAGACGCCGAGCAAAACGAACTCGAAACGGCGACGGCGCATCTAAAACTCAAGCGTGAGACGGCGGACGCGATGTCCGCGGAGCTTGCCGAGCTGAATAAGCGCGCGGCGGAAGCGAGAAATGAGCGCGCCGCGCTGGAAATCAGGCAAGCGGAAACCGTTACGCGATTGAAAAATTTGAACGAGAAATGCTCGCAGGAATTGAATTTGTCGCTGGTCGAGCTGGTTGAAACGGAAGAAATCGAAATTGGATTTGATTTGGAAAACGCGACCGGGCGTGTTCTCGACCTTCGGGAAAAGCTCGAAAATTTCGGAGCGATAAATATGCTCGCGCTTGAAGAATTGAGTGAAACCGAAGAGCGGCTTTTGTTTTTGACATCGCAGCAAAAGGATATTATCGACAGCATTTCGGCGGCTGAAGAGGCTCTGCGCGAGATAAAAGAGCGTTCGCGCACGAAATTTCGCGACGCTTTTACGGCGATAAATCGTAATTTTACGGAGTTTTTCCAGGAGCTTTTCGGTGGCGGGAAAGGCGAGATGACTTTGCTCGAAGCCGAAGACGTTCTCGAAGCGGGAATCGAGATTGTCGCGCAACCGCCCGGAAAGCGACTGCAAAATATTCTGCTTCTGTCCGGCGGCGAAAAGGCGATGACGGCGATTGCGCTGGTCATGGCGATTTTCAAATATCGTCCCGCGCCGTTTTGTCTTCTGGACGAAGTTGACGCGCCGCTCGACGATGCGAACGTCGGTCGTTTCGTCGGCAAAATCGCGGAAATGTCTGAGAAGACGCAGTTTATCGTCATCACGCACAACAAGCGGACGATGGAAGCGGCTCGCGCGCTTTACGGCGTAACGATGCAGGAAGCCGGAGTTTCAAAGGTCGTTTCGGTAAGATTTGAATAAAAAATGAGAAGTTTTAGATTTACAATTTTGTTTCTGACGATAGTTCTGGTTATTACAAATTTGAGTTTCGGGCAGACGAAAAAAAACAAAACTACAAAAAAAACTACCAAACCCGTCATAAAAACCACGCCGACGCCGACAACGCCGCCTGTCGAAGAAAATGCCGTTAAAACCGACATCAAGAAAAACAATCGTCCGGCGGAAGAAAATTCGACCGGCGAGCCGCAAAAGACTAATCAAGCTGCGAAAACAAATTCGCGCATAAACCCGGACAATCCGGTTTATTTTTACGAATTTTCGCAGCCGAATTTTATGGTTGCGAAGGTTTTTATCGAGCACGACGAAACCGGAAAGGGAAAAATCACTTTTATGAAGCAGGATTTTCAGGAAGAAGTTTCCGACCCGATTCAGCTTTCGCCCGCCACGCTCGAAAAAATCAAAAACGCTTTTAACGCGCTGAGTTTTCTCGATTCGAAGGAAAATTATCAGGACGAAAAGCGAAATTATTCTCATCTCGGCGAGCTGAAGATAAAGATGAAAAAAGAAGGGCGCGAGCGAACCGCCGCGTTTAACTGGACGGAAAATAAAGACGCGAAGATTTTAGCGGACGAATATCGTAAAATCTCGCAGCAATACGTCTGGATTTTCGACATAAACGTCTCGCGGCAGAATCAGCCGCTTCAGGCTCCGGGTTTGATGGATATGCTCGACGGTTATCTCAGGCGCAGCGAGATTTCCGACCCGCCGCAGATGATTCCGTTTCTCAAAAAACTGAGCGACGACGAGCGAATTCCGCTGATTGCGCGTAATCACGCGACAAGATTGATAAAGGAAATCGAAAAAAAAGCGGAAAAAGAGAACGCAAAATAACCGGCGAGCTAATTTATAAGCTCATTCGCTCATTTTTCATGGAACAGCAGTAAAATTTACCTCGGTTAAATCTTCAAAGGCGAATACGAATTGAGTCGGCGCGACAAATTGATAACGCTTGTTTCTGACCGAAATAATATAAGTTTCGCCCGCCGCCATTCCTTCAAAATAATAATAGCCGAAAGGATTGGTCAAGGCTCTTTTTATATTTCCGTCCGTATCCGTCAGCGAAACCTGGATTTTCCCGATGCCGTTTCCTTTCGCCGTAACGACTCGTCCGCCGATTGAAACATTTGCGGCTGTCGGCGCAAAATTACTCAAAATCGCTCCGCTTCTTGCCGGAATCGTTACCGTAATCGTTCCGCCGCTGATGGTGTGAGCCGCCGGACTTTTATTTTCGGCAAGAGAACTGTTACCCAGAGCATCGGTCAAAACTGTCCCGTCGGCAAAATACGCGCCGACCGGAATCTGCGCGGTATTTGCGGTCGAGCCGTTATTCATAACGACAATAATCTTTTCGCTTCCCAGAACGCGGGCAAATGCGAAAGTGTTGTTATCGGTCGAACTCGCCGTAACATCGCCCATCAGCAGCGTATCGAACGAGCCGGTTCTCAAAGCCGGATGATTTCGCCGCAGCAAGCCGAGCGCGACGTAAAAGCCATGTACATTCGTATCGACCGGACCGTATGCATTTTGATTTCCGGCTTCGTCAGCCCACGGATACGGAGCGCGATTATACGGGTCGTCTTCGGGCAAACCGCTTCCGCCGTTGCCGAGCGAGGGCGAATTTATTCCGGCTTCGTCGCCGTAATAAACCATCGGCGCGCCGATATATGTAAACTGGAAAAGCGCGGCGAGCTTGAGGCGTTCTTTAGCCTCGGTCAAACCGCTGTCGCCCGAAACTATCAATGTATAAAGCGCGCGGTTCGTGTCGTGCGAATCGAGCAAATTAAGCATCGAACGCTGCGCCTGCAAAGGATAATCTTCGCGAATCGACATCATCGCGCGGTTAAACTGCGACGGCGCGAGACCGATTATTTTATTGCTGCCGTTGTTGTCGTTGTCTTCCCAATCGGCAGCGCGCGCAAAACCGAGAACGTTCCGGCGAAAACGATAATTCATCACGCCGTCCAACTGGTCGCCCGTCAAATATTGGCTCGCGTCATACCAGACTTCGCCGATTAAAGGCGCGTTCGGATTATAGGATTTGGCATAGCCGCGATAATCCGTCCACCATTCGTGCGAGATGGAATCGGCAACGTCGAAACGCCAGCCGCTCACTCCGCGGTCGAGCCAGTGTTTGGTTACATTGTCGGTCGGATTTCGATAAATAAAATCCTTGACTTCATTGATTTCAGTCAGTTCGGGCAAGCCGCCGAACCCGAACCAGCCGTTGTAATGCGTGTAATCACACGGTACGGTCGTCGCGCTTGCATTCCACGTAAACCAGCTTCGATACGTTGAAGAGAAACTTTCGCAGCCGCCGTCGCTCGGGTAGCGGTGATAATAATCCATGTAAAGACTATCCTGCGAAACGTGATTGAAAACGCCGTCGGCGATAATTTTCATTCCGCGCGCGTTTGCCGCGTTGACGAGCGACGTAAAAGCCGCATCGCCGCCGAGCTGCGGCGCGATTTCCAGATAATTGTCCGTGTCGTAGCCGTGATTTGAGCGTCCGGAGAAAATCGGCGTGAAATAAATTGTGTTAAATCCCAGATTCCTGATGTAATCGAGCTTATCCTCGACGCCTTTCAAATCTCCGCCGTAAAACTGGCTTCCCCAGGCATTATTGTTTCCGGTCGCGCGCGGGTCAACCATCTGCGTATTCCAGACGGTTTGAACGATATTGTCCGCCGGCAAATTGCCGTAAAGCGAAGGGCAACCCGTCGTCGAGCCGCTCCGACACCAATCATTCGTCGTGTCGCCGTTGCGAAATCTATCGGGGAAAATCTGGTAAACGGCGGCGTTATGTATCCACGCGGGCGTTGTAAAAGCCGGGTCGTAAACCGTTAATTGAAACGCGGGAAAAGGCTCGCCCGGACTCGCCGTGCCGTCGCCGCCCTGTCCGAGATTATCATGGTCGTCCAGATATGCGTCGCTGTAAAAAGCGTTTGCCGCGCCGTCAACGACGCGGAATTTATAATAAATTATCGAAGGCGTTGCGGGCGCGACATAGTTTACGCTGTAAATCGCGTAAGTCGTGCCGCCTTCCGCACGGTTTTCCAGAAACGTCATCGGATATTCCACCGCCGCATCGGTCGTCGCATTCGACGGATTATATTTATAAACTTTCAGGAAAACATTGCTGACATCGAGCAAATCGGTTCTGAATTTGAGATTTACGCTTGTATTTGCCGCCACAGCGCCGAAAGGCGAACGATAGTAATTGTCAAAGGTGTCGTGTTTTAAGCCGAGATATTGAATATTGTCCGTGCTGACGGTCTGGTCGAGCGAAAAAGGTTTCGTTGCCGTCCCGTTTTCGGTGTTGACGACCGCATAATAACGACTGTAATTTCCCGGCGAAGTTCCTTCCGCATTGCCCTGCGGAACTTGCCCGTAGATATAGCCGCCGCTCGAACTCATGTAGCCGAGAAATAAAAATGAAGCAGGTCTGCCGCCGCCGGTAATCGTCGTCCACGGAATAGATAGTTCGCGCACGTTTCCCGCGCCTGAAGCATAACTTCCAAAGCCAGACGCGCCGAAATTCCAGCCGTTTGCGCCGTTTGCCGTGTTGTAATCGCGGTAACCGTCTTTGAAGTAAGCGCGAAAATCGGCGCGGAAAGGCAGAGTTCCGATAGCCGTTCCGTCATAATTCAGCGCATTTAAAGTTCCGTCGGCATTTGTTCCGCCGTTCGGCGGCGAAACCGGGTTGCGGTCGATTGCGATTACCGCGCCTTCCGCCAGGTTCGCGTTGGTTACGGCAACGTAGAGATTTGTATTGTCCCAAGTCAAATACCACGTTTGCGCCGAGCCTGTATTTTTCTGGTTTTGACCGTCAGTGTGAATGCCGTATTCACTGGCGGAAATCGCGCCGTTAACCGTCGGCGTGTTAAATTGCGCGAAAGTGTGTATTGACGCGAATAAAATGCACAATGTGAGAACGGAAAAATTGATTATTTGCTTCATAATAATTTACCTCTAAGAACTTTGTTGTGTTTTACTACAAAGTTTATACACTTTTCTCATTTGAAATACAAATAAAAAAACGACCTGAATTATATTCAGCCCGTTTTTTGTTTATGTTTAAGATTTGGATTATTTTGAAATCGTTCCGTCGTCGGCTATTTTCGGCGCGGTTGTCGGGAAATCCGCCAGCGAAAGCTCGCGCACTTTGCGGATTCCCGCGCCCGATTTGTCGAGAGTCGGTCCGCCTTTGCCAAGCTGTTGTCCAGCGTGAAGCTTACCGCCTAAGAATTTGCCTTCGGCGTCGATTTTTATTTCGAAAATTGCCGTCAGAGCGGTTTCCGCGCGAAGCGTAAACATTCCATAAGTCGCAAAATTGCCCATCGAATAGCAAATCAGACGGTCTTTGTAAATTTCCATCCCGCGCATGACGTGCGGTCCGTGTCCGAGAACCAAATCCGCGCCCGCATCGATTACGGTCTTTGCAAAAAGCGGCAGATTTCCGCGCGCTTCTCCGGCGAAAATTTCCGTCCGGTTCGGCACGTGCTGTTGGTCTGTTCCTTCCGCGCCGCCGTGAAAAGAGACAACGACAATATCGGCTTTTTTCACGGCTTCCGTTACGAGCTTTCGTGCAAAATCCAAATCATTGACGTTCGGCACCAGATTGTTATGCGCGAAGCCGATAAACGCGATGCGCTTGCCTTTCGATTCGATAATCGCGGTCGTAAACTGCGCTTTGTCGCTTCCGGCGTATTTGATGCCGAGCGCGTCGAGCGTTTTTCTGGTGCTTTCGCGCCCGTAATCGCCGAAATCTCCGGCGTGATTATTTGCCAGGCTCATTACGTCGAAACCCGCTTCTTTCAGATATTTACCGTATCGCGTCGGGACGCGGAAGGCGAAACATCTGGTCGAATTCGGCGAGCATTTCGAGGTCGAGCCGCCTTCGAGCATCGGACCTTCGAGATTGCCGAATGTAACGTCGGCACGAGACAAAATCGGCGTAACTTCCTTCAAAATATCCGCGCCGTCGTTCGGCGGCAGAAATGTATCGTTTATCGAAGTCGAGCCGAGCATAATATCACCGACGGCGGCAATCGTAATCGGTTCGTTATTGACGGCTTTGGCAGGCGTTGGCTTCGGCAAAGCGCCGGTTTCTTCGCTTTTAACGGTTTTGGTCTGGCAAGCCAGCAAAACGAAAATGCCCAGAATGATTGCCAGACAGGTTGATAAATTTTCACGTTTTGACATAATTTCAAAAAAAAATCCGGACGTTTGATACGAAAATCTCTAATATTTCTGCTCGTCTATAGATTCGTCTTCCGGTATCTCAAGCAGAGCGTTTTCAGTCGTTTCGACCGGAGGAATTTGTGTTTGTTTCGGTTCTTCGACGATTGAATCGGAGAGATTCAGGGAAGTAACGGTTTCCTGAACCGGCGCGTCATACAGTGTATTTTCAGGCGGCGCGGGCGGCGAAACCGGAGTTTCTACCGGCGTATTTGCCGAATCGGAAAGATTTAACGAAGTGATTTCTTCTTTTCCGCCCGAAAGATTGAGCGACGTTACGACTTCCTCTTTTTTTCTGGAAACAGGGAAAGAAGCGTCGTCCGTAGTTTCGTTTGACGCGCCGAACGGTTCTTCACGACCCAGAAGCGCAAACAAAAATCGTCCGTCCCGAATAAGATACCAGCCGACCAAGCCGTAAAACACGGTTGCCAGAACGTTCCATAAAAGAAGCTTCAAAGCCTCATTTTTAGCTTTTTCGACGGGCGTTTCCGTCTCGATTTTTGGCGCAGCCGGATTAGTAAGCGTCGGATTAACGGGCAGATTCGGCGAAATAACATTCGCAGCCGGATTTTCGGCTTTTGAAAATCTCGGCGGCGAGGGAAGCGATGCGTATGTGTAAATTGAGCTGATTGCGCCGGGAACAGCGACAATCGCCGAATAAGCGAAATACACGCCAATAAGTTTGATTATCAACCAGACGACTTGCTTTTTAGTCATAATTTTATGAAGTTCAGGATTCAAGATTTAAGATTTAAGATTCAAAATTGAAAGACCGCATCTTGAATCTTAAATTTTGAATCTTAAATCTTGAATTCACTATGCGCCGGCGGGCGCGATTTTTTCGGTAACTTCCGGTTTGCTCGCCGCCGAGATTTCTTCCGAATCCTTGAGCAGCGATTCTTCGACAATCTGTTTTTGTTCGAGTTCGTGAATCGCGTACGAGCCGGTCGCGGGGCTTGCCGACGGCACTCTGCCGACATATTTTAATTTGATGCCTTCGGTCAAAATCTCGCGCAGACGGTCTTCAACAAATGTCCAGCCGCCCATATTTTGCGCCTCTTCCTGCGTCCAGAAAACTTCGGTCGCATTCTCGTAAGACGCGATAATTTCCTTAATTCTTTCAGCCGGGAACGGGTAAAATTGTTCGAGCCGGACAACTGCCGTCCGTCCGTCCTGCGAATCGACGCGTGCCGCTTCCAAATCGTAAAACACTTTACCCGAACACAAAACAACGCGCCTGACTTTTGTTTTATCGACGATTGCCGCGTCTTCGATGACAGGCTGAAAACCGCCCGAAGTCAAATTTTCAACGGTCGAATTTGCGGCAGGCAGACGAAGCAGGCTCTTCGGCGTCATCACAATCAGCGGTCGAATAGTTTCCTGTCTGACCTGACGGCGAAGCAAGTGGAAATATTGCGCCGGAGTCGTCGGGTAACAAACCTGTAGATTATTTTCCGCGCAAAGCTGCAAAAATCTTTCGAGTCTCGCGCTTGAGTGTTCCGGTCCCTGACCTTCGTAGCCATGCGGCAGAAGCATCACGAGGCGGCATTTCTGCTTCCATTTGTCTTCCGACGCCGCAATATACTGGTCGATAATAACCTGCGCGCCGTTGGCGAAATCGCCGAACTGCGCTTCCCACATAACGAGGGCTTCCTGCTCGACGACCGAATAGCCATATTCAAAACCGAGAACGGCGTTCTCCGAAAGCGAGCTGTCGAAAACCTGAAAACGCGCAAAAGGATTTTTCTCCGATTTCAGATTGCCGAGCGGCGACCAGACCGAGCCGTTAATCGTGTCATACATCAGCGCGTGTCGCTGCGAAAACGTTCCGCGTCCCGAATCCTGACCGCTCAGACGAACTCTTGTTCCTTCCGAAACGAGCGAGCCGAACGCGATTGCCTCGGCAAAGCCCCAATCCATCGGCACTTCGCCCGTTCCCATCTTGGCGCGGCGGGCAAGCTGCCCGACCATTTTCGGGTTGATGTGAAAATCTTCGGGAACAAGCGAGATTGTTTGCGCGACCGACTGCAAAACGTCTTTGGAAATCGCGGTTTCCAGAAAAATTGAGCCGTCTTCTTCCAGAATCGGCGCGGGAAGCTCCGCTCTTTTCGGTTTTTCGACGGCGATTTGCTTGGCTCGCTGAAGAATTCCCTCGTATTTTTCGGCGACTTTATCGGTCATCGCTTTCAAATCGTCTTCCGAGATTATTTCTTCGCGGACGAGCTTTTGCGCGTAGATGAAGCGAACGCCCGGATGCGCTTTAACGCGGGCATACATGAGCGGCTGCGTGTAGCTCGGCTCGTCGCCCTCGTTGTGCCCGAGACGGCGAAAACCGACTAAATCCAGAACAACGTCTTTATTAAATTCCTGACGATAATCGAGCGCGATTTTGACTACGCGGAAAGCGGCTTCGGGGTCGTCGCCGTTGATGTGAAAAATCGGCGTCTGCGTGATGTGCGCCGCGTCGGTCGAATAAATCGAGCTGCGTCCTTTTTCGGGCGAAGTCGTAAAACCGATTTGATTATTGATGATAATATGAATCGAGCCGCCGGTTCGATAGCCGCGTAAACTCGCTAATTGCAGAGTTTCCATCACGATGCCCTGACCGGCAAAAGCCGCGTCGCCGTGCAGCAGAATCGGCAAAACGCGGTCGTGAACCGTATCGCGCAAAGATGCATCGGCTTCGTCGCCCTGAAGCAGTTCGTCCTGCCGCGCCCGCGCCATTCCTTCGACTACCGGGTCAACAAATTCTAAGTGCGAAGGATTCGATGAAAGCTGGATTTTTACATCTTTCCCGGTTTTCGTGCGGCGTTTTCCGATTGCGCCCTGATGATATTTCACGTCGCCTTCGTCAGCCGGAAACGACGGGTGCGAAGTTCCTTCGAAAACGGTGAAAATGCGCTCCGCCATATCGCCCTTTTCGGGGTCGCCGACGATGTTTGCCAGAACGTTCAAACGCCCGCGATGCGCCATTCCCATATAAATTTCTTCGACGCCGCGAGCCGATGCGTTTTCAACCAACTGGTCGAGAAGCGGAATAACCGTTTCCGTTCCTTCGAGCGAAAATCGTTTTTGTCCGAGATATTTTTTGTGCAGAAACTGCTCGAACTGCTCGGCTTCGATAAGCTTTTGCAGCAATTCCTTGCGAATTTCCGCGCCGAGCGGCTCGACATCGACGAACTGCTGGCGAATCTGCTCGCGAATCCACTGTTTTTCTTCTTTACTCTGGATGTGCCTGTATTCGATGCCGACTTTTCCGCAGTAAGCGCGGCGCAGAATCGTCAGAATCTCGCGCAGAGTCGCGGTTTTCGTGCCGTGAAGCCCGCCGGTGATAAACTCGCGGTCTAAGTCCCAAATCGTCAAGCCGAAGTTTTCCAAATCTAATTCCGCCGTGTAATGCGGCGTCATATTGAGCGGGTCGATGTCCGCCAGAAGATGCCCGCGATTACGATAAGCGTCGATAAGCTGCAAAACATTCGCCTGTTTTTCAACCTGCGCGCGCGAAGCGTCGCCGCCGAAAAGCGCCGGATTATAGTCTACAGCCCAGCGAAGCGGCGGGTAATTGAGTTCCAAATCGCTGAAAATCTCATTGTAAAAATCGTGCTGACCGATAATATATTCGTGAATTTTCGCCAGAAACAATCCGCTTTCCGCACCCTGAATCACGCGATGGTCGTAAGTCGAAGTCAGCGTAATCGTTTTGCTGATGCCGAGCTGCGAAAGCGCGGCGGCGGTCATCGCCTGGTATTCCGCCGGATATTCGATTGCGCCCGTGGCGATAATCACGCTTTGTCCCGACATCAGGCGCGGATTTGACGAAACCGTTCCGATTGTTCCCGGATTTGTAAGCGAAATCGTCGTTCCGCCGAAATCCGCGATTTCCAGTTTCCCGTCGCGCGCTTTTTTCACGGTTTGATTGTAAGCGTCGAAAAACTGCGCGAAATTCATCTTGTTCGCGCCTTTTATGTTCGGCACGAGAAGATTGCGCGAGCCGTCTTTTTTCTGAATATCGATGGCGATGCCGAGATTGACAGACTCGTTTTGCAGGCGCGAAGGCGTATCGTTGATGAATCCGTAACCGAAATTCATCTGCGGGTAAGTTTTCACCGCCTGCACGATTGCCCACGCAATCAGGTGCGTGAACGAAACCTTGCCGCGTCCCGAAGACTGAAGATGCTCGTTGATAATACGACGGTTTTCTTCCAATAATTTCACCGGCATATTGCGAACGCTCGTCGCCGTCGGAACCGTCAGGCTCTGCTCCATATTCTCGACGATTTTCTTCGACGCGCCCGTAATCGGTTTAACTTGCGTTTCAGCGCTGATTGAAACAGTCGGCTGGCTTTTCGCCGCCTGCGCCGTCGCTTGAACGCCGTTCGCCGGTGGTTTGGATGTTTCTTCCGTCGTCTGACTTGGAACCTGGGACTTGGGACTTGAGACTTCCGGCTGCCCGCCGCTCAGCATTTCGCCGAAAAACGCGCGCCACGATTCGTCAACCAGATTCGGGTCTGATTTATAACGAATCAGCAAACCTTCGACGTAGCTCGCGTTCGCGCCGAAATTCTCGGAAATATATTCGGATATATTATTTATCTTTTCACTCACTTTGTTTTATAACCTCGTTTGAACACTTCGCATGTAAAAAGTAATTTTAGCGCAAAACGCGGAAATCTTACAGCTAATCGAATTTATTCTTTTTCGCGGCTTTGTGCTAGTATTTTGCTGAGAAAGTTAATCCAAACTATTCAACCGTTATGCCGCAAAAAAAGAATAATTCAAATAATTCGGAAATGCCCACAAATGCTTATTTTCTTTCGCTTGAACTGGAAAATATTCGCTGTTTTGGAGAAAAGCAAAAAATTAATTTCTCCGATAGAAAGGGCAATCCCAAACATTGGACAATTATTTTAGGGGATAATGGCACGGGAAAGACAGCAATTTTGCAAAGTGTTTTGTATTCATACCTAATTGCTAGATATAAGCGGGTTAGTGGCACGAAATTGGATTTAAGGGATTTTGCATCAATTGAAAAAAGAAAACAAATGAGCAGTAAAATATCCTCAAAATACTCCTTAAGATTTAAATATACGCTTAGTCAAAATTTTCTGCTTCCTAAAGAAGTGAAAGCATCTTCCGTATTAATTAAAGGAGGGCTTATGAAAGGCTTTGTACCCTCTGAATATCTTAACTTTAAGGGATATAGAATTTATTCAATGATTTTTGCATACGGTGCATTAAGAAAGGTTGGCGAAACTTCAATTTCAGAGCAGAGCGAAGAAAGCCCGTATGTCACTCTTTTTAATGAAAATGCTTCACTTATAAATCCAGAAGAATGGCTTTTACAAGCGGACTATGCTTCTAAAAGAACCTCTTCTTTTCAAGAGAAAAGAAAGAATAGGCTTGAGAAAATAAAAGAAATCCTCGTTAAAGTATTACCTGATATTGATGATATTAGATTTAGTGAAAAAGACTTATTACCTAGTGTAATTCCACAACCAATAGTTGAATTCCACACTCATTATGGTTGGGTTGAAGCAAAAGATTTGAGTCTTGGTTATCGAACTTCAATGTCTTGGATGGTTGATTTTGCTTCGAGAATGTTTGATATATATCCCGAAAGCGAAAATCCTCTGGCTGAGCCTGCTGTTGTTTTGATTGACGAGATTGATTTGCATCTGCATCCGAAATGGCAGCGCGAATTACTTGATTATTTAAGCAATCTTTTTCCGAATACGCAGTTTATTGTTACAACGCACAGTCCTTTGATTGTGCAGTCTGCCGTTGCGCGTGATGCGAATATTGTCGTTTGCCGGCGCGAAGACGACCATGTTGTGATTGACCAGAGCGTCGAAGCAGTTAGAAATTGGCGAGCCGACCAGATTTTAACCAGCGATTTATTCGGCTTGGAAACAGCCAGACCGAAAGAAATAGAATCATTTTTGGAACAGAGACAGGAAATTCTGTCAAAAGCCAAATTAACTAAAAAAGACGAAGAGCGTCTGGCGGAGCTGGAAGATAAAATCGGCTTTATGCCTGTCAGCGAAGATAATCCCGAAGACGATAAAGCGATGGACATCATCAGGCGCGCGGCGGAGCGTCTGCAATCTCAAGCCGAATAATTCTCTCTATGATTTCGATAAAAAAGCCCAAAGAAGCGCCGAAAATTTTACGGGAAAGCGGCAAAGCCGAAATAGAGACTTTGTGCAGAGAATATCTGGAACACAAAGCTGATTATGAAAGCGGAAAGAAGAAATTTGTTTTTAAGAAAACAATTTACGGCGGCAAAACTGTAAAAAATGCGCTCATCAAAGCCCAGAACGACAAATGTTTTATCTGTGAGTCAAAAATTTCTCATATTTCCTACGGCGATGTGGAGCATTTTCGTCCGAAAGGCGGCTCACGTCAGAGCGAGGATGAAGAACTGACATCGCTCGGTTATTATTGGCTGGCGTATGTTTGGGAAAATCTATTTTTATCCTGTCAGCTTTGTAATCAAAGTTTTAAGAGAAATTTATTTCCCCTGGAAAATCCAAAAGAAAGAACAGCTTCGCATGAAAAGGATTTAAGCAAAGAAAAGCCGCTCTTTATTAATCCTGAGACTGACGAAAACCCGGAAGATTTAATTTCTTTTCGCGGAGAAATTCCTTTTGCTGTGGACGGAAACATTCGCGGAGAAACGACTATTGAACTATTAGGAATTAATCGCGTGGAACTAAATGAAATGCGGTTGGCAGTTTTGAAAAAATTGAAAACAATCTACGATTTAGCCAATCTAAATCCGACAATTCCCGAAAGCCTTGAAGCAATGCAATATCTGGAAAAATGTAAGTCGGACTCACACGATTATGCGGGCGCGATTCGAGCCAATGTAAGAGATAAATTCAAATACGTTATTGATTAGCTTTTAGCGGATTTTTTATCTTGATGTTGATTTCGACCGGGATGACGCGCTTGAAGCTGAAACCCATTTTTTTGAATTTGCCGAAAACGAAAACCGTTCCCGTAACCGTCCATTCGTCTTTCGGGTCGCGCATTGCGCCGATTGCGCCGAGAAGAGATTGTCCCGTGCCGACAAAGACTTTAACCGGGCGCGGAAGCTTAATCGGCTTGTTTTTCTCGAAGGAAAATGAAGTTTGATATTCTTCGATGTCAACCTTCAGACCGTTGACGCGAAAATCTTTAAAGGTCAGAAAATCGATTTTGCCGCTCTGTTCGACAGCCGAAATTTCAGCCGAAACTTCCATCGTAACGCCTGTCAGCGAAACGTCTTCGACGGTCGGTTCGGTAACGTTTATATAAGCTTCCGAGCCGTCTTTTTTATCGGCTTTTTCGCCTTCGTTTTTGACGGTGATTTTTGTTTTATGAACTTTGTACCCGCGAATTTCCTTCGGATAATCCTGCGCTTCGACGGAAATTAAACCACAGAGACACAGAGACACAGAGGAAATTAAATAAAAAGTAAAAAGGCAAAGCGTAAAATTATTTTTGCTTTTCTGTCTCTGTGTCTCTGTGTCTCTGTGGTTCATATTCATCTTTTGGAAGAATAATCTCGAAGGTCATTCCGGCATCTTTACGGCTTTCGACGCTGATTTTGCCGCCGCCGTTTTCCGCTAAATCCTTTACCGCATCGAGCCCGACGCCGCGACCGGAAATTTCGGAAATCGTTTCCCGCGTAGAAAATTCGTGCAGAAAGATTAAACCAAGCAATTCGCGCCCGGTCAAGATTTCACCGGCTGAAATCAGACTTTTTTCGACAGCTTTCGCTTCTATTTTTTCCGCATCGATGCCTTTCCCGTCATCTTTGACTGACAGCGCCAAATCGTTTTCATTAGCTTTTAGAGAAATTTCGATTGTTCCCGAAGCATCTTTGCCTTTGGCGCGTCTTTCGTCCGGTTTTTCGATTGCGTGGTCAACGGCGTTGCGAACCAGATGCAGGAGAATGTCGAAAATCAGTTTTGATTTTTCTGCCGAAAGCTCGATTTCGTCGGCTGAAACCGTGATTTGAATTTCCTTTCCAAGCTTCCGCGCCAAATCTTTCCCGTGCGCGGCGACCTGTTCAAGAATTCCTTTTACATCGTCTGAAAAAGTCGCTGCTCGTCCGATAATTTCCGACGGGAAATTCTGCGATATTTCTTCGCCTATTTCCTGACCGGCAAAGTAAATTAGGAAACCGATTTTTCCTTTTTCGATTTGCGGCGCGGGAAGCGTGGCGATGATTTCGCCCTGCAAGCTCAGATTTTCTTTAAGGTTCTTAAAGCCGGAGGCAAAATCTGCCAAATCAAAATCAGCTTTAACGCAGAAAATCTTTTTTCCGTCGCCAACCGCCGAAAGATATGCGTTTCTCTCATATTCGGAAAGCTGTTTTGAGATTTCGGGAGGAATTTGAGCGGCGAAAGAGTTTTGCAAAGGCGAAGAAACCGGAACAATTCGACGGATTTTATCAATAAAGCTTTCGTGTTTGCCGGATTCATTCGGATGCCTGAACGAATCAATCAAAAGCGCAAAACCTTCGAGCAGGATATTCTTGAAATCGGCTGAAACGTCTTTTGCGGAAAGCAGATTTTCGAGCTCATGCGCGAGATTTGCGGCAGTTGAAAAGCCGAAAGTTTGAGAAGTTCCTTTAATTGTGTGAAGCATTCGGAAAATTTCGCGCGCGAATTCCGGCGATAAAGATTCTTCTTTTTTCGCGCTCGCGGTCAGATTTTCCAGATTGGCGATTGACCTTTGCAGAAAATCTTTTTGCAGGTTGTTCATCGGCTGAAAATTTTAACGTGATGAAGCGTGAGATTTTTCGTTGATTGGTTCGTCTGTGGAAGTGTTTTTGGGTTTCTGCTTTTCCAAATCGTGCTTGATTGCGTCGAGAATTCCGTTGATAAACTGTGTGGCTTCAAAGGTTGAAAAGCGGCGGGCAATTTCCAGAGCTTCGTTGATGATGACGGTCGCCGGAGTTTCTTCAAAAAGAAATTCGTAAACGGCGAGACGCAGAATGTTCCGGTCAACGATTGCCATTCGCTCGATGCGCCAGTGCTCGGCGCGCGTTCGGATGCGGTCGTCTATCGTTTCAAGCTTTTGCAGAGCGCCTCGGACGAGCTTATCGGCAAATTCGCGGGTCAAATCGTCGAGTCCCGCTTCGCCAAGTTCGCTCCAATAGTCCGTGGTCAACGCGCTTTCGCCCGTTTTCGCCACGTCTGCCGCAAATAACATTTGCAAAGCGCATTCGCGCGCTTTACGCCGTGTTCCCATAATCCTTGCTCTTTTTCAAACGACATGCGGAAAAACTTTTTCTTTCGAAGCTTTTTCTCCGCCGTCCATTGTTTTATACAAATTAACCAGCTCAACCGCCGTCATGGCGGCTTCGAAGCCTTTGTTTCCGGCTTTTACGCCGCAGCGATTTATCGCCTGTTCGAGCGTCTCGGTCGTTACGACGCAGAAAATAACCGGAATTCCGGTCTGCATCGCCGCGCTCGAAACGCCTTTCGCCGCTTCGCCCGCGACGTAATCGAAATGCGGAGTTTCACCGCGAATGACGACTCCGATGCAGATAACCGCGTCGAATTTTCCGCCAGCCGCAACCTTTTGCGCCGTCAGAGGCAGCTCGAACGAACCCGGAACTTTGAAAATCTCGACCGATTCCTCGCTTGCGCCGAGTCTTTCCAGACCGTCCAGAGCGCCTTCGGTCAGCTTCGTTGTCAAAAAATCATTCCAACGCGATACGACTATCGCAAAGCGGAAGCCATGCGCCGTTAGTAGTCCCTGATGAACTTTAGGTTGCAAATGTTTTCTCCTTCAAATAAGCGAAATCGCCATTTTTAAGTATAAAGAACGCCGAACGACATTGACAAGTAAAAAATGAAAAATAAAATTTATTAGGTTTGAGCCTTTATTTACTGCTCAATTCGCCGGTTTCGTGTCGCATCTCGGAAATTTCTTTCAGCGAAAGTCCGCGCTTAATTATCAAAATCAAGCCGATTAGCGTCCAAAAAATGATTCTGCCCTTACGAATAATCGCCAGCGTTACGCCGACGCCCGCGCCTAAAGCCAGTGTTTCGGTTACAAATTGCGCTCCGGCTTCGTCAACTCCGATGAGAAAAGGAACTAATTTGAAAACGACCGTGATAATTCGGCTGATTGATTCGAGCAGAAATGCCGTGAAAATGCTCGGCAAAACATTGCTGATACGGCTTAGGACAAACCAGACTTCCAGAATTCCGAGCGCGTGAAACGCGACCTGAAGCAGAATAATCGGCAAAAATCGGTTCGGGTAACGGCGATAAAATCCGTAAATCAGATTTTCAAAAAGCCTTACGTGAAGCCTTCCGTTCTCCAGAAATTTTCTGCCGTAGCCCTTATCATAAATCTTCTCGCAAATCGCGCTGGCAAAATGCCACTGGCGAACGACCATGACGATTCCGAGCACCATCAGCGCGAGAATAATTGCGATTGTAATGTCGATTGTTAAAATCCAACCGTCCGCAAGCTCGAAGCTTCGGAGAAAAGCAAACGCGCCGAGAATGATAAAAAGTCCTGTAATTAATGAATAAAACAGATTTTCCGTCGCCACCGAAGACAATCCGACGACCAGCGGAACACGTTTTCTGACGGCGACCGCTTTCGTCGTGCCGCTGACAAGAATTCCGAGCGGAATCATCGTGCTCATCGCCTCGCCGATAATTATCGCCGGAATCGTGTCCTTTAAATCCAGCTTATAAGGCTCGTAAACCGAAAGCGTCCAAGCGACGGCGCGCGTAAACAGGCGCAGAAAATAAATAAAAATGAGCAGGAAAAATCCATCGAAACCGATTTTTTGAATTCCCAGAGCAATCTCGTGAAACCCGACCGTGTAAATAAAATACGCGAATAAGCCGATGCCGAGAAGCGTAAATAAAACGCCGAGAATTTTCAGCCGGTCGAGATGTTTCTGGTTTGAGCTTTGAGGTGTGAGATTTGAAGTTTGAATTTCTGTTTCGGAATTCACTGCTTTTGCCTTTTCGCCGATGCGCCTTATATGATGGTAAATTATTTACTGGCGATTACAAAACGTAGAAAATCTTTGCGAACTTTGCGCCTTTGCGGGAAATTTTCTTATATAGTAAAAATTAGCTTGAAATTTTATGAAGCGCCTTTTCTCCCGCAAAGGCGCAAAGACGCAAAGATTAATTGAAATTTTTATAAAATAAGGATAGATAAAAATATGAGTGCGACGGCTTTAGAAAAAGAATTTTTACCGCAGGCTTTGACTAGTTTGACCGAAGAAGAAGAATTGTTTCGCGCGTCCGTAAGAGAGTTTGCCGAAGGCGAAGTTTTGCCGCGTGTCGGGAAAATGGAACACGAATCCAAGCTCGACCCGGATTTAATCAAACAATGTTTCGAGCTCGGGCTTATGGCAATCGAATCGCCCGAAGAATACGGCGGCGCGGGTTCGACGATTTTCAACGCGATTCTGGCGATTGAAGAACTCGCGCGCGTTGACGCGAGCGTTTCGGTTTTCGTCGATGTTCATAACACGCTTGTAACAAACGCCTTTATGCGCTGGGCTTCGGACGAGCAAAAGAAAAAATATCTGCCGCAGATGGCTGAAGGCAAAGTCGGCGCATACGCATTGAGCGAAGCAAGTTCCGGCTCGGACGCTTTCGCGCTGAAAACAAAAGCGACCGACAAAGGCGATTATTGGGAAATCAACGGGCAGAAACTCTGGATTACAAACGGCAACGAAGCCGAAATCTTTATTCTTTTTGCGACGATTGACGCAAGTTTGGGCTATAAAGGCATCACGGCTTTCATCGTCGAAAAAGGTTTTGAAGGCTTTTCGGTCGGCAAAAAAGAAGACAAACTCGGAATCCGCGCATCTTCTACGACCGAACTGATTTTGGACAACTGCAAGGTTCCGAAAGAAAATGTCCTCGGCGAAGTCGGCAAAGGCTACAAAGTTTCGATTGAAACCTTAAACGAAGGCAGAATCGGCATCGCCGCGCAAATGCTCGGAATCGCGCAGGGCGCTTACGAAAACGCGCTTCGATACACAAAAGAACGCGAGCAGTTCGGGCAGTCAATCAACAGTTTTCAAGCCGTTCAATTCCAGCTCGCCGAAATGGCAGTCGAAATCGAAGCCGCTCGACTTTTAACCTACAACGCCGCGCGACTTAAAGACGCCGGAAAGTCATTCTTAAAAGAAGCGGCAATCGCCAAACTTTACACTTCGCGCGTGGCGGAAAAAGTGTCGTCAAAGGCAATCGAGCTTTACGGCGGCTACGGCTACGTGAAAGATTATCCGGTCGAAAAATTCTGGCGCGACTCGAAAATCGGCGCGATTTATGAAGGCACAAGCAATATGCAGCTTCAAACGATTGCGAAATTAATTATGAGCGGCAAGTAAACGTAAAGATGTCAGATGTTAGATGCCGGATGTCAGAAGAAAATTCGAACTAGCATCTGACATCCGGCATCTGACATCTTTTTATGAAAATTCGCAAAGCAACAATCGAAGATGCCGAAATGCTCGCCGATTTGTCCTACAAAACTTTCTGGGACGCTTTTCACGAACATCCGAAAAACGCGCCCGACGATTTGGCGGATTATATGGCGAAAGCTTTTAATCAGGCACAAATCGGAAGTGAAATCTCCGACGAGAACTCGATTTTTCTCATCGCCGAAATCGAAAACGAACCCGCAGGCTACGCAAAATTAATCATCGACAGCATCGAAGACGGAATCAGCGCGACAAAGCCGATTGAACTCAGCCGTCTTTATTCCAAACAGGAATTTTTGGGCAAAGGCGTCGGCGCGCGCTTGATGGAAGAATGTTTTGCGGTTGCTAAAAGATTAAACTGCGACACGATGTGGCTCGGCGTTTGGGAATACAATCCGCGAGCGCAGAGGTTTTATGAAAAATACGGCTTTCGCGAAGTCGGCAAACACGTTTTTCTGCTCGGCTCCGACGCGCAGACCGATTTGCTGATGCAGAAAGAGATTTAGCCGCGAACAAACACGAAAAGACACGAAATAATATTTGCTTTTTTTTCGTGTTCTTTCGTGTTTGTTCGAGGCTAAATAAATCTTGCAATTATCGCATGGATGAATTATTGTTTCATCTATGCGATACATCGAAAATCCGCCGAATCCTTATCACAAATATTCAGCCGAGTTTGTGGGCGAACCGCCGCCGGTTAAGCTTGAGATTTTTGAAGAAATCGCCACGCGGAGCGTTATTACCAAAAGCAATATGCCCGAAATGGGCATTCGTTATACGGTGAACTGTTATCGCGGCTGCATTCACGGCTGCACTTATTGTTTTGCCCGTCGTTATCACGAATTTTTGGGCTACGGCGCAGGAACTGATTTTGAAACGAAAATCGTCGCAAAAGTAAACGCGCCGGAGATTTTGCGCGAGGAATTAAAGCGTACGCGGGAAAAAATCAGTCATCTTGAGTTTTCATTTGCGACCGACCCTTATTTGCCTCTGGAAGCTAATTATGAGCTGACGAGAAAATGTCTGATTGTCTGCCGCGATTTTCGGATGCCGGTCGGCGTTATCACAAAATCGCCTTTGATTACGCGGGATTTGGACGTTTTGGGCGAGCTCGACGCGACCATTTTCTTTTCGATTCCGTTTCCGACAATCGAAAAATCGAAACCGTTTGAGCCTTTTGTTCCCGTTCCCGAAGCGCGTTTCCGGGCGATGAAAACTTTGACGGACGCGGGTTTGAAAGTCGGCATCGGGATTGCGCCGGTAATTCCGGGCTATAACGATTCGGACATTCCGGTTTTGCTCGAAAAAGCCCGTGAAGCGGGCGCTGGCAGGGCGTTTATTAATTTAATTCATTTCGATTCGGAATCGATTGAAGAATATTTTGTGCAGAAATTATTGGAAAAATTGCCGACAAAAGCCGATAAAATTCTCAACGCTTTGCGGCGCGAGCGCGGCGGACAACTGCGCCACAAAACATTTGCCGAGCGGCGCGGCAAAACCGAGCAATGGCAGATGGCGGTAAAATTGTTCGATTTGCATTTCAAGCGTTTGGGTTTTGAGCGATTTGAGAAGCTTGAGAAAATAGAAGAAAAGTTTTTGCCGGTTCAGCAAAAATTATTCTAAGAACATTTTACCGCAGAGACGCGGAGACGCAGAGAAAAAATAGCCGAAAAAAACATAAATTATTTTTGTGCATCCTGTACATTTGCAGCTATTTGTTTTTTGAAATTCTCCGCGTCTCCGCGTCTCTGCGGTTTGACTTTCCTTTTTCTTCAAAAATTCGGTATCTTGAAATTTATGCAAAACAGAATCGAAGTTTTCAAACAAATGCTCGACGCCGACCCGGACAATGCGATGGTTTTGTTCGGTCTGGCAAACGAATATCAAAAACAAGAGGATTGGCAAATGGCAATCGAAACACTCGAAAATTATCTTTCCAAAGCCGACGACGAAGGCGCGGCTTACGGAATGCTCGCAAAGGCTTACGAGCGAACGGGCGACAAAGAAAAAGCGCGCGCGATTTATGAAAGGGGAATCGCGGTTTCAAACGCGCACGGGCATCCTTCGATGGCGCAGGATTTTCAGGAAACGCTCGATTTGGATTATGTGGATTAAGATATTAAACTATTTGTTTGCGCTGTGTCGCTGGTTTTGAATTTATGAATGAGATTATTTTCTTAGTGGAAAATGCTATTGAAGGCGGCTATACGGCGCGCGCGCTAGGTGAATCTATTTTCACCGAAGCAGATGATTTAGAAAGTTTACGTGAAAACATCCGTGAGGCTGTAGATTGTCATTTTGAAGCGGAAATAAAACCGAAGATGATTCGACTTCATTTTGTCAGCGAAGAAGTTTTTGCCGCGTGAGACTACCGAGAGATATTTCAGGCGCGGATTTAGTCAGGGCTTTTCGCGTTTTAGGTTATGAAATAACCAGACAAACGGGAAGTCATATACGCTTAACAACTAGCGAAAACGGTACGCATCACGTTACAATTCCGAATCATAATCCATTAAGAATCGGCACATTTGCTGCTATCTTGGATGATGTGGGAACACATTTTAGAATAAATCGTCAGGAACTTTTATCAAGAATTAAATTATAGAAAAGCATTTATCAGGAGATTTTAAGAGTGGCAACAGCAACAAAAAAAGCCGACACGGCGAAAAGTAATAATAAAAAAACGCCGGCTAGAAAAACTGAAAGCGTGAAGAAATCGACGGCGAAAACGGTCGAGAAAAAACCGATGACGGTCGGCGACGGAATGCTCGACCATACGACCGCGCAGAAGACCGCGAAGGCAATCGAGCCGGACGAGCCGAAAAAAGCGTCGAAGAAAACCGGCAAAGCGATAGCCGCAAAATCAGACAAATATCACGGGCTGGATGCCGAAACGATGGTCGGACTTTACCGCACGATGTATATGTCGCGGCGCATCGACGACAAGGAAATTCAGCTCAAAGCTTTAAATAAAATCTTTTTCCAAATCAGCGGCGCGGGACACGAAGCGGTGCTGGTCGGCGCGGCTCTGGCGATGAAGCCCGCTTACGATTGGTTTTTTCCGTATTACCGCGACCGCGCTTTGATGCTCGGACTCGGAATGACGGCGCAGGAAATGCTGCTTTCGGCAGTCGGCGCGGAATCTGACCCGAACTCGCACGGTCGGCAGATGCCTTCGCACTGGGGACATAAAGATTTAAACGTTCCGTCGCAGTCTTCGTGTACCGGAACGCAGGCGCTGCACGCGGTCGGCGCGGCGGAAGCGGGTTATCGCGCGTCTCTGCTCAAAGATTTGCAGGACAAAATCGTCGGTTTCAAAGGCGATGAAGTCGTTTATATGTCGGTCGGCGACGGCACGACGAGCGAAGGCGAATGGTGGGAAGCGCTGAACACGGCGAGCAATCTGAAATTGCCCGTAATTTTCGTCGTCGAAGATAACGGATACGCGATTTCCACGCCGGTCGAAGTCGGCACGGCGGGCGGCGATATTTCAAAATTAGTCGCCGGTTTTCCCGATTTATATATTCAAAAATGCGACGGAACGAATCCGCTCGAATCTTACGAAACCTTTAAAAAAGCCGTCGAATACTGCCGAGAACGAAAAGGTCCGGCTTTTGTTCACGCCAAAGTAATTCGCCCGTATTCGCACTCGCTTTCCGACGACGAAAAATCGTACCGTCCCGAAGAGGAACGTCAAAAGGACGCGGAAATCGACCCGATTAAGACATTTGCCGAATTTTTAATGACCGAAGGAATTATCAGTTCGGAAGATTTGGAAGCTCTCCGCAAGGAAGTTGACGCGGAAATCAACGAGGCAGCGGACATTGCCGTCGCCACGCCGCAGCCCGCGCCCGAAACGGCTTTCAGAAACGTTTTTTCGCCCGACGTTGACCCGACTTCGAAAGATTTCGACACCGAAGACGGCGCGGAACTTTCCGGCAACGCGGGAACGATGGTCGATTTGATTAACCGTTGCCTCCACGAAGAAATGGAACGCGACGAGCGAATCGTGATTTTCGGCGAAGACGTGGCGGACTGCTCGCGCGAGGAATATCTGGAAACCGTCAAAGGCAAAGGCGGCGTTTTCAAAGTTACGGCAAATTTACAGCGCAAATTCGGCTCGGCGCGCGTTTTTAATTCGCCTTTGGCGGAAGCGAACATCATCGGTCGCGCCGTCGGGATGTCGATTCGCGGGCTGAAACCGGTCGTCGAGATTCAGTTTTTCGATTATATTTTTCCGGCGTTTCACCAGATTCGCAACGAAGTCGCCGTAACGCGCTGGCGTTCGGACGGCGACACGAAATGTCCGATGGTGATGCGCGTTCCGGTCGGCGGATATTTAAAAGGCGGCGCGGTTTATCACTCGCAAAGCGGCACGACGCTTTTCGCGCACACGCCCGGTTTGATGATTGTTTATCCTTCAAACGCGCTCGACGCGAACGGTCTGCTTCGCACCTCGATTCGCTGCGACGACCCGGTTTTGTTTCTCGAACACAAACATCTTTACCGTCAGGTTTACAACAAATCGCAGTATCCAGGTTCGGAGTTTTTGATTCCGTTCGGCAAGGCAAAAGTCGTCCGCGAGGGAACCGACATAACAATCGTAACTTTCGGCGCGCTCGTCCAGCGTTCGTTCGAAGCGGCAAAACGTCTGGAAAAACAAGGCTTTTCGGTTGAAGTTATAGATTTGCGAACGCTCGTTCCATACGATTGGGAAGCGATTGCCGAATCGGTGAAAAAGACTTCGCGCGTTATCGTCGCGCACGAAGACCCGCTTTCATACGGCTACGGAGCGGAAATCGCGGCGCGAATCTCGGATGAATTATTTGAATATCTCGACGCGCCCGTCCGGCGCGTCGGCGCGACCGATACGTTTGTCGCCTACGCGCCGCAAATGGAAGATTTCATTCTGCCGCAGATTGAAGACGTTGAAAAAGCCGTCGCGGAATTGATGAAATACTAAACATTAATTTCAGGGATTTTATTTGTACGAAAAATAGAGTTTGTCTTTACGAAAACAAACTCTATTTTTTTTCGTATTCTGTTTGTAAAATTATGAAAAAAAATCATTCAATTATCAAAATATTCCTTTGTTTATCGCTTTTCTTAAATACTTCGGCGTTTGTTGTCGTCGCGCAAGACCGCGCTTCGCTCGTTTCAGAGAGAAATATTCGCGCCGAGATGAATTTTCTCGCCGGCGACGCGCTTCAGGGACGCGGCAGCGGAACGATGTTTGAGCGGATTGCGGCTGAATATATCGGCTCGCAGTTTATGCAGTTCGGGCTTGAACCGGCAGGCGAAAAAGACGCTTTCACGGGGCAGCAAACTTATGTTCAGACGGTCGAATATCCGGGACGAAGCGTTTTGCAGGAATTGAAAGTTTTAGGCGAGCTTGGACGGACGATTACGGTCGGCAAAGATTTAGCGATTTTTTCTTTGTCGGCGAAAGACATCAGCGGTGAATTGCAAAAACTAAAGCCGGGCGAAAAAGCGAAAAGCGGCGCGGTCGTTTTATTGAATGTTCCCGAAGACGTAAAGTTCGAATCAATTCAAAACGATATCGGGCAAATGTTCAAAGACGGCGCGGCGGCGATTTTGGTGACGGAGACAAAAGAAATCCGTGAAAATTGGTCGGAGATAGCTAATCGAAAACCCGCGCTTTCGCGGCGCGGCGGCAATCTTTTCGCGGTTTCAAAAGATGCGGTCGGTAAATTTTCAAATTTAGCCGACGGCACAAAAATCGAAATGTCCGGCACGTTTTCCGAATCGCCGAAAAATTATACGTGGAACGCGATGGGCAAAATCACCGGCAGCGACCCGAAACTTTCAGCCGAAGTTATTTTGCTGACATCGCATCTCGACCATCTCGGCGTGCGGCAAAACGCGCCGGGCGACGACAAGATTTTTAACGGCGCGGACGACGACGCTTCCGGTTCGGTCGCCGTTCTGGAACTCGCGCGCGTGCTTGCAAGCGGAAAAAAACCGAAACGCACCGTTTATTTCGTGTGTTTCGGCAGCGAAGAGGCGGGCGGCTACGGCGCTAATTATTTCGTCAATAATCTGCCGTTTCCAAAAGAAAGTCTAATTGCAAATCTTGAATTTGAGATGATAGGTCGTCCCGATCCCAAAGTTAAACCGGGTGAACTTTGGCTGACCGGTTATGACCGTTCGAATCTCGGCGCGGAACTCGCCAAGCGCGGCGCAAAGCTCGTCAACGACCCGCATCCTGAAGAAAACTTCTTCCAGCGTTCGGATAATTTCACGCTTGCAAAACAGGGAATCATCGCGCATACGGTTTCCAGTTTCGGTTTGCATAACGACTATCATCACGCCAGCGACGAAGTTAAAACGATTGATTTTGCGCATATGACGCGAGCTATCAATTCAATGATTGAGCCGATTAAATGGCTGGTAAATTCTGACTTTAAACCCGTCTGGTTCGAAGGCAAAAAGCCTTAGAATAAAGTCAGTAAAATCAAAAGTTTTGCCGAAAGACGTTATTTTTTGAGCCGGTAAATTCCGGTCGCGAGTCTTTCGGCAAAACCTTCGGCAACTAATTGATGATTCGCCTTACCGGCTTCCCAACGCCAGAAGCCGAACGCTTTGGCAAACTCGCCGAGCGCGGTCGTTCCGCCGATTTTTAGAAAATTTCGGGCAAGCTCTTTGACGGCTTCTTCACGCGAGATTTTTTTCGCCAATTCCTTCGGGAAACGCGCTTCGGCGAGCGTCCAGATGTATGTAAATTTCGGTTGGTAGAGAACTTCCTGCGGCACGACTTTCATACATTTTTGCAGCTCGTCGATGGCTTTTGTAAATTTAGCGCGGTTTTCGATTTTGGCTTCTGCGCGCAAATCCGCCGTCGCCATTTCCCATTCTTTTCGCAAAACTTTCAAAATTTTCTGCGCTTCTTCCGATAAAGCCGCTTTTTCCTGTTTTTTCGGCATACCCCAAATTGCGTTGAAATATGGAACGAGACGCGGCGCGACGAACATCGAGCGACCTTTGCAGAGCTTTGAATAATAAACTTTCCCGCGCATCATCACTTCGTCTTTGAGCGTCCACGCGAGGCTCATTTCATAATCTTTCTGAACATTTTTCGGCGAATATGCATCACGACGACCGCAAACGGCGATGTAAACCGAGGGAAGATTCGTGCGCGCGTCGGTCAAGCCCAGACAAAAGCCTAAATCTTCGACCATCGCTTCGACCTGCAAAGCGGTTTCGATTTTCGAGATTTCCTCGCGCCGCCATCTTTTGTCGCGGAAATTTTCGATTTCTTCGAACGAAATTTGCATAAGAAAAATTAAACCTCAGATGACACAGGTTAGCACAGATGAAAAGGAAAATTAAAACAGGATAGACAAGATTTGCAGGAGAATTTTTAAAGTATAAAAAGCCTCGCTTTTAAAAACGAGGCTTTTTTGCACGATTGCTTACGAGCGTGTTTCCGCCTTTATCTATTCGGCGAAGATGCCTGAACGGTGATTGAAGAGCCTTGTTTCAAGTCTAATTCTTCTTTTCCGGTCAGGATAACCGAGCCTGCGCCCGCGCCGCCGCCGATGATTGCGCCGATTGCCGCGCCTTTTCCGCCGCCCGCGATTGCGCCGATTAACGCGCCTAAACCTGCGCCGATGCCGCCGCGTTTGGCAGTTTCTTTCGTCTGGCTGTCGCCTTTCGCTTCGCCTTCCGTGCCGACTTTAACGGTTTTTCCGTTGGTGTCGGTAATGCTCTGCAAAAATCCGGCGAAATCATAAGTTTGACCGTTTGCGAGGCGAATCCGTTCAAAATTAAACGTGATTTGCGAGCGTCCCGACACTTTGCCCGAACGATTTATGCCCGAAAGATAGCCTTCGATTACCGCGCCGCGATATTCGTTCGGAGCGGTTACGGTCATCTTGAAACGGTCGTTATTCTGCGAAACTTTGGTCGTAACGTCGTTATTCAAAGTTCCGGTGATAATCGTTCCATTCGGCACGACAAACTGACCCGTTCGCGGTGTTGTCGTACTCGGGTAATTACCGTTCGGGTAATTGCTGTTCGGAACATCGTTGGAATCGCTGCTCGAATAAACGTCCGAGCTGTTGTTTGTATTTGTGTCGATGCCGAGCTGCGCGACCGAAGCCGATTTGGTGTAAATGCTTTCGGCAAAAACGGTTTGATTCAGATAGCCGGTCGTGATTCGGCGCGTAACTTTGAGCGATTTTCCGTTGTCGATTGACGCGAAAGTAACCGTGTAATCCGTTTCGCCGCCGATGCTCGAAACGGTTAAAGTTTGTCCGTTCAAGCTTGCGCGAACGCGAATTGTTCTGCCGTCCGAAGTCTGCTCGGTGCGGTCGCGCCCGTCAGCCGTAAAATTAACCGGCGAAGCTTTCGACGAAGCGAGAATTACCTGATTGCCGCGCACGTCAATCGCAAGCTGTTCGGCGGCTTCGAGCTTTGCTTCCAAATCCGCGCGGTCGCTGTCGTTTTGAACATTGGCGCGGTCGAGAATGTCGTTTGTACTTTCGCTTCTCGAAGTATCCAAATCATACGTTCCGGTCAAGCCGTAAGAAACGTTTTGGTTCGTATTTGTCGGGTAATTATTCGGATAATTGGTCGGGTAGTTTGTTGTGTTGCTACCGTTCCAGTTCCAGTTTACTTTGTAAGCATTTGCAAGCTTGTCGAGCAGATTGCGAACGTTTGTCCAGTCGCCCTGAAAACCCGAGCCGTAGCGTCGATTATTGACAAAATCATTGACGCTCTTAGCCGCGTTAAGGATGTCCGTAACGTCTTCAGCCGATTCGCGCGAGCGCTGGAATTTGCCTTCAAACTGGCTGATAGCGTCTTCCAAGCCCTTTACGTCGCTGTTTATATCGTCCCGCTCGCTGCGGCTAATCGATGTGCGGCGCAGTTCGGAATCGAGGCTGTAGCTAAAATCGTCAAGCTTCGACATCAGGCTTTGCACGATATTTCGGACTTCCCGCTGATTTCGATTGTTCTGCGCGTCCGCCTGCGCGATAAAACCGAGAACCAACAGGCTGACCGACAAATAAACTGAAAACACATTTCTGAATCTGCTCATATAAAATCTCCTCTAATTGCATTAAGACACACAAAGAACTATTACATAAGAAGCATTTTTTGTGCCAAAAGGTTGACTGCTGAAAAATATAACTTGAAAAGCGGAAAATATATGCTAGAATTTCGCAAAACGTATTCAGCTTTTACGTTCTGAGAGTGGAAATTTCCGATGTCTGACAACAATTATAAAACAACTGTTCAATACGCGGGCGATGAATTTTTTATCGCTACGACGCCGGGCAATAATTCGATAACTATTGACACAAAAGGCGAAAGACACAGCGCGCCGACACCGCTTGAATTACTTTTAGTTTCGGTCGCGTCCTGTACGGCGACGGACGTTGTTTCGATTTTGGAGAAAAAACGTCAGGTCGTTACGGATTATAAAGTGGAAATTACGGGCGAGCGGCGCGAAGATTTTCCGCGCAGGTTCGACGCTTTTCACATTCACCATATCGTGTATGGCAGAGACGTTTCGGAACAAGCCGTGAAACAGGCAATCGAGCTTTCCGACACGAAATACTGCTCGGTTGCCGCAACCGTCAGACCGACGGCGAAAATTACAACGAGTTTTGAGATTATAGAGAAAAGCTGAATTATTCCTAAAAGGAGAAAGAAAATGATTCGATTCAAACAAATTTGTCTTGGAATTCTACTCATTTTATCTGTCAGCCAGATTATGCTGGCGCAGGTTTATGATGAGAAAGAATTCAATAAATACAAATGGGATAAGTTTGATTTTACAAAGAAAAAAGTTACCAAAGCGCAGCTCGATAAACTGAAATATGAAACGGACGATACTGAGACGACGGACGAGCTGGCGATTTTAAGAGGCATTGTTTTCGGCAAGCGCGGGCGTATTTTCAAAGAGCGTTCGATTCAGGATTATCTGGAAAAACAATCTTGGTACAATCCGAATCCGAATTTCAAAAATTCGATGCTGACGCCGGTGGAGCGCGCCAATCTCGATTTGATTCGGATGGCTGAAGCCGAACGTCATAACTACGTTCAGCCGGGCGATTTGCGTTATTGGAAAGACAAGGAAATTCCAGAGGACAAGCTTTTTGCCGAATCGGCGGCTGACTGGCAGGTGATGCTTGCCGAAGTCGAAGCCGTTCACGGTAAAGTTTTTACCGACCAGGAATGGCTGCAAAAATATTTCGACGAGCGTTACTGGTACAAGCGAAATGCGAAATACACACCGGCGCTTTTGAACGAAATCGAGCGAAAAAACCTCGAAAATATCAGCTCGCAAAAAGAGGCGACGCACAAAACGGCGGTTTCGGTCGGCGATATGGACAAATTTCAAAATGTCCTTTTGACCCGTGAATTGCTCAAAGACGTATCGATGAACGATTTGCGGATGATGCGTTTCGAGTTTTACGCGCGCCGCGGGCGCAGGTATTCGACGCCGGGTTTTGCGCAGACTTTTGAATGGCGCGACTGGTATAAGCCGATAAAAAATCAGAAACTCGTCAAGCTCAATAAAATCGAGGAACAAAACGTCAAGCTTCTCGAAGAAATGGAAGCCGGGTGGCGCGAATATCTCGCTACCGAAGAGATTACGGAAGAAATGCTCTGGGGCTTGTTCGTCGAAGATTTACGCGTTTTGCGAAACGAAATTTATGCGCGCCAAGGTCGTGTTTTCAAAGATAAGGAGTTGCAAAAATACTTCGAAGCGCAAAGCTGGTATAAGCCGAATCCTGATTTCAAAGACGAGATGCTGAACGAAAAGCAGTATAAAAATCTTGCGATTATCAGGGACGCCGAAGCGAATGCGCTAAGCAAGATGGTTCGCGTCGAAGGCTGATAAAGCTAAAATCTAAGTTCCGCGTGCCGGAACTCCGAACAGAAGGTAGTAGGTAATAGGTAACAGGTAATTGGTTTTTTACTAATTACCGATTACTTATTACCTATTACTTTTTATGCTAATATTTTGAACTATGAATGTGCTCGCGCCCGAAGAAATCGAATTGAATAAAAAGCGCAAAGTTCTTGAACGCTTAAAAGACCGGCTTGCCGACAGCGAAGAGGAAATGACGGATTTGCGCACCGAGCTTGAACAGTTTGAGGCGCAGTACACGATGGAAGTCGGCAGGCTTTACGCCGCATTGGACGAAATCGAGGCGCAGATTGCCGAAGAAGAAGTAAAGCTCGTGCCGGACGACGAGGAAATCAAAAAACGCGCCGAGGAATTAAGAAAACGCGCCGAAGAATCAGCCGCCAATGCCGAAGGCGAATGGGAAAATTGCTCAAATAAATGGCAGCCGACCGCCGAAGCGAAAAAGGCTTATCATAATTTAGCCAGAATAATTCATCCCGATTTGGCGCTCGATAAAGTTGAAAAGGAACGCCGTCACGGTTTGATGGCGAAATTGAACGACGCTTATTCGGCGGGCGACCAGAATCTTTTAAACAAGCTCGTCGAAGATTTCCGCGATTCGCCAGATATGATAAAAGGCGATTCCGTCGGCGACGAGCTTGTTCGCGCTATTCGGCAGATTTGGCAAATCAGAAATCGCCTCAAGGAATTAAAAGAAGAAAAGCTCATCGCCGAGCTTTCCGAGCTTTTCACGCTCTGGGAAAAGGTGCGCGCGGAGATGCTCGAAGGCAGAAATCTGCTCAAACAAATGGCTGGACGAACGAAAACGCAGATTCTAAAATCGGAACGCCGCCTCGCAACTCTGCGTAATCTCAATGAAGCGCAGGAAGAATACGTGAAAGACCGCTTCGGAATGGACATCTCGGCTTTTCGCTAATAAATAATTGATAATTGATAATTGATAATGAAAGCCAGTTCTTAATTATCAATTATCAATTATCAATTATCAATTATTTAACCTATGCAAAACGCACCTGAAATAAATAAAGAAAACGTCAATCGCTTTTTATGCGAAAACTGCGGCGCGAATATGGTTTTTGACGCCAAATCGGGAAAGCTCGCCTGTCCTTTTTGCGGGCATTCGCAGGAAGTCGTGGCGGACGGCGTGGTGGAAGAACGCTCTTACGAGGAATTTCTGCAAAAGGGAATGCGGAATCTTCAGCCGATGGCGCTGGACGCGATGCAGGTAAACTGCACAAGCTGCGGCGCGATTGTGCAGTTTACGCCGCCCGAAACGGCGACCGTCTGCGATTTTTGCGGCGCGAAGATTGTCGCGCAGCCGAAATCAGCCGACCCGCTGGTTGCGCCCGAAGGCGTTTTGCCTTTTTCGGTTACGGAGCAGACGGCGAACGCGAATTATAAAACGTGGCTTTCGTCGCTCTGGTTCGCGCCTTCAAAACTAAAGACTATGGCGCAAGCCGGACGGATGAGCAGCATCTACATTCCGTATTGGACTTACGACGCTTTTACGCAAAGCCGTTACGACGGCGAGCGCGGCGAATATTATTATGTTACGGAAACTTACACGGAAAACAATCAGACGAAAACCAGACAGGTAAGACACACGCGCTGGTATTCGGCTTCGGGAAACGTCGAGCGCGCATTTGACGACGTTTGTATTCCGGCGACAAAATCTCTGCCCGAAAAATATATCGAGCGGCTCGAACCGTGGGATTTGCACGAGCTGAAATCCTACGAGCCTGCCTTTCTGTCGGGACACAAAGCGCAGACGTATCAAATCGCTCTGGACGAAGGCTTCGAGCTTTTCAAAACGCGCGCCTACAACGTGATTTACGAAGACGCGCGCGCGGACATCGGCGGCGACGAACAGCGCGTTCACGATATAAACACCAATTATTCCGACGTTACCTTCAAACATCTTCTGCTCCCGATTTACGCGGGCGCATACAATTTCGGCGGCAAAGTCTTCCAAATCGTCGTCAACGGCAGAACCGGCGAAGTTCAGGGCGAACGCCCGTACAGTTGGCTGAAAATCGCCGCGCTCGTCATTTCGATAATTATCGCGCTCTTGATTTTGTTCGCGGTCTTTAAGAAATAGGTAATAGGGAAGTTTCGTTTCACGGGCTGTTACCTGTTTCTTATCACCGTTTCACGGGTTAAACGTTACATACTGCGGGTCGGACGCCTGACCGTAAGGTTCGTTCGATTTGTAAAGCTGAATCTAACGCTCCAGCTGCTTTCAAAAATAAAACGGGCGCGAAATTTACCCGCGCCCGTTTTATTTTTGATTGAAAATCCAGCTATTGCTATCTGTTTCCGCCCGCGCCGCTGACGATTTTTGAGCTGACGATTTTGCCTGCCGAATCGAGAACGACTTCGACGATGCCGCCGCTCGAATCCTGAAGGCGTCGGACGGTTTGTCCCGCGCTGTTGGTCGTTTCGCCGACGACTTTCAAGCCGGTCGCCGCCGTGTCGAGAACCGAGCCGATGGTTTTTTGGTTGACGACTTTCCCGGTCGTGTCGAGCGTTTTCTCGACGATATTTCCGGTCGTGTCGAGCGTTCGCTGAACGGTTTGACCGAGCGTGTTTATCGTCTGGCTGAGAACGCCGCCGGGTTGTAATGCAGTATTTGCAACGTTTCCGACCGTGTTGACCGTATTATCAACCGTCGTCAGAAGCTTTTCGAGAATCTGCGGGTTGCGGTCAATCGTCGTCAAAGTGCGGTCGATAATATTCGCTACATTGTCGAGCCTGACTTTGAGCAATACTTCCGCCTTGACGCCTTTGATGGTTAATTTCACCTTGTCGATACCGACATCCGCGCCCGCCGAAAGCTGCAAAAGATTGGCGAGCCGCGCGTCGAGCGAAACCTTTGCGCGGAGATTTTCGACTTCGAGCGTTATCTCGTCAACCGAAAGATTCGGCACGTCGAGAAGAACATCCGGGTCGCCCGTTTTTGCTTCGGTTTGCCTGCGCTGCGTCGATTCCTGCTGCCGCTTCTGCTCGTCCGCCGTAAGCGGACGAACGGTCGGAACAGGCGTCGGTTTGACCGTTGCCGAATTGGAATTAATCGTCGCCTGCGCGTTAACCGCGAGGCACAGTAAAATGTTAGTTAATAAAAGTAATCCTATTTTTAGTGTTTTTTTCACTTTCTCCCTCCTTGTTAATTGAAAATTCAAAATTCAAAATTTAAGATTCAAAATTTAAGACTCAAGATTTAAGACTCAAAATTTAAGATTTAAGATTCAAGATTGGGAATGCTGTTTTCTAATCTTGAATCTTGAATTTTGAATCTTGAATTTTCAATCCTGAATCTTTGCTCTAATCTTTTCGAGCGAAGCGCGGAAGCGTACGTTTCCCGTGATTCCGCGCAAAGTTAAAGTAATATTTGGGGCGCGAACCGACGCGCCGACGCGCACCGTTACGCCGGTTTTGTCGTCGCCGGCTTCAACCTGCGTCGAGCGTTCGTAGTTCGTTTCGGTAATGCGCTCGTCTGTAATGTTCAGTGTAAAATTCTCGTCCGCCTGCGTTTTGTCCTGCGCGTCTGCCGTAAAGGCGAATGCGAGGAAAAACAAAACGAAAAGACCGAATCTCTGAGCCGTAAAGCCGTTCATAATCTTTCTCCTTTTCTTTAAATATTATTGGTTAGGCGGCTTTACCGTCCCGATTGGTTGATTGTCCGTCGGTTTTGCGTCTTCGGTCGGCGGATTCGGTTCGTCGAGCGTTTCGAGAACGATGCGCTGAATTTCCGAAAAGCGGCTGTAGATTCTGAGGCGTATGCCGATGTCTCGGTAAACTACGCCCGGCTGAACTTCGGCGGGAAGATTTTCGCGGTCTGCTTCCCAGACGGTCCGGCGCGTTTTAGTTCCCGGAAATTCGACCGTCGGCGTCGGCACGATTTCCATTTTCAGCTCTTTCGCCCGGATGGTTGCCGTTATTACGATGTCGGAGTTTTCCTCGTTCGCGTCGTCCGTTATTTGATTTATAGTTGAATTTGTTGTCTGCGCGGAGACAGAGAGACATAGAAACAAAACGCAGATTGCGCCGGAAAAGAAGTATTTTTTCATAACCCACCTTGTTCGCCTGATTATTAAAACCAAAACCTTGAATTTAGAATAGCAAACCGAACTGTTTTAGTAAATAGATTCTTAAAATCGGTTGGTAGTTTTATTTGCGTTGCTCTGTTGTGCGCTTTCAGCGCGTGTCTCGCAATCCTTTTTCAGCCTCACAAATGTCTGGATAATATCGCTTTTTTATAGCATGGACTATAGACGGCAAAGGGCGTATGCTTAAAGAGTATAGAGTTTAGCTAACTTTCTTCTCAGCTTCTTCGGAATTTGCCGAACCGCCTGAAATCCGCAGCTAGGTTTTCAAAGGAAAAATCGTTATGAGTAATCTTAATATCACGCAACGCCGGAGCGATTCGGTCGTTATTTTGGATTTACAGGGTAAAATAAAGCTTGGCGAAGATAATCTCGCACTCCATCAAACTCTCCGCCGTCTTGTCGAGGAAGGCGAAAAGAAAATTCTGCTGAATCTGGCAGGTGTTTCCAATATTGATTCGAGCGGTTTGGGCGAGCTGATTGCGGGGTATGCAACTCTGCAAAAAAACGGCGGAGATTTGAAACTCCTTAATCTGACCGAGCGCGTCAGCGAGATAATGATGATAACCAAGCTTCTCACGGTTTTTGACGCTTTTGACGACGAGGCACAGGCAATCGGAAGCTTCAAAAGTGAAACGGAAATGAGCGAAGCATCTGCCTGATTGAGAACAGATGACGATAATAAATTTTTTAATAAACGAAAGTCTGATTGACGCCGAACTCGCTCTGGGCAAAGCGACAAGCGATAATATCGTCGAGCTTTGCCGGAATTATCTCAAACTGCTGACCGAATATCGCGACCAGCTTTACGACCTTCGCGGAATGCCGGAAATAAATATCAAACAATCGTCATTGGGGCGCGAGCTAATCGAGCAGGCGAGAAAAGCGGTTCGCGCCGCAGTAGAAATTACCGTCCGCGAGCGCAACGAAACTGAGTCTTTGCTCGAATCTTTCACGACAATCAACGGGCATGAAGCGGCGGAAACATTCAATCAGCTGAAATATAAAGGTTCTGACGGTTGGGAAATGCGCGCCGGTGGAGTTCGATTTAAAAACGGCGTTGATGATAAACCGATGCCGGTTCAGGAAGCGGTCGATTTGGCGGGACAGCTTCGCCGCGATGCTTACGTGGCAAATAAAATTACTTTTTTGAGGAAATAAAATGAAGAGTCAAACGGCAAAAAGTTACGCGCCGGGAAAATGCGCTTGGTGCGAAGGAACAGGCACACGGGACGTAGCGCCCGGAATGCCGGCTTCATGCATTGTCTGCGGCGGAAAAGGACACACTTCGGTCGCTCAGCCTGCGACTGAGTGCCGTCAATGCGAGGGCAACGGAAGACGCGTTAATAATACAAGAGCGTGTCTGACCTGTGCGGGAACCGGATGGGAACACATTTCAGCCGCGGCAGCAAAATAAAATATGAAATAAGCAGCTAAAATTATTAATAACGAAATTAATATAACAGACGATAAAATGCCGGGAACGAATTCGATTTTCAGAACATCGTTAACGCGCGTCTCCGGCAGAAACAGTTCAATCATGGCGCGGATTCGCGCATAATTGCCGGTTGATTTAAACATAAAAACACGACCATCGCGGTCGAAGAAATCAAACAGGATTTAATCACTTTCCACCTTATCCCGAAAAAAGTCAGGCAGCTTTATTAAATTTCCCAATTCCAACAACTTACAAAGAATAATTATTTAAACGCAAACATTGAAATTTTAGTCGTTTGGGAGTATTTTTAACCACAGCAGGTTTTTCCGCCTGCCGTTCATTCCAATTTACTGCAAACAGGAGGTTAAGTATTCGATGCTGACGCTAAATTTCATTCGTCTTTTTGTATTCAGAAACAAAATTTCAGGTTTGGTTTTAATAGTTTGTCTTTCGGCGCTGACGCTGAGCGCGCAGACGTTTCGCGGCACGATTCTCGGTATCGTTACCGACCAGAACGGCGCGGTCGTGCCGGGCGCAAAGGTCGTCGCTAAAAATACCGGAACCGGAATCGAGCGCTCGACCGTATCGGACGCGGACGGAAATTACACAATCCCCGAGCTTCCGATTGGCACGTATGAAGTGCGCGTCGAGCAAACCGGATTTAAGGCAAATATCATCCAGATAATGGTCGAGGTTGCCAGCGAAAAACGCGTCGATTTTAATCTCGCCGTGTCAGGAAGTACGGATTATCTGGTTACAATCGCCGCGCAGGAACAGGTTGAAACGACCAGCACGACGCTCGGCGGGACGATTCAGAGCCGGACGATTGAAGATTTGCCGGTCAACGGGCGCGATTTTACAAAGGCGCTCGTTCTCGTTCCCGGCGCGACCGGCGACCCTTCCGGCGCGACCGATTCGCCCGGCAGTTTCGGTCTTTTCAGCTCAAACGGAAATCGCGGGCGTTCAAACAATTATTTGCTCGACGGAACGGATATGAACGACGGTTATCGCAATCTTCCGGCGATAAACGAAGCGGGCGTTTTCGGCACACCGGCGACGATTCTGCCGCTCGAAGCTATCGCGGAAGTCGCCGTTTTATCGAATTTCGAAGCTGAATACGGGCGAAACTCCGGCGCGGTCGTCAACATCGTTACCAAATCCGGCACGAACAAATTCAGCGGCTCTCTGTTTGAGTTTGTGCGCAACGACAAATTCGACGCGCGAAACTTTTTTAACCCGAAGCCCGACCCGCAGACGGCTTTTCGCAACAATCAGTTCGGCGGCTCGCTCGGCGGACCGATATTTAAAAACCGGACATTTTTCTACGCCGCTTACGAAGGACAGCGCGAGCGCGTCGGCTTAAACTCGACGGCGAGAATTCCCGACCCGCGCGAAATCGCCGCTCTTCTGGCGGGCGGCGGCGGCGAGATTGGCGGCGGCATTGCGCTGAATCCGGTTATCGGGCGGCTTCTCGCGCTCAACCCGTGGGGAATGCCGAATCGTCCTTTGCCTTTATTCGACGATACGGGCAGACCGAATCTTTTCGTAACGACGCGCGCGTTTAACGATGTGGACAGCTTTATCGGTAAAATCGACCATTCGTTTGACGAAAACAATCAGCTCACAGGGCGTTATTTTTTCGGAACGAGCGAGCAGTCTTTCCCGCTTGCGATTCAGGGCGGAAACGTTCTGCCCGGCTACAACACCGTTACGCCGACCGACGTTCATCTCGTTTCGGTTTCTTACTTAAAGATTTTTTCTTCTACCAAAGTCAACGAATTTCGTTTCGGCTACAACAATTTCAAACAGGGATTTTTCCCCGAAGACGGTGATTTCGACCCGCGCAGCATCGGTTTAAACACGGGCGTTACAAACCCGAGAGATTTCGGCTTGCCGTTTATACGCATCAGAAACGACGACATCGGCGCAATCGCTTCCATCGGCTCGAATCTTTCCGTTCCGCGCGCGCGAACGGACGTAAATTATCACATTATCGACAATTTTTCGTGGAAACTGAAAAGCCACGATTTGAAGCTCGGCTACGAATTCCGGCGCACGACGGTTGACGCGTTTTTCGACGCGGGCTATCGCGGGCGGCTCGATTTCGATTCGCTGGCGGATTTTCTGACCGGAACTTTAAGCGGCGGACGCTCGGCTCGCGGCGATTCTCAGCGCAATACTTTTCAGGACTCGCACGCGTTTTTTATTCAGGACACGTGGCGCGTAAATCGCAAACTGACTTTAAACGGCGGTCTGCGCTGGGATTATTTCGGCGTCATCGGCGAGAAAAATAATCTGCTCAGCAATTTCGACCTTCAGCGAGGCTTAATTCAGGTCGGCGCAAGCGGTCTGGACAAGCTTTACAATGCCGACTGGAACAATTTCAGCCCGCGCGTCGGTTTCGCATACGACATTACGGGTAAAGGAAAAACGGTTGTTCGCGGCGGTTGGGGCTTGTTTTACGACGCCTATTCGCAGGATTTCTTCGTCGGGCAGCTTCCGTTTAATACATTTAATCCGGGACCGGCTTACAATCCGGTCGGACCTGCGCCGATTTTGTTTTCGTTTTCGACGACTCCGACGATTCAGAACAACGTGTCGATTTTTACCGATTATCTCGACTCTGACGTTTTCGCCGTTGACCGAAATCTCGGAACGCCGACAATCCAGAATTTCAATTTAAATTTGCAGCAGGAAATTTTCAAAAATGTCGTCTGGCAAATCGGCTATGTCGGCTCGCGCGGCACAAATCTGTTTCGTTACCGCGACATCAATCAGCCTGTAAATCCGGCAAATTCGACTGCACGCCCGTTCGACAACGGACCGTTTGCGCCTTCCGGCGGCACGTTTTTCTACGTCAATTATCTCGAAACGAGCGCGAATTCGAATTACAACGCGATGCAGACGAGCCTGAGCCTGCGAAATCTCAAAGGATTTTCGGGACAGATAAATTACACTTGGTCGCACTCGATTGACAACGCTTCCGACGGGCAGGATTATGTCGCCAACGCGACTCAGCCCGATAACAGCTACCGTACGGACTGGGAACGCGGAAACTCGAACTTCGACGTTCGCCAGCGTTTTGTGGCGATGATTAGCTACGCCGTTCCGAATTTAATTAAAAAATATCCGCGCCTCGGAGATGGATGGCAATTAAATACGGTCGTAACACTTCGAACGGGAAGCCCGTTTCACGTAAATCTTTTTGACGATTACAACGGCACGGGCGAATTTTTTCCGCGTCCCGATATTGTCGGCAATCCGTATTCGGGAACGAGCACGCCGGACAATTTTTTGAATCTTTCGGCGTTCAAAGTTCCTTGTACGTTTATTCCCGACCCGGGCGGCGACGGCAGCGCCGGACAATGCGCGCCGGGTTCGTATCATTTCGGAAATCTCGGACGCAATTCTTTAATCGGTCCCGGATACGCGAATGTCGATTTCTCGATTTTCAAGACGACGCGAATAACCGAACGCGTAAATCTACAGCTTCGGATGGAGATTTTCAACGCTTTTAATCGTCCGAATTTCGCATCGCCGCTTCTGCCGGGATTTGCGGCGGACGCGAGCTATAACGGAATCGACCCTGTAACGGGACGCGGAATCGGTTTTCTGCCGATAACCGTTACGCCCGATGTCGGCATCGGAAACCCGTTTCTCGGCGGCGGCGGCTCGCGAAACGTTCAATTTTCAGTGCGCCTGGCGTTTTAAAAGGATGAAGGCGGAAGGATGAAAAAGAAAGGGTGATACGTAATACGTGATACGCGATACGCAAAATCAACGTATCACGTATTACTTCTTTCGGTTTTATTTCATCCTTCTCTATACCGGCTCGACAATCATTTTGCCGTCGAGGTTTTTCTCCGATTTACAGACGCCGATAATTTTTCCGAGTATTCGAACGTCTTTTTCGTCAAATAATTGCGGCTCGCTGCCAATTCCTTCAAGACAGACGATGCCGAAAGCCGCATCGTAGAACCCGCAGCTAATCGCGTCGGTCGCCGTCTCGACAATCGCGGCTAAATCGCCGCCGGTAACTTTTCCACTGGCAACGACGGCGAGCGAATCTTTCCGCAAGCCGATGCCGGCAAGATGATTGTTTTTTATCCAGACGCCCTGAATGTCTTCGTAGTGCGAAATTGAAGGCGGCAGAACCAATTCCAGTCTTTCTTCAAATAAACTTTTTCCCGAAAACATTTCTTCAATCACAGCCGAATTTTTTTCCTGCAAAACGCTTTCGTATTCTTTGACCAAATTTTTCGCGGCTTCTTCGCTGATATGATTTTGGGCGATTTTAACTGCTTCGAACAAGCAGAAAGTCGCCGCCGAAAAGTCGTCAAGATAGATTAAAGTTTTGGTTTTTGTCAGATAAGTTTCGACCAGATACGACTTATTTTCGCCGCTATCGAGAATGTCTATAGCTTTTTCGCTGGTTTCTAAAGCATTTGTGTATTTTTTTTCGGCAAAATAAATCTGAGCTTTTGTATCGAGCGAAAACCCTTCGCGCGTACGGTCTTTTATTTGCCTGAAAATCTTTGTCGCGCTGTCGATTGCTTCGTGCGCTTTGGCAAATTTATTTTCTGATTTATAAAGCTGCGCGAGATTGTTTTCGACCGTGCCCAGATAAATTTGATGCCCCGATTTATGATGATAATATCTAGCCAATTCGAAGTTTTTTAGTGCTTCGGTTAAATTATTAAGATTTTTTAGCGCAAGCCCCAAATTTGTGCAAAAACTCCCATTTAGAAAAGCATCTCCATGAATTAAAAAACTGTCTTGAAAAGTTTTCAGATGTGAAACAGCCCGTTCATATTTTTCATTAGCAATCAAAATCATGCTCTTTATTAAAAGAGAATAGATTCTTGTATTATTTGAATTTGGCAAATTATGAAATAAAGACTCTTCTATCCATGTTTCAGCTTCAACTAATTCGCCTGTTCTCCAGTAAGCAAGCGCCAAATAATTTTCACACTCGGCGATTTTCTTAATATTACCGATATTAAGAAAATGATTTCGAGCTTCGGTCATTAAATTTTTTGATTTTTCCTGAGCTTCCAGAATTTGCTTATTATGACCGTGAAAGCCGATTAAACTGCCGCATCGCAGAATAATCTCAGCCGCTGCGTCAGACTCGTATTCCTCGATGTTAGGAAAGGTTGTAGTGTCTTCCCAAATATCTTTTAGCTCTGCTAAAGCCTCGTCATATCTACCGCATCGCTCAAGGGAAAACAGCCTTTCGAGCAATGCCGTAGTCTGGGTGTGGAGAACTTTCATAACTTATTTTGAAATATTTCTGGTAGTATATACGCGATACTTTAAAGTATCAAGAAAAAAAAACGGATTCAGGAGAAACAATCATGAAATTAACACTTAAACTTATTTTGGTCGTATGTCTTTTCAGTTCAGTCGCTTTTGCCGACGGTGATATGACTAATGGTGGATTCACAGACGGCAATATGACTAACGGCGGAAAAACCGATGGCAATATGGGAAGCGGCGGATTCACCGACGGAAATATGGGAAACGGCGGCAGAGCTGTCAATGACCCGAATCAAGCGGATTCCGCTCTGACTTTTATTCAAAATTATCTGTTCTCGATATTTGAATAAACTTTAGCCCGGATATTTATCTAAACAACGATTTATTGTTGTTTTCCCGAGAAAGTAATGGTTTCATCCATAACTTTCTCTTTCTTAATATTCTCGGAAGTTAATACGACGACTTTTGATTGAGCGGCTTCGGTTTGGCGGCTTAATACTTCTTCGATTAACTCCAGACACTCTCGCCTGACAAATTCCCGCAATTGGTCAGATGGTCGGAGTGTGTCTTCAGATTGAGAGGATTCGACGAATTTTTTACCTTGTCCGGTGAGGAGCCAGTGAATCGAATAAGGCGTTCGCTCGGAAATTATTACCAGAACATTGGAGTCGGGCATTCTGCCGAACAGATAATTTTTTGCCGCCTGATACGAAATATTCAACAATCGTGCAACCTCGACAGGCTGTGAACTGCCGCAAACTTCGACGAATCTTTTAATAAAATCAGAATTTTCAACTTTTTTTAATTTTCCGCTTGACATACTTATACGATTATGGAATATTATAAATGATTGTTCAACTGTTTAGGTGTTTATTAAGTATAAATCACAAAAACATTTTGATAAAGAAATAAGTTAATTTGACTAGTGATTTTTCTTTGATAAGATAGAAAGTAATATCAAGTTTCGCTGCTGGCTGCACCCTGTAGTTAGCGCGAAAAAAAGAGGGAGACGGTGTGGGAGACGTTTCCCTCGCTTTATTTTAAACTGTCTGTCCGGCGGCAAAGGCGGAAGCCCAAGCCCATTGAAAATTATAGCCGCCGAGCCAGCCCGTAACGTCCACAATTTCTCCGATAAAATAAAGCCCCGAAACTTTTTTCGATTCCATCGTTTGCGAAGAAAGTTCGTCGCAGACGACGCCGCCGAGCGTAACTTCCGCTTTGTGGTAGCCTTCGGTTTCATCAAAATTTACCTGCCAACTGTTTAATTTTTCGGCAATTTGTTCGATTTCTTTTATGTTTAGCTGATAAAGCGGTTTATTGGAAAACTGCTGCGCGATAAAAACTGCGGCAAACCGATTTGGCAGAAATCGGCTGAGAAAATTATCCAGATTCTGCCGGCTTTCGCGATTTTTTTCTAAAAGCTCGAAAGCATTTTCCGACGGCATTAAATCAATCGTAACCGGCTTTTCCTTTTTCCAGTAATTTGAAATCTGCAAAATCGCCGGACCGGAAAGACCCCGATGCGTGAACAAAATATTTTCCCGGAAAGACGCTTTGCCCGAAGAAACAACCGAATCGACCGAAACGCCCGCGAGCTTGCGGAAATTTTTTTCGTTTGCAAACACCAGCGGCACAAGCGAGGGCTTTGTCCCGACAGTTTTAATCCCGAATTGTCGGGCGATGCGATAGCCGAAATTAGTCGCGCCGATTTTCGGAAATGAAAGTCCGCCCGTTGCAATGACAAGACTTTCGCCCGAAAAAACGCCTTGATTTGTCTCGATTTCAAACAAATTATTTTTGGAAACGCTTTTTACCGAGCAGTTTGTGCGAATTTCAACTTTTGCCCGCGCGCATTCCGCCAAAAGCATTTCGACAATCAGGCGCGAAGATTCGCGGCAGAAAAGCTGACCGAGCTTTTTTTCGTAAAATTCGATTTTGTGTTTTTTGACTAATTCGATGAAATCGTTCGGCGTATAGCGCGCCAGCGCGGATTTACAAAAATGCGGATTTTGTGAGACGAAATTTTCGGGTTTTGTATAAATGTTCGTGAAATTGCAGCGTCCGCCGCCGGAAATTATGATTTTGCGTCCGATTTGCGCGTTGTGTTCGATGACCAGAGTTTTTCGCCCGCGCTTTCCGGCTTCGGCGGCGCAGAAAAGTCCTGCCGCGCCCGCGCCGATGATAATTACGTCGAATTTCATTGCGCCAGATAGCGAGTTTTCAGGATATTCAAGTGATGTCGAACGTGTCCGGCGGAAATATACGCCAGAGCGCGAACCGAAAATGGAAAGCCGCTTGCCGTTCCCGTGCGCCGCCACGCTTCATCGTCCATGTTTTTGAAAAAATACAGATTTGTCCGGCGAAGCAGCATAAATTCCTCGGTCAAATCAGACAGATTACGGCTGTTAAAGTTTCCGTTTTCGATATAACCGTCCTGCTCAAAACCTTCAATCGGCGTTTTGTCGGCGCGCGCGATTCGCAACGCGCGGTAAGCGAAAATTTTTTCCGTATCGATAAGATGTCCGAGCAGCTCTTTAATTGTCCATTTGCCTTCGGCATAAGCAAACGCGCCTTTTTCTTCGGCAATCTCGCCGAAAATGTTCTGCACGTCGGCAATTTGGCTTTCCAATGCCGGAACGATTTCCGCCTCGGGAACGAGCGAAGCGTAGGTTTCGTAATATTCGTTATATTCGTCTTTTTCGGGGCGATTCATAATCTACACATCTTAACAAAAAATCGCGCAATTCTGCATTTTTTTAATAAATTTACTGCCGGTTGCAGGCAATCGCGTGCGCCTCCCGCAAATCATCGGCAATTTTGAGGCGGTTTTTTTCGTTGTCTTCCTTCAAAAGACAAATCACATTAGCCGCATTCTGTTTAATGCATTTGTCTTTTTTATGCATTTTTATCCCGTCAACAATCGATTCGGTCTGACCGATGCAAACCAGTTTATGATGCCCGCGCTTTCGTTTGTCGGTAATCCGCTTTGAGATAACGTAAATCGCCGAAACCGGCTCAAAATTAGCGTCGAGCGGGAAAACTTCAAAATCGTATCTTCCTTTTTTCCCGCGCAGAACCGCCGAGCTAATCGGTTTAGCCTTTTTAATTACAGGCTTTTTCGGAATAATTTTTACTTCCGCGACAATTTTTGGTTCAAGCGCTTTAACCTTTTTTACCTGCGCTTCCGCTTTTACAATCGATTTAACTTTCTTCGCTTCGGACTTATCGATTTTGATATTTGCCGCAATCTTTTTTTGAGTTTCGGGCTTGACGATTTGCGTCGAAGCTTTAGATTTTTCAGCGGAAACAATCAATCCGGTCTTTTGAACTTTCGGCTTTACCGCTTTAGAAATATCGACCGTTTTCTTTTCAGTCTTTTTAACGGAAACCAAGCTGACCGTACCGGAGCTTTTTTTCGCTGCCGTTTTTTCACTTTTGGCAACAGTCTTAATTTGAGTTTTTGCCTTGACGGTTCGTTCTGCGACCGCCGTTTTTTTTATCGCTTCGAATTTTTTAATTTTAGTTTCAGCCGCAGATTTCTTCTGCGTTTTCGGATTTGAAATCTTTCCTTTAGCGGCGGTCGATTTAGTTTTTTCTTCCGCTTTAGCGGTTATTTTTACCGGCGTCTTTTTTACAATCGGCTTGTTTTTTTGATTGACTATCGCCGCAGATTGTTTTTTGGTTTTTGATTTATTCGCCGGTGTTTTTTCCCCGGCTAGTTTGACGGGTGTGGCGGGAATCTTGATATTTTTCTTTGCCTTCGGCTTAATTTCTACAATGACTTTTTTTTCGACCTTACCTGTCTGAGCCTTTTTAGTCAGAGGTTTAGCGTCCGAAATTTTGGCTTTCAGCTTTGGATTCAGGATTTTTTTCGTTTCTTTTATCTCGCGTTTCATAATAGATATTGTATCAGATATGAAACACTGTTTCAAAGATAAGTGCGGGTTATTTGCGGACAATAAAAAGAAATCTCTGTTCGGACAAAGGCATCAGTTTTTCTTCAAACTTCACGTCCTCTTTTTGCAGCTCATCGCGCAGGGAATTTCCGCCGAAAAAGAGCCGGGCACTTCCGTCAGACCATTTTAGAAGCCTGGGTAGTTTTTGCGTAAATTTATCGAGCGCGCGGCATAAAACGTAGGAAACATCGGGCTTTTTGAGTTCTTCAAACTGGCGGCTGAGAATCTTCGCGCGGTTTTCCAGCCTGCATTTTGCCAAAGCTTCGCGCAGAAATTCCGCTTTTTTTAATTTCGATTCAATCAAAAATCCGCGCAAATCCGACCGCACAATCAGGCAGGGAATCGAAGGCAAGCCCGCGCCCGTTCCGACATCGGCAAATTTTGCGTTTCGCGGCAGAAATTCAAGCAAAGTTAAAGATTCCAAAATATGCCGTGTGGCAAATTCTTCCGCCGAAGACGGCGCGACCAGATGAAGAATTTCATTGTGTTCCAAGATTAGCTCATAATAATCGGCGAGCGCGAAAATTTTGTCTTCCGCGAGATTTAAGCCAAAAACATTTTGGTTTTTTTTAATTGTTTCTACAAATTCAGCGAGCATAGTTAAGAATTTTCCCGTAAAGGCGCAAAGAATGCAAAGAAAAAGGGCGAAGAAAATAATCCTTCATCCTTTATCTTTTCTCCCGGACGCAGGGGCTGGTTTTTCCTTCTGAAATATTTTGTTCCTGTTTTTAGATTAATGTCGCGTTAATAATTAGCCGGTTTATTCAGAGCAACGTAATACAATTTCAGGATTAAAGAATTTTCGCGGAGCGGCTGGTTTTGTTTTTCCAATTGCCGATTCTCTGAACTGAAGACCGGTGCTTTTTTAGCACACGTTACAGCCGGATTAATAAATAAAATGGAAGGTGTAAATTAATGTATCTCTTAACGGACTCGGAGGAAAATGACTGGACGGTTACAGCAAAAGAAACAAACATCCTTGACGAGCTTAAATCAATAATGTTTGAAATCACTGAAGATGAAAACTCGATTGTTCAAATATTTGACACAGGTGAACAGAAGTAACGAAATATTCATTATCGATTTTGCAGCTTCCCGACCGGAATCAATGTCGGGCAAAGCACAGGATATGCAGAAACGGCTGGCAACAGAGAGCTTTTGCCAGCCGTCCAAGATTATAGATTATCTGAAATTTTTAAATTTCAGACAGGTCTAAGATTGATTTCCGATAGTTTCCCAATTTTTGAGTTTAAGCGCTTTAGCGAGAATTTCGTTGTCGTCCTTTGCAGTTACCGCATTTGCGGGAATGTCTTCGTCGTGATTTACCCACGCAAGCAAAAGCCCCATATTCGTAACCAGAAAAGAAAGCTTACGACCATCCGAATCAGCGGGAATTTCAGATAGAATCTGTTTGATTTTCTGCGTAGCCTCAATCAAAGTATCGTCGTGGATTCCTGAGGATTCGGCTTCCAGCAAATCACCCGCCAGGCAAGTGCCGCTTCCCGAAAGACATGAAACCTGTCCGTTTGACCCGCCGACGGCAAAGTCGCAGCTAGCGCCCGTACACACCTGATGCAGGGACAGATTGGTTGAACCGTGTTTATTTTCCATTAATTATTCTCCTTTTTGTTTAGTAGTTAAAAACCTCTTAATTTAGTCAAATTTAAAATGCTTATTCGGGAAGTTTTAAATCGAGCATCTCTTATCGCGCTTCGGTAATCAGGTTAAAAATTGATTTCAGATGTCATTTGAAATTGTCAATTAAAATAACATCGGAGCTTTCATGACCGCGCGCCAAAGCAAAATTCTTACCGCTGATTGCCGAATCAAATCGAAAAATTCTTTCGGATTTGAAATCGGTTAACTGCGTCGGCGGGGTATTATTCAAAGACTGGCTCCATAAATTATAAGCCTGATTGCGATTGTCAACGTAAATCAACCCGCGCCCGTCCGCCGTCCAGCGAAAAAGCGGCGATTTGACGACGAGAGGCAAATCGAATACGCGGGACGGCTGACCGCCGGAGAAAGGGATTACGGCTATCTTGATTTGAGAATCCGTCGCCGCCTGATAATAACAGGCAAAAAATTCTCCGTCGGGCGATATTACCGGTTTTCCCGAGTAAACATCAGTTAGCTGAAGCGGCGCGCCGCCTTCAATATTTACTTTCCAGACAGTTGTTTTATTATCGGTGTTCGAAAACTGGTAAATAATCCATTTTCCGTCCGGCGAAAAGACCGGTAAGGCGGCTATGCCCGGATTGTCAGTTAATTGCTTCGGATTACCGCCGTCTAAGTCCATTCTCCAAATACTCGAACTTCCCGAACGGTCGGAAACAAAAACGACGTAGCGATTGTCCGGTGAAACGACCGGAGAAAAATTAGACCGCGCGTTAAATGTCAGTTGGCGCTTGCCGCTGCCGTCCGGATTTGTAATCCATAAATCCAGAGTTCCCGTAATTTTTGCGGTATAAACAATTTTGCCTTCAGGCGTTAATGCGATGCCGGACATACCTTCGTCTTTATCTTTATCAAAACTAATCTGCCGGGTGAGGCGTTCGTCTTGCCCTGACGTGCTCCAAATATTTGATAGACGCTCGTATTGTATGCTGACAATCGTTTTGCCGTCGGCTGTTAAACTCGCTCCTAAATAACTGTTTAAGTCATTTGTTATCCGTTTTACCTTGCCTTCGGGATAAGCAATCAGCCAGAGCTGCGACAGCTTTGTTTCGAGGTCGCGCCCGCTGAGAATCAAGCCGCTTGAGTCCGGCAGCCATGCTATCCCGTTCACTCGCAGCCACGGCGGGGAATCGATTGGTTTTTCAGTCCCGTCTTCGACTGATACTTCAACCAGATAAGTATTGTTATCAGCCGACGAAAAAACGCTGCCGGCGATTGTTTTTCCGTCAGGCGACCACGCTATCAAATTCCATCTTTTTCCTTCGCCGGCGATTGCCAGAGGCTGTGCGCTGCTGCCGTCGGTATTGGCAATTATCAGGTGCTGCTCATCGCGCACGACCGCCATACGCTCACCGTCCGGCGAAAAGGTAACGGGTCTTTCAACGTTATCGATTAATTTTCGCGCCTCGCCGCCCAGAACCGGAACACGATAAAGCGCCGTCGAGCTTTTTTTCTCGATAATCGAGTAATAAACATAATTGCCGTCGCGAGAAAAAGCCAGTCCTCCGTAATCGACCTTTGCGGGCGGAACAATCTGTATGTTGCCGGACGTTGCAATATGTCTTACCCAGAGACTTTGCTCTCCTCCTGCTTCCTGAACCACATAAATCGTATATTTGCCGTCCGGCGAAATTGCAACCTGCTCTCCGAGAATATTTCCCGAATAAGTCAGTTTTTCAAATCGCATCGACTCGAAAGATACTTTTTGCAGGGACGCAGTTATCAGATAATAAAAGCTTCCGGCAGAAATACTCAGAATCAAAGCGGCGACCAACATTAACAAAGCCGTATTTTTAACGCGAGGCTTGCTTTCAATAAATCGATTTGTATCGGATTGCTTTATGTTTGTAGGATGCCCGGCAGGGGCGTTATCCGTTATCGCCGTATAGTTGAAGCCGTGCGTGGCGGGATTCCACGCACCGGTTTCGACACCCGCTTTCTGCTGCAAAACTTTCAGGTCAGACAGTAAATCTTTGGCATTGTGATAACGAGCTTCACGGTTTTTCTGTAAAGCTTTTTCGATTATGCCATTTAATTCGGCGGGCGCATTTGTATCTAATGCCTGAGGTTCGCTTTTGAGAATCGATGCGATAATGTCGCTGGTCGTTTCGCCTGCGAAGGGTTTGAACCCCGCGACCATTTCATATAAACAAACACCCAAACTCCAAATGTCCGTTCCCGCGTCCGTTGCTTTGCCGCGAGCCTGCTCCGGCGACATATAAGCGGCTGTTCCCATAATCAGCCCGGGAATCGTATTGACCTGGTCGGACGGAATAAGTTCTCCGTTCAAAGTTTCCTGATTTTTTCCGATGAGTTTTGCCAGACCGAAATCTAAAACTTTTACCAGACCGTCATCGCGGAGCATTATATTTTCCGGTTTGACATCACGGTGAACGATGTTTGCTTCGTGAGCGGCATTTAGAGCCGACGCCGTCTGCACGGCAATATCGAGAATTTCCCGTAAACTCAATGTTTTCCGCTTTTGTTTCTGCCGCAAAGTTTCGCCCCGGATATATTCGGTAGCGATAAAATGCAGGTCTTCGAACTGCCCGATTTCGTAAATCGTGAGTATGTTCGGATGATTGAGCGCGGAAGCGGACTTTGCCTCCTGAACAAAGCGGCGAATGCCTTCGCTGTCGTTTGAAAAAGCGGATGACAGAATTTTCAAAGCGACAAGTCTTTCCAATTCTATGTCTTCCGCCAGAAAAACTCTGCCCATCCCGCCCGAGCCAAGCTCGGACTGGATTTTATAACGACCGACACGCGCTCCGAATTTTAATTTTTCGTCGTTTTCGACTATAAATTCAGCCAATTCGCCGATTGCCGCCCGTTCAAAAAAACTGTCCTCTTCTTCAAATGAATCCAAAAGCCCGCGCACCTCGTCGCTCAAACTTTCGTCTCCCCGGCAGGCTCCGTTCAAAAACTGCTCACGCTCCGGCAAAGGGCATTCGAGAGCCGCCTGAAAAATATTCTTTACTTGTTCTCTTCTATTTTCCTTCAAGATTTTTCTTCGGGTTCATTTCTCGTCTCAGCCAGGCTTTTGCTGCATTCCAGTCGCGTTTGACGGTCATCGTCGAAATACCCAGAACTTCCGCTGTTTCTTCGATAGTCAAGCCGCTGAAATATCGAAGCTCGACGATACGGGCTTCCTGTTCATCTTCTGCGGCGAGCTTATGCAAAGCTTCGTCAAGCGCAATTAAATCAATCTTTGTCGCTTCGTTTGCTGCTTCCAGCTTTACCGATAATATTTCTTCAAGCGGTAAATCCGAATCTTTTCCGCCGCGTTTGGCGCGATATTTGGTTTTTGCGTAGTCAACCAAAATGCGCCGCATCATATTTGCCGCCATGCCAAAAAAATGCGCGCGATTCTGCCATCGCATATCTTTTTGTTCGACTAATCTAAGGTATGCTTCATTTATTAAAGCGGTTGTTTGAAGCGTGTGATTTGCGCGCTCGCTGCGCAGATAGCGATGCGCCTGCATATGCAGTTCTTTATAAACAAGCGGAACAAGAGTATCTAACACTTCACGATTGTCATCGTTCAAGGTGTTTAGTATTTTCGTTATTTCTTCAGATGTAGTATTTATGGGAAACATCACAAACTAGCTATTTTTAAGATTTTATTTTCTGCAATTTAGCTTAATGCCAGATATAAGATAAGTCAACAAAATATATATGCCTGATAAATTGTTCGAACGCGCGTCAAAAACAATACGCGTAAAACACGGTGTTTTTGTGCAAAGCCTTCCGACATTTTAACAACTTTTTTCCAAAAAACCGGCACAAAATGATACAAAACAATAAATAGACGCTTTTTGAATAATTTCCTCAAAGCGCCTGTTTATCGTGATTATATTATATTTATTGACTTAAAATAAAATGGAAGAAAAAATGTTATGGTGCGGACGAATGGAATCGAACCATCACGGGCTTAAGCCCACAGGCTTCTGAGACCTGCGCGTCTACCAGTTCCGCCACGTCCGCGCGAATTTCGATAATACGAATTTAAACGGAAAAGTGCAAGAAGCAGGCAGATTTTTGCAGATTTGTTATATTTGAAGTAATGCGAGAGGCGAAGACGGAAAATTATTTGCGCGAGAATCTGGCGAAAGTTCGGCAGAAAATAGAAAAAGCAGCGGAAAAAGCCGGACGAAGCGCGGATGAAATAAAATTAATCGCCGTCAGCAAGATGCATCCGAGCCAAATTATAAAGGAAGCGATTGCGGCGGGCGCGGGCGTTTTCGGTGAAAATAAAGTGCAGGAAGCCGAAGAAAAAATCCCGAAAATCGGGCGCGGCGCGGCGGAATGGCATCTTATCGGGCATTTGCAGTCGAATAAAGCGCGGAAAGCGGTCAGGCTTTTTGACATGATACACACGCTTGATTCGGTCGAACTTGCCGAGCGGCTTGAGCGTATTTGTATTGACGAAAAACGCGAAAATCTTTCGGTTTTGATTCAGGTAGATTTAGCCGGAGAAGAAACGAAATCGGGAATTCCCGAAAAAGATTTGCCGGATTTGGTCGAGTTTTTGCGGAGCTGCAAATGTCTGAAGCTCGCGGGTTTTATGATTTTGCCGCCGTTTTTTGAAGACGCGGAAAAGACGCGTCCTTTTTTCGGTCGTCTCCGCGAGATTCGTGATGAAATTTTGCCTTCGGGCGAGCTTTCGATGGGAATGAGCCATGATTTTGAAGTTGCGATTGAAGAAGGCGCAACGCTTGTGCGCGTCGGAACGGCGATTTTCGGCGAAAGAGAATACAACACTTAACTTATGCTTTTACCAACAGTTTATCCGATTATCAGCATGATTTTTATCGTCGCGCTTTTAATTTTTGTCGCGCTTTTGATTTTGCGTCTGATTTTTAATTATTCCGACCCGAATCCGTTCGGAAAAGTCGGCAGATTTTCCTATCAGCTCAAAAAACGAACCGATAAATTCGTCTATCCGGCGGCGCGTCTGCTGGCGAATTTTCGGATTGATACGCGGCTCGCGCCGGTTGTTACCATTTTAATTTCGGTTGTTTTGGTTTTCTTCGCGCTGAATATCATCTGGAATACGCTGTTTATTATTGACGGTCTGGCGGCGGGCGCGCTGACCGGAAATGTAAAGATGATAATCGGATTTATTCTTTACGCGATTCTGAGCATTTTGATTTTGTTTATTTTTATACGTTTTATTGCGTCGTGGTTTGTCTTTACGCGCAACACTTTTCTCGGTTTCGTTCAGCGCGTAACCAACCCGATTTTGCTTCCGGTTCAGCGCCTGATTCCGCCAATCGGGATGTTTGATATTTCGGCAATGATTGTTTTGATTGGCATCCAACTGCTGCAAGGCTTGGTTTTGCGGATGTTTGTTTATTCTTGATTAAATTTACGGAGAAAAATAACGCGCTTTATTTTACCGTCCGAGTCATTCCGCGCGCTTCGAAAAGCGAGATTGTCGGCGAATTGGGCGGCGCGTTGAAGGTGCGAATCGCTTCGCCGCCGGTTGACGGCGCGGCAAATGCGGAACTCGTAAAGCTTTTGGCGAAAACTTTTAACGTATCAAAAAGCGCGATAGTAATTCTTAGCGGGCAGACTTCGAAAACGAAACAAGTGAAAATTCCGAACACGACGGGCGAAAAACTTTCGGCGATTTTGCAGGCGAAAAGTTAGCGTGATATATTCAAACTTTTCAATCTAAATCAATAAAGCAAAGGTAAACTCTACAATGTCTGGACATTCTAAGTGGCACACAATTAAACACAAAAAAGGCGCTTTGGACGCAAAGCGCGGCAAGGTTTTTACGAAATTAATCAAGGAAATCACGGTTGCGGCGCGAACCGGCGGAAGCGGCGACGTTGACGCGAACGCGCGACTCAGAAAAGCCGTTACGGACGCGAAAGCGCAGAATATGCCGAACGACACGATTGACCGCGCCATCAAACGCGGGACGGGCGAGCTTGAGGGCGTAAATTACGACGAAATTACGTACGAAGGCTACGGCATCGGCGGCGTCGCCGTTCTGGTCGAAACGATGACCGACAATCGCAACCGGACGGTTGCCGAAATTCGTCATTTGTTCTCCAAAAACGGCGGAAATATGGGCGAAGCCGGTTCGGTTGCTTGGATGTTCGATAAAAAAGGCTATATCGTCGTCGATAAAGCCGCAAAAAGCGAAGATGAGCTTTTCGAAATCGTTACAGAAGCGGGCGCGGACGATATGCAGGATGAAGGCGACGTTTTTGAAATCTACACTTCGCCCGAAAACTACGAAGCGGTTGACGAAGCTATCAAAAAAGCCGGAATTGAGCCGCAAGCCTCGGAAATCTCGATGATTCCGCAAAATTACATCAAACTCGAAGGCGACGACGCGCGGAAAATGCTCAAACTTTACGAAGCGATTGACGATAACGACGATGTTCAAAAAGTTTACGCCAATTTTGATATTGACGAGAGCGAATACGCGTAATACGTGATACGTGATACGCAATACGCAATACGTTGGAAGAAATAAGTAAAAAACGTATCACGTATCACGTATCACGTCCTAAAATTATGAGAGATTTTCGTCAACTCAGAGTTTGGGAAGAAGCGCACGGACTAACTCTAAGCATTTATAAGATAACGAAAAACTTTCCGAAAGAAGAACTTTTTGCCTTAACAAATCAGATGCGTCGGGCAAGTGCTTCAATTCCTACAAATATTGCCGAAGGCTGTGGTCGAGAAACAAGTAAGGACTATGCGCATTTTTTGCAGATTGCGCTCGGCTCTTCGTTTGAACTCGATTATCAAATTTTATTAGCAAAAGACTTAAAATATATTGACGAAAAAACATTTTTAGAGTTAAATGATAAAGTTGATAAAATCAAGAGGCAACTTTCTATTTTAATCAAAAAGGTCAGGGCTTCTTGATTGACTGTTTTTAGCGTATTACGGGTTACGTATTACGTATTACGAGATGAAAGTTTTAGGCATTGACCCGGGAAGTGAAACTCTCGGTTGGGGCGTGGTCGAAGGAAGCGGATTAAAGTATTCTTTGACCGACTTCGGAACGGTCAAATCGAGCCCGAAAGAGAGTTTTTCGAAGCGGCTTTTGAAAATCGGCGACGGTGTTCAGGCAGTGATTGAAAAATTTCAGCCGGATGTCGTTTCGGTCGAGGAAGCGTTTTACGCAACCAACGTGAAAGTCGCGCTAAAGCTCGGACAGGTTCGCGGCGTTGTGCTTTATCTGGGCGAAAAAAACGGTCTGGAAATTTCCGAGTTCAGCCCGCGCCTGATTAAGCAAACGGTCGTCGGCTACGGAAATGCCGAAAAACATCAGGTTCAGGAAATGGTGCGGTTGCTTTTAAGACTAAAAACCGCGCCGCAGCCGCACGATGCGGCAGATGCTCTGGCAATCGCCATCTGCCACTTTCATCACGCGGGAATGCAGAACAAAATCATAAACGCTCGACTTAAAGCGTAAAATCAGATATTTTCTCGAAGCGTAAACAGGGAAATCATAATTCATAATTTTCGTCCTTCGGTATTATTTTTACCCGAATCCCGATTCTACGTGAGGAAATTGAAATATGAAACGCTTTTGGTTCCTGTCGTTTCTACTCGTTTTTATCATTTTCACTTCTACCGCAGAAGCGCAAAAGCGGCGCGTGCCTAAAAAGTCGGTCGTCGCGCAAAAATCCGCAGCAAATGTAAATACGGCAATCGTTGTTGACGAGCGACTGGCAGTTTTGCGAGTCGAGCCGAGTCTATATGCGAAAGCCGTTCAGCGAATGCGTCTGGGCAGAGTCGTGCAGATTTCCGGCTCGAAGCAAGCCGACGGCATTACGTTTTATCGCGTTATGGCTCTGCCGAACAATTTCGGATGGGTGCAGTCGGAAGCGGTTGCCGCAAAAAATCGCGCCGGCGATGACGGGCGGATGGCAAAGCTCGTTCAGGCTTTTGACGGATTTGAGCAGATAGAATGCGCGACGCTTTTTCTCGAAACTTTCAACGATTCTCCGCTTCGCCCGGCGATACAGCTTCTTTTAGGCGATTTGACGGAAGAAATTGCGCTCAAATTATCGGCTGAAGCGACCAGAAGACTGAGCAGACGCGAGATGACGGCTTCGGGCGCGCCGCTGCATAGCTTTTATCTGAATTATGTGAGCCTCGACCGTTACCGCAGGCTCGGCATCAATTTTTTGTTTAATTCGAGCACGAAGCTTTTTCACTACAACGGCGCGAGCTGGAAAGAGATTATCGCAAAATTTCCGAAATCCGCCGAAGCCGCCGAAGCGCAAAAAAGGCTCGACGCGCTGAAAGAAAAGATGGAAAAGACGGAGAAGTGAACAGTGAATAGTGAACAGTGAACAGTTAAGGAAGATTTTTCTTCAACTATTCACTATTCACTGTTCACTATTCACTGTTGGCTAACCCGCATCGAGCATACGGCTTGAGCGTTCGGAGGCGAGCGTGAAATTCGGCAGGATGCGAAATCTGACCAGACCGACGGTTACGTTTTGCCCGACATGAAGCGGAAAAGCGGTCGTTTCGGTTTTCGGGCGGCTGACGATAATCGGCTGTCTGGTCGATAGATTTAATCTCACGACGACTCTTTCGAACGCGCCGACGAAATTTATTTCTTCGACCGTTCCTTCCGTCAGTTTTTGATAATGCTGCGTCAGGTTTTCGGGTTTTCGCAGGAAAACGTCTTCGGGGCGAAAGACTAATTTGACCGATTGCCCGTCTCTGAGTTTTACGTCGTCTTCGATTTCGAGAATGACATCTTCGACCTCAAAACTCTGCCCATTAATAGTTCCGAGCAGGAGATTTGCCGCGCCTAAGAATTTGGCGACATGTTCGGTTTCGGGCTTGTTGTAAACGTCGTAAGGCGTTCCGATTTGTTCGAGCCGTCCGGCGTTGAGAACGGCGATGCGGTCGCCGAGTTCGAGCGCTTCTTCCTGGTCGTGCGTGATAAAAATCGAAGGTTTGTTGATTTCCTTCAAAAGCGCGCGAATCTCGCGTCTGAGCGTCGTCCGAATCTGCGCGTCAAGCGCGCCGAAAGGCTCGTCAAAAAGAAGAACTTCCGGATTGTAAGCGAGCGCGCGGGCGATGGCGACGCGCTGCTGCTGCCCGCCGGAAAGCTGCGAAGGATATTTTTTGCGATGTTCTTCGAGGTGAACCATCTCGATTAAACGGTCAATCGCTTCCTTAATTTCCTGTTTCGACTTTCTGCGCAGGCGCAAACCGTAACCGATATTGCTCTCGACGTTCATCTTCGGAAAAAGCGCGTAGGATTGAAAGATAACGCCCGTTCCGCGCTCGCGTGCCGGAAGCTCGGTAACGTCTTTGCCGTGTAGAATAACGCTGCCCGAATCGGGCGTTTCAAGCCCGGCGATAACGCGCAGAATAGTAGTCTTGCCCGAACCCGAAGCGCCGAGCAGAACCAGAATCTCGCCTTCGTCAACATCGAAATTAATGTCTTCGAGCACGACCGTCGCGCCAAACTTTTTGCTGACGTTTCTAACGCTCGCGGCGACGATTTTGTTTTCGGTTGAGTTTGTCATTCAAGATTTAAGATTCAAGATTCAAGATTAAAGATTTAATATTTAAGATTTAATATTTAAGATTCAAGATTTTGTCTTTCAATTTTGAATTTTGAATTTTGAATCTTAAATCTTTAATCTTTAATCTACATCGAGCCAGTCTCTTGCGAAAAATAAAATGCTGAAAATCACGAACGAAAATATCGCCAGCACAATCGCAATCGCGTTGGCGGCTTCGACCTGTCCTTCGTTAAATTTGGCGAAAATATAAAGCGGCGCGGTCTGCGTGCGCATCGCCAGATTGCCGGAAACGAGAATCGTCGAGCCGAATTCGCCGACCGAGCGCGCGAACGTCAAAAGCGCGCCTGTAACAATCGCGCCGCGCAAACTCGGCAGCGTTACGTGCCAGAAAGTCTGCCAGCGTGTCGCGCCCATCGTTGCCGATGCTTCTTCGAGCGATGTGTTCATTGTTTCGAAAACGGGTTTGATAACGCCGAACGCGAGCGGGAAAGTTACAAAAATATTTGCCAGAATAATCGCCGTCGCCGTAAACATTATCTGGTTGTCGGGCGAAAGGTATTGTCCGAGAATCCCGTAAGGTCCCCAGAGCAGAAGCAGCGCGAAACCGGCAACGGCGGTCGGAATCGCGGTAGGAAGGGAAATTATTACAATCAGCGCGTTTCGTCCCCAAAAGCTGTACTTCGTCAGAACGTAGGCGGCGAAAAGCCCGAAGATAACGTTGAAAACGGTCGCCCAAAAGCTCGTTACCATCGAAAGCTTGAGCGCGAAAATCGCTTCGGGCGCAATCAGGGAAGCCCAGAAATGGGCTAAACCGTCCTTCATCCCGAAAATAAAAATCGACGCCAGCGGCAGCAGAACGAGCGGCAGCATCACGGCAATCATCGAGAAAATGCTGAGCGGTCGCACAAGGTCGAAGCCGCGCACATGCCTGACGTTTGAAAGATTCGTGCTCATACTCTCTTTAACTGCGAACCGAAAACTGAAAACTGATAGTAAACGATTGTAAACATAGATACATACAATTCTCAATTCTCATCTGCTGGTTTTCACTTCTTCTGCACTTTATCACGAAATACGCCTTCGATTATTTCGGGATAAGCGCGACTCCAACCGCCGAAAAGTTCGACTGTAAACGGCATCTCGATGGCTGCGAACTCCTTGTTCTCCGTGTTGAACGCCTCGTTCGTTATCGAGCGAAAATGATATTTGACGAACGCTTTCTGCGCTTCGTCCGTCCAGAGATATTCGAGAAACGCCTGAACCGACGGAAGCTTTTCGGCGGTTACGTTGCGGTCGATGGCGACTGCCGGATGCTCGCTGAAAATAGTCGATTTCGGGACGATTATATCGACCGCCGCGCCCGCCTGTTTCATCAGCAAGCCTTCAAGCTCGTATGTAATCAGCACATCGCCGTAGCCGGTTTCAAACTGCGTTCGCGCGGCTCGCGCCGAATCGGGCGTCGATTTTACGTTGTTCCAGATGCCCTGCAAAGTTTTCGTCGCGGCTTCGGCGTTATTGCCGTTCTTTTTCAATTCCGAGCCGTAAATTGCCAGCAGCGACCACTGCGCTCCGCCCGAACTGACCGGGTCGGGATGAATTATCTGCACGCCCGGCGCGGCTAAATCGGGAAAATCTTTTATGTTTTTCGGGTTGCCGCGACGCACCAGAATTATAAAAGGCGTTTTGTTGACGATGCTTTTATACGGCGCGGCGCGCCAATCTTTCGTTACCGCGCCGCCGGTTTTCAGACGTTCGACATCGCGCTCGATGGAAAGAATTGCAACATCGGCGGGCGCGCCCTGCAAAATTTGGTTCGTAACCGTTTCAGAACCGGCAAACGACGAGACGAAATTAATATCCTCGCCCTTTTCGCGTTTCCATTTTGCGGCAAACGCGGGATAAATTTCCTTTTCCAGCGCCTCTTTCATAATCGAAAACCCGTAAACGGTAATCGTTCGCCCGCCTTTCGTATTTTCGGGCGCGCCCGGCAGGCAGGCAGTCGATAAGAAAAGCGAAAACAAGATAAACGCAAAGACTGTGGTTTTTAAGATTTTAATCATAACGCTGTCCCTTTCAAATACAAAAAAGGCGTTGAAGTCCACGTGAGCTTCAACACCTTTCGGTAATTTACAGTGTCCTTCTCCGATAACGCCTGCGAGGTTAGCTGTCGGGCTGGAAGCGAAGAATCTTCTGCGTTTTTGTAACGCTTCGCCCCGAATTTTGCATCAGCAAAAACTTTGGTTCCCCCGCGTTGTTTTTCCTACAACTTCGGCGATTTAAATTGTGTTAGACAGTTTAGCGAATCGGAAACGGTTTTGGCAAGAAAAATTTACGAAAAAATGATGAAGTAGGAATGATGAATGATGAACTGAAGAATTTGTCTTTTATTCATCGTTCATCATTCCGCATTCATCATTTCTTGTCTCGCGGCGACTTGTGCGGCGACGGC
>JBARIW010000143.1:0-26480 GCA_049799955.1 Pyrinomonadaceae bacterium
GCTTCGGTCTTAGAGCTTGACGAAATGAATCTGCTTGAGCTTCCTCCGCGCGAAAGCTTTTCCCGGAATGTTCCGGCTCCGCCCGTTTTCGAAGATAATTTCGCTCCGCCGGCTGAGACAATCGAAGACACGGACGAAACACAGCAGGAAGAGCCAGCGGATGTCGCAGACGAAACATCGACGGAAGAAGCTTTAGATTCGGAAGATGAAACGCCGCAGTCAGAAACCTTTGATGCGGTTGAAGATACGCCGCCGGAAGCCTTCGAAGGAACTGAAGAGACGAGCGCGGTTGAAACGAACGAATCAGAGACAATCGAAGCTGAACCGGCGCATGAAGAAAGCGCAGTTTCTGCCGAACCGCTGCAAACGACTAATTTATCGCCCGAAATTATCGATGCGATTGCGGCAAAAGTAGTCGAAAAACTTTCCGACCAGGTAATCAGAGAAATTGCCTGGGAAGTCGTACCGCAAATGACCGATTTAATCGTCAAACGTCTGGCGGAGGAAAAGCTAAAGGAGTAATTGGTAAGTAGTAATTGGTAATTAGTCGCGGTTAGTTTTTCTTTATAGATGAAAACTAGCCGCTTTTCATTTATCATTTATCATTTGTCATTGAACATTTGATAAATGATAAATGATAAATGATAAATGATAAATGATAAATGTTATGGAACTCGAAAAATCATACAACCCGAAAGAAGCCGAAGAAAACCACTATCGCACATGGGAAGAGCGCGGGTATTTCGCGCCCGAAATCAATAAAAATCCAGAGGCTAAACCTTATTCAATCGTCATTCCGCCGCCGAATGTAACCGGAAACCTGCACATGGGACACGCGCTCCAGCACACTTTGATGGATACTTTGACGCGCTGGAAACGGATGCAGGGATATAAAACTCTTTTTATCGTCGGCTCCGACCACGCGGGAATCTCGACACAGTTGATGGTAACGCGCCAGCTTAAAAAGGAAGAGCACAAATCGCCAACGGACATCGGGCGCGAAGCGTTTACGACAAAAGTTTGGGAATGGAAACAAAAATACGGCGGCGAGATTACGCGCCAGATTCGCCGCGAAGGTCTTTCGGTCGATTGGTCGCGCGAGCGTTTCACGATGGACGAAAATTTATCGCGCGCGGTGCGCGAAGTTTTCGTGCGGCTTTACGAGGAAGGAAATATTTATCGCGGAAACCGCATCGTCAACTGGTGTCCGAAGGATAAAACCGTGCTTTCGGATTTGGAAGTTAAGGAAGAAAAGGCAAAAGACGGGAAGCTTTATTATCTTCAATATCCGGTAAAAAACTCGGATAAAAAAATCACCGTTGCCACGACCAGACCGGAAACGATGCTCGGTGATACGGCGGTTGCGGTCAATCCCGGCGACGAACGCTACAAAGATTTAATCGGTCAAATTGTTGAGCTTCCGCTCGTCAGCCGCGAAGTTCCGATTATCGCCGACGAATATGTCGAATCTGAATTCGGAACGGGCGCGGTGAAAATCACGCCCGCGCACGACCCGAACGATTTTGAAATCGGCGAGCGCCACAATTTGCCGCAAATTACGGTGATGAACAAAGACGCGACGATGAACGAAAACGCCGGACGCGAATTTGAAGGTTTGGACAGGTACGAAGCGCGCACGCGTGTCGTCGAAAAATTCGACGAACTCGGTCTTTTGGAAAAAATCGAAGATTACGACGTAACTCTGCCGCATTGCGAGCGGTGCAAAACGGTAATCGAGCCGCTTCTGTCGCTTCAATGGTTCGTAAAAATGGACGAGATGCGCGATTTGGCGCTGGATTTGATGCGAGAGGAAAAATCGCCGCGCTTTTTTCCCGAAGTTCCGTATGAAAAAGTTTATACGTCGTGGCTGGAAAATCTTAAGGACTGGACGATTTCGCGCCAGCTCTGGTGGGGACATCAGATTCCCGCGTGGTATGACGACGAAGGCAATATTTTCGTCGCGCGGACGAAAGAAGCGGCATTTGAACAGGCTGGAACGAGCGATTTGGTTCAGGACGAAGACGTTCTCGATACGTGGTTTTCGTCCGCGCTTTGGTCGTTTTCGACGCTCGGATGGACGGGCGAAGTTACGGAAACCGAAGATTTAAAAACGTTTCACCCGACCGACGTTCTGGTAACGGGACGCGACATCATTCGTCTTTGGGTTTCGCGAATGGTGATGACGGCGCTCAAATTCGTCGGCGAAAAACCGTTCAGCGACGTGATTATTCACGGGACGGTTTTGGACAAAAACGGGCAGCGAATGTCGAAAACCAAGCTGAACGGCATCGACCCGCTCGACGTTTTCGAGAAATTCGGCGTTGACGCGACGCGTATGACTCTGGCAGGCTCGGCAACCGGCGTCGATTTCGCGTGGCGCGACGAAAAGGTCGAATCCTTTCGCAATTTTGCCAATAAAATCTGGAACGCGACACGCTTTTGTTTGATGAATTCCGACGGCGCGCAGGTCGATTATTCGTATCTCGACCCGAAGGCTGAAACGGTTGAAATTATCCGGGCAATCGGCAGTGAATTAATTGACGATATCGACGAGGAAGACGAAGAGTTTCTCGATAAAGTCGAGCCGGAATTCGCAAAAGACAATCCGAAGGAAAATCTTTCGATTGCCGACAGATGGATAATTTCGCGGCTGAATAAAACGGCTTTGAGTGTTAATCACGCGCTCGAAACTTACCAGTTTCACGAAGCCGTTCAGCTTCTTTATCATTTTTTCTGGGACGATTTTTGCGATTGGTATATCGAGCTTGTCAAAGACGAAATCACGTCGGACGAACCGAGCGCAGGACGCGATGCGGCGCGTTCGCGGATTATCACGATTATCGAACAGGCTTTGCGCCTGCTTCACCCGTTTATGCCGTTTTTGACCGAAGAACTTTGGCAAAAGCTGCCCGAAGTGTCGAATACTCTGCATAATCCGGCGTATCAATCGGCTGAAAAAACGATTATGCTCGCCGATTTTCCGAAAGGCGATGCGAATTTGATTGACGAAAAAGCCGAAAGCGAGATGCAAGCCGTGATTGAGCTTATTTCAAAAGCGCGAAACATCCGCGCTGAAATGAATATCAAGCCTTCTGACCGCATTTCGCTGATTGTTTCGGCAAATGCGAATCTGCAAAAGGTTTTTACAGAAAACGAAGCGCAGATTTTGAAGCTCGCGCGCGCAACCGGTTTGCAGATTGGTGAAAAAGCCGATTCGCCAAAGGCTTCGGCGCGCGCCGTTATGACAGGCGGCGCGGAGCTTGCAATTCCGCTCGAAGGCTTGATTGATTTCGAAAAGGAAATCGAACGGCTCGAAAATCAGGCGAGTAAACTGGAAATTGAAAACGAGCGTTTGCAGAAACAGCTTTCGAATCAAAACTTTGTCGAGAAAGCGCCCGAGGAAAAAGTGCGCGAAATCCGCGACCGCGTTACGGAAATCGAAACACAGGTGAAAACTTTAAGACAAAATCTTGACGCTTTGCGATAGAAACAGCAAGATATAAAAATTATGATTTGGATTGAAAACAGCGATATGCTCGCATCGATTGGCGAGTTTTTGTCCGAGGACATCGGGCGCGGCGATATTACGACGCAGGCTTGCGTTGCGCCCGACATTCGCGGAACGGGCAGATTTCTGGCTAAGGAAGATTTGATTGTGTGCGGTCTTGAAGTCGCCGAAGCCGTTTTCGCGCATCTCGACCCCGAATCGCCGGAGATTGAAGCGATTATCAATGAAGGCGAAAAGGTCGAAGCGGGAACGGTTTTTGCGACTTTGAAAGGCTACGCCGATGTTTTGCTGACCGGCGAGCGCGTCGCGCTTAATCTTTTGCAGAGAATGTCGGGCATCGCGACGCTGACGCGAAAGTATGTCGATGCAATCGAAGGCACGAACGCCGTGATTGTCGATACGCGCAAGACGACGCCCGGAATCAGGATGCTCGAAAAATACGCGGTAACGGTCGGCGGCGGAAAGAATCATCGTCTCGGCTTGGACGACGGGGTTTTGATAAAAGATAATCACATCGCGCTTGCCGGCGGTATTACCGAAGCGGTCGTGATGGCAAAGCAAAAGGTCGGGCATCTGCACAAAATCGAGGTCGAAATTGCCAACTGGGCGCAGCTTCGTGAAGCAATCGAAGCGGGCGCTGACATCGTTATGCTCGACAATCAAACGCCCGAAGAAGCCGCGAAATTAGTCGAGATGGCGCGGCAGATGAACCCGAACGTCCTGCTCGAAGCTTCGGGCGGAATGGATTTGGACAAAGTTCGCTCGTTCGCCGAAGCCGGAGTCGATTTAATCAGCGTCGGGCGCATCACGCACTCGGCAAAGGCGGTCGATATAAGCTTTAAGATTAAAACTATTTGATAAAACAGCACCGGACAAGCAATAAATAGTAGTGTTAAAGCAATAAATAGTAGTGTTAAAGCAATAAATAGTGATGTTAAAGCAATAAATAGTGGTGTTAAAGCAATAAATAGTACTATTTAAGCCTTTAACACCACTATTTATTGCTTTAAGAGGACTGTTATTCGCTTTAAGAGTGCTCTTATTTGCTTTAAGAGTACTATTTTTAGCTTTGCGAGCACCCGCAAAGCAATTAACACCTCCAAAAATAGAATCTAAAGAATCGACTTTTATGAATTCAGTCAAGGCAGAAACGCGACCATCAGGGAGTGTGTAAAAGGTTTGCGTTTCTCATCTTTCAGTTAAAACACGCTCCCTCACGGCAGTGTTTCCGCCTTTTTCTCCTCGCTTGTCAAAGCCAGCATTTCTTCCGTCGGTTTCAGCAGCGGTAATAAATAAATCACGACAATCGACAAAATTATCGCAATCGTCGCGGCGATTCCGCCTTCGATGCCGTAGTCCGCGCCGGTCAGCCACGCCGGTCCGCGGTCGATTTCCTGCAAAAGCGGAGCGGCTGTCAGATTTTTCAAACCGCTTACTTCGATTCCGAAAAACGCGCCCTGAAGCCAATTCCAAACCAGATGCAAGCCGAACGGAAACCACAAAGCTCGCGTTTTCAGATAGGCGACGCTGAACCAAATGCCTGCCAGAATCGTGTTCAATGTAGAAATAACGTTCGCGCTCGGATTGTTCAAATGTCCGGCGGCGAAGAAAAGCGAGGTCAGAACGATTGCCAGCCATGCAAGATGCGCGCGGGCGAATGTCTGCAAAATATAGCCGCGAAAAAACGCTTCTTCAAAGGCGGCGGCAACTACGAAAACTATAAACGAGAGACCTAAAGTCGTTAAAATCGCGCTTGTTCCGGCGTCGCGGTTAAACTCGAAGCTCAAGCCGCCGAAGATAATCGCGCATAAAATCGCCAGAATAATCGTGAAAGATCCTAAACCAAGTCCCCAAGCCAAATCTCTCAGCCAGTTTTTCGTAAAAGCGCAGCCGAGCGCGCGAAACGGCAAATCTTCCAGATATTTTCCGAACAGCCAGCCGAGCGCGACGACCAGAAGAAGCGAAACCGCGCTGTTTGCCACAATAAAAAGCAGGTTTCCGGGGCTGTAATCGATTTTTAGCTTGGAAAAAAGCGTGTAGGCGGCGAAATTAAATAAGCCGTCGCAGAAAATAAAAACCAGCAGAAAAAGCGCGAATCGCCAACCGCTTCGAAGGCGTTCGAATTTGTTGTAAAAAATAATTTTCGGATTCATAAATCTTCTTGAGTTTATCCGAACCGTTTCCAACTGACAACGAACGACTGCGGGCGAACTGTTTTATGATAAACTTGCACTCGTGGAAAAACCGCCAAAAGCAAAGAAACGACGCTCGCCGCCCATTTTTCTCGGCGCGCTCGTATTGATTTTGCTGGCGCTGCTTTTCCTGCTGCAATCTTCGAATCTATGGAAAAATCTGTCGGTCGAAACGGCGAGCGACACGCTTCTTCTCTACGCGCTTTCCAGCTTAAATTTTCTCGCGTTTATCATCTTCGGCTTTATTTTTATCCGAAGTCTTCTAAAGCTCAGCCGCGAACGCCGCGCGCTTGAGCTCGGCTCGAAAATCAAGACCAGACTTCTTTTATTTTTTATCGCCGTCAGTCTTTTGCCGATTGTCGCGATGGCGGTTTTTTCGTATCTTTTTATGAATCGGGCGCTCGAACGCTGGTTTACGCAAATTCCCGAAAACGTCATCCGCGAAGCGCGCGAGGTGCAGAATCAGGCAATCACAGACCAATCGGTAAAGCTCAACGAAACAGCGCAGATGCTCGCGATTCTGCTGGAAAAGGAAAATCCCGAAAGCATCGATTTACAGAAAATTCTCGAATCCGGCGGTCTGACGCGGCTTGAAATCGTTTCAAAAGAAAATAAAACGCTCGCCGTCGGTGAAAAACGACTCGACGACAAACAGGCGAGCGAGCTGGAAAAAACGCTTTCGCTGATAAATCAAAATAAGCCGGAAGAAGCGGTTCTGCACGACGGAAACGGTTTCGACGCGGCAATCGCAAATCTTTCCGACGGGAGACGCCTGATTGTCGTATCAAATTATCTGGCGCAGGAAAACGTCAGCCAGCTTGTTGACAGCTCGCTCGCAGAGTTCGATAAGTTGAAGGAAAAACAGGTTACGGTCAGGCAAATCGGTTTTCTGACGCTCGGCGTTTTAACATTTTTGCTGATTTTCGCGTCGAGCTGGACGGCGTTTTATATCGCTCGCGGGCTGACCGTTCCGATTAAGGCGCTGGCGGAAGGCGCGGACGAAATCGCGCAGGGAAATCTCGCGCATCGCGTTGACGTTCTCGCTGAAGACGAGCTTGCGCTGCTCGTCGCGGCGTTTAACCAGATGTCCGCGAAACTGGAAGAAAATTCCGCCGAACTCGGCGAGCGGCGCAAATATATCGAAACCGTTTTGCAATCGCTCTCGACAGGCGTGATTTCATTCGATGCGGAAAATCGCGTAACGACGATTAATGAAGCCGCGATTCAAATTCTAAAGCTCGAAAACGCCGATTTTACAAAATTTGAATTGGCAAAATTGGTAACGGAAGAAAATCGAGTCGTTCTGGAAAGACTTCTAAATCGCGCCAAACGCATCGGTCAGGCGAGCGAGCAGACGGTTTTGCAGCGGGAACAGACGGGCGGAAGCGCGGAAACAAACGGAAATATGCCGGTTGCTCTGACAGCGACGGCTCTGCCGCGAAACTTCGGCGAATCGGGCGGAATCGTTCTCGTCATCGAAGATTTATCGGAACTGTTGCAGGCGCAGCGCGCTTCGGCGTGGCAGGAAGTTGCGCGGCGAATGGCGCACGAAATCAAAAATCCTCTGACGCCGATTCAGCTTTCGGCTGAGCGAATAGCCAAGAATTTCTACCGAAATTCGCCCTTCGTCCTTCGTCCTTCGTCAGTTGAAAATAAAACCGAAAACTCCACATCAAACGGCGAAGGACAAAAGACGAAGGACGAAGGACAGCTTGAAAAAGTTATTGAAGAAAGTACTGCTACAATTTTGCGCGAGGTAAACTCTTTGAAAGTGATGGTTGACGAGTTTTCGCGGTTTGCGCGGCTGCCGAACGTGCGTTTGGAAAGCGGAAATCTGAACGAAATCGTACGGCAAACCGTCGATTTATACGAAGACCGTTTTGCGGATTTGCGCATTGAAAAGAATCTGGCGCAAAAATTGCCGGACGCGATGCTCGATTCGGAACAGATGAAGCGGATTTTCGTTAATTTGATTGACAACGCGATTGAAGCCTTCGACAAATCGCAGGAAGACAAGCGAATTTTTATCAAAACCTTTCACGACCCGGCGCGCGATTTAATCGTCGCGGAAGTGTCCGACAACGGCAACGGCATTCCGCCATCGGATTTTCAGAAGCTTTTTCAGCCCTATTTTTCGACAAAAAATCGCGGAACGGGTTTAGGCTTGGCAATCGTGCAGAGAATTATCAGCGAACATCAGGGAAAAATAAAAGTCGTTTCAAATCAGCCGCGCGGCGCGAAATTTATTATCGAATTACCCGTTTTGACTTAAATCCGATTTTATTTATAACCTTTTTAATAATGCTCAATTCAGTTTTAATAGTTGACGACGAACGCGGAATACGCGAGACTCTGCGCGGAGTTCTGGAAGACGAAGGCTTTGAAACACAAGCGGTCGAATCGGGCGAAGATTGCCTGAAATCGGTCGAAACGGTCAACTTCGCCTGCATTTTGCTCGACATCTGGCTTCCCGGAATCGACGGTTTGGAAACGCTCAGGAAACTGCGCGAAAACGGGAACGATTCAGCCGTCGTAATGATTTCCGGACACGGAAATATCGAAACCGCCGTCAACGCGACAAAGCTCGGCGCGTTTGATTTTATCGAAAAACCTCTGAGTCTGGAAAAAACGATTCTCACCGTCAGAAACGCAATCAAGCAGAGAGAATTGGAGCGCGTCAACGCCAATCTTGCCGAACAATTAAATCAGGAATACGCGATGGTCGGCGAATCTATCGCGATGCGTGCGCTTCGGAAACAAATCGCCATCGTTGCGCCGACCGACGGCAGAGTTTTGATTTCGGGCGAATCAGGAACCGGGAAAGAATTGGTCGCGCGGGCGCTTCACGCGCAGTCGAAACGCGCGGGCGCTTTGTTTGTCGAGATAAATTCCGCCGCGATTCCCGAAGATTTAGTTGAATCAGAGCTTTTCGGACACGCGAAAGGAGCGTTTTCCGGCGCGATGAGCGCGAAAAAAGGGAAGTTTGAGATTGCCGACGGCGCGACGCTTTTTCTAGACGAAATCGGCGATATGTCGCCGCGCGTGCAGGCGAAAATCCTGCGCGTTCTCGAAGAACAAAGATTTGAGCCGGTCGGCAGCAATACGCCCGTAAAAGTTGACGTTCGCGTACTTTCGGCGACAAACAAGCCGCTCGAAAGCTTAATCGAAAACGGCAATTTTCGCGCCGATTTGTTTTATCGCCTGAACGTCATCCCGTTCCAGATTCCGCCGCTTCGCGAGCGGCTTGAAGACGTTCCGGTTCTGGTCGAACATTTTAACCGGAAATTTTCTCTCGAATACGGCAAACGTGCAAAAAATTTTACAAAAGAAGCGATTGAGGCTTTGCAGAATTACGTCTGGCTCGGCAACGTGCGCGAGCTTCGCAACACAATCGAGCGCGTCGTGATTATGACGCAAAAGCAAAAAATCACGGCTGACGATTTGCCGCAGACAAATCAATCGGACGAGCCGCCCGCATCGAGCTTTCGTTTTCCGTCATTCAAGGAAGCAACCGACGCTTACCAGCGCGAATTTATTCTGCACAAACTGACCGAAGCCGACGGAAATGTTTCGCGCGCGGCTGAATTAATGGGCGTTGACCGAAGCCATCTGTATCGACGGATGAGAAATCTGGGAATTAGCTTTGAGAAACCGACGCTTTAATTTTCAGCCTTTAATAAAGGCAGCAACTTTTTGAAAAACGCTTTTCGTTCGGGGAAACCGTTCAAGCCGCCATTGATGCGAATGGTAATGGTTCGAATATCGTCAATATCTGCAAAATGATTCAGATTACCTTCCGTCCATTCCTGAAGCGCCGGCTTTAACGCGTGTTCGGGAGCGGTAACAAGATTGGGATTTCCTTCGAAATCAACGCCGCACGCGATTCCCATGCGATGATGACTTCCTCGTCCGGTCGTCTGCAATATGCCGTTGCCTCGATAAGCAAATCCATCACCTTTTTTTGTATTGCCGAGTTCACGAGCTTTCGTCGGATTGCCAAGTCCATAAACACGTTCGGCAATCGCTTCGGGTTGGTGAGCCAGCTTGTTCGCTTCGGCGGGCGTTATTTTTGCCGAATGTTTTCCGACTCCGAATATCACCAGCATGCGCGGCGCGGAAAAATTCATATTTTCACGTAAAACGGTGAAAGCGCCGGTTTCCTGCATCGCCTGAGCCAGAAAATGCGCCATGCGCTGCGTTGTCGTGATGCCGTGTTGATTGAAAAGCGAACCGCCCTCAAGAAGCGCGTCAAGATAGTTGGGGCGAATATTCGGAGCAAGTTTTTTTATAGTTTTGGTCAGATTAATCATATTTTCCTCACATTATTTTTGATTTAACCGGAAAAAACGCGCGAGCGAGATTTCTATATCAATAATAGCCGAAGCCGATAAATTACTGACTAAATTTAACGAGAACGCTGTAATCCGGTGAACATTTCGGGTGCATAATATCACACCTTTTGTCTGCCCGGAAAGCTGAAAGAGAAATTTGGAGACGGAAATTAAGAGTAAACTTCCGCCAATCGAAAACGCTTACAGACCACTGCGATAAAACTTTCAGGAAATCTGCCCGTAAAGCCACGCTTTCGCCATTCGCCAGTGGCGTTTGACGGTGATTTCGGAAACGCCGAGAACTTCCGCCGTTTCTTCGACCGAAAGACCGCCGAAATAGCGCAGCTCGACAATTTTACTTTTCATCTCGTCCATTTTGGCGAGGTTTTCGAGCGCTTCGTCCAGAGCGAGAAGTTCGGCGGATTTTCCTTCGGAGACGACGATTAATTCATCTTCTAAAGGCAGATTTTCGCCCGCGCCGCCGCGTTTTTCGGCAGTGTGTTTGCGGGCGTGGTCAACGAGGATGCGGCGCATGATGTTGGCGGCGATGCCGAAAAAATGGGCGCGGTTTTGCCAGACGACGTTTTTCTGGTCGATTAGTTTGATATAAGCTTCGTGAACCAGCGCGGTCGGCTGCAAGGTGTGATTTTCGCGCTCGCGGCGCAGGTAATTGCCCGCCAGAGAGCGCAGCTCGTCGTAGATGACGGGCAAAATTTCGTTGACGACCTCGGTATTTCCCTCAGTCAGCCTGATGAGCATTTGTGTTAAATCGTGCTGGTCGTTTTGCATATCGGAATTATTAAAAAATTATAAGGAAAAGCCGCGCGAGAATCAATGTTATCAACCATTTGCCGTTTGAATTGCATTCGGTTTTCAGATAAGATTCAACCGTCAACTGGCTGATAACAAAAATTATTGTGATACGTTTCATCATTTTCCTGCGCGTTATCAGGCAGAGGCGAAAATCTTCGCCGAAAGTATTTACAAAAAAGGGAGCGTTCAAGCAAAGTGAAAAAATCTATTATTTATTTCGTAATTTTATTAGCGGCAGTAACTCAGACGGCTTTTGCCGATGTCAAAATCAAGGTTCGCCAGACGATGAGCGGGCAGACTTACGAAAACACGACTTATATCAAGGGAAAACGCCAGCGCGCCGAGCAGAATATGGGCGGAATGCAGACCGTTACGATTACGCAGTGCGATTTGCGCCGCGACGTGCGGCTGATGCCGATGGGAAAAACTTATATGATTGACCCATTCGGCGACGCAATGACGCAGGAAAAACCGACCGTTACGCAGACAAAATCGACGACTGTGAGCGGCGGCGGAACGGTTACGACGACGATTACGATTAAAGACACGGGCGAGCGCAAACAGATGTTCGGCTACACGGCGCGTCATCTGATTATCACGATGGAAACCGAGCCTTCGGCGGACGCCTGTATGAAAAATAAAACAAAAATGCAGACCGACGGCTGGTATATCGACGCCGAATGGAATTTCGAATGCGACCGCGGAACGAATTACACGCCGTATCAGAACAACCAGCAAAAAGCGGGTTGTATGGACAAATACAGCGTCAGGACAATCGGAACGGCAAAACGCGGCTACGCGCTTTACGAAAAAATGACGATGTTTGATGAATCGGGCAAGGAAACTTATTCATTCATTAACGAAGTTATCGAAATCTCGAAAGCGACGCTCGACGCCGCGCTTTTTGAAATTCCTTCGGATTATCGCGAAGTGAAAGATACGAACGAATTATATGCTTCGATGTCTTCGCAAAACAATATGTCGCAGTCTTCGATGAGTTCAAATCAAAATAATTCGGCTTTGAATTCGACTATCAAGAACGCGGCAAATAATGCGAACGGCAATCAAATTGGGGTCGGCGCGAAAAAGGCTGGCGTTATCAGAATCGGCATGGCGGCGGTGAAAACCGGAAGCGTCGGCGACGGCGTAAACGCGGCGGAGCTTGGCGCGGCGATAAAAAATACGCTGACTGAATATCTGAAAAGTCCGAAAATCGAAATTGTCGAGCTTCAGGCAAAACTTCCTTCGGCAATCGACGCGGAAGCCGGGGAAAAGGAATGCGATTACGTGGTTTACGCGAGCGTTTCGCACAAAAAAGGCGGCGGCGGTTTCGGAATGTTTTCGAAAATCGCGCCGGTAATCGGCGGAATCGTTCCCTCGACGGGCGCAACCAGCACGGTCGCAGGTTCGGTTGCCACTCAATCGGTTTACACGGCGGCGAGTGTGTCCGGCAATATCAAATCAAAGGACGAAATCTCGATTGAAGCAAAAGTAAACGCGCCGGGAAATTCTACGGCAGTCGTTTCCAAACAGGTAAAAGCAAAAGCAAAATCGGACGGCGAGGACATTATTTCACCGCTCGTCGAGCAAATCGCGCAGGCGATTGTCGATGCTGTAACAAAGTAAGAAATTAGCCACGAACAAACACGAAAAGACACGAAATAATATTTGCTTTTATTTCGTGTTCCTTCGTGTTTGTTCGTGGCTAATTTCTCTTATTTTAAAAGACTCTCGAACTTCGGATTGCCGCGCAGGTAATCGAGCTGCGGGTCGACTCTGGCAAATGAAAAGCCGACGGCATGTGTTTCTTTCGCTTTTTTCAGCCATTCAAGGCTCTTGTCGGCTTCTCCGAGCAGCGCGTAGATGACGCCGATTTCGTAAGGCGTGATGTGCTGTGTCTGTTTTGTGCGGATAAGCTCATCGACGATTTTGCGCGATTCTTCCTTATCGCCGACGGCAGCATAGACTCTGGCGCGTTTTGCGCGACTGGTCGGCGTGTCGCCCGCCGCCGCCATTTCCTTTTCAAATGCGGCAAGAGCTTCGTCGCGCATTCCTTTTTTCTCGTAATTCCAGCGCAGAATCGCGTTTGCGCCGACCGACATCGGGTCTAATTCGAGCGCGTGTTTTATCTCCGCAATCGACTGGTCGTAAAGTCTCGCGTGGAAAAGAATGTTGGCGACGGCTTGCGCGATGACGGGCGAGCGCGGGTCTAATTCCTGCGCGCGGCGAATCATGGCAAGCGCTTCCGTGTGGCGTTCCTGCGCCGAAAGGAAAAACGCGTACCATTGATAGGCGGTCGCGTAATTCGGTTTTAAGCTGAGCGCGCGGCGAAATTCTTCTTCCGCTCGTTTGTAATCGCGCTTGTAGTGAAAATAAACGAACGCGAGCGAAACGTGCGAATCCGCCAGATTTTCGTCCAATGCGATAGCTTTTTCGGCGGCTTTCTCCGCGTTTTCCCACGCATCCGGCGGCGGCGGTTCCTGATACCAGTTCAAAAGCGAGTAGCAATCGGCAAGTCCCGTATAAGCAAGCGCGAAATTCGGGTCAGCCTCGATGGCTTTTTGAAACAGCTCAATCGCCTGCTGCAAACCTTCGACCGAGCGTTTCCCGATGTGATAACGCCCGGTCAGGTAAAGTTTCTGCGCCTCGCTGCTTTCCGTAAAACCTTTGCCGAAATTTTCCTTGTCGGCGCTTGTAATCTGTAAACTCAGCGATTCGGCGATACGTTCGGAAATAGAAGCCTGCAAAGCCATCAGATTGTCGTTCGGCTCTTCAAATGTTACCGACCAAACCGTGCGCCCGCTGGAAGTTTCGGTCATTTCGAGCTTTGCCGAAACGCGCGTCTCAACCCGCTCGATATTGCCGCTGACGACATAATCTACCGCGAGCTCGTTCCCGACTTCGACATTTGATTTGGTCGTGTTCAGATAGCGTCGGACGGCGCTCGGCGTTCTTAAATTTATCGTCGGAACACGGCTCAGCTTACTCGAAACAATCTCGGCGACGCCCATTCCGAAAAACTGTTCCTCTTCGGTTTTCGCGTTGACGTTTCTAAACGGCAGAATCACGAGAGAAATCGGTTTTCCCGTTTCAGCCGGAGTAAAAGCGCCGGTTTGAGCCGGATTTCCAAGTTTGAAAACAAATCCGTTTCTGAGCACGAAAAAGCCCGCCACAGCTGCAATCAAAAGGGCGGCGGCGATAATCGCCGGATAAAAATAGCTTCGTTTCGGCGCAATTCTGAACTCGGAAGTCGATTGATTTTGCTCGCCGGTTCTGAGCTTGTCTTCAACGATGAGCATTTTGGTCGAATCTTTTTCGACTTCGTTCAAAACGGTTTCGGCTTGATGCAGAAGCGGATTTCCGGTTTTTTCGAACAGAGCCATAAAACGCTGCTCGCTCCGAAGCGCGTCGAAAGTCGGCTCGACGCCCATCCAAGCCATCCACGCGTCGTGCGCGTCGTAAGCTTTTTCGAGCGTGTCGAGAGCTTTTTGTTTTTCGCCAAGAAATACGTAAACAATCGCCACGTGATAAAGCGAAACGTAACGCTTTTCAGCGGTTTTTTCGAGCTTTGCCAGAATTTCTTCGGCTTCTTCATATCGTCCGGCGGCGGCGAGCGTCTGACCGTAGCAGGTCAGCATAAACGTGCTTTCCTCGTCGAATCCGAGCGCGTGTTTGATAGTTTCGACCGCTTCCTCAAATCGTCCGACGGCGCGCAATCCCCAGCTCAAACCGTAATAGCCGAGCGGGTAAAGCGGAAAATTGGCGACGACCTGTTTATATTCCGCGATGCTTTCTTCATATCGCCGCGCGAAAAACAATCCCCAAGCGGCATTGTGCGGGTTAAACGGCGTCAAAGGGTCGAGCTTGACGGCGCGGCGCGCGTGTCTCAATCCCTTTTCGAAACGCCCTTCCATAAAAAGCTGAATCGAATACCAGACGTGCGCCGAAGAATTATTCGAATTAAGCTCAAGCGCGCGACGGCAAGACGCTTCGCCGCGCATCCAGTCGTAAGTACCGCCGACGAGCGCGAAACCCAAAGAAGCGTGCGCTTCGGAGAGCTCGTCGTCGAGCTCGATGGCTTTGGTCGCCGATTCGATTGCCGATTGAAAACATTCCTGTGCGGGCAAAATGCCGTAAACGCCGAGCCAGTTGTAATAATCCGCAATTCCGGCATAGGCGAGCGCGTATTCCGGGTCGTGCGCGATTGCCTCGTTATAGGCGATAATCGCTTTGGCAAAACCGTCTTCGGTGAAAGTATTCCAGTAATAGCGACCGCGCAGGTAAGCTTCGTAAGCTTTCGGATTTTCCGTTCCGCGCTTTGCCAGATTTTCGCGCTCATTGACCGTCAGTCGCGGAATCAAAGCTTCGGCAACTTTTGTCGAGAGCGCGTCTTCGAGACTCAAAACATCCGTGAAGCTTTCGTCGAATCGCTCAGCCCAAAAGGTCGATTGCTCGGCGACATTCAAAAGCTGTACGGAAACGCGGATGCGGTTGCCCATTTTTTGAATATGACCGTCGAGAATGTATTCGACATCGAGCTGTTTGCCCGCTTCGAACGAATCGGCATGACCGTCGCCGAAGCGCAGAACAGAGCTTGTCGGGCGAACGACGAAGCGCCTTACATTTGAAAGTCTGGTTATCAAAGCGTCAGCCAGACCGAGACCGAGAAATTGGTCGCCCGTGTCTTCTTCCGGCGTCACGTGAAGCAGTTTCAAAGGCAGAACGGCAATCGATTTCTGACCGTGAAGCGCGTTTTCTACCGATGCGTGCTGGCTTTTGTGAATGACCGCGTAATGATTTGCGGTAACGGGCTTTCCTTCCCGGTGAAGCTCGATGTCGTTTAAAAAATCGCCGACCGAGCCGTAACGGTCTTCCTCGCGTTTGTTGAGCGCCTTGAGAATTATGTTGTCCAGATTGCCCGAAAGCTCGCGCCGCAGGGATTCCAAATCTTCATTGCCTCTCAGACGCGCGGCTTTTTCCGCCGTGATGTCGGTTAAAATGTATGACGGCAGAAGATTGTCCGTTTTTATCACGGCGTTACTCGGCGGAACGGGAGGGTCTTCGCAGATAATTCTTGAGACTTCGTGCGGCGCGCGTCCCGCAAAACTGTAAGGTCGATGCCCGCTCAAAAGCTCGTAAAGCAGGACGCCGAGACCGTAAACGTCAGAGCAAGGCGTAATCTCGCCGCCGCGAATCTGTTCGGGCGAAGCGTATTCGAGCGTCATCAGGCGCATCATTGTCGAAGTCGGGTTAATCGATTCGTGAATCAAATCCGGGTCGAGAATTTTGGCGATGCCGAAATCGAGAAGCTTTGGAATGCCCGAAGCCGTTACGAGAATATTTCCGGGTTTGATGTCGCGGTGAATAATCTGGCGTTCGTGCGCGTATTGAACCGCCGAACAGACCTGCGAAAAAATTTTCAGACGTTCGCGGATGCTCAAACGGTTCTGGTCGCAGTAGGAATGAAGCGGCTCGCCCTCAATATATTCCATCACGAAATAAGGCGTGCCTTCGTCGGTCGTGCCGCCGTCGAGCAGGCGCGCGACGTTCGGATGGTCGAGCGTGGCTAAAATCTGCCGTTCGTGGCGAAAGCGCCGGACGATAAAATCCGTGTCCATTCCGCGCTTGATAAGCTTGATGGCGACCTTTTGCGAAAATTCGCCGTCGGCGCGCTCGGCAAGGAAAACCGCGCCCATTCCGCCGCGCCCGATTTCTTCTTTTATCTGAAAAACGCCGATTCTGCGCCCGATAAACGAGTTGTCGCCGTTTTCATTTATTTTTTTGTCGAGCGAATCTTTTATATCGCGCCGCGCCGACGAATTAAAAGGATTGTTTGTCCAGACGGGCGATTCGATAAAGCTTTCGGCGGATTCGTAATTTGTCAGGAGCTTTTCGACTTCCTCTTTCAGCTCCTCGTCGCCGCCGGAGCTTTCGGCGACAAAGCGAAGCCTCTCGGCAGGCGCGAGGTCAAGTGCCGATTGAAAGATTTCTTCAATTTGCTGCCAACGATTATCGGGCATTTATGTTGCGGAATTTGAAACTGGCGGAGAAACCAATCGCAAGCTGTTCCGGGAAAATATAACTAATTAATTTTACGAGTTTATCAAACTGAAAGTATAGATAATTTACAGGTTTTTAGCAATTAATAGATGAATTTTGCGGCGGAAAAGTTGTCGATTTTGTTTGATACCAAATCTTCTTTTTTCACGCGTTAGAAGTGTAGGACAATTTCTACACCGAGGAGCGTAAATATGTATAAATCCACGAATTTTCTGACAAAAGTTTATTGTTTGCTTTTAATTTTCACAATTTTGAACGGCACGATGTCGGTTTTCGCGCAGAAAAAGACGACGCAAGCCGTCAGTCAGGCGAAATGTTCGGGCGCATGGACGGGCACGATTACCTACACGCGGCAGCAGTCGATGACGAACAACAAAACCGTCGAGCGTGTTTCCGGTCGCGGGCAGGACACGACCAATTTTGAAATGAAATACGATTACAATGCGCGTGTTGCGGTCGTCGAATCGTCCGAAAAAAACGGTTCGAGCAGCGGAAAAGCGACGATTACGCATTCGATGACTTCGAGCGAAACAGTCGTCGCAAAGGAAAAAAATTCGTGCGACCGGGGCAAATCGTGGCAGGAGATGACCGGAACTTCCACGTCGAAAACCGAAACCAGCGGAAACGCTCAAAATCAGGAAGCGAACGTCAACGTCGGCGTTAATTCGGACGGAACATACACGGTCAGCGTCGGTTTGCCGCAGATTCGCGGCAAAGTAACCGGCTCGCAAAGCACGACTTTCAGCGGGCAATGCACGACGAAAGAAGGAAAAACTTTTAATCTGCCGCCGACCGAAACTTCGATTGACGGAAATTCTTTAACGAGCGACGGCACGCACCGCATCAATGAATCAGACCCGAATCGAATTTCGGGAAGCTATTCGAAAACGTGGCAGAACGTTACGGAAACGATTACGTGGAATCTGCAAAAATGCGGCGCGCCGCTTCGCATCACCGATTTAAAATTTGAAGCGATGAAGTTTCCGAACTGGAACGACTGGCAGGAAATCACCGAGCAGACCGGAACGATTGACGGCAATCTCGTCCGCATCAAAGCGAAAGTCTTAAACGCTTCGGGCGAAGCGAAATTTGCCGAAGTTTATCTGAAGGAAACCTACAAGGGCGACAAGTGGGACGGCGCGAAGCCGGATATGCCGCTCAAAGACGAAACCTTTTCAATTCGTTTAGAGCCGGGCGAGGAGCGCGAAGTCGAGATGCTTTGGGATTCGAGCGGCTACGCGTGGTTTGACGACGGACGCCCGCGCCTTGTCCAGCGCATCAAAGCGGAAGTCTGGGAAAATTACAAGAAGGCGGACGAGATGACCAAAAATCTGAAAGTCGCGCCGAAGCCCGTTGTGCTCGTTCACGGTTTGTGGAGTAGTTGGAAACAGTTCGAAACGTGGCAGAACATTCTGACGACTTCGCACAGCTACGACTGGAAGGCGTTTCCCGTCGGCGAAAAGCCGGAAAAAGGTTTGCTCAATACGGGCGGCGCGTTTATGTCCTCGACGGTAAGCAACACGGTCAGCGAAAACGCGGCGCAGCTAAAAACCTACATTCGATACGCGCAGGAAGACCGCAACGCGTGGCACATTGATGTCGTCGCGCATTCGACCGGCGGGCTGATTGCCAGAAATTACATCAGCCAATTAATGCCGTCGGACTCGCCGGACGGTCGCCCGCAAATTGAGCATCTGGTTATGCTCGGCACGCCGAATCAGGGAAGTCCTTGCGCCGATGTGATGTATCTCGTGTCGGGACTCAAATCTTTATATCAGGCGACGCAGGATTTTACAGCGGGTTTCAACCGGCTCAACGCCGTTCGCAAAGGCGTGAAATATTCGGCGCTCGCCGGAAATCCTTTGCCGACGATGTGCAAATCAATCGTTTGGAACGACGGATTCGTGCCCGTTCCGTCTGCGGTCTGGAGCGTAAACGATAACGCGCAATCGAAAAGCATCCACACGGATTTGACCGGCACAAAGGATTTTTCGGATTTCGTCAAACCGCACCTGGCAATCGGACCGAAAGGAAATCACAACCCGGACGTTCCGCAGATGCCGAATCAAACGGGCGAAAACCGAAATGCGTTCGGCGCGATGTTCGTCAACGCGGCTTATCGCAGTCAACCAGTTATCGAAAATGCTGTCGATAATGATTTTTATAAATCGAATTTTGCCAAAACCGTCAAGCTCGCCCCGAAGCAGTCTTTGGAAATTGAAATTCCCGTCGAGCAAGCCTTAAATTTCGGTCTGACGTTTATGGCTGACGCTTCGGTTTCAGCGACGCTTTTTAACGACAAAGGCGTAATTGTCGGCAAAAATCTGGCAAAAACGCCCGAAGCAAACGTTTGGTTTCGCTCGATTTTTGTGAACAACGCCGTGAGCGCCGGAACGTGGAAACTAAAGCTGGAAAACACTTCGGACAAAGAATTTGAAGCGGTCGTTGCCGCTTGGGACAATGCAGGAAAGTGAATAGTTAATAGTGAACAGTGAATAGTTGAAGAAACAAATCTTCAACTATTCACTGTTCACTATTCGTTTTTCACTGTTTAGTGTACGTCGTAAGCCGCAATCGGCTGGTCGGTCGAAAATCCCCAGTTGGCTACGGTTAAAGCTCCGCCGCCGGTCGTTTTTAAGATATAAAAATTACCTTCGGTTTCGCGCCAGACGGAAACATCGGTTTTGCCGTCGCCGTCGTAATCGTTCTGCACGGGCGTGTCGTACTCGGTGATGCCGAACGAAGTGGCGTAAAGCGAGCTATCAATGCTTCTCCAGACATACCACGCAATATTTCCGCTTGTCGCGGCGCTGCGCCGTGCAACCGCCATATCGGTTTTATTGTCGCCGTCATAATCGCCCGGGACGACCCAATCGCCGCCGACGCCCCACGGAGCAATCGTAAATCCGCCGTCGGCGCTCCGGTTGATGTAATAGTACGACTGCGTCGATGAATTTGCGCCGGGACGATAAATCGCGTAATCGAATTTTCCGTCGCCGTCATAATCGCCGGGCGCGACAACGTCCGTGTTCAGCCCGAATTGATATGCGACAGCCGAATTGGTCGAGCTTTGGAAAACCCACCAAGTCAACGCGCCGTTCGCGCCGATTGTGCGGCGGGCGATGGCGATGTCGGTTTTTCCGTCGCCGTCATAATCGCGCTGGACGGGTTCGTCGCCGATAAGACCGAATTGTCTTGCGGACATCGTGCTGGTCGTGCTGTTAAAGACGTACCAGACGCGGTCGGTGTAGCGCCAGACGGCGAGGTCGCCGATTGAGTCGCCGTCGTAATCGCCCGGCGCGAGCGTGTCGTAGTCGGAAACGCCGAACTGCTGAAATGTCGTCGCGCCGCCGCTTTTATTCAAATACCAAGTGCTGTTGCTCATACGAAAAACGCTGATGTCGGCTTTATCGTCGCCGTCGTAATCCAGAGCGTCGCGCAGTTTTATTTGAGCAAATGACGCGGCAGTAAGTAAAAATATTGCGGTTAAAGAAAACGCCAATCGAATAAAATATTTGTTTTTCATTTTAGTTTTCTCCTTTAATTAAGCCGCGCACGTCGTCGGCGTCGTGCGAATGCCGATTGTCTTGACTGCCTGCATAAATTTGTTATTGACAAAGCGCGTGCTGAAAAGATAAGGCAAAGCGCGCGAAATATTGCCGCCGATAACGTTGTCCGAAGTATTCGTCTGGTCGCGGTTCGGGCGATGCGTGTAGTTCGGATGATTTCGATAAACGAATTCGCTGACCTTGTCGGCAAAGAAAAACTGCGTCGTGGCGATTGCGGTCGTGCCGATTCTAATGGTGGCGTGAATGTGCGTAACACGTCCCGAATACCAGCCCGGAAAAAACGTGTCGAAATACGCCCAACCGTTTGCGTCGCTTGTCTGAATTCCGCGTCCGAAACGCTGCGTCTGCACCGTCGGGTCTGTGCCGTTGCAAAACTGGCTAATCGGCGCGGAATAAATTCCGTTGTTGTCCGTGTGCCAGATGTCGATTGACGCGCCGGAAATCGGCTCGCACGTATCGGCGTTGACAATGCGGAAAGCAAGGCGCGTCGGCATTCCGACTTTTCCGGCGGAAGCTTCGGTTATATCGCGGCGCACGAGTCCGGTGTTGAAATAACAAGGTCCTAAAGTCGCCGTGCAGGTCAAAACACACGGTTCGGCAACGGCGAAATTTAGCGCCTTTTCGGTCAGATTATTTGCCGCTCTTACGCTGAGCGGGCTTAAATCGCCAATCGAGCCGAGCGCGAGCGCGCCCAAGCCAAGCCCGACTCCGGCTTTCAGACTTTTAGTCAATAAATCTCGACGATTCATCAAATAGTTTTTTTCCATATTTTTCTCCTTCGGGGATTTTCTGAATTGGTTTCCGCGCAAAAAATTACCGCTTTGCAAAGTGCGTTTTCCAACAATTCGGGGGATTATAAGTATATCTCAATCAACAGTTTATGTTAATTGAGAACTACAATCCGAACTTCAAAATTTCAAATTAATAAAACGGATGAAGCGAAGGAAACAAAAAAACGCTCCACCCGTTATTAAAGACGCTTATCGCTCATCGGGTCGAAAACCGTCGCCCGGAGGGACTTGAGGACGTTTTTCTTTCAACCCGGCAAGCTGCGTCTTTTGCTCTGTGGTGAGGAGATTCAAAATCGCCGCGTCGCTTCGCAGGCGGATAATTTCCATCTCCGTCTGCGCCTGCCACTTGGTGCTTAAAATCTGCCGCGCTTTTTCTTCGTTAAAATTTCCGCTTTCAACATAGCGATTGTAATTATCGGTTTTTCGACCGTGTTCTGGTTTCCTTTCATCCGAAATATCACCGGAACTATCGGGCAAATGACCGCAGCGACGGAAAAAATCGCCGAAGAAGAGTTTGGCGCGCGCGTCAGCGAAAAACGAACCGACGAGCTCGGCAAACTGGGCGGCGCAATCAATCATCTGGCAAAGCGTCTTTCGGGTTTCGTAACGGGGCAGAAGCGTTTCCTCGGCGATATTTCGCACGAGCTGAACTCGCCGCTCGCGCGAATGCAGTTTGCTTTGAGTATTCTCGAAGACCGCGTTGACGAAAACAATCGCGCTTATGTCGCGGACGTAAAAGAAGAAGTCGAATTGATGTCGAAGCTTGTCGGCGAGCTTTTGACATATTCGAAAGCCGGAATAAAAACAACGCAGGTTAATCTCGAAAGCGTTCGCCTCAAACCGCTCGTCGAAATGATTGTCGAGCGCGAAACGGCGACGGAAAATGTCGATATAAAAATGGAAGTTTCCGAAAATCTCGAAGCTTTAGCCCAGCCCGAACTGCTTGCCCGCGCGCTCGGCAATGTCGTTCGCAACGCCGTTCGCTACGCCGGACGCGCCGGAATGATTCGGGTTTCGGCGGAAAACGGCAATAATCAGGTAAAAATAATTGTTGCAGACAGCGGCGCAGGCGTTCCCGATGCGGACATAGAAAAGCTTTTCGACCCGTTTTACAGAATCGAATCCGACCGCTCGCGCCAGACAGGCGGAATAGGTCTCGGACTTGCAATCGTCAAAACCTGCGTCGAAGCCTGCCAGGGCAAAGTCTTTGCCGAAAACCGCTCGCCGGGCGGCTTTGCGATAATTCTTTTATTAAAAAGCTCAAAAGCCGAAACAAAAAAGGCTGAAGAATAAGAAAATCTTTTTCAGCCTTTTTTGTTTTTTTCGCTTGTTCTTTAAGGTATAAAAGCATTCGGGACGGGAATATCGCCCGATGTTCCGAACGATTGAATCAAAGTTCCAGCCGTCGAGCGTTGAATATACCAGGTCGATTGCGAAGGACGGAAAACCGTCGCATCAAACTTGCCGTCGCCGTCGTAATCGCCGGGCGCGGGAACATCGCCGTTTGCGCCGAACGGGAATGAATAATAACTCTGATTTTCACTTCGCAGAATAAACCATTCGCCCGAAGATGGTCGCCAAATCGCCACGTCGGCTTTTCCGTCGCCCGTATAATCGCCCTGAACGAGCTTGTCCGTGTTGTTTCCGAAGGTGAAAACGATAACGCCCGCCGAAGACCGGTTAAGCCACCATTGCCCGAGCGATGGTCGATAAATTGCGATGTCTGATTTTCCGTCGCCGTCGTAATCGGCAACCGCCGGAACGTCGTTTGACGCGCCGAATTGCTGAATCGTAAAACCGCTGTCCGATGAACGCCTGATATACCATGTCGTGTCTGACGGTCGAAACACGGCTTGGTCGGTTTTTCCGTCGGCGTCGAAATCTCCGGGCGCGGGAATATCGCCGAGAGTTCCGAACGGGAATGAATAATAAGTTCCGTCTTCGCTTCGAAGAATAAACCATTCGCCCGTCGCAGGTCTGAAAATAGCAATGTCCGTTTTGCCGTCGCCGGTGTAATCTCCGGGCGCGAGTTTATCTGTGGAACTGCCGAACTGAGCGGCATAATTTCCGCCGTCGATACTTCGCAGATACCACCATTCGCCGGCGCTCGGTCGATAGATTGAGATGTCCGTTTTACCATCGCCGTCAAAATCAAAAATTCGGCTGATATGTCCGGCTTGATTAATAGTAAAGGTTTGTCCGCCGGCTGTAATTGTGCCGGTTCTTGCCTGACCCGTATTCATCTGAACCGAAAATGTTACATCACCGCTGCCGCTGCCGCTGTTGCCTGACGTGATATTTATCCATGAATCATTGCTCGAAGCCGTCCACATACAACCCGCGCCGGAGTTGACCGTAAAGCCGCCCGTACTGCTCGAATCGGGAACATTCGCGCTCGGTGCGGAAAGTGTAAACGAACAGCCTGACGCCTGATTGATTGTAAAAGTTTGATTATCGACGGTAATTGTACCTTTTCGCGCCGGTTGAGCATTTGGCTGGACGGTGTAGGTAACGCTCCCGTTTCCGTTTCCTGAACCAGAATTTATTATTAGCCACGGCGTAATTGTCATCGCTGTCCACTGACAGCCGTTGAAAGCCGTAACATTAAAACTGCCGCTTCCGCCCGGCGCGGGAAAGCTTGTGCCCGCCGACGAGAGCGAATAAGAGCAGGAAGGAGCTTGATTAACCGTAAATGTTTGCCCGCCGACCGTTATCGTACCGGTTCGAGCCGCCGCTGTGTTTGCCTGAACGGTAAAGGAGACTGTGCCGTTTCCGTTTCCGCTGCCCGAGGTAATGTTTATCCACGGAGCACCGGTCGCTGCCGTCCACGTACAGCCTGTTGCCGCCGTTACATTAAAGCTGCCGCTTCCTCCGCTTGCGGGAATATTCGTACCGGAAGATGACAAAGAATAAGCGCAGCCTGACGCTTGAGTAATTGTGAACGTCTGTCCGGCGGCTGTAATCGTCCCGACGCGTTCCGCGCCATTATTCGGCTGAACTGAAAATTGAACAGTTCCGCTGCCGTTACCGCTTGCGCCGCCTGTAATGCTAATCCATGAATCGTTGCTTTCAGCCGTCCACGCGCATCCGGGAGCGGCATTGACTGTAAAAGAGCCGGTTCCGCCCGCCGCCGAAATCGGCTGACCGTTCGAGCTGAGCGAATAGGAACAGGGAATATTGATATTATATGCGCGAACGCCAGCCATCGCGTCCGAATCCGACGCTTTTACAGTAAAGGAAAATGTTCCGCCCGTCGCCGGCGTTCCGGTGATACTGCCGCTTTGAGAAAGCGTCAGACCATTCGGCAGCGAACCGCTCACCACACTGAAACTAAAAGGCGGTAATTGATTAAATGAATCCTGATTTGAAATAAAAATTGATTCTTCAGGCAAGCTGTTCAGACGTGTTGCCGAAAGCGTTTGATTGTAGGGCACACCGAAAGCGCCGTCGGGAAGCGCGACAGGCGAAATTTGAACATTATTTTCAAAAGCGCCGATGTCGATTGTTCCGCCGATAATCCGGGGCGCGCCGCGCTGGTCTGTCGCCTCTGCATTCGCATTGTTTCCGGCATTAATCGCCGGACTATCCGGCAGAAGAGCGATTGTCGGCGTCTGTCCGCCGTAATCTCCGAGAGGAGCTAAAAGAGCCGGTTGATTAACTATATCGGAACTAATCCAGCCTGAATTTCCGGTTGTATTGCTGATTAGATTATTACCCTGAGAAGTTATTGCGCCGCTGATGTCAAATCCTGTTGTAGGCGGACCGTTACTCGGAACAGCGCTATTTTCGGCAACAATCGTATTGTAAAGACTTAGAGAATTAACGGCTGAATAGATGCCGCCGCCCTGTCGTACCGAGATTGTCCCGCTGACGGTATTGGCGGCGATAGTCGCGCTTTTCAAAGAAGCGCTTCCGCTGCTGACGTAAAGACCTCCGCCGCGGCTTTCCGTTCCAAGAGCGGCGATATTAAGGCTTATCGTAGAATTTATCAGATTAAGCGTTCCGCTGCTTCGGATTCCTCCGCCGTGAGCCTCACGATTTGTAGAGCCGCTGGAAGTATTGTTGTTAATCGTCGTTTTTGAAATTGTCAGGCTGCCGGTATTATTAACGCCGCCGCCCCATGCCCAACGCCCTCTGGCGTAATTGCCGGAGATGTCGACGTTTGTAAAAACGGCGGTTCCGGCGTTGTCGATGCCGCCGCCGCAACCGCAGCCGCTGTTCTGTAGTCCTGATGTATTGGCATTTGCCTGATTTCCTGTAATCTGTGTGTTTGAAAGCGTTAAGTTTCCGGTGTTGGTATTGGTTATTCCGCCGCCGCCGCTGCCGGCTCCGGTTATGATGTTGCTGCTGACGACACTATTCGTTAAAGAAAGCGTGCCGGTGTTATAAATGCCGCCTCCCGAATCTGTTGCGCCGATGCTTCCGTTTACCTGGTTGATGGAATTGCCTGTGATTATGGCGTCTGTCAGATTAAGTGTGCCCGCATTGGAGATTCCGCCGCCGCTCACGAAGCTGCTGCTGCTGACTGATAAGCGACCGCCCGTAATTTTTAGATTAGATATGGTTACATTAGCGACCGCCGCAATATTGAAAATGCGAAACTCGGGCGTTCCGGCGACGCTGCTTCGTTCAACCGTCAGAAGATTTGCGGTTAATCCGTTAATTATAATATTGCTGCTGACTGGCAGTTCCGCGCTTGTCAGCGTAATTGTTCCGCTCAGGTCGTTTTGAAAACTGATTGTGTCATCGCCCGCCAGATTGTTAGCGTCGATAATAGCCTGCCGGAGACTTCCCGCGCCGCTGTCGTTCAGATTTATAACGGTAAAGTTAGCGGCGGAAGCGTTAGCCGCAAGCATATTGAACAAAATCAGGACGGAGAGAATGAATGCGCAACGCCTGCCGAATCGTGCGGCGGTACGCAAAAAATCGGGAGCGCGAAATGAGCGAAAAATAGCTTTCAGATTTTTCTCGGGTATAAACGGCAGTTTCATTTTTTTTCTCCGGTGTCGGATTATTCTCGGTAGGGATTATGCCTGATACTATCACACAGTTCGGTATCGGAACAAAGAAAATTATTTGAGAGATGAATAAAATAAAAAAGCCCTGTCGATGAACGACAAGGCTGATTTTCGCGGGAGTGCTGCTCTCTGCACCCTTGATAGAATGATTGATTATTAGTCTGTAAGAATAATTCCGTCTCTGCCGGCGACGATGAT
>JBARIW010000144.1:0-10843 GCA_049799955.1 Pyrinomonadaceae bacterium
AAATTGCTATATCAGCCTTTCCGTCTCCGTCGTAATCTCCGACTGCCGGAACATCTCCGTTTGCTCCAAACTGCTGAATCGTAAAGCCACTGTCGGATGAACGACGAATATACCAGTTCGTATCCGATGGACGAAACACGGCAGAGTCAGCTTTTCCGTCGCCGTCGAAATCTCCGACGGCAGGAATATCTCCCGATGTTCCGAAAGGATACGAATAATAGCTTCCGTCTTCGCTTCTCAAGATGAACCACTCGCCTGTCGATGGTCGAAAGACGGCAATGTCGGTTTTGCCGTCGCCCGTGTAATCTCCGGGAACGAGCTTATCGGCAGAATTTCCAAACTGCGCGGCGTAGTTTCCGCCGTCGGAACTGCGATAATACCACCATTCGCCGGTGTCTGGTCTGAATATCGAAATGTCTGCCTTTTCATCGCCGTCAAAGTCGAATTGAGTAGCTGGCATTACATCGGCAAGTTGTCTTTCGTATGCTCCGATGTCGGAGCCGTTGCCGCCGGGCGCATTTGGGATTGAAGGAAAATTAACGGGACTGAGAAGTCCGCGCTGGTCGGCGGTTAATCCGTTTACGGCGCTTCCTTTATCAATCGCCCGACTGGTCAGTCTGAGGGCTTGGGTTTGCGTAAAACCGCCATTATTGCGAAGCGGCAAAAGCCCCGCGTCAACGCCGTTGATATTGCCGAACAGCGTGCCGTTGATTGTCGCGCCGGAAGCATTTTCAATCAGATTAAATCCCTGCGAGGTCATTGTGCCGGAAAAGTCCGGCGCAGAGCTTGTGGCGATGTTATCGCCGATAATCGTATTTCGAACGTTGATTGTGCCGGAGCCGGCGTTATTAATACCGCCGCCCGTTCCTGACGAATTACCGGCGATAGTTGCGTTAGTTATAGTAAGCAGGCTGGAATTAAAAATGCCGCCGCCCGCGCCGATAAAGTTTGCCGAATTGCCATGAACGGTCGAGGAGGTAAGCGTCATCGTGCCAAAGTTGTAAATTCCGCCGCCGTTAGCGGAATTAGCGGTTGTCGCGTTACCGCTGATGGTCGAGCCGTTGATATTCGCCGTTGCGCCGCTGAAATTTTTAATGCCTCCGCCGCCGCTGCCGGTCGAGTTATTTCTGACCGTAGAGTTAAAAATATTAAGCGTTCCGCGATTGTCTATACCGCCGCCGGACGGATTGTTGTTAATCACGGAATTTTTTACTGTAAGCGAGCTGACAGTCTGGTTATAGATGCCGCCGCCGTTGAGCGTTCCCGTATTATTGGCGACGGAAGTTCCGGTCAGATACAATGCGCCCTTCAAACTGCTGATGCCGCCGCCGTTGTTTGCCGTGTTGCCGGTAATAATCAAATTGTTTACCGACAAATACCCGAAATCGTTGTTTATGCCGCCGCCGAATCCGCTGTTTATCGTCCCGACGCCATTGCCGCCGGTAACGGTTAATCCGTTGAGGCTTACGCCGGAAGCGCTGTTTACGACAAAGACACGACTTTGATTGCCGCCCGAAACGGTCAGCAAATTTGCGCCTGTCCCGTTTATTGCCAGAGTTCCGCCATTGCCGAGCTTCAGCTCGCCGAGCGTCAGAGTGATTGTTTGCGCCGCTCCGAAAACAAATTCATCGAAAATAATTCTGTTGTCATAAGACGGCGCGGCAATTCCCGCGGCAATCGCTTCTCTCAAAGAGCAGTCGGAATCACAAACCGCATCGTTCGTATCGGCTGTTTTCGTTACCGTAAATGTAGATACCTGTCTTTCATACGCGCCGATGTCGGGCAAAGCCGAGCCGTTGATGTCGCCGTCCTGCGGGCGGGCTATGCCGCGCTGGTCAGTTGCAGGAAAATTGTTCGGGTCAGCCGCGTCAATCGCCGGACTTGTCGGGAGCATTGCGACGGACTTTGTCGTGCCGCCGTAATTGCGAAGCGGTATCAGCTGCGGGTCTTGTCCGAGAATATTTCCCGTCGTCGTGCCTGTGATGGTCGTCCCTGCGGTGTTTTCCACCAAATTAAAGCCTTGCGAAGTTAATGTGCCGGCAAAATCAGGCGCGGGAGGCATTGCTGTCGTCGTATTGGCAATATTATCGGCAATAATAGAATTGCCGACAACAATCGCATTGCCGCCGCCTTTAATAATTCCGCCGCCTTGATTTGTCGCGATATTGCCGCTGATAGTGCAGTAAGTTATGTTCAGCGGTCCGTTAGCGGAATCGCTGTAAATGCCGCCGCCCGAAACTGCCGTATTATTACTTATAGTTGAATTCTGAATGCTCGATACGGCATTGCCGTTGTAGATTCCGCCGCCTTCGGTGCCGGCAGTATTGTTGCTTACATTGGAATTAGTGAGGTTAAATGTTCCGCTAAAAACATAAAGTCCGCCGCCCTCGTCGGTTAATGCTTTATTGTTTTCGATTGATGAGTTTGTAATCGACAGCGCGGCGGAAATGCTTATAACGCCGCCGCCGCCGCCGTCTTCCGCAGTATTTCCCGTGATTATCGAATTGGAAATAGTTGCTGATGTCGGATAATTTGGTGAGCCGTCCGAAAAATTGAAAACTCCCGCTCCGCCGCTGTTATAACCCGTAACCCTATTATTGCTTATCGTCGTATTGTTTATGTTTGCAACGCCTCCGACATTGTAGACGCCTGCCCCGGACGTTGATGAGTTATTACTGACATTCGAGCCGTTCAGCGTAAGCGCGCCGTGATAGTTATAAATAGCGCTCATGCTGTTGGTGAACGACGAATTGTTAATCGTTAACGTTCCCTCGTTGTTGTTAACGCAGTTGTTATTTTCGGTAAAGGTCGAGCCGTTAATATTCAGCGTTTTCCTATCGTTATAAATACCGCCGCCGCCGTAGTCGGCTCTGTTGTTTCTGATAACCGAATTATTGATGGTAAGTATTCCGCTGTTATAGATAGCTCCGCCCGAAGTCGATGTGCTGGCATCTCTTATAGTCAGGTTATTAATTGAAACGGTCGCATCGCCGACAACCGCGAAGACTCTTGTAGCGTTATTTCCGGAGAGAGTCAGTAAATTTGCGTCCGTTCCGGTAATTGTCAATGTGCCGTTATTTATAACGACCAATTCCGTGCCCAAAGTTATGGTTTGCGCCGTATTAAATAATGACGAGAACACGATTTCGTCGTTGTTAGGCGAATTATTCGCCACCAAAAGCGCTTCCCGCAGAGAACAATCCGCATCGCACACGTTGTCGTTCGTATCCGCAGTTTTTGTAACCGTATAGGTTGCTCCCGGCGCGACACTGCCGGCAGCCGCGATGAATATCGCCAGCCACAGAAATTTAATGAGTTGTAAATTACAATAAAATAGCTTTTTCATAAAAATTTGTACTAAAAATTATAAAGCGGAAGGTTAATCAAAAAGGATTTAAAGAGTCTTTTGATTAACCGGTAAAGAATTAGATAAATCGAATTTTATTAATTATTTCGAGGTGATGCATTACACCTTCGATAAGCTTAAAGGCTTCTTGTTAAAGCGGTAATAGATGCTTTTCTTCTAAGTAAAAGTTGCAATAAAATTCTTTATTATTACCAAGCTTACGCCTTAACAGTCATATTTCGATGACTTTGAAGCAAAGCGTCCTGAAATGAAAAAGAAAAAGCCTCTCTTTTACGAAAGGCTTTATAATATTTGGTGGAGATGAGGAGGGTCGAACTCCTGACCTCTGCATTGCGAACGCAGCGCTCTGCCAAACTGAGCTACATCCCCACTGGCGAAATTTGATAATAAGAACTTTTTCGTGAAAGTGTCAAGTTTTACTGAACAGTTGCCGGAAGGAGCGAGCCTTGCGGGTCGGATGCAAAGGCTAGTCCGTCTTCGATTTTACCAATTATTCCGTGAAATTTTATACTCGAATCGTCCAAAACGACGACGACATCGCCGGGACTGTAGCGCGTCTGGTCAATCGGAAATGTAATAATCGTCGCGTTTCCGTTTTCCTGCGCGACGGCTTCATATTCAAAATCGTTTTCGTTAAAACTGATGGTCTGGCAAAAAGCTACTTCTGGCATTTTATTCTCCAATTTATTAAAAGAATGAACTTTGACCTTGGAATTTTGACCTTTGCTTTTTTCTCTTTCAAAGGTCAAAATTCCAAGGTCAAAAATCAAATTTCATTCGCGGCTTAATTCTATCGCTTCAAAGGAACAAAGTCCAAAGCTATCGCGTCGTGGTCGGAAAGCGGCACGTTTTCCGCATCCTTCAAATTCCCGATTGTCTGCGGTTTGCCTTTAACTTCGATTTGCTTTCCGGCAAACCAATCGAGCCGTCCCGAAACCGTTCCGCCGACGCGCCGCGCCGCCCAGAAGATAAACGGGAAACACCACCCGGGAACCCAATCGCGCAAATTCGTGTTTTTCTCGATGCTGCCGACATCGTAATGAAGCGTCCCGATACCCGTTTCGTTCAGATTTTTATATTCGAAGCCGCGCCGTTCGAGTTCGCTGAATAAATTCTTTTCAAAGTGCCGGTCAGGATGCGGAAGATGATTTTTGACGACATTTTTCACGCCAATTAAAACGCGCCAAAAATAACCGGCAATCGCGTGGTTCGCGCTTTGAGCGTTATAGGTTGTCGTGTTCCAATCGCCTCCGAGAATTGTCGGCAGTTCCGGCAGTTTATCGAGCGCGTCGAGAATGATTTTCATTTGCAGACGGCGATGTTCTCTTGAAGAATGCGCGTCCAGATGCGTCGTTACGGCGCGGAAAGTTCCAAGCGGATGCTCGATGTCGGCAATCAAAGCGCGCAGGTATCCGAGCCGTTTTTCCTTGCCGAGCATTTTATCTTTGCCGTTTGGAAGCGGCACAGCGCGGACGTTTTTTATCGGATATTTTGAAAACATCGCCAGCCCGTGAAGCGAGTTTTCGTTCTCGCCTTCAACCTCGGATTCGACGCCGCTTCCCTTTTGCAAAGCAATATAAACGGGCGCAAAAGCGTAGTTTAATTTCAATTCTTTCGCCAGTTCCCGCGCGACAAAACGATTCCCGCTTCGCGCCATTCCGTAATCGAGTTCGGTCAGCAGAAGTACGTCTTTATTTCTCAAATTACGATGATTTTTCAAAGCGAAAACGATTCCTTCAAAAACGTTCCCGCGCTCGATATTCCAGGCTAAAGCGCTGACCTTATCAGTTTTCTCCGACGTTGCGGGCGCAAAATCTTCCTGCGCGACGGCGTTTAAAATCCGCTCGACTTCGGGTTTTATTTCCCTATAAACGGCAGATTTTTCCATCTCTGCGGTCGATTCAAATGTGAGCAATTCGGGAAAATGACGCTTGAGGTCGTGTTCTAAAACGGCGGGCGAATTTTTTTGTAAAACTGCTTCGGAAACCATAAAAGATGTAAGGATAAAGGATTGAGCGGGAAAAGAAAAGGCGGGAATTTGAGCATCAAGGCGAAAAAACCTCTTTAAATTCTGCGAATATCAATCCCGATAATTTTTTGAAATTCGCCCGCGTTATTAATTCCAGTCTCGATTTCGCCGATTTTCGGAATTAAACTTTTCAGACGATTATCATAAGCGAGCAAAATCACGACTCTGACCTTGAATTTTTCAAGATTTTGCTGGAAACGCAGGCTTTTGTCGGAAGTTAAAAGATATTCGATTCCCGATTCGCTCATTGCCGCGAGCAGCTCGCCGTTTTTCTTTGACTGCCAGCCCAAGTCGGGAACGGATGTAACTTCGAAGCCGGCGGAAAAATATTTCTTGAGCTGTTTCGGCAGATTTTCGTCAAGCAAGAGTTTCTTCATAAACTTCGGCGTCGGTGAAAGTGAACGTATGCTCGGCGAGATTTAATAATTTCAAAACCTGCTCTTTTTTGACCGACGGAAAATCTTCCAAAAACTCCTCAATCGTGTCGCCGCCTTTCAAATATTCGAAAAGATTTTTAACGGGAACTCTCGTTCCTGCAAAAACGGGCGTTCCGCTTTGAATATCGGGCGAGATTGTAATTAAGTCATTCATATTTCGATATTGTCAAAATTTGTCCTGAATCTCAATCGTCATAACGCTCTTTGGCGGGCGCGACGGCGAGAAAATCGTTTGTGATTCGCTCGGCGTAAACGTCTAAAAGCTCGCTGACGCGCTCCTGTTTTTCCGAGAAAAAAATCAAGCCGACGTGTTTCGGTTTTTTCACGCGATAGACGATTTCTTCGTCGGTGTAATGCGACGTGTCGGGCACATCTTCTTTCGATAAAGCGAGCGCGACTCCGGCAAAATCCTGTCTCAGCTTCGGCGCTTGATACGGTTTTTCTTCCGTCGCGATTTCGAGTTTTGCCCATTCGCGCCAGAGATTAAAGCCGCACGCCTGTTCGAGAACGTTGGCGATATAAGCGCCGCCGACGCGGCAGGCGACTTCGAGCAGGTAAAATTTCCCGTCCGCTTTGCTTTGCAAAAATTCGGCGTGCGAAACGCCGCGTTTGTATTCGAAGCCTTTGAGAAGCTGTTTGTTTAATTTCTCCAACTCCTTTCGCTCCTTCGATTTATAAGGCACGATTGAGGTCGTAAAAACGCCGCCCTGATGCGTTACGGTAAACGGCGGCGTGCCGTATTGAGAAACTCCGGCGGCGACGACTTTGCCGTTTTCGACAATCGAATCGACGTGAAAGACATCGCCTTCGATAAAGCGTTCAATCAAAAACTGCGACGGATGGTCGCGCCAAGTGCTTCGATTATCGAGGTCAACCAGAGCCTGCCAGACCTGTTCTTCCGTTTCACATTTCCTGATTCCGAAGGCGGCGACTTCGGTGCGCGGCTTGACAATCCACGGCGCGGGAACGCGTTTCAGATAATCATTTATCTCGTCGGGATTAAAAACGCCGGTAAATTCGGGACACGGAATATCGATTTTAGAGGCAAGATTTCGCATCCGCAGCTTATCGCGAAAACGTAAGCCAAACGAGCCGGTCAAGCCTTCGATTTGCAGATGCTCGCGCGCCTTCGCGGCAGTCAGAACGTCAAATTCGTCAAGCCCGACAATGCGCTGAACCGGCTGCGTTCCGGCAATATTCGTGATTGCGCGGATATAATCTTCGGCGCTCGCGTCGTCTTCGACGGTTTTGACCTGATTCAGACTCGTCCAAAGCCACGGCTCGTCGAGCAGTTTCTTGCGCGTTACCAAGGTTACGTGCCAGCCCGCGTTCTGACATTCTTCCAGAAATTCATTGCCTTTGTGCTCGCTGGCAATGCAGATAATGTGATTTTTCATATTCGAGATTCAAGATTTAAGATTCAAGATTCAAAACTTAAGATTTGTTTTCGTCATCTCAATCTTGAATTTTGAATCTTGAATCTTGAACTTTGTTTTGTGCTAAAAGAATGGCACAATTTATTTGTAAAAACAACAGATTCGTTTGTTTTGACACTAGCAAATATGCGAGCCGACTTGCAAATTTCGAGTTCGACGACGAGCAAAGGTTAAAGATTATGGGCAGTTTTGATATTGCGGATTTTGCTTCAAAATTAATTATTTATATGGTCGTGTGGATTTTTGCCGTTTCGGCGCACGAAGCCGCACACGCATGGACATCGCTTAAATTCGGCGACGACACGGCTTACCGTTTGGGACGCGTAACACTCAACCCGATTCCGCATATCGACCCGATTGGAACTCTGATTCTCCCGATAATCGGTTTTCTGGTCAGCTACGGCGGCGCGGCAAATTTTCCGCTTATCGCGTGGGGCAAGCCGACGCCCGTTAATCCGCTCAAATGGCGCAAAAAAGATTTGGCAAACGTCTGCGTTTCGCTCGCCGGAATCGCGACAAATTTAATAATTGCGACGGTTACGACGATAATTCTAAGAGTTTTAATCGCGTATAATTTATTTACGACTGAGAACATTGAAAAAGGCATTACCGCACCGATTTTCACGCTGCTTATCAGCACGATTATGCTGAATGTCGGTTTGGCTGTGTTCAATTTACTGCCGTTTCCGCCGCTTGACGGAAGCCGCGCATTGCAGTCGTTTCTGCCGAAAAGCTTCGAGCCGGTTTTCGATTTGCTCGAAACTTACGGTTTCCTTATCTTGATTGTTTTAATGCAGATGGGCATTATCAGATTTATAGTCGCGCCGCTTCAAAGCCTGATTATAAGCATTTTATTCTACGGTTCTTAAAATGAAAAAACGCATCTTCAGCGGCGCGCAGCCGACCGGAAATCTTCATATCGGCAACTATTTGGGCGCGCTCAAAAACTGGGTAAATCTGCAAAACGAATACGAAAGCCTGTTTTGCATCGTCAATCTTCACGCGCTGACTCTGCCGCAAAATCCGCAGATTTTGAAACAAAAAACTCTGGATTTGGCGCGGATTTATCTCGCTTCGGGCATCGACCCGCAGGTTTCGACCGTTTTCCTTCAATCGGACGTATCGGAACACGCCGAGCTGACGTGGATTTTAGATTGCGTCGCCAGAATGGGCGAGCTTGAGCGAATGACGCAATTCAAAGACAAGGGCAAAAACAGGGAGCGCTCCAGCGTCGGACTTTTCAACTATCCGGTTTTGATGGCGGCTGATATTTTGCTTTATCACACCGATTTGGTTCCAATCGGGCAAGACCAGAAACAGCATCTCGAACTGACGCGCGATTTGGCGGAAAGATTCAACCGCGATTTCGGCGAAACTTTCGTCATTCCCGATGCATTTATTCCACCCGCCGGCGCGAAGATTCTCTCGATTGCCGAGCCGGCGAAAAAAATGTCGAAATCCGACGAAAACGCGAACGGCTCGATATTTCTGCTCGACGACGCCGACACGGTTACGAAAAAAATCAAACGCGCCGTTACCGATTCGGGAACGGACATAAAATTTGACGAGTCGCGCCCGGCAATTACAAATCTTTTAACGATTTACGCGCTTCTGTCCGGCAAATCAAACGCCGAAGCGGAAGCGCATTTCGAAGGCAAAGGCTACGGGCATTTCAAGGCCGAATTAGCCGAAACCGTCGTCGAATTCCTGCGCCCGTTTCAGGAACGCGTAAAAGAATTTGACGATGCTGAACTCGAAAAAATCCTGAGCAGCGGCGCTGAAAAAGCGCGCGCCATTGCGCGGGAAACTTTGAAAACCGTTTATGAAAAAACGGGCATCGTCAGAGTTTCTTAGATAAAAATGCGGAAGATGTACTAAGTAAGGATGCGGAGAATTTATGACGCAAAAAATTACCGTTTACGAAAAACCGACCTGCACGACCTGCCGCAATCTGGCTAATTTGTTTCGTGAAAGCGGCATCGAATACGAGAAGATAAATTATTTTATCGACGCATTGACGGAAGAAGAGCTTCGCGAGCTTTTGAAAAAAGCGAATCTTACGCCGTTCGAGATTCTGCGAAAAAAAGAGCCGCTTTTCAAAGAATTAAATTTATCGCCGGAAACGCCGCCGGATGAAATTATAAAATTGATTGTCGAAAACCCGGGACTTCTCCAGCGACCGATTGTCGAAATCGGCGAAAAAGCGGTTCTGGCTCGCCCGATTGAAAAAGCGATTGAGCTGATAAATTCCGCGAAATAAATGTACACAATCGAACATCTGCGCCATCTTTTCGCTTACAATGATTGGGCAAATCGCCGGATTATTACGGCGTTGAAAGAAAACAAAAGCGAAAGAGCGCGGCAGATTTTAGCCCATTCGCTTATCACGGAAAAAGAATATTTTGAGCGGCTTTACGGCAAAGATTCGACCGGATTCGATTTCTGGCAGGATTTGACGATTGAAGAATGCGGCGATTTAGCGCGGGAAACGGCTGACGATTACGAGAAGCTTTTGCGAAAATTCGAAGAAGAAGGTCTCGGAATTATCGCGCGATACCGAACGAGCGAAGGCATTCCGCATGAAAACACTTTCCGCGAGCTTTTTTCGCACGTCCTGCTGCATTCGGCGACGCATCGCGGAAATATTATGCTGAAATTGCGCGAAGAAGGTTTTACGCCGCCGAAGATTGATTACATAATTTACCTGCGCGAGACGAAATATATTTAATTGATAATTGATAATTGATAATTGAAAGCAGAAACAAATTATCAATTATCAATTATCAATTATCAATTATCATGACCGAACAACTCACTTTCGATTTTTACACGGAAAAGCCGCAGATTGTCGCCGAATCGCGCGATGAATTCAGCCTCAAGCTCGGCGAATTTGCCGGACCGCTCGACCTTCTTCTGTATCTTATCAAACAGGAACAGGCGAATATTTTCGACATTCCGATTGCGCGCATTACGGACGAATATCTCAAATATATTCGTTTGATGAAGACTTTCGACATCGCGCTGGCGGCGGATTTTCTGGTGATGGCGGCGACTTTGATTGAGATAAAATCGAAAATGCTTCTGCCGCGCGAGCCGTCCGAAGAGGAAGAGGAAATCGAAGACCCGCGCAAAGAATTGGTTGACCGCCTGCTCGAATACGAAAAATTCAAATCGGCGGCGCAGATGCTTTACGAAAAAACGACCGTCGAGCAAGCCGTTTTTACGCGCGGGCAGATTGAATCGGACGAAAACAATGCGGAAGTAAACGCTTCGGTTTTCGACCTTCTGAACGTTTTTCAGAAAATCATGTCGCGCCACAAAGAAGAAGTTATGATGGAAATCGAGCGCGAGGAAATCAGCCTTTCAGAGATGATTAAAAATCTGAGAAAACGTATTTTCGCGGCGAAAGAGTTGAATCTGCTGCATTTTTTTGAAGAAATGCAGTCGAAACACGAGCTGGTCATCGCCTTTATCGCCGTTCTCGAAATCGTCCGAACCGAAAGCGTGAAATTAATGCAAAGCGAAACTTTCGGCAATATTATTTTAAGGAAGGTGATAGGTGATAGGTGATAGG
>JBARIW010000145.1:0-1546 GCA_049799955.1 Pyrinomonadaceae bacterium
CCGACTACACCGCCTTCCTCTACTTGGGCGAGCTGATCGAATACGCCCCCACCGAAAAGATCTTCATCAAGCCGTCCCGGAAGCAGACCGAGGACTACATCACGGGCCGGTTCGGGTGAGCGGAAAGAATTAACAGCCAAGGACGTAAAGGACTACAAGGACGGCAAGGACATCAGAAACGGGACGGGTGACGAATCCAGCTTGTCCTTGTCGTCCTTGCAGTCCTTAACGTCCTTGTTGGTTTTTCCGGCGCACGGCCTGCTACGGCTTTCAAGCTCCCGCCCTGCGTAGCTCCCGCAACGCGGGCTCGATGCGATCTTCCAGGACACAGCCGACGAGGGCGCGGAGCTGGCTCGCGGTGTCCATCTCGTCCTCATCGCGCAGGGGATCGCGCTCCAGGGGTGAGGCCGGCAGGCTGGCCTGCACTCCCAGGAGCCGGAAGCGGATCGCCTCCAGCGCGTTCGCGATCTCGCCGAGCTGTGCCTCGGCGGTGGCTTCTGCGGTCATGGCCTTCCTTTCTCAGCGGAATCCGGGTGTTGGAAAACATGGATGAGGGCCCGCAGGATGCGGGTCGCGCAGGCGAGGGCCGGGGCGCCTCCGGCTTCCTCGAGCTCGCGGAGGAGGCGCTGCCAGGACGCTTCCAGGCTGGAGGCGCCGAAGACCAACTCGTCGATACCGGTGTTCAAGGCGATCGAGAGCCGGGTCAGCTCGTCCAGGCTGGTCTGGTGGACGCCGCGCTCCAGCTTCGAGAGCCGTCCGGGATCGACCTGTGCCCGCCGTGCGAGCTCCTTTTGCGTCCATCCTTTCGCCCGGCGCTGTTGTGTCAAGCGAGCACCGAGCGTAAGGCGACCGTCGCCCTCAGGGTTCTCGGCAGGCGGAACTGTAGATCGTCCATCCATTTCGCAGCATGATGATCGGCAAAAGCGGGGCCTGTCAACCCGAAAGGGGTTGAATTGTCGCCCGAGCATCCGAATGGTTCTGTGTGACCTCAAAGGAGGTCCGCGCGAGCCTCAAGACTTGTCCAGGAGTCAACGGTCCGTCTTTCCACAACTGGAGGCAAACTAGGGAGTGCCATTGGTCATGTCGTGGACTCCGGAGCCATGAAGGCCTCCGCGTGAGCCACGACGTCGAAGGAGAAAGGCATGTTCCCGAGAAACAAGAATCGCATCGCAGCCGCCGTCGTGCTTACCGGAGTGCTCGCCCTGGTGCCGGTGGCTCCAGCCGGCGCCGCCGGTTGGCCTGTCTGGGAGGGTGCCCACGCCTGGGTGGATGGGCTCTTGCCACGCGCCCTGGTCTGGCTGGGCTTGGCCGGGAGCCGCAGCACGAGTCCGACGTGTGGCCATGGAGCGAGCATCGATCCCAACGGCTGCACCAAGGCGGTGGTGGTCAAGGGAAGTAGCATCGATCCCAACGGCTCCTCCTCGACCGACAACTCGTCCGCGGATAAGGGTCTATCCATCGACCCCGACGGTTAGATCGGGACCTCTGAGTGGCGAGCCCAGCTCTTGGCTTGGTTGGAAAGTCTCCCTGTGCGATAATTCTGTAG
>JBARIW010000146.1:0-72496 GCA_049799955.1 Pyrinomonadaceae bacterium
AGTTACAACCTTTCAGACCGTTTATCCCGCCTCACGACCGCTCGCAGATTTTTTCTAACCAAATCGGCAAAACTCTCGTATCTTTGCGAAAGACCGAATTTCAGGGGGAAAAAATCTATGGCAATCAATAAGAGTTTTATAAAAATCACATCCAAATTATTTCTGCTGAAAATAATTTTGCTGGCGGTCGTCTGCGTTCCGGCGCAAAACGCGAAAGCTTCCGTCTGGGCGGTCGATTTCGTTAAAACGGGCGACGGTCAGCAGGAAAATTATCTGAAATTTATCGAGCAGAACTGGGCAAAAGCGCGGCAGTTTATGAAAGATAAGGGAATTGTCGCGTCTTTCCGCTATTTGTCCGTTCCGGCGGCGAAAGACGCGAAATGGGACGCTTTGCTCGTAACCGAATATGTTAATCAGGAAGGTTTCGACCGGCGCGAAGCGATTTTTGAAGAATATCGCAAAGAAAACAAAGGGACTTTAATCGGCGGAAAATCGGCGCGTGAGATGTCGGAAATCAAACTCAGCCGCACTTTTAATCAGACTGTTTCGCCGGAGGCTTGGGAAATTATGCTGAAAACACAAAATGAAGATTTGGAGCTTGCCGCCGCGCGCGTTCCGCTGGAAAATTATCTGAAAGGACACGCGACTGGAAACGCGGAATTTATGAAAAAAGCCTTTTACACGGAAGGCAAATTGATTTTCGTCCGCGAAGGAAAATACACGACGCGCACTTTCGAAGAATACATCGCCGGAATGAAGGACGGAAAACCTGCGGCTGACGAATCGAACCGCAAACGCTGGATTGAATCAATCGAAGTTTCCGGCAATGCCGCCGTCGGCAAGATTATACTAGATTACCCGACCGTCAAATTTGTCGATTATATGACCTTGCTGAAAATCGACGGCGAGTGGAAAATCGTCAACAAGAGCTTTTACGCCGAGCCGAAAACGCAAAAATAATATTAACGCGGAAGCCTCATGTTAAAGTAAAATTTATGCGGAAGAAAGTTTAAGTGAACGGCTCAAGAAAAATTTTCAACTCATTCTGGACGTGGCAGATTCTCGGCTGGCTGGCTTACTGGCTGATGATTTCGATTACGTTTTTGCCGGTTCTCGCGCCCGGCAGAAGCGTTGCAGGGCTTTTCCGGCTTAAATTTATTCGCGCTCTTACGGGTCTGGTTCTGACCGGATTTTTGCGTTTAATCTACAGAAAATTCAGCAATTCTTCGCTTAATTTAATCGGTTTAATTACGCTGCTCGGTTCGGTTTTGACGGGCTGTTTGTGGACGACTTTGATGAGCTTTTACGCGTGGCTCGTCGATTCCAATTTTCAATCGGCAAACGCGATTGCCGGTTTTCCGAGCAACGCGCTCGATTATTCGGTTACGCTTCTCGGCTGGAGCGCGCTTTATTTCGGCTGGAAAATATGGCAGAAATGGCAGACCGAAAGAGAAAACGCGCTGCAATCTTCGGCGCTCGCGCAGAAAGCGCAGCTTGAAATGCTTCGTTATCAGCTCAACCCGCATTTTCTTTTTAACGCGCTGAACTCGATTCGCGCGTCGGTTGACGAAGACGCGACGCGCGCGAAGCAGATGATTACGCAGCTTTCCGAATTTTTGCGTTATTCGCTGCTGCACGAAAGCGCAAAGAAAATTCCTCTGCGCGACGAGATTGAAGCCGTGAAAAATTATCTGGCGATTGAGAAAATTCGTTTTGAAGAAAAGCTCGCGGTCGAATTTGCCGTCGAAAGCGCGGCGGAAGACTTTGAAGTTCCATGTTTTCTGCTCAATCCGCTCGTCGAAAACGCCGTCAAACACGGTTTGCAAACGAGTCCGAAACTGCTCGAAATCAAAATTTCGGCTGAAATTCTCGGCAACAAGTTGTTTCTGGAAGTGGCAAATTCGGGTAAACTTCAAAACGGCGCTCGCAAGAACGGAAGCGGCATCGGTCTGAAAAACGTGCGCGAACGGCTCGAAAAATTATTCGGCGACGGCGGCAGATTTGAGCTTAATCAGGAAAACGGTTTTGTGAAAGCGCGGATTGAAATTGCAAAGCAGGAAAATTTACAGGGATAACAGGATAACTAAGGATAAGAAATGATTTTGTATTTATCCGTGTTCATCCTGACATCCCTGTAAATTAATTTTAATGAAATATAAAACAATCATCGTTGACGACGAGCGTTTGGCGCGAAAGGAAATGCGCCGGCTGCTTGCGGAATTTGACGAAATCGCCGTCGCCGGCGAAGCCGAAAACCTGTCCGGGGCGATTGATTTGATTGAAAGAGAAAAGCCGAACATCGTTTTTCTCGACATTCAGCTTTCAAACGAAAACGGCTTTGATTTACTTGAAAAAAGCGGGCAGAATTTTAAAGTGATTTTCGTTACGGCGTTTGACGCTTATGCGATTCGCGCTTTTGAAGTCAATGCGCTCGATTATCTTTTAAAACCCGTAAATCCCGAGCGATTAGCAAAAGCGATTGAGCGTTTGAACGAGGAAAATGATTCGAAACCTGAGCTTCGACCGCTCGCGTTTGACGATAGAATTTTTCTCGAACTTGGGATTCGTTCAATTTTTCTGAAGGTTTGCGACATTTCGCACATCAACGCGGCGGGCGATTATTCGGAGATTTTTACGATTGATAAAAGTAAATTTTTGATTGAAAAACCTCTTCGTGAATGGGAAGAGCGTCTGCCGGAAAAGAATTTTCTGCGGATTCATCGCCGGACAATCGTTAATCTCGAAGAAATCGAGCAAATCGACGCGTGGTTTAACCGGACGTTTCAGGTGCAGATAAAAAATTATCAAAAGCCGCTTGCCGTCAGCCGCCGTTATGCGGTAAAACTCAAAAGTAAATTTACTTGAAAATGCTGAAAGCCGAACTCCGCAAAATTTATCTCGCCCGCCAAAAATCGCTCTCGCCGCAGGAAAGACGCAAGATGAGCGAAGCGATTTCGAATTTGTTTTTTGATAAATTCGATTTGAGCCGAATTAAATTTCTGCATTGTTTCGTGCCGATTGAAAAATTTAATGAAATTGACACGAAATTGGTTTTTGAAAGAATCCGGCGCGAATTTCCGCACATCGAAACTCTCGTTCCGCGTGTTAATTTTGAGACAGGCGAAATAGAAAATCTGAAATTTACGCCCGAAACGGCTTTAGTCCAAAATCAATGGAATATTCACGAACCTTCACACGATGAAAAGGTTGAAGCTGCTGAAATAGATTTGGTTTTAGTTCCGCTTTTGAGCTTTGACACGCGCGGTTTTCGCGTTGGCTACGGCAAAGGTTTTTACGACCGGCTGCTGAAAAACTGTCGCGCCGAATGTCTGAAAATCGGTTTGAGTTATTTCGCGCCGGTCGAAGAAATTGAAGACGCCTGGGAATTTGACGTGAAGCTCGATTTTTGTGTGGCGAGTCAGAGAATTTGGGAGTTTTAGGAAAATTCCCGCAAAGGCGCAAAGCGGCAAAGGAAGATAAATGTCAGCAAAAGCTTTTTAAATTATCTTTGCGAGCTTTGCGCCTTTGCGGGAATTTCTCTTTTACTTACTTTTCAAAATATCGCGGATTTCCGTCAGCAAAACTTCCTCGCCGGTCGGCGGCGTAGCAGCTTTTTCGGCTTCGAGCCGTCTGAAAAGCCTGACCGCGTATCGCGCCAGAAAAAACATTACAACTGCGACAATTAGAAATGTAATGATGTCGTTGATAAGCTGACCGTACATAATCAGCGGCTCTTTTGCCTTCATCGCCGCTTCGATTTCCGCAGGCGTCGTTACGGGCAATTTGCCGAGATTCCAGACCTTTTGTTTGAAGTCGATGCCGCCGGTCAGAAGACCGACGACGGGCATTATGATTCCATCGGTAAAAGTTTTAACGACCGTACTGAAAGCCGCGCCCAGAATAACGGCAATCGCCAAATCAAGAATATTTCCGCGCGCGATAAACGCTTTGAAATCTTTCCACATAGAATTCTCCTTTTTTGAATATTTGTAAAAACTTAATCGTATTCGGCAAACAAGTCAAATTATCCACGTATTAATTAAAAAAAAATATTGCAAAAAAGTTTTCTAAAACCCCGGTTTATGTTAGCCAAGATGCAGCAAGTGTTGTTATATTACCAATGACTGAGGTTTCACTTTTCTTCGGAAACAAACATTAACAAAGAAAATTTATCCCGCGCTTAAAGTTTTTTAAGTCGTAAAAGGCTGCGTTTTAAATAGAAAATTATGAAAACACTTTTTGTGATGCGTCATGCCAAATCGAGCTGGGAAAATCCCGATTCGTCCGATTTCGACCGCCAGTTAAACGAGCAGGGTTTGCGAATCGCGCCGCAGATGGGCGAGACGATTTATAAAAATCAGTTTCAGCCGGCGATGATTTTAAGCTCGCCCGCAAAAAGAGCAATGCAGACGGCAATTTTGATAAAAGAAACGGCGCAGTTGAAAGGCAAAATCAAATATGACGAGCGAATTTACGAGGCAAGCCCGTTTCGCCTTTTGCAGGTTATTGCGGAACTGGACGAGACGGTCGAATCTGCAATGCTCGTCGGACATAATCCGGGACTTGAAGGCTTGATAAAAACTCTGACCGGCGAAATTCATGCAATGCCGACGGCTGCCCTAGCCGTGATTGATTTGGACACGAACAACTGGAGCGAAATCACCGCCGAAAGCGGAAAGCTGCGAACTCTGATTCGCCCGAAAGACGATTTGAAATCCTTGAGCAGCGCGAATTAAAGAAGAATTAGCCACGAACAAACACGAAAGAACACGAAAAAGAAGCAAAAAACTATTTCGTGTCTGTTCGTGTTTGTTCGTGGCTATTTTCTTATGGATTTATGAAAATGGAAGGCACAGCCGTGTCGCCGTTTGTGCCGTATAGCCTGATGCCGACGCTTGCGTCCGAGCTTTTTATGTAATACCAGACGCCGGTTGAGGGACGATAAACGGCGATGTCGTTTTTGCCGTCGCCGTCAAAATCGCCCTGCAAAGGCTTGTCGTCGCTCAAACCGAATTGAACTGCCATAAATCCCTGCGTGCTTCTGAGCAGATACCAGATTCGGTCGGACGGGCGGAAGACGACGAAATCAGCTTTCCCGTCATTGTCAAAATCACCCGCGACCGGCTTATCGCCGTTTAATCCGAAATTATAAATCGTCGCGCCGCCGTCGGTGCTTCTGAAAACATACCAGACGCCCTGCGAAGGTCTGTAAACGGCAAGGTCGGCTTTGTCGTCGCCGTCGTAATCGGCTGGAACGGGCAAATCTTCCGCGACACCAAACTGCTGCGTGCGAACCTGACCGTTTGTGCTTTGCGTTACATACCAGGTTCCGTTTGACTGGCGATAAACGGCGATGTCGGCACGCCCGTCGCCGTCAAAATCCGCCGGCGCGAGCTTGTCGCCCGTAAGTCCGAAATTCAACGTAATGACCGCGCCGTTCGAGCTTTGCAGAACAAACCATGTGCGCGTCGAAGGTCGGAAAACGGCGTAATCGGTTTTGCCGTCGCCGTCGTAATCGGCGCTCGCCGCCGCGTCGCCAACGCTTCCCCAAGCCGCGCCCGCAAGCGAATTGTTCGAGCTGTACTGAATCAGAAAATCGGCTTCGCCCGCGTTGTCGTTCGGACGAAAAATACTCAAATCGGTCTTGCCGTCGCCGTCAAAATCAAACGGCGCGCGCGACGGATTGACGGTGCAGGAGCAGACGTAGCCGTCCGTTACGGTTAAATCGTCGATGTATTGACCTTCGCGAAAAGTTCCGATGTCCGTTCCGACGCGCCAGCGAAGCTGCACGTTCTGCCCGTTGGCTGATGCCGGAAGTTTTGCTTTTGAAGTAATAAATTCCGAAGTTTGATTGATTCCGCTTCTGCCCGACCACGCGCGTCTGCCCGCGAGCGGATTTTGGCAGCAGCCGTCCAGAACGCCGTCGTAGCCGCCCGACAGGAACGCGCCGCCAGCCGTTTCGATGTCCTGCCAATCGCCCGCGCCGATTTTTATTTCCAGAACCGCGCCGTCGTAAAGCTTGTTGCGCAGAAATGTGGTTTCAAGCTCGTACCAGTTTCTGAACTGAACTTCCGCGTTCGGTGAAGAAACGGCGAAAACGGGCGAGACTAATTCGTTTAATCCGACTTGATTCGGGTCGGGCGAAAAGACGGAATTCGGCGCGGTTTGAAAGCGATTTGTCGCAGTTTTCCAAGCAGCTTGCGCGCCCGTCGCGCTCGTCGTCCAGCCGTTCGGCAAAGCCGGCGCGGCAACAGTGTCGAAATTTTCGGCAAGTGCGACGCGTTTTACGCCCGTGTTAAAGTTTATCGAAACTGTGCCGAGATTTTCCGCGCCGTCCTGAAGCTGCAAAGTCAAAACGATGACATCGCCGCAGTTTAAGCCGGACGAAGCGGTGAATGTAAAAGGACGCGCAACGCTCGCGCCGTTCGCGGTTAGAGCGCCGTAATTCTGCGCCGCGCCCGGATTTGTAACGCCGCCGGTCGCAAGCAAAGTCGCAGTTAAATTCGTCGTATTTAACGAGCCTGTATTTTGAAGCGAAATATTAAGCGTAACGGTTTCGCCCGGCTCGATTGCATTATTTACCGCGCAGCTTTCCGCCGTAATCTGCGTTCCCGAATTTTCCAAAACGGCGGTCGGCGCGAGCGCGAAATTCTGCGTCAAAACCTGCCCGTCCGTAACCGTAACCGTAACGGTCTGCGAGCGAAAACCTTTGGCGGAAGCGGTTAAACTATATGTATTCGGGACGAGAATTAAATTGCTGTAATTTCCGCCCGCGTTTGTGTTTCGCCGGTAAACCGTGTTTGCCGTAACAATCGCGCTTTGAACCGGCTGACCATTTGAAGAGTTCGTAACAATACCGTTGATAGTTGCTTTCGGCGCGCTCGCGCATTCGGCGAATTTGAATTTCCCGATGCGCGTCAGCCAGCCGAAATCGCTTTCGTCCTCGCTTTCCTGCGTGTAATATTCGTTCGTGTACCAGAATGTACAGCCGTCCGAAGGGTCAACCGTCATCGCGCTGTAATCGCCCCAGCGAAAGCCGAAAGCCTTTTGCACGCCTGTTCCTTCGGCTAAAAGCGCTTCGGTGCGAAACGTTCCGGCAGGTTCGCTCGCCAGTCGTCCACTGTAAAAAATCGAAGGTTTTTTCTCTTCGCTTCCGGTGCTGTAGCCGAAGGCGATATTTCCCTGATAATCCTGCGCCGCGCTTCCCATCCAGCGCGTTTCCGTATTGTCGCCGAAGGTTGCCGCTTCGTTGACGGTAAAAGGCGTGCTCGGAGTGGCTGGAATTAAATTGCGTCGAAGCTCGTAAACGCGGACGCCGCCGCGATACGTTCCGCCGGCGGGCGAGACGCGAACGGTTTGATTTAAGACGAGTGAATCGTGCGTGCCGAAATTGCGGTAAGCGGCGCGATACATCAATCGGTCGCTTTGCGAGTCGAGCGCTTCTCCGGGCGCAGGCTCGGCAATATCAGCGCGACCGTCGTTTGAAGTCGGGTCGAAAGGCGCGACTGTTACGGGGCTTTCCGCTCTTTCGGTAAAAGTCGAATTCGAAGGATTTGCAAAATCGGCGTGAAAATCGAACAGGCGAATCGCATCTTGCGGCTCGCCGTATTCGGTCGCCGTGTAGCCGACAAAAATATTCGGCGCGCCAATCGGCGGCGCGTTTAAGCCGTCAAAATCGGTCGGCAGAAGTCCGCCGAAGCGAATCGTCGTCGGCGAGCCGAGATTAAAATAAATATAGCTCGCGCCCGCATCGCCCGTGAGCAGCTTTTGTTTATCGAACGCAAATGCGCCGCTTCCGGCGTAATCGCTGCCTAAGAATTCGTCGGTTGACATATAATATGCGTCCGTCCAAACGCCGAATTTCGAATAATCGTTTAGTTTGACGTTCGGCATCACGAATTCGTAAATGTAATACGCGCCGGTCGGGTCGCCCGTTTTTGAAACGGCGATAAGCTGTCGAAACGGCGGAAAATTGTTGCAGTACTGGCTCAAAATCCAGCGGTCGGCGAGCGAGTCGTAGAGAACAATCGGGTCGCCGTCGTCGCGCGTCGAACAGGGCGTTCCGAGCGGCGCGAAAACGCTGCTCAGCTTAAACGGCGGAGTTGCCGGAATGCCGTTTTTGTTGTAAACGCGGACGAGCGAATTGACCGACTGAACATAATAATCTAAACCGACATCGCCGTTCGGGTCGGGCGGAATGACGCGGAAACCGTAAGCGACGGCGTTGTCGGTGCTCGACAGACCGTCAAACGAGGCAATCGGCGTCGGCATCGGCACGGCGGAAGAACGTGCAAGAGAGGCGTCCGTATCGTGAACCGCGCCCGGAACAATTTTTCTGAAAGGAAGATTATTCGGCACGGCGCGCGCTTTTTCTTCGGCGGTTTTTTTATTCGTCCGGCTCGTTGCCGGCTCGGCGGGCGCAAAACTGCTGACTTTCGCGGAAACTCCGACAGCCGCCGCTCGCACGTTTTGCGGGTGAAGCTCGGAGAAAGTTTGTGTTTTTGAGGAATTAAAAAGTTTGCTTTCGACCTTTGTGTGGCGAAGCGCAAAAAATGAAACCGCAAAAACGATTACCAAAATCGCAACTAACCGTTTTTTCATAGCGGAAAAATAATATCAAAAAACGACGATTCGACAAACCGAAATTCGACGCGCAAGCCGATATTTATAATTTTCCGAAAAGCATCAGAACGCCGATAATGATAAACGCGGCGGCGACGATGCGCTGAAGCCATTCGGTCGGGATATATTGCGAAAGAACGCCGCCGAACAGAACGCCGATGAGCGTTACGGCGACGAGCGCGAGCGAAGCGCCGAGAAAAACCGAGATTTTCGATTCGGTTTTGCCCGTCATCGTGATGACGGCAAGCTGTGTTTTATCGCCGAGCTCGGCTAAAAAGAGAGTTAAAAAAGCGGTTCCGAAAATTTTCCAATCCATACGAATAGATTACGGATTCAAGATTTAAGATTCAAGATTCAAAATTCAAAATTGAAAGACAAAATCTTAAATCTTAAATCTTAAATCTTGAATCTTAAATCTTAAACTCCAGTAATTTTTTCTAATTGTTTCGTAATTGAAAATTTATCGTAAAGCGGTTTGCGGTGCTGTGTAAGCGCGTTGATTTTTTGCTTTACCTCGTTGCAGAGGGCGGAAAATTTTGGATTCGCGCCGAGCTTTTCCAGCATTTTTTGTAGAATTTCCATAATGCTCGCCGTAAAAAGCTTCGCGCTCACCTGCTCGCTCATCGTGATTTTGCCGTTGTCGTATCGAAAATTATTTGAAGCCGGGCTGAGAAACGGGTAATCCGTCGAGATTTCGCCGCGCGCTTTTTGAAAAGCCGCCGCGAAATCGAGATTTGCCTGCGCCAGAGTTTTATCAATCGTGCCGAGAAGCTCGCCTATGAGATTAAGGAGCATCTGCCAATCGCCGGGCGAAAGATTTGTCTGCCGCGCTTTGTCTTCGACATTGTTTGTAAATTCGAGCGGCGGGCTTTGCGGTTTCGGAAGCTGAACGGAAATAGGTTTTATGTTCTGAATTGTCGGCGCTTTGGGAAGATTTTCGACCGTAATCTGCGCTTGCGGCGCGGCGACGGCTTCAGTTTCCTCAATTTCCTGATAAACATTAACGATTCCGCCCGGCTCGCGCGAACGAATCAAAATTCTTTGCAGCGCGTCCTCGCCCTCGGCGATACGCCCGGCAATTTGGTCGTGTTCGACGGCTTTTAGCTGATTGGCTTCATTCAGATAGATATTTGCTTCATAACCGCTCATCCCGACGTGAATTTTGCCCGCGAAACCGCGGCGGCGAAGATAGCGTATTAACGCTTGCAAATTAACGAACGAAGTGTCTAAATTTTCGTGAATCGGGCGATGTTTCATTTTTTGGCGGAAGGAGAGTTTTAGTTTAGTAGACCGGACTGAAAAGCGCAATTTTATATATTTTTCGCGCTTTGTGATATAAAAATGCTAATTTCGCATAATTTCCATTGCATCTTTCGCAATTTTCGTTCAAAATTCGCAACAAAGCAGTTGTAAAGAAGGTTTCAAATCCCAAGTTTCAAATTTCGGTTTTAGGTCTTTGGTTTTCGGTTTTAGCAAAAACCAAAAGCCCAAAGCCAAAAACCATAAATAAAATCGCAAACATAAATAAACTATGAGCAAATCTTTATTTCGTAAAAAATCTATCGCGCAGATTCAGGCAGATGCCGCCGCCGGTTTTTCCGATGCGGAAACCGTTTCTCTGCGCCGCTCGCTCGGAACATTTGATTTAACGATGCTCGGCATCGCGGCGATTATCGGCGCGGGCATTTTCGCAATGGTCGGACAGGCTTCGAATCGAGGCGGTCCGGCGGTCGTTATTCTTTTCATTTTCGCGGCTGTCGCCTGCGGATTTTCCGCGCTTTGTTATGCGGAATTCGCCTCGAAAATCCCGATTGCAGGCTCGGCTTACACCTACGCTTACGCCAGTTTCGGCGAGCTTCTGGCGTGGATTATCGGCTGGGATTTGCTGGTCGAATACGCTATCGGCAACATCGCCGTCGCCATTTCGTGGAGCGATTATTTTACGAGCTTGCTTGCCAGCAACGGCATTAATATTCCGCTCAATTACACGATGGATTATCGTACGGCGCATCTCGGTTTTGAAGCCGTAACGGAAGCGATGAAAGGCGGAACGGCGACGGTTGAGAGCTTAAAAGCGACTTGCACCGCCGCAACCGCGACAGTCAACTGCGGTCAAATTGAAGCTTTTAACGCATGGACGAACGCGCCGCATATCGGCGGCTTGCCGGTAATTGCTGACTTGCCCGCGCTCGGCATCGTTTTTCTTATCACCTGTCTGGTTTACATCGGCATCCGCGAATCGAAAACCGCTTCGAACATAATGGTCGCGCTGAAGCTTGCGGTTATCCTTCTGGTCATCGTCGTCGGCGCGTTTTTTGTCAAAACGGCAAACTGGACGCCGTTTATGCCGAACGGTTTCGGCGGCGTGATGACGGGCGTTTCCGCCGTATTTTTCGCGTATATCGGTTTCGACGCGCTCTCGACGACCGCCGAAGAATGTAAAGACCCGTATAAAACTCTGCCGCGCGGAATGATTTATTCGCTTTTGATATGCACGGTTTTATACGTCATTCTCGCGCTGGTTCTGACCGGAATGGTTTCCTACACGAAACTTGCGGTCGGCGACCCGCTCGCGTTCGTTTTCGGACCGGAAGGCGTCAATATTCCGTGGATTTCGGGTGTTATCGCCGTCAGCGCGATTATCGCAATTGCGACCGTTTTGCTCGTTTTCCAGCTCGGTCAGCCGCGTCTCTGGATGGCGATGAGCCGCGACGGGCTTCTGCCGAAAATCTTTTCGTCGATTCACCCGAAATTCAGAACGCCGTGGTTTTCGACGATTCTGACGGGCTTTATGGTGGCGATTCCGGCGCTGTTTATGAATCTTTCGGAAGTTACGGATTTATCGGTTATCGGAACGCTGTTCGCGTTCATCATCGTCTGCGCGGGCGTGCTGGTTAAAGACAAGGAATTTGCGGGCAGCAAGCGCTTTGTGCCGTATATCGATTCGTCTTGGATTGTCCCGATTTTGTTCGCGGGCATTATGATTGCGCTCTTTTACTTTAACGGCGACGCGATAACGAGATTTTTAACCGATTTTACGCCGACCGAAACAGGCGAAACGATGCTCGGCACGTTTTCGCACAAAATTCCGTATTACGTTTTCATTCTTTTAGCCTTTGTGATGACGTATCTTTCGGTGGCAAAACGTCTTTCGCTGATTCCGGTTCTCGGCGTGATGTCGTGCGCGTATTTGATGACCGAACTCGGCATCACCAACTGGATACGCTTTGCCATCTGGCTGATTGTCGGTATGGTCGTTTATTTCTTTTACAGCTACACGCACAGCAAGCTGCATATGCGAGAGGAAGCGGCGGCGGAAACTTAGGCGCGTGAATCGAGAGCGGATAAAACTCGATAACTTATCCGCTCTCAACCAAAAAATGTTGTAAAAGACACCCGGAAAGGTTTATAATTTCATTAAATTTGGAGGAGAATTATGAAAAGAAAAATTATTTTGTTATTCGCGCTTTCACTGATTTTGACGGCTTCGACAGTTTTCGCACAACAGGAAACGGATAATTTTCTGGGCAAGTGGAAGCTCGCCGAAACAGGAAATAAATGGCTGGAAAAATACGGCGTCGAATCGATGACGATAAACGTCAGCGAAGAGAACGGTAAACTGATAATTGAGAGAAGCGGTAAAAGCTCCATATATAAATCTCTCTCGCCGTCTTCTACGGAAGTTTATAATATCAATGAGGATACGGAAATCTCTTTTCCTGACGCGCGTTATTCTGTCGGTGTTCAATATCGCCGGTTGAGAATTTTAAATGCTAACAAACTGCAATTTTTAACGAAAATTAAACCGGCAGATTTAGGTGAAACGCTAACGAGAGCGACGTGGATTCTTTCCGAAGACGGTAAAACTCTGACCGTCAAGCAGGAAGGCATGTACGGCACTAACAAAATAGTTTTTACAAAACAGTAAGCGGTTCCAAAAAATTCACCGGCAGGAAGATTGAATATGAAAAAGAATGTAATTTTAATGGCGATTGTTACGATTTTTCTGACAGCTTCAACAATTTTTGCCCAGCAGAAAACCGGCAATTTTCTGGGAACATGGAAGCTCGCCGAAACAAATAACCGGACGAACGAGCTGAATATTAAATCGATGACGATAACCGTTACCGAAACGGACAAGGATTTGATAATCGAGAGAAATACTCAAAAATCCGACATCGGTTTTTCGTCCAAGAATATTTATAAGACCAGCGGAGCGACGACGACCTCGCTTGTCGGCGGACGTTTCGGCGGTCTCGAAACGCAGTTTTTACGATTTGTAAAGAACAACAAACTTGAGCTTTTATGGGCATTTCAGGGAGAAAGGGACGGAAGGTCAAGCAGGGAAATCTGGACGGTTTCCGAAGACGGTAAAACTCTGACCGTCTTACAGAAAGGCGCTTATATTTCCGGCAAATTGGTTTTTACAAAACAGTAAAAATCATTCGGGGTAATTTTATATGAAAAAGATTTTATTTTTAACAGCAATGTTTTGCCTGCTGGCAATTTCGGCTTCTGCTCAAAACAAGACGGATTTTTCGGGCGATTGGGAACTCGATACCGTTCAAAGCAAGATGGACGAGCGAATGCGCGTCGAATCGATGACGATGAAGGTTCAGCAGACCGAAAAGGATATAACGGTCGGAACTTTCACGAAACGAGCCGTCTCGAATGAAGGCGGAATGAATCGCGGCGGCACTACGCCGACAGCTTTGACTTACAGTCTCGAAGGCAAAAAAACCAAAGCGGAAGTCGGCGGCGGAATGATGGCGGGAACGGCGACGCTCAAAGCTTCTCTCGGCGCGGACGGTAAACTGAATTTGTCTTCCGTCCGCAATATAAATACGCAGATGGGCGCGATGACGATAACCGTCAATGAAACGTGGGAACTTGCGGACGGCGGCAAAACTCTGAAAGTTACGCGCAATATGGAAACGCCGCGCGGCGCGCAGAATTCGGAATTGGTTTTTGCGAAAAAAGATTCGGCGTCCGTTTCTGCCGAAACGCCGAAAATCGATACAGCCGTTACCAATTCGGCTAAGCTGCCAACGCCGAAAACCATTTCGGGCGGCGTGCTCAACAGTAAGGCGAAAAATCTCGCAAAACCTGTGTATCCGGAAGCCGCCAGAGCCGTCAAAGCGAGCGGCGCGGTCAATGTGCAGGTAACGATTGACGAACAGGGAAATGTAATCTCGGCAAGCGCCGTCAGCGGTCATCCTTTGCTCAGAAAAGCATCGGAAGACGCGGCGCGGGCGTCGAAGTTTTCACCGACAATGCTCGAAGGCGTTCCGGTAAAAGTTACCGGAATCGTTATTTATAATTTCGTCCCTTAATCGATACAACTTCGGGAGAAAGCAGCGGGAGTTTCGGCTCTCGCTTTTTTATGTTCTAATTTATCCGATATGAAAATTCGCCCGGTTATAAAGCAGGATGTGCCAAAAATTATCAAGCTTATCGGCGACGTTTGGGCGGAATTCGACTGCGTTTTTGTCGTCGAACAGGAAGAAACGCATCTGCTCGCGCCGGATGAATATTTTCGCGCGAAAGACGGCGAATTCTGGGTTGTGGTCGAGAAAAACGAAATCGTCGCAACCGTCGCCGTAATGATGCTCGGCGAAAAAACGGGCGAGCTGAAGTCGCTTTACGTCCGCAAAGATTTTCGACGGCAGGGATTGGGCGAAAAATTAACCACGCTCGTCATAAAATACGCGCAGATGAAGGGCGCGAAAGAGATGATTTTGTGGTCTGACACCAGATTTACAAAGGCGCACAAGCTTTACGAAAGACTCGGTTTTAAAAATGTCAGTAGTCGCGAGCCGGATGGTTTGAACAGCTCAAAAGAGTTTGGCTTCAAGCGGAACATTTAACATTTAACATTTATCATTTATCATTAAACACGAATTCTTCTGATAGATGTTAAATGTTAAATGTTAAATGACGGAATAAAATGCGTTGGCGTCGTCGTCAAGCCGAATCACAAAGAGGCTTGGGCGACGGCTTGCGAGCTGTCAGAATGGCTCGAAAAGCGCGGCATCGGGCTGATAGGCAAGCCGCATGAGGAAACGGAAAGAGTCAACGCCGAAAAATGCGAGATTGACACGGTTGAAAGCGAAAAGTTTAAATCCGAAGCCGATTTAATCGTCGTTTTAGGCGGCGACGGCACGATGCTTTCGACGGCGCGGCTGACCGGAAATCGTGAAGTTCCGGTGCTTGGAATCAATTACGGAAGTCTCGGCTATCTGACCGAATTTCGCATCGAGGAAATGTTCGCCGCGCTCGAAGAAATTCTTTCGGGACACTATGAGCTCGACCGCCGCGTGATGCTCGAAGTCGAACACCGGCGCGGCGCGGAATTGCTCGGCAAAGGTCGCGTTCTGAATGATGTCGTCATCAACAAAGCGGCGCTGGCGCGAATTATCGAAATCGAAGTCAGTCTTAATCATCTTTTCGTCAACAGCTTTCGCGCGGACGGCTTGATTATCGCCACGCCGACCGGCTCGACCGCGTATAATCTTTCGGCAGGCGGACCGATTGTTTATCCTTCGATGGAGGCGGTCGTGCTGACGCCGATTTGTCCTTTTACGCTGACAAATCGCCCGATTGTCATTCCCGACGACGCGGAGATAAACCTGACTTTGAAGAACGAGAGCGACGGCGTGGCGCTGACGCTCGACGGGCAAATCGGCTATTCGATGAAGACGGGCGACACGGTTTCGATTCGCAAAAGCCCGACGACGTTTAATCTCGTCCAGCCGCCGAACAGAAATTATTTCGACGTGCTCAGAAACAAGCTGAAATGGGGACGATAATTCGATTTTGGATTTTAGATTTTGGATTTTGGATTTCAAATTTAGACTGAAAATTAAAGAAAAACTATGGCTGAAACTAATCAGGACAAAAAACAAAAGAATCCGGCTCCCGATGAATACGAGCGCGAGCTTGCGACCGATTTGGACGACGAAACGGCAGACAAGCCGAAAGGCATGGCGCTGCACACGAAGATTTTAATCGGTTTGCTAATCGGCGTCATCGGCGGAGTAATTGTTAACCGCTACGTTAGCCCCGACACGACAAATTTTGTTATCAAGCAGTTTACCGAGCCAATCGGGCAGCTTTTCTTAAATCTCCTGCTGATGATTGTCGTGCCGCTCGTTTTTTCTTCGTTAATCGTCGGCGTCGCGGGCATCGGCGATATTCGCAAGCTCGGTCGCATCGGTTTAAAATCTTTCGCTTATTGTCTGGTTATCTCGGCAATTTCGGTCGTTATCGGTTTGTTTCTGGCAAACACGATTCAGCCGGGCAAACGGATTGCGGACGATACGAAAGCGAGAATGGAGCAGCAATTCGGCGGCGATGCGGCAAAAAGGGTTGAAGACCAAAAAAAAGCGGATGAAGTCGCCAAAGCGGATACGGCATTGATGTCGGTCGTCAAAACCGTCGTGCCGAGCAATGCTTTCAATTCGATTTCGGGCGCGAACCCGAATATGCTTCACCTGATGTTTTTCGCCCTTGTTATCGGCATCGCGATTACGCTGCTTCCGGCGTCGGCTTCAAAGCCTTTTGTCGGCGTGATGGATTCGCTGTTTCAGATAACCTCGAAGATTATCGACATCATCATGAAATTCGCGCCGTATGCCGTCGCTTGCCTGATTTTTACAAACGTCGCGCGTTTCGGGCTTGAGCTTCTCGGCGCGCTCGGGTGGTTTGTCGTAACGGTTCTGCTCGGCTTGGGCTTGCATATGTTCGGCGTTTATTCGCTGTCGGTCTGGTTTTTGTCGAAAATCAATCCGCTCGAATTTTTCAAACGCGTGCGAACGGTGATTGTTACGGCGTTTTCGACTTCCTCGTCAAACGCGACTTTGCCGACCGCCTTGAGAGTTTCCGAAGAAAATCTCAGCGTTCCGAAAGAAATCAACAGCTTTGTTCTGACGGTCGGCGCGACCGCCAATCAAAACGGCACGGCTTTGTATGAAGGCGTTACCGTCCTGTTTCTGGCGCAGCTCGCTTTGCCCGAGCCTTTGTCGCTCGGAACACAGTTGATGGTCGTTTATCTCGCCATTCTAGGCGGCATCGGAACGGCGGGCGTGCCGAGCGGCTCGATTCCGTTTATCATCGGAATTCTGGCGATGATTGGCGTCAATCCCGCGCTGATTGCGATTATCCTCGGCGTTGATAGAATTCTGGATATGTGCCGCACGACTCTAAACGTCGTCGGCGATATTACGGCGGCGACATTCGTTGCCCGAAGCGAAGGCTACGAGCTTTTGAAAGAACCGGAAAAAATTTAGGCTCGATAACGATAAACGCGCCCGCGCTTAAGCTCGAAAGGTTTTATCTTTTTCGCTTTAGCGCGGGCAAAATTTTTTAGTCCGAATCGATTTCAATCGAAAAATCTTCCGATTCGTAAGATAAATTCGGATTGAAAAACGGGTCGCGCCCGACGACTTTCCGCCATTTTCGCGCAAAATAATCTTTTTCTCCGGCGGTCGGATTTTTTTGCACGTTCAGCAGCTTTTTTTCGTCCGTTTGGATAAGCTCGGCGTAAGGCGTGAAAACGATTCGATAATTTTTTTCTCGTAACTTCAAACAAAAATCCGCGTCGAAAAATTTATCCGGCAGATTTTTCGCGTCAAAACCGCCGACCGACTCAAAAACTTCGCGCCGAACGGCGAGACACGAAACCGAAACCGCCGAAAAATTATTGACAAGCTGCGCCCGCAGAAAATTACCTTCGCCCGTCCGCAGAAGCCCGTGATGCGCAACGCCGACCGCGCCCTTTGCGCCGATAATCAAACCGCCGTGCAGGACGGTTTCGTTTTTATATAAAAGCTTCGCGCCGACCGCGCCGATTTCCTTTTGAGCGGCAAAACTTGCCATTTCCGCGAGCCAATCCTTTGAAAGCGGTTTCAGATTCGCGTCCGCAAAACACAAAATCTCAGCCTCGGTTTGCGCGGCGGCAAAATTAAATCTTTCGGCGGCGGATGTTTTATCGCAAACTAAGATTTTTGCCATAGAAGCGGAAGTCCGCGCTTCCGGCTTTGAAACCAAGACTATCTCAAAATTTTCGTAATCCGTTTGCTCGACAAAATTTCTTATCGCCTGTTCATCGAAACCTTCGTCAGCCGCTAAAATCAAGCTGACTTTCGGCAGATTTTCGGGCAGTTCGTAGCGTGTGCGGTGCAGGTTGGAGACAGCTTGACTGACTTTGGCTCTCTTTCCGATTCTTTCCAGATGCGAGCGAAGCGCCTCGCGCGCGCGTTCGTGAGCGTAAGGCTTTTCGTCCATCGAAAAGGCGACCGAGCCGCGAATTGCGCGCCAGTGATAAAGAATTTTCGGAATGTGACGGATTTGATTTTCTGAAATTTCCTCGACGACGCGCATTGCTAAATCGTAATCCTGACTGCCTTCCGCGCCCACCAGAAAGCCTCCGATTTTCCGCAAAATTTCGGTTTTATAAACGGACAAATGCGTGATTAAATTCAAAGAATAAAACAAATCAAGGCTCCAGTCGGGCTTGAATTTCGGCGAGTGCCGCCTGCCTCGCTCGTCAATCAAATCTTCGTCCGAGTAAATCATCCTCGCGTCGGGAAAATCGTTTATCTCTTTCGCCGCCCAAAAGAGCGCGTCTTCCGCCAGCTCGTCGTCGTGGTCTAAAAGCGCGACGAACTCGCCGTCTGTAAGCTCTAAAGCCGAATTTGAAGCGGCGGAAATATGACCGTTTTCCGCGCGAAAAACGACTTTTATCCGCTCATCTTTCGCGGCATATTCATTCAAAACTCTTTTGATGTGCGGCGACGGCGACGCGTCGTCGGCAATGCATAGCTCCCAGTTTTCGTAAAGCTGGCGCAGAACCGAATCGATGCACAAGCGCAGCCACTTTTCATCGACATCGTAAACCGGCATTACAACGGAAATTTTCGGCTTGAGTGGAAATGAGTCGATTTCCCGCCGAATTTCCTGACGTTTATTTTCCGTAATTTGATGAATCTTTATCCATCGCTGATATTTTTTCTTTTCCCTGTATTTCCAACGGAGCCATTTCAGGTATATTTTTATTCCCGGCAAGCCTTTCTCTTTTCCGATTCGACTTATCTTTGCTGATTTTTCCCTGATTTTTGAAAGAAATTTCATCCTTATTTTTTCACCAAACGCATTTCCCAAGGGGCGGGGTTTATCGGAACGACGACTTCCTGCCCGGCGGGCGCATTTTCAAATTCGGCGGCGTATTTTTGAAATTCCAAATCTTTAAATCGCGGATATTTCCAATCGGCTGCGATTCCGAATAAAGATACGGCGAGCAGTAAGATTGCCGCATAGCGGACAAACAAAATCCCGGCGGTTTTGGCAAGATAAAGCAAAGAAACAAAGCAGCAGAAAATCGGTATCAGCCAATATCTTGAGCCGATTCCCGGTGCCCACATTGCCGTCCACTGCGGCACTTCGCTGCTTACAGCCGGAAATGCGAGCGCGCTGAAAACAATCAAAAAAGAGAAAATTATCAGCAGGCGCAGTTCAAGATTAGATTTTACAAAGGCATAAATCAACAAACCGAAACCCAGTAAATTTACCGGAATTGCCGCCCATTCGTTCCAGAGCGAACGGCTAAAGAGCCGCGAATAAACTCTGTCGCCGACGATTGCATCGAGAAAAAGATGTCCGCCGATAATCTTCAAAAATAAACCGAAAGTCGCGCCTAAAGGCTGTTGCGAAGGTCTTTGAGTAGTTAAAAGCGAGCTTATTTGAATCAGCGAAGCGACGGCTAAAATTATCAACAAAACAATCGTCCGGCTTTCGCGCGTTTTGAACCATTTTATTGCCGCAACGGGCAGAAGCAGCAGACAACACGGTCCGCTCAAGGCAGAAATCGAAATCATCGCAACATCAAATATTTTCCAGAGAGTTTTTTCGCCCGGAGTCGCAATAATTATCAAAAAACTCAAAAGCGCGAGATGCCATTGAGCGTTTGTCAGGTTGGCGTGTGTTTCGTTCGAATGCGGCAAAGCCAGATAAATAAAGGCGATTAAAACCCGAACGGAGATGTTCGGAATAAGGCGCGAAAGCCTTGAGGAAAGAAGAAAATTTACGACCAGAATTTTGCAGGAAATCGCCGCCAGATTAAAAATCAAAGGCGCAAAGCCGAGCGGAAATGCCTGCGAGACGACGGCGACGATGCGCGAAATCGTTTGATAATATCCGGCTACGGGCGTGAAAAGCGAATAAATCGCGCCGTGATTATATGCGTCCGCGTACCAGACTTTTCCGTCTTCCGCCCAGAATTGCGCGTTTAAAATCGCGTCCGGTCGGCGGCTGAAAATTATTAAAAAAGCGATTGACGAAGACAAAAGATAAAATAACCGGCGGCGTACATCGAGCGCGTAATCGAGTTTTTTTAATAAATTGTTCATCATGCAATTTGTGAATTTCGCCGTATCATAAACGCTTGATGACGCCGCCGATGCCCTCATTCATCAAAATGCGATAAAGCCGCATTACTCTCGATTTTTTCACCGTTCGCTCATAAGTCTGCAAATCGCTGATGTAGATTTGTTGATTGGTCAGCCGCTCGACCGCTTCGATACGCGAGCCGAATTGCTGGAAAAATTCCCGAATCAAAACCGTTTCGCGTTCGTCCGTCTCGAATAAAAATTTAATGTTTTCGGGAATTTCCGCGCCGACTGCCAGAACGCCAAGCCCGTGCGAGTGCAGAAACTCAAAATGCGGATATTCGCGCCTTATTTCATCCCAGAATTTCCAGACGCCGAAATCGCGTTCGCGAACGTTCATGTCGTGAAAAATAACAACGCCGCGCTCCGACATTTTCGGCTTCCACGTTTCAAAATCGTGTTTGACGGCTTCAAATGTGTGAAAGCCGTCGATGTGCAGCAAATCGATAGAGCCGTCGGCAAAATTATTTAACGCTTCATCAAAAGTCGTTTGCACAAGCCGCGAAAAATCGGCGTAAAGCGGGTCGTGATGCGCTTTCAGTTTCGCTAAAACTCCTTCTTCGAGCATTCCGGCGTGCGCGTCGCCCTGCCACGTATCGACCGCGTAGCATTTCGTTTCCGTTTTCAAAGATTTTACCGCCTGACAAAAAGCGCAGTAAGAAACGCCTCGATACGCGCCGAGTTCGACAATCGTGCGCGGGCGCAGCGCGCTGACCAGAAACATTGCAAACGGAATGTGTCCAGCCCAGGCGGTTTCTTCGAGCCAGAGCGGAAATTCGAGACAAATCGGATGTTCGAGCGGATTGAATATTTTTTTGGACATAATTTTCAAGTAAGAGGTGAGAACTGAGAACTGAAAACTATTATATTTTTTTACTTCTCATTTCTCACGTCTCACGTCTCATTTTTTTCCGTTTCCCAATTAACCAGCGGGCGCATCACGCCGTCCATTCTCCCGGCAAGGTCGCCGCGCGCGGTATCGCCGGTCATCGGGTCGAAAACGTCGAAACTGACGACTTCCTGCGCGTTAAAATGAACGTTTATTTTCGGCAGATAAGTTACAATCGCGACATTTATGAAAAATGAGCCTTCCGCCATGAGATTGCCCGGAATCCAGGCTGTGCTAGTATATTTGCCTTTTTCCTTCGCGCGCCTGCTCCATTCGCTCGATACGTCCTGAATCGTAAAAAGATGCACGCGCCCCTGATTATAAACCTGATAATTCGGCAGGAGAATTTGTCCCGGCTGCAAGACATCATACGTTATTTCGACACCGATTTTTTTTCTAATGTCGAACGTGCCGCAGGTTTCGCCTTGTTCGTTGACTATTCTGACGTTTTCGAGGCGCACAAACTCGCTTTGCGGCTGCTGCAATCCGCTTTCAAATCTGCGCTCGCTTCGCATTCCCCAGCTCGACGAAAGATACTCGCGCACCACTTCCGACGCCTCGCCTTCGCCGGTAATTTTTCCTTGAGCAAGCGCGATGGCGCGAGTGCAGATGCGCGTGATTGAAGACATATCGTGCGAAACAAAAAGCACCGTTCGCCCCGACCCGCTGACATCGCGCATTTTGTTCAGACATTTTTTCTGAAACGCCATATCGCCGACGGCTAAAACTTCATCGACAATCAAAATCTCCGGTTCGAGATGCGCGGCGACGGCAAAGGCAAGCCGCATATACATTCCCGAAGAATAATGTTTGACGGGCGTGTCGAGAAATTTTTCAAGCTCGGAAAAAGCGACGATTTCATCGAATTTCTTTTCGATTTCGGCGTGTTTCATTCCGAGAATCGCGCCGTTCAGATAGATATTTTCGCGTCCCGTTAACTCGTTGTGAAAACCCGTCCCGACTTCGAGCAAACTTCCGACGCGCCCGCGAATTTCAGCCGTTCCGCTCGAAGGCTTCGTGATGCGCGAGAGAATTTTCAGCAAAGTCGATTTTCCCGCGCCGTTGTTGCCGATAATACCGAGCGTTTCGCCTTGTGAAACTTCAAAATTTACATCCCGCAAAGCCCACAACTCTTCTTTCTCGTGGCGTTTGCCGATACTTGTCAACGCCTCGCGGAAAGAGTTGGTTTTCTTTCCGCCAAGATAATAAAGTTTTGAAATGTTTTTTACTTCGACTGCTTTCATTTAGCAATTTATTTCTACAATCCCAGACGCCGCCTATTTTTCCTTATAAAATTTCTAAATTTGAATCGCGCTTTGTCCTTCATCTTAATCAAACCTGTTTTGAGCACAAGGCTAGGATTCGTACCTTTTAAGATTTCTATATTTACGGCTTGCAGCATCTCTAAACGACTAAGATTATTTCCCTTGCCGTTTCTTCCTAAAGCGATAAAAAATTCGCAGCCTTCCGATTCGAAAAAATCCACTTCCTGTAGCTTGATAAACCCCAGTTCATAAAGGTCGTGAATCATCAGCCGGAAAGAATGCGGCGTAAAACACCACGCATGACAATCGACATATTCCTTGTTTTCGAGAGATTTTTCCAAAGCATTGAGAACTTCCTCACGAGACGCGGAAAAAGAATATTCTTCTTTGAGAAGAGCATTTTCTCCCCAATCCAAAAAATTATCTTTTAAAACAAGATTCAAATTATATTCCACAATCGAGCCGGGCGTGTGGACTTTCGGGTTTTGATAATGAGCGTCTAAAACTTTGGACAAACCCGTGAGCGGTCGAAAATGGTCAAAACAAAATCGCGCGTCGGGAATCGCCAATGAAAGAACGCCCGTTTCCTTCAAAATTTTATCGCAGGAATTGAGAAAACCGATTAAATTCGGAACATGCTCGATAACGTGCGAGGCAATTATCCAATCGTAAAAGCCGGTTTTGCCGGTCAACTCGGAATAATCTTCGCCGCTCCAAACAAAATCGACTTCCTCGATGTTGTCTAAATTTACGTTGTCGTCTTTGTATTTTTCGATTAGCTCTTCACGGGTCGCGTGGTCGATAATGTCAACATTGTAGCCGGATTTTTTTGGCGCAATCGGAGCGTGACTAGCGCCGATTTCCGCTCCGAATCCGTCTTTTTTTACATGGAGAAGAAGTTTTTCTTCACGAGTCATCATAAAATCATATCAAATCCGCAAAATCATCTTCCATCCGTTTAAAAACGAAAAGCGAAAAAAGAAGCAAAATTAAAACCGAAACGGAAGAAATCACAATTACCGTCCAGTCAAAGCGCGTCCCGAAAAGCGCGGCGCGAAAGCCTTCCAAAATTCCCGTCAGAGGATTTACGGCAAAAATCAAGCGCCATTTTTCCGACAAAATGTTTGACGGGTAAAAAATCGGCGACGCCAGCATCCAAACCTGCAAAGCGAATGGCAAAGCGAATTTTACATCGCGAAAACGCACGTTGAGCGCGGAAAAAAGCGCGCCGAAAGCAGCCGTTTGAACGATTGCCAGAACGAGAAATAAAGGCGCGAGAGCGATTTGCCAACTCAGATTTACGCCGTACCAAATCATCAAAATTATTAAAATCGCAAAGCTGAAAAGCAAATCGATGAGCGCGGCAAAGGTCGCGGCAAGCGGCACGATTAGACGCGGAAAATAAACTTTTGTAACAAGATTCGTGTTGCTGACAAAGCTGCTCGATGCCATCGTTATTGAGGTATGAACAAAAAGCCAAATCATCAAACCGCTCAAAGCAAAAAGCGGATACGGAATCTCCCGGGTTTGAAACTGGGCAAAATTGCTGAACAAAACGGTGAAAATCGCCGTCGTCAAAACGGGCTGTAAAACCGCCCACAAAACGCCGATTGCCGTTTGTTTATAACGAATTTTGACATCGCGCCACGTCAGAAAATAAAGCAGCTCGCGGTAAGCCCAGAGGTCTTTCAGGTCGAGACGCAGCCACGCTTCCGACGGTTTGATTTTGGTGATTTCCTGCACAATTATTTTTACCACAGAGAGCACAGAGAACACAGAGAAAGAAACTGTTTTTAAAGACTCTGTGTCCTCTGTGCTCTCTGTGGTAAAATCTTCTTTAAAATTTTAATTTCCCGTATTTCTCAATTGCCTTTTGCCTTTTGCGCCGCCTGTTCCACTGAAAAATCGTCTGCGGAACGGCGAGACGAAAAAGCATTTTAGCAATCTGCACGGGCGATTTTGCGCCGCCAAGATTTTCCAAAAAAAGCGAAACGGCTTCGCGGCGTTTTCCGTGCCGGACGTAGTTAAAAACAGCTTCGAATTTAACTTCCTTTTGAATTTTTTCAAGCTCTTCGCGGCTGATTCCGAGTTTTTCCGCCTGCGCGTTTTGCGCCGCAATCATCTCGTCGAGCATCAAAGGCGTGTCGCCCGAAACATTCCGGTCGTGCTGTCGCCACGCGCACAAAATTTCCTCGTTTCGCGCAAATTCGCCGTCTGCCGCGAGCTTCAGGTACATTTCGTAATCTTCAAGCCGCGAATTTTCGTTCCAGCGATGTTTTTCGAGCGCGGCGCGGCGATAAACAACAGTCGGACTTGAAAAGATTATGCCGCGCAGGAGCGCCGGTAACAAATCGCCGTCGGAAAATTGCGTCCAATTATCGGTGCGGTCGATAATTTGGTCTTGCTCGTCAATCAAAAATGCGTGTCCGAAAGCCAGAACCGCATTCGGACGTTTATTTAGCAATTCGGCTTGCTGCTCTAAAAATTCGGGCAGCCAGATGTCGTCAGAACCGAGATAGGCGAAAAATTCGCCGCTCATTTTAGCGAAGCCTTCGTTCAAAGTCGCGCAAAGACCTCGATTTTCCCGCGCGAAAAATTCGTTTTCAAACGGGCAATCGCGCAAAACACGTTCGATAATTCCGGCGGATTCGTCTTTTGAACCGTCGTCAATTACAATCAATTTTTTCGGCTTCAAGACTTGCGCGAAAATCGAGCGCAAAGTGCGTTCGACAAAAGGCGCGTGATTGTAAGACGGAACGAGAACGGAAATTTCAGGCATTTGACCTTTGATTTTGGAGCTTTGACCTTTGATTTGTATTCATAACTGAAATTTCAAGTTTAAAGGTCAAAGTTCAAAGCTCAAAGGTCAAAAATCAATTTATGCGCGTTCTTCATTTATTGGACACCTTGAATCGCGGCGGCGCGGAAATGCAGGTTCTGGACGTTTGCCGCAATGCGTGTGATTTCGGCATCGATTTGACTCTCGCAACGATGAAAGGCGGCTCAATGGAAGCGGATTTTCTCGCGTCGGGCGCGGATTTCGTCAAATTAAATCGCCGTTTTTCCGTCGATATTTTTCTCGCGTCCGAGCTTCGCAAAATAATTAAGGAACGGGAAATAGAAATCGTTCACGGCTATCAGGCGGTCGAAGGCTTGCATCTTTATCTGGCGACGCGCGGGCTGAAACGAGTCAAAAAAGTTTTGAGTTTCCAGGGGTTTTTAACCGATAAAAAAAACCGCGCGGCGCTGAAATTTCTGATTCGGCGAATGGACGCAAACGTCGTCGTCAGTCGCGGTTTGCGGAAATGGCACAGCGAAGTCGATAAATTAGACACGGAAAATTTTCACGTGATTTACAACGGCGCGGACGAGAAAAGACTAAAACCGACGCAGAAATCCCTGCGAAAAGAACTCGGTTTGGATGAAAACACGCTTTTAGTCGGGATGGTCGGAAATTTTTACCGCGACCCGCGCAAAGACCAGATGAGTTTGTGCCAAGCGCTGCCAAAAGTTTTTGCCGAAATCGGCAACGCGCACAGCATTTTTGCAGGAATGACCGAACTCGGCGCGGAAGAAAAGCGCGATGCCTGTATCAGATTTTGCGCGGAAAACGGGATTGCGAAAAGAGTTCATTTTCTCGGCGCGAGGAGCGATGTTCCCGACGTTCTGGCGGCGCTCGACGTTTTTGTTTTTTCTTCCCTGCACGAAGGCTTGCCGGTCGCCGTTTCGGAAGCGATGCTCGCGCGCGTGCCGATGATTGTCTCCGACATCGAGCCGCTTCTCGAAGCAAGCGGGAATGGCGAATACGCCGAAGTTTTTCCCGTAAAAGATGTTGAGGTTTTGACCGGAAAGATTTTGAAATTATTAAAGGATGCGGATTTGCGCGCTAGTTTGGCAAACCGCGCTTTTGAGTTTGCGAAGGAAAATTTCAGCATCGAAGCGCATCTTCAGGATTTGAAAAAGCTTTACGCGTCGCTTATGAACGAACCTTAATAAACCAGAAAAGCGTCAAACGCCCAGCCGCTTTGCCCGCCGTAATCAATCTGACACCAGCGTCCCGTGCGCCGCCCGATTTTTACCGAAAAGCTTTGACAGCCCGTTACGTTTACGCTCGCGCCGTCGGGAATCTGCGCGATGCGATAGCCCGTTTCTGAGTTCGGCTCGCTTCTTAAGGCGAGAAAACCGTCGCCCGGCGAGCTGACACGCGCCGTGTTTCCGGTTTCCTTTCGCGCCGGAATTGTCGGAACCGGCGTCGGGCTTTTTTGATTTTTCAAATCTTCGACCTGTTTTTTGAGGTTGGCAACTTCATCATCAGGCGTTTGCGAATTTGTCGGTGTCGGCGAGCTTTTCGTGTTCGAAATTGTCTTGTCATTCGGTTTAAACAGCATAAAAGCGGCAAACCCGGCAAAAACGAGAATCACCAGCGCCAGCAGACCGACAAGAAGCGCGACGGTTTTTGAGCTTCCGCCCGGCGCGGATTGATTGGAAGTTACCGGCGGCGTAAAAATCGGTGAAGTTTCGCGCGCGAAATCTACCCGCACCGGATTGCTACCAGAGGAAATCACACGCGTTTGTTCTTCATCGACAATCGCAAACAGCGTCGAGCCGTCAGAGAGACAAAAGTTTAATGTTTCATCCGCGTAAGTCGCCTTGCAAACAGGACATTGTTTCATAAATTCGCCTTTAGGATTCTATAGAGTTTTACTCTCATTTTCAGGAAAAATCAAGAAATCGGAGCTAATTGGCGAGAGAATGTAAAAGACAAATTGTAACAATTAGCGTTTGATATAAAGCTCTAAAATAAGTTTGATAAATAAAAGGACTGGATAATATCTGCGGGAAAATGAATTTTTTAGTGGAAACTAGTTGTAATTTGTTATATTTTCACGTATTAATATTGTGAGAATAAAAATCAAATTTTGAAAAAAGGACAGGGCGAAAAATGCCTGCCGTTTAATCCGAGAGGCATCGCTGAATTTTCGTTTGGTTTTAGCTTATCCGAAAATTGATACTATAAAATCGAAAATATCCTTTATAACGGGATTTTCGACAGGTTCAGCCGGACGACAGGTTGTTCCCTGCGGACAGGCTTTTCCGCCGATAGGAATTTGACCTTCGTCTGCAAAAATGGAAATAGACAGAACGAATAACAAAAAGAAAGTTGTAGTAAATTTTTTCATTGATTTTAGCCTCTTTTAATTTTTTCAGTTAAACGATTTTTCAACAATCGTTCAAAAATATATTAGCAAGAAAACTTGCAAAAGGATTATATGCTTCCAGAAACCACTTGTAAATTAACTTTGCCAGAAGCGCTTCAACTAATTGAAGAAGCAAGAAATGCGGAGCTTTGCAGAGATACACACTCTTTGCGGAAAATCTTGCAAGCTGTTTGGAATAACATTGAAGAAACGCCTGACTTTAATAATTATGATGATGTCGTTAAAGCAGAGCTTTTGAGACTTTGCGGTGTATTTTTAAGTTTTTATGGTAATTCAAAAAACTTAAGAAATTATCAAATTAGGGGCAAAGATTTATTGACTAACGCTGTCGAGATTTTTGAAATAAATCAACTTCATGATAAAGCTGCTGAAGCAAAAGTTATGCTCGCCTTTTGCTACTGGAACGAAGGAGAAGTCAGCGAATGTGAGGCGATTCTGGATTTTGTAGAAGCTGAATTCGGGAAAAATCTGCTTCATCCCGTTTATCTTCAAATATGCATCAATCGGTTACTGATATATTTTTGGAATCAGGATATTAAACCTGCGCTAAAAATTATTGAAGAAATTAACGCGCCTATGCGGTTTTGCACCAATGTGCGGCTTCAAGCAATGTTCCATAATCAGGCAGGTATTTTTTATACAAATACCGCAGAGTATGATAAAGCTGTTTTTCATTTGAATGAAGCTATTCGCTTTGCAGAAAAAACAAATAATAAAGTATTTGTCGGAATCAATCTTAATAATCTTTCTTTTTTATACAAGGATATAAAAGAGTATGACACTGCATTTAAATATATTTCAGAATCGATTGATAAATTTAAGCGAACAGGTCATCAGGGCTTTCTTTCACACGCTCTTGATACAAAAGCCTTAATTTATCTGGATTGGAATAAGACGGAGAGAGCACTCGAAACTATTAATCAATCAATTGAATATTTTAACCGGGGCGAAGATTTTCGCGGTTTGACGGATGCGCTTTGGACAAAGATTCGTTGTCTTTTTCGTCTCGGTCAGACAGAAGAAGGTTTTAACGTTTTTGCCGAGCTTGGACATATTGCACAAGAACGCATCGGTGAAGTCGCCGTTCAAAAATTTACTAAAAAGCTGACCGAAGAAGTTTACGTGTTGCGGCATCTTCCCTTAGCGGAAGAATCCGCCGAATTTAGAAAAACGCGTGTGGCGAAGGCTTTAGTCGAAGCAAACGGCACGGTCGGCGTAGCGGCAAAGATTTTGGGATTGAACAGTCATCAGGCGCTTTCCGATATTTTGAACAAACAATTTCCCGGCTTGCTCCAGGAGCTCGGATTCTCGCGGCGTGCGCGACGCGGTACAGTCATGAAAAGTTCGCAGGCTGAAACCGTAAATTCCGATTACTTTCTCAGCGAGCGTGAGATTACGCGTCTTATTCTGCCGGGCAGTAATTTTTCGTTTGATTTTAATATTTCGACGGAAAAATTCGAGACGTTTTATTTCGATAAGTATTTAATGAGAAATTTCGGCATCGATTCCGCCTCAATCGTCGCGGTTGTCCCCGTATCCAAATTAAAAGCCGGGCAAAACATCGTGGTTTGCGACAAAGATGTTTTTACCGTCGCAAAAGTTGAATACAACGATTGGTCGGGCATCTATTTCATCTCCGACGCGCGCGGCGAACCGCTCCCGCTCGACGAAAAAAACGTCGTCGGCGAACCCGTCGGCTACTGCCTGTTTTCCAAAACTGATGAGAAATTTATCGAGTTCTCCAAACTCGAAGGATAATTCAAGATAAAATCCAAACAAAAAAGGCGTGCTAATTACACGCCTTTTTTGTTTGTTTCTAAATATTAAGCTCCGCAGGTAAGACTCGAACTTACAACCCTTCGGTTAACAGCCGAATGCTCTGCCATTGAGCTACTGCGGAAAATCGCCCGAAGGCGAATTTTTAGGTTAAGTATTTTGCTTTATCTTGTCAAGCCAACTTGCGATTTTAGATTTTAGATTTTAGATTTTAGATTGCTTCGACGAAAAAAAACTAGGTGGAGATTTTTAATTGCAACACGAACTTATCTTAATTCTCGATTTCGGCTCGCAATATACACAGCTTATCGCAAGGCGCGTGCGCGAACAGGGCGTTTACTGCGAAATTGTTCCGTTTCACCAATCGCTTGAAGAAATTGTCAGAAAAAATCCGAAAGGCGTAATTCTCTCGGGCGGACCGAATTCGGTTTATGACGAAGACGCGCCGAGAGTTGCCGCCGATTTTTACGAAAAAATTAACGCGCCGATTCTCGGAATCTGTTATGGAATGCAGCTTCTGGCGGTTGATTTGGGCGGCGAATCAAAACCCGCGACGCGGCGCGAATACGGGCACGCGCGGCTGAAAGTTTTGAGCGGAAAGACACAGCTTTTCGATGAGCTGCCGTTTGAGCTCGACGTTTGGATGAGCCACGGCGACCACGTTGTCGCTCTGCCCGAAGGCTTTCACACGACGGCGACGACGGGCGATGTCGTAACCGCTATTGAAAACGACGAGAAACGAATTTTCGCCGTCCAGTTTCACCCCGAAGTTTCGCACACGCCGCTCGGAAAAGAGATTTTGCGAAACTTTTTATTCAATATTTGCGAATGCCTCGGCGATTGGACATCGAAGCAGTTTATCAAGGAAGAAATCGAAAAAATCCGCGCAATCGTCGGCGAAAATGATAACGTCGTCTGCGGTCTTTCGGGCGGCGTCGATTCTACGGTCGCGGCGGCGCTCGTTCACGAAGCTATCGGGAATCGCCAAACCTGCATTTTCGTCAACAACGGCTTGCTTCGCGCCGGAGAATTTGAAGAAACTCTCAAGCTTTACAAGGAAAAGCTGCATTTAAACGTGCGCGGCGTTGACGCTTCCGCCGGATTTTACGAGGTTTTGAAAGACATTTCCGAGCCTGAAGCGAAACGCAAGGCAATCGGCAGCAAATTTATCGATGTTTTCGACGCGGAAGCTCATAAAATAGGCGATGTAAAATGGCTCGTTCAAGGCACGCTTTATCCTGACGTTATCGAATCCGTAAGCCTGCGCGGCGCGTCCGTAACGATAAAATCGCATCACAACGTCGGCGGTCTGCCCGAAAAGATGAACCTGAAATTAATCGAGCCTCTGCGCGAGCTTTTCAAGGACGAAGTTCGCTTAATCGGCAAAGATTTGGGAATTCCCGCCGAAATTCTTGAACGTCATCCTTTTCCCGGTCCGGGCTTAGCCGTGCGGATTCTGGGCGACATCACGACTGAAAAAGTCGAGCTTCTCCAAAAAGTTGACCGCATTTTTATCGAGGAGCTGCACAAATTCAAGCTTTACAACGAAGTCTGGCAAGCCTTCGCCGTTCTTCTGCCGGTTCAATCGGTCGGCGTAATGGGCGATTTTCGCACCTACGAGCGAACAATCGCGCTCCGCGCCGTAACTTCGACCGACGGAATGACCGCCGACTGGGCGCGCCTGCCGCACGAATTTCTCCAATCCGTCTCGTCGCGCATCACAAGTGAAATTCGCGGCGTAAACCGCGTCGTTTACGACATTTCATCAAAACCGCCGAGCACGATTGAGTGGGAATAAAAAGCTGTAACTATTTACTTTCGGAATTAGAAGTGTCTGATTTTTCTGCTTTAATTAGTGGACAAAGCTTTTGCGCTTCGTCAGTAATTAGCGAAAATAGTTCTTCAGACATTTTCTTTTCAACTTCGCTAATATGTCGGAGCATATGAATAAAATCCTCACCAATTTCAATAAGCTCTTTTCCTAATTGATTACGCACTTCTGAAATGGGTTTGGGAACAAAATCAGTAGTTCCTGAATGAGCGGCTTCTGTATCTCTACGTCGTTTTGCTATCGAAAGATGCTCATTAAGACATCCTTCGTACGCATGACATAGATAATATCTATGGAAAAGAGAACCGAGAAAAGATAACTTATGCCGTTTACTTTTAGAATTGCGGCAACCACTACATTCTCTCGACAAAAGAGAACCAAGTGCAGCATTTTTATAATCTTTTTCTGCAAAGGTCGTGCAAAATAATAGTTGTTTAATTAGAACTTCACAAAGGCGAGCAGTATATAAAACAAGTTCATTATATAATCTTATTCGTTTAGTTTCTGCCTCATAAGAATTAATTAGTTCAGAACTTTCAGTAAAATATGCACAATCATTAATTATTACAGTGTAGACTTTTACAAGAACTGAGGCACTTTTAGTATATGGATTAGAAAAAGAATTTTCATCTGATGAAAATAATCTCAAATCTGCTGGTTGTCTTAGTAACCAATTTCTTAGTTCTGTTGCAAATGGATAAAAATTAACGCGAATTGGGCGCTCGTTTATCCAAAATGCTGCTTCACGACGAACTCCCCAATCCATATGATAGGCAATTTTGGGGTCGTTATGTGGAATATGGTTGGCTTTCTTATTTTGAGCCATAAAATCATATTAATAATCTCTTGTTTATTGTCAAAGACAAGATTCAAATAGACACACTTATATCTACACGGCAGATATAAGAGAACAAAAGGAATTACGAACAGCCGCTATTGAATTACAAAAACTGTCGGCGAAGTTTATTTATTTGTTTTCGCCGCCTTTGTTGCCGCTGTCTTTTGTTTTGCGCGTTAAACCGGAAGCGCGTTCGGATTCGCGGACGAAGCCCATTGCGCCGTAGAGCTGGCTGTCCGTGCCGAAGTCTTCGTGCCCGTCCACGCCTTTGCGAACATCGACAGCATCGTCGTCGAGACTCGCGTATATCGTGTCGCGCTCGGCTTCTTTTGCTTTGAGCTGCGTTCTGAGGTCTTCAATTTCATCTTCGACCACCTGCGCGGCGGCGATTTTGCGTTCGAAGTCCTCTTTGCTCGTTTTGCGGAATTTAAGAACGTTTGGCGCGATTTCATTCCACGCGTTCAATATTCTCAAAACTTTTTCCTTGATTCGTTTAACTTGTACTTTTGCCATATTTTTAACCTCTATTCGATTAAATTTAGTTTTTACGACGCTTTTGCGCCGGTTTTTAACCAAAAATCTCTTTTCTCCGTCTAAAGAAGCCTTTTCTTCAATAATAGAAGCCTTTGTTACGCTCGTAGAAAGCTTTGTTGCCGCCGTAACAAGCCTTGTTATCGTCGTAACAAAGGCTTCTACCGCGATAGAAAGCTTTTCTCCGAACGAAGAAAACACTTCTCCCGTGAGGAAAAAGGCTTTTGTGTAGAGAGAAATTGCTTCGCTTATTCGGGAAACCTGCGTCGCCAACAAACAATTCATGGAGATTATGAGGGCGACAGAGTATTTTTGATTGGATTTATTTTAATATCGAAAATGCTTTTGTCAAGCACTTTTTTAAAGATAAAAACGTCTTTTTAGTTTAGATTTAACGGTTAGAAAAACTCGTCGAGCAATTTGTAAAAATGAATCTTTTTCCGGTCAGGCTCGATGCCGTAGATTTCGAAGACTTTTTCTTCGTATTCTTCGCCGAAATTGTATTTAATGCTTCTGGTTAAAAGCGCGATGTCCTGATATTTGTCGGCGATTCCGGCGTTTCCGAGGTCGATGAAGCCGTTTAATTTGCCGTTTTTGAGTATGACGTTCGGCAGGCAGTAGTCGCCGTGCGTGAAAACTAAATCTTCGCCGAAAGGTTTTGTTTCGATAAGCTCGCGGAAAATGTCTTCGGCGGTTCTGCCCTGTCTTTCTTCGTCAAAATCGCTTGTATCAATTAGATTTTTCGATATTCTTTCGCGGACGATTTCGATTACGGAATCGACGCGCGAATCAAACGGGCAATCTTCAAGCGGCAGACTGTGAATCATTTTCAGCCCGTTTGCTAACTGCTCGATTAAGCGCGGAATGTCGGTTTTCAGCGAATCGTCGCTGGCTGGCAAGCCGTAGATTTCGGAAAGCAGAAGATAATCCGTATTTTCATCTTCGGCAAACAGAAGAACTTCCGGCACGGGAAGACAATTTTCGAGCCATTCGAGCTTTGATTTTTCGTCCGAAAGCGAAAACGCGGGAATGCGCGGCGCAATTTTTAAGTAAAGAGAATTTTTATCCGCCGCTTCGAGCCGGAAAACTTTCGACGGCGAAAGTCCGAGATGAATTTGCCGGAAAGCGTAGCCGGAAACTGCGTCGGCGAAATTCGGCGGCATCGATTGTCGTAAAATTTCAGGATTCATTCGTTTTCTACGGCTTGACGCACCTCGCTGAAGAGTTCGGCTAAATCATTTGCCTGATAATGCGCGTTCAAACCGCTCGGATTCGGCAGAAGCCAGACGCGCGTTTTGCCGATTTTTTCCGTCTGCAAGCCGAGCTTTGCTTTCGGTTTTTGAAAAGCTGTGCGATACGCGCCGATGCCGAGAACGGCGAGCGTTTGCGGTTTGTATTTTTCGATTTTTCTCAACAAAGCTTTTCCGCCTTCGACGTATTCCTCGGTCGTCAGCTCATCCGCTCTGGCGGTCGTTCGTTTGCAAAAACTCGTGATGCCGTAGCCGAGTTCCAAAAGCTCGTGTTCTTCCGAAGGATGCAGAATTCTGCCGGTAAAACCCGCAAGGTGCAGGACTTTCCAGAAACGATTGCCCGGTTTGGCGAAGTGAAATCCGGTCGCGCCCGACCAGATGCCGGGATTAATGCCGCAGAATAAAACTTTGAGGTTGTAATCTATCAAGTCTTCGGTCGTGCGGTTGATTGCGTCGCGCAAATCTTCTTTTGTCGGTTTGAAGCTTTTCATCTTTTCAATCATACAAAAAAGAGAAGATAATTCACCACAGAGACACAGAGACGCAGAGATTTTTAAGAAAAATTAACAGGGATGAAGGAGATGGACAGGGATAAAAGAATAAAATTATCCTTTTCATCCTCTTCATCCCTGTTTAAATTTCTTTGCTTTTCTCTGTGCCTCTGTGTCTCTGTGGTGAAATATTTTGTGATAAACTCGAAACAATGACGGAAAATCAGCAACCGATAGTCGAATTCCGGCACGTTAGTTTTGCAATCGGCGGCGCGCGGATTCTCGACGATATAAATTTGCAAATCGTAAAAGGCGAGACGCTCGCTCTTTTGGGCGAATCGGGCTGCGGAAAGACGACGACATTAAAGCTCATCAACCGTTTGTATGAACCGACGAGCGGCGAAGTTTTAGTCGAAGGAAAAGCGACGACCGCATGGGACGCGATAAGCCTGCGCCGCCGGACGGGTTATGTTTTGCAGGAAGCCGGACTTTTTCCGCATTTTACGATTGAAGAAAACGTCGCGCTCGTCCCGCGTCTGGAAAATTGGAGCGACGCGGAAAAACAGGCGCGCGCCTTCGAACTGCTCGAAACGGTCGGGCTAAAACCGGAAAAATTTGCCGCGCGACTTCCGCACGAGCTTTCCGGCGGGCAAAGGCAAAGAGTCGGCGTGGCGAGAGCTTTGGCGGCAAATCCTTCGCTGCTTCTGCTCGACGAGCCTTTCGGCGCGCTCGACCCGATTACGCGCAGCAATCTGCAAAAAGAATTTGCGCGGCTTGTAAAAGAATTGGGTAAAACCGCCGTTTTCGTAACGCACGATTTGCAGGAAGCGATGCTGCTCGGCTCGCGCATTTGTCTGATGGATGCGGGCAAAATCGTTCTTCTCGAAACGCCCGCAAATTTCGTCAAATCTGATTTGCCGCTGGCGCGCGCATTTCTCGAAACAATCAATATCTGAAAAAATCGCGTTTAATACGGAAATCTATTGGGTTTTATCGTGTGCGTAACGCTGGTCGAACTGAAATCGATAGAAGGCTCGTTGGCAATCATGCCCACGATTACCGTTGTTTTACTGCTCACTTCAAGATTTGTCGAAACCCGAAGCGATTCGTTTTTATTTATGTTCAGCTCTGAAAATTCAAAAGTTTTGAAATTTACCACTTCACCTCTGAGCGTATATTTTCCGGCTTCCGGCGACGAAAAGCTGTAGTAGCCGTTTTCGTCCGTCGTCGTTTGCAGCGTTTGTTTGGTTTCCAGATTTGTCAGTGTAATCTTAACGCCCGGAACGACCGCGCCGTTCGCGTCTGTGATTGTGCCTTCGACGATGTTCGATTCGTTTTTTGTTTCGGTTCGCAAAATCTTAAATTGTGAAGTTTCCTTGCAGACCTGCGCTTTTTTTGAATTGCTCTGACCGAAACCGACGGAAAATAAACCGATAATCGACGCCAGAGCCGCTCCGGCAAAACGCGCCGTGCGCTTGTAAAAGGCTCGAAGCCCGACCGGACAATCTTTTGTTATCACGGTCCCGTCGGCGCGCCTGTAAATCCGACCGCAGATTCTGCCTTCGGTTTTTTTAATCAATTTCTGAGCTTCCGCGCCCGACAATTCCGAAATGTTATAGACACTCAGGCTGCACAACTTGCAAAAACGGGTTTTTTCGTCGCCCGACATATTTTCCCAGCCGACGGAGCAGGGCGATGCGATACGAAGCTTGTTAACGTCAAATTTTTGTCCGGTCATTTCTGGTAAATTCCTTTTTCAAATTTCGGATGCGGCGAATTTTAATTTTAGTTGCTTCGGCGCAAAATGTTTCTGCTACAATTTGATTTGCGAAGGCTTTGCACAAAACAGAAAAACTCGGTGTTCTTTGTGAAAAGCTTTGTGTTCTCTGTGTTAAAGCTGATTTTTAACACGGAGAACACTGAGATTTCACAGAGAGCCGCAGAGAATTTATAATTTCGGATTGCCTATTTCTTTATTTTTGCGCAAAGCCTTTTACAAAGATGAATTTTTTCGAGTTTCTCAGGCAAAACTGGTTTGAGCTTCTCGCCTTGACGCGCGAGCATCTTTTTCTCGTTTTCGTTTCGACCGGCTTGGCTATTCTCGTCGGCGTGCCGCTCGGCATTCTTCTGACGCGCATAAAATCTCTGCAAACCTGGATTTTGGGCGTTGCCAGCGTGATGCAGACGATTCCAAGTCTCGCGCTGTTCGGCTTGCTGATTCCGATTCCGTTTATCGGCGGCATCGGCGCGCGGACGGCGATTATCGCGCTCGCGCTTTATTCGTTTTTGCCCGTGATTCGCAATACGGTAACGGGAATTTCAGGCGTTGATTCGCGAACAAGGGAAGCGGCGACGGCGATGGGAATGACCGATTGGCAGATTTTGAAAATGGTCGAGCTTCCGCTCGCGATGCCCGTGATTCTGACGGGAATTCGCGTTGCAGTCGTCATTTCGGTCGGCGTGGCGACGGTCGCGGCGGCGGTCGGCGCGGGCGGGCTTGGAACTTATATTTTTCGAGGGCTTCGGCAGAACGACAATAATTTACTGCTCGCGGGCGCGCTTTCGTCGGCAATTCTGGCGCTGGTCGCGGATTTTGCGCTCGGACAATTCGAAAAATCTTTCGATTTTAGAAATCGTGTTTCTTCCGGGCGAAGAAAATTTGTCGCCATCGGCGCGGCAGCTTTCGTCGCGCTTCTTCTCGGTTTGAGTTTTATTCCAAATTCCAAATCTCAAATCTCAAACCAAAACGCCGGTTCGGAAATTTCAAATCAAAACGTGCGCGTCGGCTCGAAGGATTTCACCGAATCGATGATTTTAGCCGAGATTTTGGCGCAGATATTAGAGAAAAAAGGCTTGACGGTCGAACGCCGGTTCGAGCTCGGCGGAAATCTCGCGCACGACGCGCTCCTTTCGAATCAAATCGACGTTTATCCCGAATACACCGGAACGGCTTACACGGCGATTTTGAAACATCAGCCGATTACAAACGCGGGCGAGGTTTACGAGCAGACAAAACGCGAATACGCGGAAAAATTTAATCTCTCGGTCAGTCCTTCGCTCGGGTTTTCAAACGATTTCGCAATTCTCGTGCGCGGCGATGTCGCCAGAAAATCGAATCTGAAAACGATTTCCGACGCCGTTCCCGTTTCACGAAACTGGCAAGCCGGATTCGGTCAGGATTTTATGTCGCGTGCCGACGGTTATGCGGGATTTTCGAAAGCTTACAATTTTAATTTTTCGAAACAGCCGCGCGAGATGGATTTGTCTTTGACTTATCGCGCGTTAAAATCGGGCGAAGTCGATTTGATTGCGGGAAATTCGACCGACGGTTTGATTTCCGCGCTCGACCTTTTTCAGCTTGAAGACGACAAGCGTTATTTTCCGCCCTATCAAGCCGTTTTTATCGCGCGGCAGGACAAGTCGGAAATTCTGCGCGAAGCATTTGAAAAATTAAACAATGTGATTTCAACCGAAGAAATGCGAAAGCTGAATTACGCGGTTGACGGCGAAAAGATTTCTCCGAAACAAGTCGCCGAAAATTGGCTGAAAGCGAAAGGCTTTTAGCAAAAAATGCGAACGGTTTAGTCAACAAAAAATTTATTGAACGGAAAGTTGAAACGGGCGTATAATTAAGCGTCTTTTAAATAAACGGTCGAAAATTTTTGACCTTCGGACATTTGCAGCAAAATCAAAAGGAAAAACTCTATGGAAAACAACGAAAAGAAAACAAACGAAGAGGAAGAAAACGAAAAAACCGGGAAATTATCGGGCTTAGGCGCGGGCGTGATTACCGGCGCGGTAATTGGCTCAGTTGTGCCAATTGTCGGTACGTTTGTCGGCGGCGTGGTCGGCGGCGTGGTTGGCAGCGAAGTCGGCAAAAAATACGGCGGTTCGCTTTTGAATAAATTCAGCGGCAAAGATAAAAATCAAGCCGCGTCCGCCGAAAAGACGGACGTAACGGCGGAATTGCAAAAGCTCGCCAAACTGCACAAAGACGGCGTTTTGGACGACGATGAATTTAAAGCCGCGAAAGCTGCGCTGCTGAATTTATAATTAATTAAAATCGGGAATAAATATTAATAAAGCGGAGTCGAGCGGCTTCGCTTTTCTCGTATTTATCAAAATCAGTTTCCGCTAATTTATTGAAATTATTTTAGTTATTAGCTTAAACCGTTATTTTAGCTTGCAACAGCGCACACTAATAGTGCATCATAGATAACAGGAATAACCTGCTTTCATTCATCAACGGTGTTTCGCCAACGAGGCGTATTTGGATAGTTCGAGAGTCGGTTCGATAATAATTGTAGAAGCCGCTCAAGTTGTTTTGAGCATTCGAACGCAAGCCCTTCGCTGCATACCGTTTCACTAAGGAACACTTTCGTTAGACACTTCTTTTAACTCCTGAAAAATGGGAGCGTCTGTCGTATTTTGCCTGCAAAACGTTTTTTTGCGGGCGAATGCTGAAAACAAAACGTTTGTGTTTTTTGGTCGAGAATTTACTATAAAAATTTAGAATGAATTTCAAAGAATTAGGCTTGCAGTCTGCTCTTGCAGAGAAATGCGAGTCAATCGGCTATACAGAGCCGACACCTATACAACAAAAAGCTATCCCGATGGTTCTGGAAGGCTTGGACATTATCGCCTGCGCCGAAACCGGCACGGGCAAAACGGCGGCTTTTCTGCTGCCGATTATACAAAATCTGGCGGCGAGAAAAGCAAAAGGAACTGCGGTTCTGATTCTTGCGCCGACTCGTGAGCTTGCAAATCAAACCGAAGCGGCTTGCCGCGAGCTTGCGCCGAAGAAAATCCGTTGCGTCTGTCTTATCGGCGGCGCGGCTTATAACCGGCAGATTGACGGTTTGCGAAACAAACCCGACATTATCGTCGCCACGCCCGGACGCCTGATGGACTTTATGGAGCGCGGCTCGATTGATTTTTCAAATCTCGAAGTTCTCGTTTTAGACGAAGCCGACCGGATGCTCGATATGGGATTTTTGCCCGCGATTAAACGGATTGTGAAAACTCTGCCGATTGAACGTCAGACACTCTTTTTCTCGGCAACGATGTCGCCGGAAATCGAAAAAATCGCTTATTCGATTATGAAAGACCCGGAAATCATCGACGCCAGCCGTCGCGGAACACCGGCGGTAACAATCGAACAGACGGCTTATCCGGTCGCGGCGCAGTCGAAAATGACGCTTCTGCTGGACTTGCTCGAACGCGAGAAATTTGAAAAAGTTTTAGTTTTCACCAGAACGAAACGCGGCGCAGACCGTCTTTCGCATATTCTTGAAGCTCGTTCGCACAGCGCGACGCGCATTCACGGCGACCGCTCGCAGTCGCAGCGCGAAGCCGCTCTGCGCGGTTTCAAAAACGGAAAAACGCGCGTTTTGGTCGCAACCGACGTTGCCGCGCGCGGAATCGATGTCGATTCGGTCTCGCATGTGATAAACTATGATGTGCCGGAAGTGCCGGAAGATTACGTTCACCGTATCGGTCGGACGGGACGCGCCGGACATAAAGGTCGCGCGATTACGCTTGTAACCGCGATAGAAGAGCCGACGATGCGCGCAATCGAACGCCTCACGGGACAAACCGTCGAGCGCGTCTTATTGCCGGATTTCGGCGGTATTATGCCGATGGCAGTCAGCCCAGCCAAAAAATTGGCGACGGGGAAAAAGAAAAGCTTTCGCTCTTTTCGCCCGCGTCGTTCCAGATAAAAAAAGGAAGATAAAGTTATGAAAAATACAGAAAAATTTGAAGTCGGTCAGACAATCGAAATTATGTGCTCGGTCTGCGAAACCGAGAAAGAACACACAGTCGAAACCGTAACCAAACAGGGACAAATTACAAAATCGATTTGTCAGACCTGCGAGACAGCCAGCACGTTCAGCCGCGGCGTGAAAACGTCCGTGGCGATGACCAAAGGCAGAACCGCTTCGCCGTATGACCGCACGCGCAAATATCGCAAAGGTCAGGCGCTGATGCACTCGACCTTCGGTCAGGGCGAAGTTACGGCAGTTATCGAGCCGCAAAAAATCGACGTTCTTTTCGGCGACCAAACTCGCCGCCTGATTCACTCGCAGGAGTAAGTTTCGGAAATTAATTTAAAACAAAAAAGGCGAAGATGAAAATTCTTCGCCTTTTCTTTTTGTCTGCAAATAAATTTATCTGCGTTTCAGAATAAATCCGAGAACCAGACCGACCGCCGCCGAAATCAGAATCGTCTGTCCGGGTTTTTGCCGCGCGTATTCTTTCGCGTCTTCAATCAATTCCTTCGGGTCTTTGTTCGATAATTCTTTGAATTTATCGCTCGCCTGAACGAATGTTTCGCTGGCAAAATCTTTCGCTTTCATTGCCGCGTCCTGTATTTTCTGCCCGTATTCTTCGGCTTGTGCCTGAAATCCATCCATATAATTCGTCTCCTTGTCTTCGCCGTTGTATAAATCCGTTTTTACCAAACTTTGTTCGTTAGTTGCTTCAAATTCTGCCATTTTTCAAATTCTCCTTCCAAGATTTGTTTTTAAAACTCAGGGCTTTGATGCCTTTTGCCTTCAGAAAGTTGATACGAAAGTTTTTTCGATTAAGTTCTTGTTAAATGTTTCACAAACTCTTGACAAACTTCCGGGAATTTGAGAAAGTAAGTGCTTACTTACTTGATGTAGGGAGTAAATTATTGATTAAAGAGTTAGGAACGAATGAAGCGGTAACGGGCAGAATGTCGGGCGACGAGCGCCGCAAACAGATTCTGCGCGTCGCCATCAAACTTTTTGCAAACGAAGGTTTTAACGGGACGACGACAAAGAAAATCGCGGCGGAAGCGGGCGTTTCCGAAGCGATGGTTTTTCGCCATTTTGCGACGAAGCGCGAGCTTTACAACGCGATTTTAGACCAAAAAGCCTGCGAAGGCGGAAACCCGAATCCATGTGAATGGGCGAGTGAAGCGCTTGCCGTGAAAGACGACGAGCAGTTTTTTTATCAAATAATTTTGCACGCGCTCAATCATCACGAAGAAGACCCGGAATATATGCGGCTTCTTTTTCACTCGGCGCTCGAAGGACATGAGCTTGCCGAGATGTTTGTCGAACAAAACATCGTTCCGCTTTACGAGTTTATGAGCGCGTATATCAGCCAGCGCCAAGCGGACGGCGCGATTCGCGACGACATCAATCCGCGTGTAATCATTCGCGCATTTGTCGGGATGATGATTCATCATTCGCTGAATAACTCGCTCTGGGACAAAAATCGAAGAATTTTGGATATATCGAACGAGGAAGCGGCGCGCGCGTTTGTCGAGATTATTTTAAGCGGAATAAAGAAATAATTTCCTGCGGAAAAGAGAAAATGAGAGAAACACAGATAAATAAATTTTTTATTATTGCCGTTTTAATAACTTCTATAAGTTTGTTCGGCGCAGCTTGCAGCGGCTCGAAGGCGGCGAATAACGCAAACGCAAATGCAAACAGCGCGCCGGCGATTGTTGACGTAACGACGGCGCAGGCGGTCGTAAAGGAAATTCCGACGTATTTTGAAGCGACGGGAAACCTTGCAAGCGACGCGCAGACGGATGTTGCGCCGACGGTCGGCGGAAAAATCGTCGCGGTTAATTTCGACATTGGAAGCTATGTAAACCGTGGCGATGTTTTGGTTCAGCTTGACAATCGAGACGCGCAGATTCGCCTCGAACAGGCGCGGGCGCAGGTCGAACAGCAGCGAAAATCTGTCCAACAGGCGGAAGCGAATGTCGAACAGGCGATTGCCTCTTTGAGACAGACACAGTCGCGTCTCGGCATCGGCGACGGCGAAACTTTTAATATCGAGACTTTTTCGCAGGTCAAATCCATCAAAGCGCAGCTCGAACTGGCTGAAAAAGAATTGACGCGGACGACCAGACTTTTAGAAACAGGCGACGTTTCGCGCGCGTCTTACGACCAGCGCAAATCGCAGCGCGACGCGCTTCTCGGACAGCTTGACGAAGCGCGTTCGAACGCGGCGGTCGCCGTCAAAGCGATTGACACGGCGCGGGCGCAGGTTAATACGGCGAGAACAAACGTCGGAATCGCGCGCGCGGCGGTCGCAACCGCGCAGACACAAGTTGAACAGGCGCAAAAAGCCGTTACGGATACGATAATTTACGCGCCGATTAGCGGTTATGTCGCGGAAAGAACGGCTGATTTGGGCGAATTCGTCAATCCGAACACGCCGAACGCGAAAGTCGCGACGATTGTTCGAACTTCGGTTTTGCGGCTTAGAATCGACGTTCCCGAACAATCAGTCGGAAGCGTCGCCGTCGGACAGGGAATTTCGATGCAGACAAGCGCTTATCCCGACCGGAACTTTGCGGGAACGGTTGTCAGAATTTCGCCGAGCGTCAACGCGAGTTCGAGAACGCTGGTCGTCGAAGCGGAAGTCGAAAACAGCGGCGGATTATTAAAACCCGGACAATTTGCGACCGTTCGCATCGCGCAGTCGCAGCCGAAACCCGCCGTGATGATTCCGAAAACGGCGGTCAAAGCCGAAGGCGAAACGAACAGCGTTTTTGTAATTAAAGACGGACGCGCCGAACAGCGCACAGTCAAAATCGGCGTTCTGGAAGGCGATTTAATCGAAATTCAGACGGGCGTGCAGGAAAATGAGTCGGTTGCGATGAGCAATCTGAATGTAATTTACGACGGCGTTGCGGTAAGGCAATAGCTTTTTGTCATTCGTCCTTAGTCCTTTGCTTGTTTTGAGGAATTCGAATCTCAAACAAACGAGCTAAGGACAAATGACAAATGACTAAGGACAAATAGATTTATGCAATGGTTAGCAGAAGTTTGTGTTAAGCGCCCCGTTTTTGCGACGATGCTCGTTTTGTCGCTCGTAACGGTCGGCTTGTTTTCGTTTTTTAGTTTGGGCGTCGATTTGTTTCCGAAAATCGATTTTCCGACGATTACCATCACGGTCGTCAATCCGGGCGCGTCGCCGCAGGAAATGGAAACGGAAATCACGGAAAAGGTCGAAGAAGCCGTCAATACGATTAGCGGAATCGACGAGCTGCGTTCGACTTCCGTGGAAGGCATTTCGCAGGTTTTCGTTGCGTTTATTCTCGAAAAAGACGTTAACGTCGCCGCGCAGGAAGTTGAAAACCGCGTTCAGACGGTGATTCCGAATCTTCCCGAAACAGCCGAACAGCCGACCGTGCAGAAGCTCGACACGGACGCCGCGCCGGTTTTGCGCATCGCCGTTTCCGCGCCGACAAATCTGCGCGACGTAACGGAAACCGCGAAAAATAAAATCAAGGAACGCATCGAATCCGTCAGCGGCGTCGGTCAGGTTACGATTATCGGCGGGCGCGACCGTCAGATAAACGTCTGGGTTGACCCGGACAAAATGCGCGCTTACAACGTAACTGCCGCCGAAATCACGACTGCTTTAAGACTTCAAAATATCGAATTTCCGAGCGGAAGACTCGAACAGGGACAAACGGAAACGAGTGTTCGCACGCTCGGAAAAATTCAAAAGCCGGAAGAATTTGAAAACGTCGTCGTTGCCGTGCGCGGCGATTATGAAGTCAAAGTTAAAGATTTGGGTCATGTCGAAGACGGCGCGGAAGAAATTCGCTCGCAGGCGCTTCTCAACGGTCTGCCAGCCGTAACGCTCATCGTTTCAAAGCAGTCGGGACAAAATACGGTCGCCGTCGCGCACGAACTCAAAGCGCGCCTGAACGAGATTATTCCGACGCTTCCGGCAAATTATAAAGTTCAAATCATCGGCGACAACTCGATTTTTATCGAAAATTCGCTTCATTCGATTGAGGAGCATTTAATCGTCGGCGGCTTTCTCGCGGCAGTCGTCGTGTTTTTGTTTTTGTGGAATTTCCGCACGACTTTTATTGCCGCGCTGGCGATTCCGACTTCGATTATTTCGACCTTCGCGCTGATGTATGCGATGGGCTACACGCTCAATTCAATCACCATGCTTTCGCTGACTTTGATGGTCGGAATCGTGATTGACGACGCGATTGTAGTGCTCGAAAATATTTACCGTTTCGTCGAAGAAAAGGGAATGGACCCGTTTCAGGCGGCGATTGAAGGAACGAAGGAAATCGGCATGGCGGTTCTCGCCACGACGCTTTCTTTGATGGCTGTGTTCGTTCCAATCGGATTTATGCAGGGCATCGTCGGCAAATTTATGTCCAGCTTCGGTCTGACGGCTTCGTTTGCCGTCGGCGTCAGCCTGATTGTTTCGTTTACGCTGACGCCGATGCTTGCGGCGCGTCTTATTAAACGTCCGAAACACGAAGATTTAGAGAAGAAAACCGAGCCAATCGGGACAGCCGAGCCGCTTAGATTCGGCGGCGACGGAATGATTGAGTCCAATTATGAAGAGCCTTCGACAAATCAGCGCAAAGAAGAAAAAACGGAAGAAAAGACTTCGAAAAATTCCGGTTTTTATCGTTACATCGACGCTTTTTATACGGGACTTCTGCGCTTTTCGATGGCGCATCGATGGCTGATTGTTGTGCTTTGCATACTTGTTTTTATCAGTATCATTCCGCTGTTTATGCTCGTCGGCAAAAACTTTCTGCCGGTTGACGACCAGTCGCAGTTCGAGATTACGGTTCGCGCGCCCGAAGGTTATTCGCTTTCGGCGACATCACAGCTTCTCGAACGCATCGGCGCTGACCTTCGCAAGATGGAAGGCGTTACCGATACGCTGATAACAATCGGCGGCGGGCAGGCGCAGGTCGTCAATAGCGGCACGATTTACGTCAAGCTTTCCGATGTAAAGGCGCGACCGAAATCGCAGGAAATAATGATGACGGACGCGCGCGAGATTTTGAAAAATTACCCGCCGGAGCTTCGTACGGGCGTTCAGCAGGTGCAGGCGTTTTCGGGCGGCGGTTTCCGCAACGCGAACGTGCAGTTTTTAATTTCGGGACCGGATTTGAAAAAGCTCGAAGAATATTCCGTCAAGCTGCTCGAAAAGATGAAGCAGATTCCCGACGCGGTTGATATCGACTCGACTTTGATTAGCGGAAAGCCCGAAATTCAGCTTGAAATCGACCGCGACACCGCCGCTGATTTGGGCGTGCGCGTCGCCGACGTTTCGCAGGCGCTGAACACGCTTGTCGCCGGGCAGGAAGCGACGACTTTCAACGAGGGAACAGACCAGTTCGAAGTTCGCGTCCGCGCGATTAACAATTACCGGACGAGCATTGAAGGCTTGAAACGCCTGATTGTGCCTTCGACCAAAACGGGCTGGGTTACGCTCGACCGTCTCGTCAAATCCAAGGAAGGAACGGGACCGAGCTCGGTTGACCGCGTAAACCGTCAGCGGCAGGTAACGCTTCTGGCAAACACAAAACCGGGCGGTTCGGCGGCTAATATTCAAACGGCGATTAACAGCGCGGTTAAAGAGCTAAATCTTCCGGCAGGCTACACGACCGGATACGTCGGGCAGTCGAAGGAAATGGGCAAAGCCGGATTTTATTTTCTTCTGGCGATTATGCTCTCGTTTATCTTTATGTATATCGTGCTGGCGGCGCAGTTCGAATCGTTTATCCACCCGATTACGATTCTGCTTACTTTGCCGCTTTCGATTCCGTTCGGCATCCTGAGTCTTCTCGTCGCCGGACAGACCGTGAATATCTTTTCGGGATTGGGCTTATTGCTTTTGTTCGGCGTCGTGAAGAAAAACGCGATTTTGCAGATTGACCATACGAACACGCTTCGCTCGCGCGGGATGAGTCGATATGACGCGATTATTCAGGCAAACCGCGACCGTCTCAGACCGATTTTGATGACGACGATTGCGCTCGTCGCGGGCATGATTCCGCTGATTGTCGGAAGCGGCGCGGGCGCGGGAACGAATCGTTCAATCGGCGTTCTCGTCGTCGGCGGGCAAACGCTCTGTCTGCTTCTGACGCTTCTGGCGGTTCCGGTTTTCTATTCGCTGTTTGACGACGTAACGCAGTGGCACATTTTCAGCGGCGTCAGCAGAGTTTCATCGCGTGTTTTCGGCGGAATCAGAAGGAAAGTTTCGACGGCGGCAAGCTCTTTGTTTAGTAAAAACTGAGCTTTGAAAATATGAGTCGAGCGGCAAAAAGTTTATTTGTTTTCGCGATTTACCTGTGCGGATTAGGCTTCGGTTTGCTGCTCGTTCCAAACTTGCTTTTGCAGATTTTCGGTGCGCCGCCGACCGGCGAGGTTTGGATAAGACTCAACGGAATGTTCGTGCTTTGCCTGAGTTTTTATTACATTCAGGCGGCGCGAAACGAATTGACAAATTTTATTCGCTGGACGGTTTTAGCGCGAGTCGCGGTTATTTTTTATTTTGCGGCTTTCGTTATTCTGGTTTCAGCTCCGAGAGCGATTTTGCTTTTCGGTTTGATTGATTTGCTCGCGGCGATTTGGACGTGGCTTGCTTTGAAAAAAGATAAGGAAATATAACAACGGGCAGGCAAAAGATTTTTTATACAGGCTTTATGAAAAGGCATTTATACTTATTCATTTTAATTTTATCACTTTCGACTTTCGCTCAGGCGCAGGACGCGGCGACGACGCCGACTCCCGCGCCGACGCCCGTTGTCGATGACAAACAGGACGTTAAGCCGGAAAATCTACAAAATGTTCCGGCAGTCGCGCCGCAATACCAGTCGGACGATAAAACTCTGCCCGATTTGGGGCTTGTCGGCGTCGATATGCTGCGGCAGCGACCGCTTGCGCTCAAGGAAGCGATTACGATGGCGCTCGAAAACAACAAGGACATCGAGGTTTCGCGCCAGAACGTGCGGATTGCCGAGTTTGATTTGCAGTCCGTAAGAGGCGTTTACGAGCCGCGTTTTACGGGGCAAACCTTCTACGAGCGCGCGACCGTTCCGAACGTTTCGATTTTCAGCACGAACAAAACGACGACGACCGGCTCGTTCGGCGGAAACGCCGGACTGACCGGCTACATTCCGAAATTCGGAACGGTTTTAACCGCGAGCTTCAATAATAATCGTTTGTCTTCGGACAATCCGATTTCGCCGCTCAGCCCGCAGTTTAATTCGAACCTGACATTTAACGTCTCGCAGCCGCTTTTTCGCGGTCGAAGGTTTGACCAGCCGCGACGCACAATCGAAATTGCCAAACGCAATCTGTCTCTGACCGACACGCAGTTTCGCCAGCGTTCGATTGATATTATCGTGGGCGTCCAGCGCGCTTACTGGGATTTAACATACGCGCTTCGCAATCTACAGGTTCAGCGCGACGGCGTGCGCGACGCGCGGCAGCAGCTCGAACACAATCGTCGCCTGGTTGACGAAGGACAGCTCGCGCCGATTGACATTATCGCCGCCGAAACGCAGATTGCGAACATCGAGCAGGGCGTTTACGACGCGCTCGATACGGTCGGTCGCGCCGAAAACAATCTGAAAAATCTGATTTCGGAAAACAAAGCCGATAAAATCTGGTCGGAATCGATTGTCCCGACCGATTCGGTCGAACTCGACGCGCCGCGCACGACTCTGCCCGAAGCTCTGGGCTTGGCGCTGGAAAATCGCCCCGAAATCGAAGTCAATAATGTACAAAAAGACATCAACGCGCTCGACCGGCGTTTTTACCGCGAACAGACCAAACCGCAGATTGATTTGACGGCGAGCTACAGCTCGGCGGGCATCGGCGGCAGCCAGAATCCGAATTTCAGCAGTCCTTTCGGTCAGGTCGTCTGCGACGCAACCGTGCTTACGCCCGTTGACTATCAAGCCTGTCTCGTTCGCCAGCAGCAGGCGGCAGCCGCGCAGCAGGCGACGCAGCAAGCCTTTCTCAGTTCCATCGGCGGCGCGGGAACGACTTTTACGGACATTTTCTCGAACAAATACCCGACCTGGCGCGTCGGCATAACCTTCAATCTGCCGCTTCTCGGCGACAAAACCGCCCGCGCCAATCTCGGCAAATCTCTCGTCCAGGGCGAGCAGATAGCGACGCAGCGCGAGCAAATCGAGCAAAACATACAGGTCGATGTCCGCAACGCCCTGCAATCGGTCAGAACCTCGGAAGCGAGACTTCGCGCCGCCGCGATTTCGCGCGAAAATTCGCTCAAACAATACGAATCCGAGCAGAGAAAACTGGACGCCGGACAATCCGACGTTTACAAAGTCCTCGAACGCCAAACCGCTCTGATGAACGCCAAAAGCGCCGAGCTGCGGGCGCAGACCGAGCTAAACAAAGCGATTGCGGATTTGCAGCGAGCGACGGGAAATTCTTTGAAGGCGAATAATGTCGAAGCAAGGCTGAGAAAATAGTTAGCGCAGACTGTAAGAAATTTAGCCACGAACAAACACGAAAGAACACGAAAAAGAGATAAATAATTTTCGTGAAATTTCGTGTTTGTTCGTGGCTGATTGTTTTATTAAATTTACGGTTTCGGTTCGTCTTTTTTCTTCTGCGCCGAGCGTTCGACGCGCGTGGCGATTTTCCACGCGGCGAGCTTTTGCGGCTGGTCGCGGTAATAGTTTTTGACGAAATCATTGAGCGAATCGAAAATTTAGTCGTTAGAGGTCAAACGATAAACCGTCGCGGGCTTGGATTACCTCACATGCGGGCGAGAATTTTTCTATTTCCGCCGCAAAATCAACCGCGTCCCATTCGGCGTAAAAATGCGTGAGAACGGCTTTTTTAGGTTTGGCGTGGCGGATGAGATACATCGCCTCGGCGAGTTCAAGATGTTTTTCGACGGGCTTGTTTTTGAAAAATGAACACTCCAACACGAATAAATCCGCGCGTTTGGCAAACGTTCGGAAAGTTTTGTCAAAACCTGTGTCGGCAGTATAAACAAGCGTTTTGTCTTCAGCCTTGATGCGAATCGAAAGGCTTTCGTCCGTGTGCGGCGTTTTCAAAGCGTCGGCTTCGGTTCCAGGTAGAATTTCAAACTTTTCGAACGGCTCGACTTCGATTATTTCAAGCGGGAAAGGCTGTTTGAAGAGCTTGTAATTGTTCGCCGCGTCAAAGGATTCGATTAGCTTTCGCAAACCTTTCGCGCCGAAGATTTTTAGCGGTTTTCGGCGTTCCCGCATCTGCGGAGCGTTGCGCGTTCCGAACAGAAACGCGGGAAGCCCGCCGACGTGGTCGAGATGAAAATGTGAAATCCAGATTGCATCAAGCTTTGCCCAATCCAGATTTTCCCGCGCCATCCGGTGAATCGCCGACGCCGAACAATCGAGCAAAATCGTGCCGCTTTCGGTTTCGAGCCAATAACCCGAAGAACTGCGCGTCGGATGCGGAACGGCGCTTCCCGAACCTAAAACAATAAACTTCATACATTTAACATTTAACATTTATCAGAAGAATTCGTGTTTAATGATAAATGATAAATGATAAATGTTATTTGTCTATTCTGGTTGTTTTGAGAATTGTAAACAGGATTTTGGCAATTTCATCGGCATCAGTATGCATACTTTCAAAAGATTTTTCGCTGATGTAATTTGTGTCTTTTAATAGAGAAAGCCAATACTTAGTTTCCAGACATTCTTTGTAAGCAATACTAATTTTGCTGGAAAAATCTGCTTCTGAAATTGCTCCGTTTGCTTCGGCAATATTTGCGCCGATAGAAGTACCGCTTCTGAGCATTTGTTTGGACAAAATATATTCTTTTTTCTCTTCGCACAAATACTGGTATGCTTTTACTATTCTGATGGCAAAATTGTATGCCTTTGTATAAGTTACATTGTCCTTTGTCATCTCGAATAAATAATAAATGATAAATGGTAAATGATAAATGATAAATGTTGATGTTCTTGCAGTTTTTGCGCATCCCGACGATATGGAATTAACCGTCGGCGGAACGCTTTTGAAGATGAAATCAACCGGCTACGCGACCGGCGCGCTCGACATCACGCAGGGCGGGATGGGAACGCGCGGAACGGTCGAGGGACGCGCCGAAGAAGCGCGCGAGGCGGCACGGATTTTGAAATTGGACACGCGGGAAAATCTGGAGCTTCCCGACGGGCACGTTTGGGTAACGGAAGAAACGCGCACGAAATTAGTGAGAGCGTTGCGGCGTTTGAAGCCGAAAATTATCCTGACGCAGCAGTTTGACGACCCGCATCCCGACCACAATCACATCGCGCAGCTTGTCCGTGAATCGGCGCGGCTCGCCTCGATGCAGAAATACGACGGCGATTTCGGACAGGAGCGGATAAATGTTCCGATGGTCGCGCACAACGTTTTTTCTACGCGCGTCGTGCCTTCGTTTATCGTCGATATTTCCGGGTTTCTCGAACAAAAAATGGAAGCGATTCGCGCCCACCGCTCGCAGTTTTACAATCCGAAATCAGGCGATTTGGAAACGCGTCTTTCGGAAAAAGGTTTTCTCGACCAACTGGAAAATCGCTCGCGCTATTTCGGCAGTTTAATCGGAACGGATGCGGGCGAGCCGTATTTCGTGCGCGAAATGCTCAACGTCGAAGACCCGATTGCGCTCCTGACGCGCTCGATGAATCTGTATTCTTAAAAGCCGGGAGCGCAGGCATCTTGCCTGCCTGTGAAGCGCGAAAAAAGTTTATGCATAAATTTATTTACATCGCTTGCGCGACGTTTGCAGGCAGGATGCCTGCGTTCCCGGCTTGATACTTTTTTCTGTGAATCTGCGCGTTATCATTGTCGAATAATTTTTCGACAATTTTTATAAACGTGGAGATTTACAAAATGAACGCAGCTTCCCCCGAATTAGAACAACCGCCGCAAATGCCGCCGCAGGCGATTTTGGCGCAGATGTCGATGGGCTTTATCGTCTCGCAGGCGATTTCGGTCGCCGCAAAGCTTTACATCGCCGATTATTTGAAAACGGACGCGAAAACCGTCGCCGAGTTAGCCGAACTGACCGCGACGCACGAGCCTTCGCTTTATCGCCTGATGCGCGCTTTAACGAGTGTCGGCGTTTTTCAGAAAGATAGCGGCGGACGTTATTCGAATTCGCCTTTGTCAGAGTTTTTGCGCTCAGACCACGCGGAATCGTTTCGCGCCCCGTCGCATATGATTGGCGACCGGGAACACTGGCGCGCGCACGGCAATATGCTGCAAAGCGTCAAAACGGGCGAAATCGCTTTCGAATATACTTTCGGACAGCCGATTTTTCCTTATTACGCGCAAAATCCCGAACCGGCAAAAGTTTTCGATGACGCGATGACGGGCTTTAGCCGTGGAATAGCCAACGCCGTCGCCGCAGCCTACGATTTTTCCGGTGCGGATACGATTGCCGACATCGCGGGCGGACACGGACTTCTTCTCGCAACGGCTTTAAAAACCGCGCCGCAAGCAAAAGGCGTTTTATTTGACCAGCCGCAGGTCATCGCCGGCGCGGGCGAAGTTTTGAAAAACGAAGGCGTCGCCGAAAGAGTCGAAATTGTCAGCGGAGATTTTTTCAGCGCGATTCCTGTCGAAGCAGACATTTATTTGATGAAATTTATTATTCACGACTGGAACGACGAGCAGTCCGAAACGATTCTGCGAAATCTTGCAAAATCGGCTAAACAGGGCGCGCGCGTTTTGCTGGTCGAATCGGTCGTCGAAGAAGACGATTCGATTCCTTCGATGAGCAAAGTGATGGATTTGAATATGCTCGCAATGACCGGCGGCAAGGAACGCACGGCGACGGAATACGCCGGGCTTTTCGAGAAAACAGGTTTCAGATTAACGCGGGTTATCCCGACTCCTTCGCCGATGCAGATTGTCGAAGCGGTGAGAGCGTGAAGAGGTAATAGGTAATAGGTGATAGGTGATAGGTGATAGGTGATAGGTGATAGGTGATAGGCTAAAACCTATTCCCTAAAACCTAAAACCTATCACCTATTACCTATCACCTATTTATCCTTCATCTCTTGCTTCGTCAACCACGATTTCGGGAAATTCCGCCGCAAATTGCTCGCGCGGTTTCGAGTCGATTTCGCCTCGCAGCGGGCGCGTTCCGACGTTCGGCTTAAAATTTCCGTTGTCGTCGTAAAGCCTTCGATACTGCGCCGAATTGCGAACGACGCCCTGCACGTAGCCTTTTGTTTCCTTGAAGGGAATCGCTTCGACAAATTCGTCCATTTCAAACGGCAGGCTCGCACGCCACGGCGCGACGCGTCCCGGTCCGGCGTTGTATGCGACGGCGACATATTCAAAGCGTCCGAATTTATCAAACTGGTCGCGCATATAAGCCGTGCCGAGTTCGATGTTCAAAGCGGGCTGAAAAAGCGTGTCGCCGAAAATTGAGGTAGTCGTGGAATTATATTTTTTTGCCGTCGCGCGAGCCGTCGGAATAAGAAGCTGCATCAAGCCGTAAGCGTTTGCGCCGGATTTCGCCCGCGCGTCGAAAATCGTTTCCTGACGAATTATTCCGGCGACCTGATACGGGTCGAGATTGCGCTGCGCCGACCAGTATTTGATGTCGCTCCAGTTGGTTAAAGGATAAAAAATGTCCCATTCCTCGCGTCCCATTTCTTCGGGAAACATCTGCGCGTAGTCGGGATAGCTTTTCGCCAACGCAAGAAGCGCGTTGACCTGGTCGCCTTTCATTCGATAATGTTTTGCCAGCGCGAGATTGATTTTCGGACTGTTCTGCGCCGTTTTCTTTGCTTCTTCAAGCTCGTTAATCGCCCAATCGAAAAGCCCGACGGTTGAAAGCTGTTCGCTTTTTTCGGCGCGTTCGAGTTCCGCTGCGGTCGAAGTTTCAGCCGCGACCGTAACGGTTTTCAGATTTGCAATCGCTTTCGAAACGAGCGGATTTTGCGAAGAACTTTGAGCGTTTTGACATTTACCCTGACTGCGGAGACTCGTCAGTTTTTGCAGAGCCAGATAGCCGTACCAGTTTGCGCCGTAGCGATAAATCACTGCTTCGTAAAGCGCGCAGGATTCGTTGATTTTTCCGGCGCGCTCGGAATCTCTCGCCGCCCAATAACCCGCTTTTCCGCGATTGGTCGAGTCTTTGTCGGCATAACGCGCCAGATGTTCGGTCAGCATTTGCGAAGATTTCACGAAGTTTTTGCCGTCGTGTTCGAGCCACGCTAATTCGAACTGCGCTCCGGCAACCGCCGTCGCGTTCGGGTAATAATTAATCGACGTTTGCAGAAAATAGGTTTCTTCCAGTTTATTTTTCGCGTCGCGCGCCGACATTCCAACGTCGATAAAGGCTTTTGGCGTCAGATTGCCGTTCGGAAAATTTCGCCGCATCTCGTCCGTCGCCGCGCGAGCCTGCGCCCAGAGACGGTTTTTAGCGTAGCCGAGCGCAAGCTGATAAGCGGCTTCTTCTTTTTCCTTTGCCGATTGCGGAATCGAATTAAAAGCGTTTTGCGCTTCGGTCATTTTTCGCACGTTTGAAAACGTGATTATTCGTTTTAACTGAATTTGCGGCGTCGCCGCGTTCGGAAAGCTTAAAAGTAAATTATCGTATGCGGTTTGCGCTTCGGCATAGTTTTTCGCGGCGTAAAGCTTGTCGGCGCGCGCCGCGATTTCTTCCGCGTTTTGCGGCGTTAAAGGCTGGCTCAGGAAAGTTAATTTTGCTTCGGCTTCTTTCGCGGCATTGCTTCCCGCGCCGAAAAAATAAATTTTGCGGTAAAGCTTTACGGCTTCCGGCTGATTGTTTTGAGTTTCAAAAGATTTCGCCGCGACGAGAAGCGCGTCGGCGTCGTTTTTGTCGGTTAAATCTTTCAGAAAATTCGGAATCTGCGCGGCTTGTCCCGATTGCAAAGCCGAGTTTGCCCAGAGCAGTTTTGCCTCACGCGAGCGAAGTGAATTTGGAAATTCTCTGGTTAAGTTTGCAAAAGCATTCATTGCTTCGGCGTGTCGCCCGGCATTCTGCAAAGCTCGACCGCGCAGCCACAAGGCGTAATCGGCGACGTTCGTTTTTTCTCGAAAAACATTCGAATCGAGAATTTCCGCCGCATTTATAAAATCGTTTGCTTCAAAGCGTATTCGCGCCCGAAGCAGTTTGGCTAGCGCGCCGGTTCGGGTTTTGGAAAAGCGCGTTTCGATTTGCTGAACCATCGATTCGGGCGGAAGCTTCCCGTCTTTTGTCATTTGCCGCAAAGATTGCAGCGCCTGCGCTTCGTTCGGTTGCTGCGCAGAACAGCTTGCCGTAAAGAAGGCAAGCAGAAAAGTTAAGGCAATTAAAACATTTTCGACAAATTTGCGTAAGTTAAAATGAAAATTGGTGAATTTTGTCATTTAAGTTCAGACTCCGAAAGCTTTTGATGCGAATAAGTTTTGGCGATTTGTCTTTGCTTGTGAAGGAGAATTTCTTTTCAAGCAAAGCGTTTTCGATATATGATAGCAGAGAAATCAAGTTTTTTGTGGTAACTGCGATGAAAAAAATCTTTCTTTTGTCTTTCTTCATTTTTGCCTTTCCTCTTTTTGTTTCGGCTCAGACGCCGACTCCGGCGCCGGACGAAGACGTTGTCAAAATCACGACCGCGCTGATTCAGGTTGATGTAACCGTAACGGACAAAAAGGGAAATGTCGTTACGGATTTGAAGCCCGAAGAATTTGAGATTTACGAAAACGGCGAAAAGCAGGACATTACAAATTTTTCGTTCGTCGCCAACGTCAAAACCGGCAACGAAGCGAGCAAAAATCCGGTGGCGGAAGTTCCCGTTCCGACCGCCGAGCTAAAGCCGCAGCAGGTCAGGCGAACGATGGCGCTCGTCGTCGATGATTTGTCGCTTTCGTTTGAAAGCGCTTATCAGGTGCGCCGCGCTCTGAAAAAATTTGTTGACGAGCAGATGCAGTCGGGCGACCTTGTGGCGATAATTCGGACGGGCGCGGGCATCGGCGCGCTTCAGCAGTTTACTTCCGACAAGCGCCAGCTTTACGCCGCGATTGAAAAAGTGCGCTGGAATCCGCTGGGCAGAGGCAATATCAGCGCGTTTGCGCCGGTTGCGCCGACGATGCTCGAACAATCTAAGGCGAACGGAAGCCAAATCAGCGAAGAAATGCTCGAAGCCGAGAAAGATTTCAACGAGAACACAGGCGAATTTCAGGAAAGTATTTTTGCCACCGGAACGCTCGGCGCGCTGAAATTTATCGTCGGCGGAATGCGCGAGCTGCCCGGACGCAAATCCGTCGTGCTTTTCTCGGATGGCTTCAAGCTTTTTACAACCAATGCGGAAGGCGTCAAGCAACAGAAGACGAGAGTTGTCGAATTTTTGCGCCAGCTCGTCGATTTAGCCAATCGCTCGTCGGTTGTTTTCTACACGATGGACGCGCGCGGCTTGCAGTGCGCCTGCATCATGGCAGAGGACAATATTATCGACCCGAGCGGCGAAAATCTCCAAAAAACTGTAACGGAACGCTCAGACGAACTGTTCGATACGCAGGAAGGACTTGTTTATCTGGCGAGGCAAACCGGCGGATTCGCGGTTGTCAACAATAACGATTTAAGCGGCGGCGTGCGCAAAATTCTCGACGACCAGAGCTATTATCTGGTCGGTTATCAGCCCGATACGAATACTTTCGACGCGAAAACGAGGCGTTTTAATAAGCTCATCGTTAAAGTTAAGCGCGAAGGCTTGAGCGTCCGTTACCGGAGCGGATTTTTCAACGTAAACGACGAAAAAATCGCGCAGATGACCGCCGTTAAACAAACGCCATTGGAGCAAATCAACAAAGCTTTGGCTTCGCCGTTTGCCGTCAGCGACATATCGCTCCGGCTGAACACGCTTTTCGGCAGCGACGCAAAAGGCTCTTACGTTCGCTCGCTTCTGCATATCAACGCGCAGGATTTGAAATTTACGGATGAAAAGGACGGAAGCAAAAAAGCGATTTTCGATGTTCTCGCCGTCAGCTTCGGCGATAACGGGCAGATAATCGACCAGATTGGCAAAAGCTACACGCTCTCCGCCAAAGGCGCTACTTACGAGCGAATTTTGAAAGACGGCTTTGTTTATGACTTCACGTTTCCGGTCAAAAAACCGGGCGCTTATCAATATCGCGTGGCAATCCGCGACATTCAGACGGAAAAAGTCGGCTCGGCTTCGCAGTTTATCGAAGTGCCGAATTTGAAAAAAGACCGCGCAACGCTTTCGGGCATCGTTCTGGAAAATTTCACGCGCGAGCAGTGGCAGGCGTTTGCAAACGAAACGCCGAAAACGCTCGAAAATCAGGACGCGAATGTGTTCACCAATCCGATGAACGATACGTCGCTCAGAAGATTTAAGCGCGGCACGATTCTGCGCTACGGCTACGAGATTTATAACGTAAAGCTCGACGCCTCGAAAAAGCCGAACGTAACAACGCAGGTCAGAATCTTCCGCGACGGAAAGCTTTTGCTCGAAGGCAAGAAGACGCCGCTCGACCTTTTCGGGCAAACCGACCTGGAACGAATAAAAACGGTCGGCGCTTTAAGTCTCGGAAGCGAAATGCCGGCGGGCGATTATATTCTGCAAATTATCATCGCGGACAATCTGGCAAAGGAAAAACAGAAAATCACCACGCAGTTCGTCCAGTTTGAGCTTACCGATTAGGAAAAATAGAAGATTCAAAATAGTTATCTGCTCAAAATTTCTTGTTTAATATTTATATTTGTGGCAAATTAACTAAACACCACTTTATTTACAAAAATTGAAATTGATTGAGGAGGAGAAATGAAAAAGTCATTACGACAAGTTAATAAACTTGTTTTTTCGATATTTTTGACAGTTTTGTTTTTGAATACGATTCAGGCTCAAATATTTACCGGCGCTGGATTTACTATTGTTGACAACGGCGGAAGAGTTCCGGCGAGCTGTAGTACGGTTGCTGTTTCAGGCGTTTCGACGAGCGTTAATGTCAGAAGCGTCAGCTTAACCGGAACGCACAGCTGGCTCGGCGACATTGAAGCGCGGGTTTATCCGCCTGCCGCCGCCCCGCCGCCTTCAACGGTTGGCACCACCGTTATTACAAGCCCGCCGGACGGCAGAGCTTGTAATTTATCAGGAACTTATAGATTTACTGATATGGCATTGCCGGCAACAAACAGCATCGATGCGGCAACGGTCGGATGCGCGGACGCGACGAATGTTGCGTCCGGCGACTATCGAACGAGCACCTACGGCGGCGGAACTGCTGTTGGACCTGTAACATCTCTGGCAACTTCGTTCGGCGCTTTGACTCCCGCTCAGGCAAACGGCAACTGGCTGGTCTGCGTCTTTGACTTTGCCGCGCCTGATGGCGGCGCAATTACCTCGACGAGCGTTCAGCTTACGGTTTTGTCCTCCGCTTCGGTCGCAGTCGGCGGAAGAGTAACGACTGCCAAGGGAAGCGGAATCGGCAAAGTAAAAGTAACGATGACCGACCCGTCGGGAACCGTTCGAATGGCGATAACCAATCCATTTGGTTATTATCGTTTTGAAGGAGTTGAAGTAGGCGCAAACTATATCATCACGGCATCCGGTAAAGGATATACGTTTGATAATCCGACAGTTGTGCATTTCGCATCGGAAGACTTCGACGGCATTAATTTTACGGCAAATCCGTAAATTGCGATAAAAATAATAAAAGAGGCGGGCAGTCAATTTCCGACTGCCCGCCTCTTTTTACTGATTTATCCGCCGTCCGGTTAAACTGCCGCGCCCGGATAGCTTTCGCCGAGCTTGTTGTCGTCGCCTTCGGCGAGCGTATTGACTATCTCATAGTGGAAATAATCAAATCTTGCGGCAACGGGCGGCTGAACGCGTTTGTCGTACATTTCGCGTGAACGGTCAATCGCTTCGCGCAGACGCTCGTAAAGGTCTCCGGCTTCGCGTCCTTCCTTAACTTTCTGCTCGTTGTAAAGCTTGATTTCAGAAACAAGCAGGCGCGCAAAACGTCTCGCATCGTTGTGCAGGCGGCGTTCTTCTTCGCCGACTTCAATCGGCAAATCGACGTTGCGGTCGCTGAAACGCGTTTTGGCAGGCTTCGCGGCTGTCGTTTGGCTGACCGGCTCGGACGGTTCGGGAACAAAGCTTTCCGCTTTTCCGTTTAGCGGCTCAAACGCGGCGTAAGCGTCCTGCGGCGAAGTGAAATTTGTCGCCGGTTCCGGCTGTGTTTCTTCAAACGGCGTCGCTTCAAATGTCGGCGCTGCGTCTTCAATCTCGACCTGCGGAGTTTCAAACGCCTGTGTGCTTTCAAATTGATATTCGTTAAACGAAGGCGTCGAAAAATCGACGGCAGGCGCGGCAGGCTCGGGCGTCGGCTCGTAAAATTGCTCTTCTTCCTGAACTTCTACCGTCTCGGCAGCGTCGCTCCAAGATGCGTCCGCTTCAACAGGCTCAAATCCGACCTGAGCTTCTTCGGGAACTTCTTCCGCTTCGACTTCGACTGCGGAAAAATCTTCCGAAGCTTCCGGCTGAACTACTTCGAAATCCTGCTGTGCAAACGAATCGGCGGCGGGTTCAAATGACGGCGAAACAAATTCGGAAACGGTTTCGGCGGGCTGTTCTTCCGCCACAAATTGCGGCGCGGTTTCTTCCGCTTCGACTGTTTCAGTTTCCGTCGCTGCGCCTTCAAATCCTTCACTGTTATTAAATGATGCGCTTTCTTCGACAAATTGCGGTCTTTCTTCCGTTTCGGGTTTTGCTCCGCGAGCCGAAGCCAGAACTTCAACCGTCAGACTTGCGACGCGGGCTAAAGTTTCCAGCGCGTCGAGATTAACTTTGTCGCCGTTATTTCCGTTATCGGCATAAAGAACCGCAACGCTGCGACCGCGCACGACCAGCGGAATCGCATACATTTCTCTCGGCTGACCGAATTCGAGCTTGTTCAGATAAATCGAATCGTCCGTGTAAGCGCCGAAAGTGCTTTCGACCGGGCTCAGCGAGCGAACGGATTCGCCCAGAACCGTCGATGCCGCGACCGGAAAGAAAACTTCTCTGACGGTCTGCTCGTCCGAGGTGCCTTCCGCGCCGAAAGCGCGCCAGCCGACGAGATGCTCGTTTTTGATAATAAAAAACGCGCCGCGCGGCGTAAACTGCGCCGCTTGCTGAACCAGAGATTTGAGAATCGAAGACTGCGTATTTTTACTGCTGATGTCGTTTATCGCCTCGCGCAGCTCGCTGATTCCGACAGCCGGCTCAGCCTGCGCCGCCGCCTCTCTCTGCATTTCTTCCGCCTCGCCCATCGCCGTCGCGGTAATTCGCGCGCCTTCATCGCGCGCCAGGCGAAGATGCTCGACAACCGTTTCTTTGAAATTTACGTCAAGCTCTTTTTCCGTCTGAACAAGTGCAGACATGCCTTGAAAAACCTCGTCGAGCTGCGATTTGTGTCTATCGAACTCGGCTTCGATTTTTTCCTGAAGTTGCGAGATTTCCTGCCGCATATCGGCATAAACATCTTTGAGATAACTCTCGAATTCAGTTCTCAGACTTTGTTCGAGTTCTTCACTATTCACTTTATTTCTCCTCCGTATGTAGAAAACACAGCACTATTATTGGATTGAACGGCTGGCAGTTTTTGGTAGATATTTGAATCCAAACGAGACGTGTCGGCATCTGACCGGAAATGCCGCCTTTAGAATTATGGACTTTTTTCGCTTTTTATGTCAAGAAATAGTTTATCGCGGTTTAATTTAACTAAACAGCGATAACTTCGATTTCCGGGTCGATTTCGTCCTTTATCATATTTTCAATCGCCATCAGCGTTCCGGTTAAACTCGAAGGACAGCTTCCGCAAGCGCCTTCGTAACGAATTTTCAAGGTGTTGTCTTCGAGTTCGAGAATTTCCAGCCAGCCGCCGTCGCTTGCTAAGTAAGGACGAATTCTTTCGTCAAGAAGTTCATTTATTTGCGCGATTTTCGGATTATCGCTAAGCGCGGCGGCAATCGCTCCGCCGACTTCTTTTGCCGCGGTTGCGCCGTTTGAAGACGCAACCGCTTCAGCCGCGCGAATCGGTACGGCGAGCTCGGGTAAAATCTCGTCCCAATCGGCTTCGTCGGTTTTTTCGACCGTAATCATCTTGTCCATATAAAAAATGGACACGACGTTGCCGACATCGAAAAGCGACTTGGCGAGCTTGTCGGCGGCGGCATCTTCGACTGTCTTGAATGAATGCGACGTTCCGTGTGAAACCGCTTCTTTTAGAATAAACTTAACGGCGTTCGGATTCGGTGTTTCTTGTATATCTGCTATTTTCGGCATTACTTCCTATCTCTCTCAAAATGTAAAATTTACAATCTTTACATTTTAGTCAACATTATAACGCATATTCGCGGGTTTTGCATTCGGGCAATACGAGACACAGCGCTCTGGCTAAAAACTTTTGATGTGCTAAAATTATTTCCCGATGCAAATTATTGAAACGAAAAGATTAATTTTGCGCGAATTGTCCGCCGAAGACGCGGAGTTTGTCCTTGAGCTTATCAACGAACCTGCGTGGAAAAAAAATATCGGCGACAGAGGCATTCGAACGACGGAAGGCGCGCGCGAATATATTTTAAACGGACCTGCCGCAAGTTATGAAAAATTCGGTTTCGGATTGTGGCTGGTCGCGCTGAAAGAATCGAACGAGCGGGTCGGAATCTGCGGGCTTATAAAGCGCGACACGCTCGAAGATGTCGATATTGGTTTTGCTTTTCTCGAAAGATTCTGGTCAAAAGGCTACGCGGTCGAATCTGCCGCCGCCGTAATGGATTACGGGCGAGATGTTATCGGGCTGAAACGCATCGTGGCGATAACCGTGCCGGACAATCTAGGCTCGATAAAAGTTCTTGAAAAAATCGGGATGCGATTTGAAAAGATGATTAGTATGGCGGAAGACGCGGAGGAAATTAAGTTGTTCGCGCGGGATTTTTAAAAGGAAAAACCGGCGCACTCCAACTGTTCCGGCGATTGGAAATCTCTATTTTGAATCTTCAAAAACGAGATAAAATCGGCAGGCGAATAATCGAAAAATCAACTTCTCGCCCGCCGAAAATCAAAGAAAATTTATTCCGTGATGTGAATGTCTTCCGTTTTGTTGACTCTGCCTGCCAGGAAAAGCCCGCCGAAAACGATTGTTAAGACTACACAAATTATTCCTATCACAAGAGGAACCAGATTTCCTTCCTGTTTTTCTTTGACAAATAGAAAAAAGATGGCTGCTGCTGCCGAAGCCAAAGCTATAAGCCCGTATAGCAAATTATTCACAAAAATCACCTCCGTTTTAGATAAAAAGGTAAAAACTTCTGAAGTTTCGCGTCATTTCAGCCTTTCAAAACCGAAACTCAATATGCCAACTAACTTTCAAACTACTTATTTTGGAATGCATTTTATAGTAACTCTATTTTTGTTAAAAAGGCAAGGAAATCGCGCGCATATTGCGGGCAAAAAAGAGGTTTTATCATTTTGCCTGTACGGGAGAAGCGCATTTATTTGAACATTTAGCACGTAGCTTTAGTCTTCGAACCGCAATTCTTCGATAATCTCGTGCATAATTCGATAACCTTTTCCGACATCTTCGGGTTTGAGAGAAACCGCGCCGACAACCGCGTGTCCGCCGCCGCCGTAGCGTTCGCAGATTTCGGCGATGTTATGCAGACGCGGGCGCGGCGACCAGGGATTTGAGCCGACCGAGATTTTCGTTCTAAACGGGCTTTGCGTGAGCGAGACCGTGTAAGTCGTCTGCGGGTAAAAATAATACGGGATAAATTTGTTATAGCCGTCGATTTTGGCTTCGACGAGGTCGAAGCTGACCACGCCGCGCGAGTATTCGGCTTTCTCTTTAATTAAATCGACCGTTTTCCAGTGCTGCTCTAAAATCGGCTTCAGTTTAGCCTGAATTTCCTCGCTTTCGACGATTTCGTCGAGAGATTTTTCGGTCAGATATTGAATGATTTTCTCGACAAACTGCGGTTCTTTTTCGCCTTCGATAACCTGCATCAGCTTGAGCGCCGAAGAACGAAGCTCGACGCACTGCGCGGGCGATTCATACAATGCGCCGTCGATAATATGCGCCCAATGAATAAGCTCGGCAAGTGATTCGTCCTTAAATGCGAATTTTTCTTCCGCGACGCGGGCGATAAATTCGGCGCAGGATTTGCTGGTCGTGTCGAGAAACTTTTTTCCGCCCGTGTCCTGCTCAAAATGCTTTTTATCGGCTTCGGACAAAAACGCCGATTGATGATGGTCAAACCACCACGTTAAGCGTTCGTCCGCGCAGTATTTGAAATCGACAATCGCGTTTTCGTCGCCGTCAAACTGCTCGCGGTCAAAAGCGTTTCCGGCGCGGTGCATCGTCGGCGTGTAGGAAATCTCGGCGTCTTTGTTTATTTTGGCGCGATAAAATTTTGTGAAAATTGCGGCTGAAGAAACGCCGTCAAAGCAGTTCCCGTGATAAAGTATGCGAAGCTTCATATAATTTAAAAATTGCCAAACGGCAAAACATTTTAGGTTAGTTCGCAAAATAAATTTCGTCAAGGAAGCATTTATGAACATTCGTCTTGCACAGAGAGAAGACGCGCCCGCATTAGTCGAATTTAATCAGGCGATGGCGCTCGAAACCGAAGGAAAACGGCTCGATTCAGACATTTTGCAAAGCGGCGTCGAAGCGGTTTTCGGCGATGAAAAAAAAGGATTTTACGTCGTCGCCGAAAGTGAAGATAAAATTATCGGCGGTTTGATGGTAACTTTTGAATGGAGCGACTGGCGCAATAATTGGTTCTGGTGGATTCAGAGCGTTTATATTCTGCCCGACGCGCGCAGGCGCGGCATTTACACGCTTTTGTATGAATTCGTTAAGCAGAAAGCTGAAAAAGCGGGAAATGTCTGCGGTTTCAGGCTTTACGTCGAGAAGGAAAACGCGCGGGCGCAGAAAGTTTATGAAAAGCTCGGAATGGAGCAGTCGCATTATCTGATGTTTGAAGAGATGATTTAAAAGAAAAGAGCCGGGATTTTACATGGCGTAAAATCCCGGCAACTATTGAAAAGCGTACAATCAAAAAGTGAAAAGAAGATATGAGCTTAGAAGATAAATGAAATGTTCACTCGTATAAAATGCGACACTTTAAAATCTACTTTTCAATAGCGGAAAATCATTAGAAAATTCAAAAATCAATAGAAATTCAATTAAGAGTCAGCTCTTACTATCGGTGGATAGTAAAATTTACCGAAAGTTTCCAGTGTTTCAGGGTTAAACTGTTTTCTCGCGCCGCATTCGATACAGCAGCGATAAGCTGTTTTCCCATCGGCAAAAGGTCGGCTTATATTTCGATGCCCACAACCGAAAAGTTTATTCAATAAGCCGACCTTTACGCCGAAAACTTCCCTGTTAACTTTCGTCTTTCGCCTATCAAATCTATGCGTTAACATTCGAAGTTTATCTTGTGCCAAAATTGACATAACCTACCCTTGTTCGTATCCTACCCCTTGCTCGTTCTGTAACCTTCCCGAATCTGTTACCCTTGAAAATGTAAACTGTCCGAAACCCGTTTGATACCACTCAATAACCTTCGACGTGGTTTCATAAAGCAAAATTTGTGCCAAATGTTATAAAATATATAAAACTAGTTAAGTAAAAGAAAATACGTGGCTTACAGGTTTCACAGAGTCGGCGGCAATGACCCTTGAAAGTGTCTTTTTTACATACACTAAGCCTTTATACGCTTATGTTTGTCTTATTTTCATTCACTGTGTATTAATTTTGCATTTATGATTTAATAAAAGTCAGTGAGTAAAATCAGCGAACAGGAATTTGCGCGAATTTGCGACGGAATTTACGAAGACCGCGCGAGTATTTATAAACATAATCCGATTGGAACGCAGGAAGAAACGCTTCTCTGGATGCTTTTGAGCTGTCTTCTCAGCTATCTGAGCGTTTCCGAAATTGAGACGCCGTGTTTTACGGGAATGCCGACGGCGGAAACTTATCGTCAGGCGATTTTATTTGTGCTCAAGGACAGAAAAGCGGAGAATTTCGACGCTGAAAAATATTTGGATTTATTAAAATGATTATCGAAACTTTTGTTTTAACCACTTTCCAGCAAAATACGCGCGTCGTCGTGTGCGAAGAAACGCGCAAAGCGATTTGCATCGACCCGGGCGAAAAATCGGATAAAATCGTAAATTTTTTGAACGATAACGATTTTGAGCTTCAGGCAATCACGCTGACGCACGGGCATCTCGACCACGTCGGCGGAACTTCGGATTTACACAAAAGTTTTCCACATGCGGAAATCATTTTGCACAGGGACGATGAGGATTTGTATTACGGTTTGCCCGAGCAGCCGCTTTTTTTCGGCTTGTCGCCGCATCAATTAAAACCGCTCGGACTCGATTATGAAAATCCGCCGAAATTAGCGAGAAACTGGCAGGACGGCGAGATTTACGAAGTCGGAAATCTGCGTTTCAAAGTTCTGCATTGTCCGGGACACACGCGCGGACACGTTGTTTTAGCGGAAGAGAGCGAAGAAAAAGTCTTCGTCGGCGATTGCCTCTTTGAAGGCTCAATCGGCAGAACCGATTTGCCCGGCGGAAGCTACGAGCAGTTGATTGATTCGATAAACAATAAAATTTTAACGCTCGGCGACGATTTCACGGTTTATTCGGGACACGGACGCGAAACGACCGTCGGGCGCGAAAAGCAGACAAACCCGTTTTTGACGGGCGTTTATCAAATCGGTCGCGGAAAGTTTGTTTAATTTAAGTGAGAAGTGAGATGCGAGAGTTAAATTTCTTCTCATTTCTCACATCTCACATCTCCCTTAATAATTACTTCTTCTCGACAATATCGCCTTTCAGGCTCGAAACTGCCGCCAGAACTTCCGATTTTTCCTTTTCGGGAACTTTGAATTTATCCAGAGTTTCGACTAAAAGCTTGACCGATTCCTTCCAGTCTTCTTCGGTAATGCCGATGCCTTTGTGCGTCGTTTTCATATCGCGTCCCATATAAACGCACGAGCCGCCGGTTGCGCTGCACAGGAATTCGATAAAATGCTGGCGGATTTTTCCCTTGGAATCTTCGCTGAAATCGACGAGAAAACGTCCGACGAGCTTATTTGTTCCGAGCCTTAGAAGAAAATCGTCCGTTACGGCGGCAAGCGCGTCATAGCCGCCGAGACGCTCGTAAAGCGATTTTTCTTTTGTCGCCGTTTTGTCAGCCTGCGCGAACGTGGACGAAGCGGAAAATATTAATAATACGAAAACAAACGACACAATCGAAAAACGTTTCAAAAACGAGTATTTTTTGTTCATAACAAATCTCCTGAATAGTTAAAAAAATCGTGAATCGTCTATATTTCGCCGAAACGAAAAATTCGGTTTTAAAAAAGCATCGAAAAAGTGCGTTTGTAAATAAATAAGGCGCGCCTGCTCCGAAGAACAAACGCGCTTTCCCTAAACATCGGAAGGAGAATTCCGTTAGTTAGGCATAAGGACTGTATCGACGACGTGAATTACGCCGTTCGACTGTTTCACGTCGGCAATCGTAACCATCGATTTACCGCCTTTTTCGTCGGTTAAGACAAGCATTTTGCCGTCCATCGTCGCGGTCAGCATTCCGCCCGCAACCGTTTTGAACATCGCTTTGCCTTTGCCTTTTTTGATGGCTTTGGCAATCGCTTTCGAGTCCATATTTCCGGCGACGACGTGATAGGTCAGAATTTTCGTCAGCATCGCTTTATTTTCCGGTTTAACCAGAGTTGCGACCGTTCCGGCGGGAAGCTTGTCGAAAGCCGCGTTGGTCGGCGCAAAAACCGTAAACGGTCCTTTGCTCATCAAAGTATCGACCAATCCGGCGGCTTTGACGGCGGCAACCAGAGTCGTGTGGTCGCTTGAGTTCATCGCGTTTTCGACGATGTTTTTCGTCTTATACATCGCCGCGCCGCCGACCATCGGGTTGTCGCTCTTCATCATCTTGTCGTCTTTCGACATCTGCGCCGAAGCGTCCGTAACCGTAAAACCAAAAGTAATCGCCACTGCGAAAATCGCTAAAAGTAATTTTTTCATATTTTCCCTCACTCGTTCTTTTTAATTTTAAGAAATAAAATTTATCCCTTTGAAATCGGTTTCGTCAGGATTTGGAAATCGGATGCAGGCGAATTAAAAATTTTATGAAAATTTAATTGCGAATGTAGCAGGTCGGTTTTATGCGACCGGTTTGGTTTTAGATTTTTTAACATAAATTAAGGATTTAGCGTATAAAATATTGTTAATATATAATCAGGAAAAATTTCATGTAAACGCATACCCGATTTATAATATGTTTGATTGAAGATAATTATTTCCGTTAAAAATTAGAAGGAAAAAATGAAAACAAAGAAAAATCTATTTCGCCGGTTTTTGATAGTCGCGCAGTTTATATTGTTAATTTCGTCGTGTATTTCACAGGTCGAAGCGGCAGGCGATGTCGATATGAGCTTTAACGCGACGGTTGGACGTTTCGCAAATTCTTCGGCAGTGCGGCAAACGATTTTGCAGCCGGACGGGAAAATTATCGTCGCCGGAGATTTTTCCATCTTTGGCAGATACTCGAAAGCGGACATTGCGCGTTTGAACGCGGACGGAACGGTTGACCCGACATTTAACGCCCCGCCGCTTCGCCTGCCGACAACAAGCGTCATACCGATTAGAAGGATTATTCTTCAGCCGGACGGAAAAATACTTGTTGGCGGATATTTTGAATTCCAAACTTACGGCGCGCGCGGCATAATCAGGCTAAATTCGGACGGCTCGCTGGATTCGAGTTTCCTGACCGCCGGAATGTTTAGCGATATACGCTTTGTTCAAGATTTTACGCTCACAGCCGACAGTAAAATCGTCGCCGCAGGACAAAAAAGCAATGGTGCGGCATTTTCGATACGGTTGACATTAGACGGAACGCTGGAAGCGGAACACGCCAACGACCTTCGCAAAGTCGTCGTTCAGCCGGACGGAAAAATACTTGCCATCGATTCAGCCGGATTGGTTCGATTCGACCAGAATTTCAATGTCGATACGTCGTTCGAGCAAAGTCTTATTCGCGGCGGAAGCGGCTTGAGCGGCGAATACGTTCACGATGTTCTGCTTCAGGCTGACGGAAAAATCGTCGTCGCGGGTGATTTTACTTATGTCAGCGGGCTTTTAATAAATCATCTCGTCCGTTTTAACGCGAACGGAACGGTTGACACGACCTTTAATAACGCGACTTACGGACCGAATAAATGGGTTAAATCGGTCAATCTTCTGCCTGACGGAAAATATCTCATCGGCGGCGCGTTCACTCTTATTAACGATGTTGCGGCAAAATACGTGGCGCGACTGAATCCTGCCGACGGAAGCCTCGATACGTCGTTTAACGCGGGAATAACTGCCGCCAATTATGACGCCGGCGATTTGTCTGTTCAGCCGGACGGAAAAATTATTGTCGGCGGCGTTCCGATGTTTCGACTAAATCCGGCGGGAACGCTCGATTCTTCTTTTGCTTCGCTTCCAATCGGCGTTCCGGGAAAAGTTAATGTGGCTCTCGCTCAGCCCAACGGAAAAATACTTGTCGGCGGAAATTTTGAATTTGCCAGCGAAAAAACCGTCAGGCATTTAGCCAGATTTAACGCGGACGGAACAGTCGATAATAATTTTAATCCGGTTTTTCTTAACCAATATCCTAACGGCGAAGTTTTGTCACTGGCTGTGCAGCCCGACGGGAAGATTTTGGTCGGGACAATAGGTGTTTTCGGCGCGGGTTTTCGCCTTAATGCGGACGGCTCATTCGACCGTTATTTCGCCACCGATGTTTCAAGAGGGAGTGTAATAAAAATCCAGCCCGACGGTAAAGTATATATAGCCTCCACTGACCGAATTATAAGATTTAATCCCGACGGCACGAGCCCGACTACTTTCATCGTTATCCAGTGGGCAATATATGATTTTGAGTTTCAGCCGGACGGCAAAGTTATAATTGTCGGGAACATTGAGCATCTTCAGAACGGAAGCGGAAGTTATCATAATATTCTTCGTTTTAACGCCGACGGAAGCCTCGATAATACATTTAATCCAATCGGCGGAACAGCAGCGCCGATTTATGATGTAGCGATACAGGCGGACGGGAAGATTGTGGTTGGCGGAGATTTTATCGGCTTAAACTTTAACACGACGCACAAATATATCGGTAGATTAAACCCGAACGGCTCGCTCGATACGAGCTTTACGCCGCCTGCGATAAACACGAAGGTTAGAACAATTAAAATCCAGCCGAACGGAAAGATTTTGGTCGGCGGAGTAACGGACGACCCGAACGTGCCGCAGGTTGGAAAGCTATTCAGGCTCAACCCGAACGGAACGTTTGACGCGAGCTTTAACAACTCGATGCCGATTGACAAACTTGTCAGCAGTATCGATTTACAGTCTGGCAATAAAATAATTGTGGGCGGATTATTCGCCGGCATAAACGGGGTTCTGCGTCCGGGATTTGCGCGGCTTTCAAACGGCGCTCAGGCGATGTTCGATTTTGACGGCGACGGTAAAACGGATATTTCTATTTTCCGTCCGTCAGCCGGAGAATGGTGGTATCTGAAATCATCGGACGGGCAAAACTATGCCGCGCAATTTGGCAATTCCTCCGATAATCTCGCGCCCGGAGATTATACCGGCGACGGTAAAACCGATATTGCATTCTTTAGACCTTCGACGGGCGAATGGTTTATTCTTCGCTCCGAGAACGGCAGTTATTATTCATTCCCGTTCGGCGCGCCGGGCGATATTTCCGCGCCGGGCGATTTCGACGCCGACGGTAAAACGGACGCGGCAGTATTTCGCCCGTCGGATTCGACCTGGTATATTCGTCGTTCGAGCGATGGCGGAACGACGATTCAACAGTTTGGCGCGTCAAACGATGTTCCGGCAGTCGCGGATTACGACGGAGACGGTAAATCCGATATTGCCATTTGGCGCGCGTCGGTCGGAGAGTGGTGGATTCAGCGCTCAACCGCCGGAACGATTGCCTTCCAGTTCGGTTCGTCAACGGATAAACCTGTTCAGGGCGATTACACAGGCGACGGCAAAACGGATGTCGCTATCTGGCGACCAAAAACAGGCGAATGGTTTATTCTTCGAAGCGAAGACTTTTCATATTATTCGTTCCCGTTCGGCACAACCGGAGACGTTCCCGCGCCGGGAGATTACGACGGCGACGGCAAGTTTGACGCGACCGTGTTCCGTCCTTCCGAATCGACATGGTATGTTCAGCGTTCAACAGCCGGAACTTTGATTCAAAACTTCGGAATCAGCGGCGACAAACCCGTTCCAAACGCTTTCGTTCCATAAGTTTCAGCGCTTGAAAAAAACTATATTCCAAAATAAAAAGGGCGAGAGTTAATTCTCGCCCTTCAAATTTGTGCGATTGTTTGTCCGGGGCTGAAACGCTTCCCTCGCGCTTATCGACTGCGCGGGCAACTGTGCCGCTAACTCGAAGATGAAAAACAGTCTGGAATTTTAGATTTTTTTCACAAAAATTAAGTATTTTTGCATCGAAGCCTAGTAATATATCATCTTGTTAATTTGTCTGAAAATATAATTTTTTCTACAGACGTAAAATGAAAAAAAATCTATTTCGCCTCTTTTCACCAGTCGCTCCTCTTATTTTATTCTCGAAACGACAAAATTTCGATTAATTTGGATTTTTTAACATAAATTAAGGATTTTTCGCATCAAAGAAAACTATTATAATAATCAGGCAGACTTTTAAATAACACCCGCGCGCCTGTATTGGTTTAATTTGAAAGTTTAATTATTGAGATTTACATTTAGAGGAAAAATGAAAACAAAGCACAATATACTTCATCGTTTTTTGGTAATCACACCATTTATATTATTAATTTCGGTATTTATCTTGCAGGTCAATGCGGCTGTCGGGGATGTCGATACGAGCTTCGGCGCGGCGCTGACACACGTTCCCGCGCCAATCGCCAGTACGATTGCCCAGACAATCGTTCAGCCGGACGGGAAAATTATCGCCACCGGCTCATTCAGCGTCGCCAACAACGTTTATAAAAAAAATATCGTCAGGTTTAACGCCGACGGCACTCTCGACCCGACTTTTAATGCTCCTTTCCTGCTTTCCACCGGCGTAATAAATAATATTACCGGGTTTCCGTTTGCGATTCAGAGCATCGCTTTGCAGTCAAACGGGAAAATCCTGTTGGCGGGACAATTTGATTTTCCGCGTCAGGGACTCATCAGGTTAAACCCCGACGGCTCGATGGACACGGCTTTTAACAGTCAGCCGCTGGTTGTCGATCTTCAAATCGGTTATTACGTACAAGTTATGCCCGACGACAGCATGTATTATTCAGGGCGCAGAGGAGGACAGCAGGGCTTAGAGTATATCGAGCGCGCCGATTCGAACGGAATTCCGTTTCAGGAATCGCAGGTAGCTGCTCATAAATTTCTCGTCCAGCCGGACGGAAAAGTGCTTATTTACAGCTTTATCTTGAAATCAATTCGCCGTTTGGACGCGACTTTGACGTTTACTCCTTCGTATGACCAATCATTTCCCGAAGTTTCAGTATTCGCGAATGCGCAAGTTTACGGAGTTAATTCAATGCTGCTTCAGCCTGACGGAAAAATTATCCTCGGCGGTGAGTTCACGACAGTTAACGGCTTTAACTTTAAGAATCTTGTGCGGCTAAATTCAAACGGCAGCATTGACGCAAGTTTTAACATTAATGCCGTCGGACCTAACAGATACATTAAATCGATGCTCTTAATGCCTGACGGCAAGCTTCTGGTCGCGGGCAATTTTACGTCATACAACGGTGCGTTGAAATCTAAATTTGCCCTTTTAAATGCTGACGGAACTTTAGTCAGCTCATTCGCCGTGCCCAATAATCTTTGGATTGTTTATGATTTGGATTTCGCTTCTGACGGGAAGATTCTTGCCAGCGGAACCAATTTCGGTATTCCTACACAGTCCAATCCGAATCCCGGCGGAAACGGCTCAACGCAGAACTTTATGAAAATCAGCACCGACGGCACACCCGACGATGCTTTTCAGCCAAAAATCGGGGAAAACGGCAGAGGTTATGTAGTGCGCGTTCAGCCGGATAATAAAATTCTCGTCGGCGGAGATTTTACGACTCCGAACAGCATCGAGCGCAAGTTTCTGGTTAGATTTAACCCGGACGGAACGGTCGATACGGGCTTTAATCAAACTATAATTAAAACGCCTGTTAATATGCTCGATATTTTGCCGGACGGAAAAATTCTCGCCGGCGGTAATCCGGGCATTTTTGAATCGGGTAATGGTATATACAGGTTAAATCCGGACGGTTCGACCGACCAGGGCATCAACAGTACAGTTGATGCATGGGATTTAAGAGCGCAACCGGACGGAAAGAGTCTGATTGCGAAAAACAACTACATAATTAGACAGAATGTGAATGCAAGTCAGGACGCGCTTGTTAGTGTAACCCAGAACACAACTATCAACGCAATTGCGCTTCAGCCGGACGGAAAAATCTTAATCGGCGGGACTTTTTCGGATGTCGCAGGCGTTCCGCGCGGTCGCATTGCTCGTCTCAATGCTGATATGACGCTCGATACGACGTTTAATCCGCCGGGCGGGGCGAACAATCTGGTTTTTCAAATACTCGTTCAGCAGGACGGTAAAATCTTAATCGGCGGTAATTTTAACGCCGTAAATTTTGACTCTACAAAGAAATATCTCGCCCGCTTAAACTCCGATGGCTCGCTCGATACGAGCTTTTCGCCGAACTTAGACTTAAGACTAAGTTGTTTCAAATTAGAGCCGGGCGGAAAGATTTTAATCGCCGGTTTTCCTATAACGGGCGCAATAGATTCTGCGCCGGGAAAGCTTATCAAACTTAACCCGGACGGCACGACTGATTCGAGTTTTAATCCCGCGCTGAATATAAATCTGAGGATTAGCAATTTCGATTTCCAATCGCCCGGTAAAATAGTCATAGTCGGCTTTTTTACATACGTAAACGGCGTCAGCTCAGTCGGGATTGCGCGGCTTCTGAACACGTCGCGGACAATGTTCGATTTTGACGGCGACAGCAAAACAGACCTGTCAATCTTTCGACCTTCAGCCGGTCAGTGGTGGTATTCGAGAAGCTCGGACGGCGGAAATTACGCCGCGACGTTTGGCGCGTCTTCCGATAAATTAGTTCCCGGAGATTACACCGGCGACGGCAAAACCGATATTGCTATATGGCAGCCTTCAACCGGCGAATGGTTTATCCTTCGTAGTGAAGACGGAAGTTATTATTCTTATCCTTTCGGCACAGCGGGCGATATTCCTGCCGTCGGAGATTTCGACGGCGACGGTAAAGCTGATTCTGCCGTGTTTCGCCCGTCGGATACGAACTGGTATATTCGTCGTTCATCCGACAGTGGCTTTACGATTCAGCAGTTTGGAGCAAACGGAGATGTTCCGGCAGTCGGAGATTACGACGGAGACGGAAAGGCTGATATAGCAATTT
>JBARIW010000147.1:0-27313 GCA_049799955.1 Pyrinomonadaceae bacterium
GAAGGCTCAATTTCAACCTGCGCCTGATATTCTTTTTTAATAAGCTCGAGCAATTCCAGCTTATTAATCGGTTCGCTCGAAACGTGATATAAACCATTCAAATTTTTCCGATTAACAATCAAATCACCCAGAATGTCTGCCAGAACTATTGTCGGAAAACCTGAAAATACGGCTTCTTTGTAACCCTTAATTTTCTTTCCTTTATTACTCAAAAACCATTCGACGAGGCTATGACTCGTATTAATTTCCCTGCCGATAATTGAAGTTCTGATTGTCAGGCAATTTCCCGATGTTACTTCACCGAGATTTTTGCTTTTTCCATATAAATCATAAGCGTCGGGAACATCTTCTTCATTATAATTTCCCTTTTCTCCGCTAAAAACACAATCGGTGCTGATGCAAATTAAACGCGCATTAACTTTCGCGGCAAATTCCGACAATCGGTGCGGAAAGATAGAGTTTATCGTAAGCGTTTTAATTATGTCATTTGCCGTCGGAAGCTGTTTGATTACGCCGATTGCGTTAACAATCACATCCGGTCTTGAATCACGGATAATTTTTTCGATGTTTTCATGGTTTTCCGCCGTTATATTCTCAAACAGTTTATCTTTTTCAAAAATATTAAGATTTTTATAATCTTCGAACTTTTTTCTAAGCGTCGCCCACACATCAAATTTATCTTTCCAGGCTTGTACCAGTTTATGTCCGAGCATTCCGTTGCCGCCGAGAACTAAAATTTTCATATTTCGATGTTAATGTATTTTCTAAAGAGTCTTAATGCCGACAGTTAAAGCACATTATGAAACACTAAGCCATTTTCTTACTATGTTTAGCTGAGTTACCTAAAGTAGATTCTAAGCCGTATTTCAAAACACTTAAAGTCATTTCTTCAATTTCGGAATTTTCCAGCCAATTAGACGCATATTTTCTTGCATTATCCGAAAGTTTTGAATAGCTTACGTTATCGAGGTTAATGCAGTAGTTTAAAGTTTTAAGCCATTTTTCAGGATTTTCCAAAGGCAAAGCCCAGCCGATTTCATCATTTTCTAAGCTCAACCAAGGCGTTCTATCACTTATAATTAGCGGACATCCGACAGCCAATGCTTCAATAAACACATATCCGAAATTTTCTCCTAATGTAGGTAAAATAAAAAAGTGATAATTAAATAATGTTTGGATTACCTCTTCATATGGTATTGAGCCTTTAGCTTCGACTTTTATATTTGAAGGCAATTTTTTAATCAGGCTTTCACATTCTTCCCAATACTCTTGGTCTTCCAAAGGTCCGTATATATCGATATTTAAGCTTCCATTTATCGACGGCAAATATTCTAAAAGCCATTTGAAATTCTTCTTTCTCATAAACCGTGAAAGAAAAACCATATTTGCTTCACCGCTTATTTTTCGAGGCTTTAATTCTTGTTTATAGTCTTCAATGATTGATTTTGGCGGCAAATCCGGAGCAATAAAAACTTCGCCGCCCTTTCCCTTTATCTTTTCAATCTCGGCTTTTTCCAGTTCAGTCGAAGCTTTCCAGATAATATTTTTATATAATTGTGAAATTTTTGAAAATCCAATAAAAAGCTTCTTCTTACCCGCCTTTAGACGTAAGGCTCCTTCGGAAAGCTCTCCGCACGGAGAAATTATTATATTTATGTTCGGTATCAGTCCTAACTTACGTAGTTGCAGTACATAGATAGTCAATGTTGCGAAATAACTGTTAGTATAAATCAAATCAGCTTTAACATTAAAAATAAGCTCGCGTATTTTCGAGATTCTCACTTTATCTTTTGATAAATAAAAGACTTGTGCGCCTCCAACCATATTCCATTCATTTATTTTTACGGTTGTATATTGATTTTTATCGGAGACGCCGTCGTGGTCTCTTGTTACTATGTAAAAATCGAACTTTTCGTTTAGACGGTCAACCATATTGACCATGGCTCTCATACCGCCGCCGCTTTTATATCCGGGCAGGTAAAAATCGCAAAAAACTAAAATTTTAGGTTTTTTAAATTGTTCCACTAAATCTATTTCCCCGACGCGAGTATTTCCTTGTATAACTTTTCGTATTGTTGCGCGATTAATTCAGGCTTATATCTTTTTATATTCTCTTTACCTTTTTCAATTAATTCATTTCTGTAAATTTCATCGTTAATGATTTTTTCAATGCCTTCTCTGATGTGTAAAAAATTATGCGGATCGGCTAGAAATGCGGCATCGCCCGATGCTTCCTTCATTGGACTTAAATTGCTCGTAATAACCGGTTTCTGCATCACCTGAGCTTCGATTATAGGCAATCCGAAGCCTTCAAAAATCGAACAATAAGTAACAATATCAGCTTCCTCGTATTCATTTCTGATTTGGTCATCATTTAAGTCGAATGCATTTTCAAAATCGATTTTATTTTCTTCTAAAACAGAAACCAGTTCACTGTTAATTCTGCCAATAATTTTTAACTTACATTTTATTCCTTTCAGCGCTTTCGCAAGTGTAGGAATATTTTTGTTCGGCATAGTTCCGATTTGTAAAATAGTCGGTTTTTCCTTATTAAAGCTTTTTCCGGTGCCCTTACTAATATGTTTTAAGAGAGGCAATTCCAGTGTTCTGACTTTGTTTTCATCGCACCCCGAATGCAGCAGAATTTCCTCTCTCGTTTTTTCTGAGATTGCCGTTATATATTTTAATCTTTTTACGGGTAAGTCCAAATACAGCTTTTTTAAAATAAATCGTTTTAAGCCTTTGGGCATATACAAAAATCTCACGTCCATTATTGAAAGAATCGTATTTTTGGGTGAGAAAAGCAGGGCGATGTAGTGAACGTGCCCGGTAATATGATATATATCAGCCTTTTTTTTTCTGAAAAACAAAAGATTCTTCAACGTATCCAGAAAACTGTTTCCAAAAGGTAATTGCTGAAACTCCGTATCGAATTCATCGGAAAGCCCTGCGGCAATTTCCCTGAACGCCTTTTCAATACTGACATATTCATTAAATTTTCTTTCAACAAAGAGAATTCTGGTTTTCATAAATTCGTGAGTTTAAGAGCTAGTCGATAGAATAAGACCTAAGCATATCCTTTGTAACAACGGCTGTGCCGATTTTTTCGACAACCAAACCGGCTGCAAAATTTGCAATTTCAGCCGCTTCCTGATAGCTCAAACCGCTTCCGAGCGCAACAGCCATAGTCGCAATGACCGTATCTCCCGCGCCTGTAACGTCATAAACTTTTCTTGCCGTCGCTTTTAAATGAGTAGTCTTTTTCTCCTTTTGCAAGAGTGTCATTCCCTTCTCGCCCTGCGTAATGAGTAACGCCTCAAGTGAAAGTTTTTTCAAAAGCAGCTTGCCCGCATTTTCCGCAGAGCTTTGGCTATCATCCGTCAAACCACAGGCTTCAGAGGTTTCGCGTTGGTTAGGTGTGAGAATTGTCGCTCCTTTATATTTGGAATAATCTCGCCCTTTCGGGTCAACCAGAATTATTTTATCCTTTTTCTTCGCTAACGTTATCAGACGCGCGCACAAATCTTCCGTTAAAAATCCTTTAGCATAATCTGAAATCAACAAAACATCGGCGCGGTCGAAAAAAATTTGAATCTGCTTAAAAAATTTTTCGGTTTCTTTCTTTATTAAAGGCTCTGTCGTTTCCCGGTCGATTCTGACAATTTGCTGGTTATGAGCGATTATGCGGGTTTTTATCGTTGTTTTTCTGTTCTTTACGGGAATAAGATTGAAATCCGAAATTCCTGCTTGAAGAATAATTTCCGGGAATATTTTTGCTTCTTCATCTTCGCCCGTGATGCCGACGAGACAAACTTCGGCTCCTAAACCGGCAATATTTGCGGCGACATTAGCAGCGCCGCCGGCGAGAACGCTCGTTTTTTCCATCGAAACGACCGGAACAGGGGCTTCAGGCGAGATTCGGCTGACGCTTCCCCACCAATAGCGGTCAAGCATCACGTCACCGATTACAAGGACTTTCGTATCAGCGATTTTTTCTAATATTAACTCTAAATTCTTTAACAATTTTTCTAAAAATTTCTTTAACTTTCTTGATTTTTTATTTTTTCATCGATTATCTCGCACCAGATGTGCGCGATAGTTATATGCGCTTCCTGAACGCGCGAGGTGCGTAGAGAAGGAACCAAAATGCACCGGTCGCAAAGCGCGGCGAGCTTTTTTCCCTTCGTTCCGGTCAAACCGATGATTTCGCAGCCGATTTGGCGCGCTTTCATCACAGCCGCAAGCACATTCGGCGAATCTCCGCTTGTGCTTATAGCGATTAAAACATCGCCCGGACGCGCAAGCGCATCTACCTGACGGGCAAAAACCTTTTCAAAACCATAATCGTTTGCCAGCGCCGTCAGAGCGGAAGTATCTGTCGTCAAAGCGATTGCCGGAAGCGCGACTCGCTCGGTTTCGTATCGACCGACGAATTCGGCGGCGATATGCTGCGCGTCGGCGGCGCTTCCGCCGTTTCCGCAAAGCAAAATTTTATTTCCTTTCGATACAGCCTCGAAAATAATTTCGGCACATTCTAAAACCAGAGGAACTTGTGTTCTCAAAACTTCCTGAAAAACTTCAACATGAGCGTTTATAGAGTTTACAGCCAAAACCTCATCTGATTTATCAATCTCGTTTTCAATTTCAGTAGAAGAATTTTCGCTCATAATCTTTTCAACTATCCGGCTCGAAGAAAAATTATCTTTAAGCGGAAGTGAAAAAACCTTGCCGCCGTTTTTCAAAACAAAATCCGCGCCGATAATTTCATTTTCCGCCCAATCGCCGCCTTTTACCAGCACATCGGGCTTGATTTCTTCAATTAGCTTTTCGGGCGTCGGCTCGTCAAAAATTCTGACTTCATCGACCGATTTTAAGCCTTTCAGAATCGTCGCCCTGTCAGCTTCGTTGATGAACGGGCGATTTGCGCCTTTGATGGCTCGAACGGATTTGTCGCTGTTTATCCCGACAATTAATTTCGTACCGAGCTTTTTCGCGCGCTCCAGCAAATCTATATGCCCGGGATGAATAATATCAAAACACCCGTTTGTGAAAACGATGGTTTCCATATTTTTAATCAATTTTCCTCACTCGAAATGTTTGATTGTCTTCTTTTACGCCGACCAGATGAAAATAAAGCTCATTTTCGAGTTTGTTGACAAACGGAAAATGGATTGTTCCCCACATAAAGAGCGTGCCGTTCAGAGAATCTTTTTTAAACTTAACAATTTCCTTGTAGTTACCGTCGGAATCGACGTGCCAGAGCGCGGCAACTTTTTCTATCTGACTCGGCGCGTCTTCGGCGGTCGTCGTAAAAAACAAATCTTCGCCAAGCTGTTTTGAATAAAAAACCGTTCCGCTGACTTCGCCGAGGTTTTCTCTCTCAAGATTTTCGCGATTCACTTTATACAGATGATTAGCTCGAAATTCGGCGTCCGTGCCGTAATAAAAATAATTTTTATTGAAAAGAATGCTGACGGCTCGCCACGTTTCGTCGCCTTCGCCGACCGTTTCAGTCGTTTTAAAACCGTCAAAAGAACGCAGAATCCGGCATTCCTTTTCTTCATCGCCGGTCAGACAGAAAACTGATTTTGTGAACTCGTCATAATAAAGCCCGTGAATGTGTCTTATCGAATTCGGCGGAAAAACATAAGCGACTTCAACCGCGTCCGCGCCCTCGGAATACTTGTAAATCCGCATTTCGCCGCGTTCTTCATTTGCCAGATATTCGCCGAAAAAGATGTTGCCGCCCGCGTCAATCGCGCAGGCTGAACGCAAAACGCGGCAAGGTCTTTCGAGTCCGTTTAACCCCTGAAATTTTCCGTCGCTTATAATTCCGACGCTTTTATCGAAAGTCACAAACAAATCTCCGTTTTTCAGCGGAATTATGTTTGTAACCATAAAGCGAAGAACTCTTTGAGCGAGCCTGAAACGGCTGGCGGCTTGTTTCCAAAACGGCGCGGAAAACGTGGCGATTTGTTTGAAAGGCGGTTTTAGGTTTGCACTCTGAAACAGACGATTTTGACGCGAAAGATAGAAATTGCCCGGTTCAGCCCACTCGACAGTGTAGCCTCTAAGTTCCGGTACATTTTCAACCTTCCAATTCATCAAAAATCCTTTAAATGCTTAATCGTCTTTTTTGCAGAAGAAAGAACCGATAACAAGAATGTCCATTTTTGTTCGCAGAAAACATTCAATCGCTTCGAAAGGCTGGCAGACAATCGGCTCGTTTTCGTTAAAGCTTGTGTTCAAAATTACAGGAATTCCGGTTTTCGATTCGAATTTCTTTATCAAATCGTAATAAAGCGCGTTTTCGTCGCGCGCGACCGTTTGAAGGCGTCCCGTGTCGTCAACGTGATTGACGGCGGACAGCCGTTCGCGCCACTCGGGTTTGATTTTATAAACGTGCAGCATAAACGGCGACGGATGATTCTGCTCGAAAATCTCCGACTGCTTTTCCGCCAAAACCGAAGGCGCGAACGGGCGAAACCATTCGCGATGCTTGATTCGGGCGTTCAGAATATCTTTCATATTCGGAAAGCCCGGATGAGCAATAATCGAGCGATTGCCGAGCGCGCGCGGTCCCCATTCCATTTTTCCCTGAAACCAGCCGATAACTTTTCCGTTTTTTACTTCTTCCGAGGTGATTTCCAAAAGCTGTTCGCGGTCTAATTCGCGGTAAGAAACTTTATATCGGTCGAGTTCGGCTTTAATGACCGAATCCGAAAATTCATTGCCGAGATACGAATCCTTCATCACCCAGCGTTTGCCTTCTTTCAAAATCGAGTTGCTGACATACAAAGCCGCGCCGATTGCCAAGCCGTCGTCGCCCGCGGCGGGCTGAATGCACGTTTCGCGAAAAGGCGTTTCAATCAAAGCTTTGCCGTTCGCCACGCTGTTCAGAGCGCAGCCGCCAGCCATCGAGATTTTTTCGGTCCGAACGAGCTTGTGCAGCGAATTGAGCAGATGCATATAATATTTCTCAAAAACCCGCTGAAGTCCGAAAGCCACATCTTCGTCGCGCTGCGTAATTTCGCCGTACTTTTCGCGCGGCTCGCCAAGCTCTTTGATAAATTTATCGGAATAAAGGCGATGCACGACCATTTCGCCCGCGTCGTTTATTTCCATTCCTTGATTCGCGCCGAAAGGCAGAAAATATTCGGGATTAAGCTCAAAACCGTTTTCGGTCGGCTTGAGCATATTTTCAAAAAAGTCGTGATAAACGTCAGTTCCGAGCGGCGCGAGTCCCATAACTTTGCCTTCGTCGCCGTATTTCGGATAACCGATAAACTGGCAGACCGCCGTATAAAGCGTTCCGAGCGAATGCGGAACGAAAATTTTCTTGAGCGGTCTGATTTCGTCGCCTTCGCAATCGGTCAGCATACACGAAACAAAATCGCCCGAACCGTCAACCGTGATTCCGGCGCATTTGTCCCATTCGGAAACAAAATACGCGCTCGCCGTGTGCGCCAGATGATGCTCGACGTTATAGGTTTTGAATTTGAGCTTTGCGGCATCGACTTCGCATTCGCGCGCGATTAAAGATTTCAGGTCGTCGAAAGTCTTACTCTTGCCTCTCATCCGAGCCATATTCAAAAGCTTTGTCGGATGCTTTAGCGCAAATTCTAATTTTTTATGAAGATTCGCCGAAGAATCGCGCCCGACGGCAACACCATCGATATCGGAAAAATTCAAATTGGTGATTTCAAGACATTTTTGAATCGAAAGCTTCGGAAAGCCCGCAAAGTATTTAACGCGGTTGAGTCTTTCTTCGGCGAGCGCGACAACCGGCACGCCGTCAATAATAATCGCGGCAGACGAACCCGCGTGAAATGTGTTAATTCCTAAAATAATGCTCATTGTTTAATGATTCAAAATTTAAGATTCAAAATTCAAAATTGCCGAAAATTAATCTTGAATTTTAAATCTTAAATTTTGAATTTATTTCTTCTGATTTTTAGATTCCAGATAAACGCTGTCGGCGACTTTTCTTAGAGGCGAAATTATTCCGCTGATTTTTCTCAATATTTCTGACGAATGAACCACCATTTTGTAATGCAAAGGCAGCAAATCGACATCCGATTTTTGTATTCCAAGCCCGAAATAACAGTCTGTCGTCAAACTGGTTTCGCCAAATTTGTCTTCGAAGGTTTTCATCAGTTCCGAAGGCGTCCAGTATCTTACTTCAAAACCTTCGCCTTCGGTAAAACCACGCCGCCACTGCTGATAATATGAACGAAGACCGAATTTATTCGGCATCTGAAATAATGTTTTGCCGTCCTTTTTCAAAACTCTGACAATTTCGTCGAGCGAAATTCGAACGTTGTCCTTGCTGAAATGCTGAAATACGCCGTAAGAAAAAACGACATCGAAAGCGTCTTCGGCAAAAGGCAGAAAGCGCGCGTCGCCGACGACATAATCGGCTTCGATGCCTAATTGGTCTGAAACTCTTCGCGCGGCTAAAACGGCGTCGATACTCGGGTCGATGCCGATTGGCTTAAAACCTTTCTGCGCGGCTGCGATTGACCATCTTCCCCAATTACAGCCGATGTCGAGCAATCTTTCGCCGTTTCCCTGCCAGAGGCGCGTTTCGGGAATCGGATAGCGCGTCAGTTTATTCTGTATCGGAATATAAAGTATGCCGGAAGTATATGGAATTTCGCGCTGAACGAAGGCGTCAACCTCGTTCACCTGTCCTTTATATTTTGTTAATTCCTGATGTTCAGTTTGAAACTTTTCGACATTTTCCAGAGTCCACGTGATGTAATCGTGAGTCGTCTCGGCATCGTCCACAAGCATTATCGGAATGTCTTCGACAACCGGATAAGCGTGATTTTGTGAGCAAATCAGCTTTCCGTCTTTCAATTCCAGTTTTTCCTTATCGCGCGGACAGACAAGGTGGCTTTGCAACCATTTATTCATAAATAAGATTTAATAGATAAGGTAAAAATGTAAGTTTATTATTCTTAAAAATTATTTGCAATCGATTAGCCCAGAATTATTTTTAGAATTCGCCAAAGCGTTTAGCTGTTTTTTTTCATAAAAAGCCTCTTGCGGAAAGCTTAGCAGTCCGCAAGAGGCTAATTAAAAGAAATTTCTATCTCGAATTAATTACAAGTCCATTTACTTGGCAGTCTTTTCGCAATAGCTCCGCTTCCGCCGCCGGTGCAGGGATTTGTTTCCTGGCAATCGGAACAAAACCACATCGTTCCGTTGTCGGCAGTGCCCAGATTTGCAAAGTTCATTGTGCCGAGCGTAATTGTTCCGTTGCCGTAACCATTGGCAACATCAGGGCTGAATTTCAGATAACTTCCGGTGATATTGAAATTTCCGCCTCTTCCGTTAAAGGTATATCCGTAACCGTTTACATTCGGCATAAATGTAAGTGTCGCATCAGCCTCGCTTCTGGATACGTCAAAAAAGTAACTTCCTCTGCCAAGCCTCATCAGCGGACCTACTGCCAGAGTCGGGGCTATTATGGATAAACTGGGTGTTAAGTCGCTCCAGACCACATCACGGTTAATGGATACAGGCGCGGTTGTCGTAGTTTTAAATACATCCGAGCCAAAAACTAATTTCGAAGTGCTGTCCGTCTGCCATTTATTCGTACACGGAACATTGTAATCGCATAGTTTGTCTCCAAGCGAAAAAATAGATGAGTTACTGGTTGCGATAGCTTGTACGGCTGGACCCGGAGGCGAAGATTGAAAACCGAAAGTATTTCCTATCGAAACAACATTCCCGTTATTTACCGTTACCTTTCCGTTAAAATGATTGTTCATCAAAGTTATCGGCGAGGCGGCTCCGATTGCCGCGGGATTATTTATATTTACGTCTTCCAAAAAACCTTCGGAAACACTATTTTGAATAGACAGATTGGCGTGTTCTTTAATCTTAAAAAGCTGGCTTGCAAACGGCGTTGAGGTCGGTCCGTTGCCGATTACCAGATTGACCGATGTATATGTGCTTCTTTCAAAATAAAAGCCAACCGCGCCCGCTGAAGACAAAAATTCTACGCTGGTGATATTCCAGCCGGAATTGTATGAGTTTATATGAACTCCCGTCTCGCAGTGGTCAAAAAATACATGGTCGAGCCTGACGTTATCAAACTGCCAGTTATGCGGAGCTGTTCCGGCATCTATTGCATTAACGTAAATACCTTTGAAAAGCCCGGTAAATTTCAGATTACTAAATTGAGCGCCGACACTGGAACAGCCCGCAGTAAGACAATTTCCTTCCGCAAGAATGCCTATTGTTCCGGTAGTCCCTTCACCGGCGAGAAGGGCAATATCCCGAATCGATATTTCATTAATTCCTATACCTATCTTAAATATTGCCGCGTCATTTTTTGTTTGAATAATTTTTGAAGTCAAATGTATGGGAGTGCCGACGCCTGCGCTGCGCCCGGTTCCCTCCAGTATTCTATAAGGTTTGATATTCAGAGTAGGCGAATAGCTTGGTGAGGCGGCGGGAACTCCGAGATAATATTCCGCTTCGTTAAAAACAATTTTGGCAGGATTAGCATCAATAGCTCTTTGCAGTCTCGGAGTATCGTTCGGTTTTCCGTTTGGTAAGAATCCGTCACCGTTCGGATATCCGGTAGTTGGCGCGCTTGTCCACGGATAACAACTGGTAAACAATATTCCTCCGGTGCAAATTTGCTGCCCGGCAGCACTTATTCCAAGGGCAACGGTCATAAACATAACCGTCAAAATCATATTAAAAGTTTTCATTTTTTTCTCCGTAAAGTTTGATTGTTGGTCGTTTAAGCGGGAATCTTTAAGTAATAAAATGGATTATTTGTTTTTGTAACTTGAAGAGTCAGGCTTAGAAAAATCGTCAGATACGCTTTAACCGCCATTGATTGAGATTAAAGCAACAAATGCCGCATCTTTTGCGACGTTATTTTCATTTGAAGCGTCATCAATTACGTTTCAAACACTTTCGTTCTCACAAAATGAGTCGTTTATATGGCTTAAAGTGTGATATTTCAGACACTTAAACAAAAAAGACGAACTATTCCTTAATTGGATAATTCAGCCTCTCAATATTCGGCAGCGAACAAATTTTTAAGTGTTAGATAAGCCGTTTTCGCTAAAAATCCGTTTTGGTTATATAACATGTGAAGTTTTATTTATGATTTGATAAATTTCGAAACATTGGAAATCAAGGTTTTTAAATGTCCGGGACGCTTGGGAGAATTTTTCACACCAACCCTTAATCTATCTATCGTCAGAAATTTTTGCCTTGTATTTTGTCATAAACATATTCGTCAGAAACATACTTATTACAAGTACGATTATCGTTCTGATAATCGATGGAAACAGAGTTGCGTAAAATGCTTCGTAGGAAACGAGCGTCAAAAGCGGGAAATACGCGACTTTTTTCCAAATCGAAGGATATGGCGTGGCAATCAGCAATGAATAAATCCATCGCAGGTAAAGTCCCAAAACCATCATTCCGAGCGGAATTCCGATTGGTCCGAAATTTCTGATAAGGTCGCCGAAAGGCGTAATGGCAAATGAGTTTTCGCTAAAATTAAAATACAAATCGCTGTACGCGCGCGAGTCCGAAGTGTTCGGCTTGTCCTGCCACATAAAGCGCGGAATAAACGACGTGTATGTGTCGTTAATAATATTATTTTCAAGCCCGAAGCTCGCTTCATAAGGCGCAAGCTTTTCGTAATTTGCCACAACTACGCCGAGCGAGCTGAAATTCTCGACGCGGTCAGCCAGACTCTGCGCATTTGTCGCCAAAGTAATTTCAATATCCTGATTTGCGATAAAGTCGATTGTCGCCGTAACCTGCCCCAGATAATCGCCCGTATTAAGGCGCGCCTCCGAGCCTTTTAGGCTGCGGAAAGTCGTTCCGTAAATCACGCCGATACTGACCGAAACTGCCAATACAAGCCCGAACAAAACCGCGTATTGCCATTTTAATTTGCGACCCGAATACTGAAAAGCCATCGCAATCGGGAAAGTAGCCAGAAGCAAGCTGCTGCGGCTTCCCAGAATCGCCATTCTAAGCGGGATAAACATAATCAGGACGGCTAACACAAGCCAGTAAATTCCGTTTCTTTCCTTTGCCATAAAAACGCCGAGCCACAGAAGCATCGTGCCTTCCGACAAAAGAACGAGGAGAAAATAGATAAATCCGTCGAAAATGGTAACTTCCGTAACGCGCTGAAAGCCCATAATTCCCTGAACAAATCCGAGAACGTTAATCAGGATTCCGAAAATAAGCAGCAGCATTCCGGGCAGCCACGCCTGATTCGGGTCCCATTTCCATTTAGGCAGGCGATTCTCGGTTTTATCAGCCAGAAATTGACCGATTGGGAGCGCATAGCCGACAATCAATCCGAAAAATCCAAGAGCGATATAAATAAGTGTAAGCGGGAGATTATTTTCCTGGTCTTCAATAAAAGTCAGATAATACGGGTTTACCCAATCGAATGCGACGATAACGCCTCCGAAAACGAGGGCGGGAAAAACATACGTCCAGGCGGAAAATACCAGCGGATGAAATACGTCGAACGTTCCTTTGTAAATAAAATAAACGGTCGGAGACCAAACAACCACGGCAGCAATAAAAACGTATGGAATCAAATAATATCTACTCAGAGTCTCGCCCAAACCCAATTCGAAACCGAGCGCGCCGAGGGCGAAAAGCACAAGGATTAACAGGACAGATATTACCGGAACCATCTTCCTAATGTTTTTCGGAATATTTATTCCGGGAGTATCTACTTTTAGTGTCTGCATATCTTTACTACTTCAAACGAGCGATAATAATCCGGCTTTCGCCGCCTTTTTCGCCTTTTACAAACGGATTCAGGATTTTTGCGATAAATCCGCTTATTTTAATTTTTAAGTTTGTTCCTTCGGCAAAAACCTGTGGATTAAAATCTTCCTCGATAATATCAAAACCGGCTTCCGATAAAAGCATATCGAGCTTCCATTTAAAAATCGGCGTAATATGAGCTGGACGAACCGTTTCGTATTCTCCAAAAGAATTCAAGCGTCCAGTATATAAAAAAATCAAACGAGAATAAACCGCTTCGACGTTCGGCGTCGTTAAAAATAACAAACCGCCCGATTTTAGAAGCTTCGCGCACTCTCTCGCAAATCTGAAAGGATTTTCAAGATGTTCGATTATCTCGATGGCTATGACGGCGTCAAATTTATTATCGTTGCTTAAGATTTTTTCGGCAAACTCGCTGTCGAGATTTTGTATTTTCAAATCGATTTCCGGCGCTTTCCAATAATCTCTACTTGCGTCGATGGCAACGACTTCGTGTCCGAGTTCTTTCAATTTTATCGAAAAAGCGCCTTCGCCAGCCGCCAAATCAGCCATTCGAACGGGTTTGTCAAAATATTTACGGATAAGCTCAAGAACAATCTCATGCGTCCCGATTCCCGCCATCGAAGCGGGCGTTATGCTGTTTTCAATTTTTCCGTTCGCGCTATTTTCCATTAACCTTTAATAAATTAACAGGGATGAAGAGGATAAATGGGATAAAACTTTTTAAAAAAATCCCTGTCCATCTTCTTCATCCTTAGTTAATTTTCTTCTCCCAAACCGCAAACGGCAATTACGCCGTCGCTCAACTGCGGCGAAAATTTAACGCAAACATCGTTAAAAGCATTGTAAAACCAGCGATTAAAAGGTCTGTGTTCCGTTCCGATGTCGTAAAAATAAAATTCTTTGACCGCGAGATTTTCTCTTTGAACGATTAAGCTCAGAGTTTTATACGAATAATATGCGACGTGGTCAGGATGTACCGGCTCGTTTGCTCCGCCTTTGCCGCGCAAGCCGTAAATCAGAAATCTTAACGCCGAATATGCATTCACGGTCGTGATTACAAGACTTGTTTCCGAATTCATAAATCGCTGAATGCCTTTCAAAAAAAGCCCCGGATTCGCCAGATGCTCAATCATTTCTCCGGCAATTATTACGTCGAACGTTTCGACGAGCTGAACGTCTTCGAGCTTTTCCAAATCGGCTCGATACAGATTTTTTCCGCCTGCCGCGCTTAAAATATCAAGTCCTTCGCGGTCAAAATCAAAACCGTAAAGCTCTTTCGCCGTTTTTTCCAGGTCAAAATGCAGGAGCATCCCGTTTTCAATCGAATCCGCCGTATAAGGAAAATTAGTGCAGCCGAGATGAAGCACTTTTTTTCCCGCGCAAGCCTTTTTTATAAACCCGACTCTCTGGACAAGCTCAAATTTTTCCTGCATTTATCGTTTAAGAATTCCCCTGATTAAAATTTTCTCATCTGAGGTTATAAAACCCAAAACCCAGAGTGCCAAACAATAAGCCAAACCGCCGCAAAATGACGATAAAACAAACGAAAACCAGCTTAAAGTTAAATTATTTGCGATAAAAATTTCGACGAGCGCGGCAAATAAAGCGGCAACTGCCAAAACTCCCGCAAGCTTTAGCCAAAATCCTGTCTGAATTCTTTTAAAAAACCATTTTTCGACATAGAAAATCGAAAAAAATATCGTCCCGAATCCGGCGAGACGAGCGACGCCGATTCCGAAATTCCCGTAATTCTGCGTCAAAGCAATCATCAATCCGACACTTATAACCATACAAACCGCGAAAACCGCAAAATTATAATTCGGAAAACCCAAACCTTCGGTCATTTGCCACGAAACTGTCAGAATCGCCGCCAGACTGAATGTGATTGTGTGCAAAACGAGTAAATACGCGGAATTTGTAACGTAACTTTCGCCCATCCAGAGAAATAAAAAAACTCTGTTTTCGACAATCAAAGTCGTTGCGAGAAAAACCACGAAAAAACAGACTATTTTCGTCGCTTTCGTGTAAAGCCTGAGAAGCTTTTCCCTGTCGTCCTTTAGCTCGCTTGCCAGAGGAAAAATCACCAGCATCAGGCTCGAAATAAAGCCGTGAATATACATTCCGAGCGTCATCGGGACGACGTAATTGGTCAGATTTTCTTCGCCGAGATTCCGCGTAATCCAGCCTCTTTCAAAAAGCAGCAGAAAATTTGCCAGAATCTGGTAGCCGATTATTCCTGAACTGTATCGCAAAACCAGCGCAAGCGTTTCGCGTTTGAAGCGAAAACTGATTCCGAACTCCGGCAGAAACTTTTTTGCGCTGACGATAAAAATTATACAGGTTATGACGACAATCAATAAATTCCAGCCGAGAAGAACCAGTAGCCCGTAACCGAACCAGGCGAGCGCGAGATTCCCGAATAATAGTGTGAAACTATTGAAATTAAAGATTTTAGAATAAACGTCGAAACGCTGAATTCCCTGCAAAACGGCATTAAAAACCTGATTGAGCATCGTCGCAAATATAATTGCCGAAGCAATATACATCGCCGTTACGGTTTTTTCCTGAGCGCCCGCTTCGATTAAAAAAACATCTTTGACCAGATAATTCGCCAGCAGGCAAATAATCAAAACGCCGGATAAGCCGACCGCCACATTTATAAAAAATGTGGCTGAAATGACATCGCGAATTTTCCCTGTTTCGCCGTTTGCGCGATATTCGGCGATATATTTGGTGATTGCGCGCCCGATGCTGAAAGTAAATGAATAACCGACAAATCCTAAGACAAGCGTGTAAATTCCGTAATCTTTTTTGCCGAGCGTCCTGACGATTAGAGGCGTCGAGACGAAGCTCAAACCTAAAGGCAAAATCCAGGTTAAAAACCCGTAAAATACATTTTTTGCAATGCTTTTGCTTGTCTGAGCCTGTCCTGCTTTCATTATTTGTGGTCGAGAGATTCTTTATAACTCGCAATCGCAATCCGCGCGACTTCTCTTTCGTCGAAATATTTCAAAACATAATCCCGACCGTTTTTTGATAATTTTTTTCTCAAATCTTCATCCGTTTTTAATTTCTCAATCGCTTCAGCCAGCGCGTCGCTGTCGCCGGCTTCGATTAAAATTCCCGTTTCGAGATTTTTCACCGCTTCGGGAATCGCAAAAACGTTTGTCGAAATGCTCGGAATGCCGAGCGCCATCGCTTCGAGCAGCGAAATCGGCAAGCCTTCGACAAAGCTCGGCAGAGTAAAAATGTCGGCGAGGCGAAACAGTTTGAACAAATCTATTCGTTCACTCCCGACTTCGTGCGACATTATCAGTCGAAATTTGTCTTTCAGCCCGTAATTTTCGGCTTTTTGTAAATCTTCGTCTGACGGCTGAGAATTTGAAACCCAAACGAAAACTATATCATCATTCGAAGCGCAAACTTTTTTTGCGGCTTCCAGAAACGTCCAGCGTCCTTTCCGGTCGATAAACTGACCGACGCACAGAACGATAAATTTATCTTTCGGCAGATTATATTTTTCCAAAAGTTTTTCGCGGTCGAGCTCTGCGGCGAGCGCGGCGTCAGTCTCTGCCGGATTCATACTCGTGTATGTAACTTTTATTTTCTCCGCTTTTTTATCCGAATAAAATTGCTTAAAATATTTTTTTGCGTGTTCGTTCGAACAGAAAACATTAAAGTTCTCAAAGCGCGAAATTGTCGCGAACTTTAGTTTCCATAAAAAATTTCGCCACGCTGCAACCGGCGGAAGCGCGTTGTGCGAAGTTATAAAAACTTTTGTTTTCAGCGAAAGCCGCATCAAAGAATAAAGCGACTGCTGCGGCGAAAGGTCGATGTGAACGATGCTTTCGGTTAAATCGAAGTTTTCGTCCAGAAATTTCAACATCGCCCGCTCGCTTTCAAATTTTTGCCTGTGTTTTTTGAATTTTGCTTTTAAGCCGATGGCGGGCTCGCCTGTGATATGTCCTTTAAAAAACTTGTACGGAACGTTTTCTTCATCAAGAAATTTGATAAACTGTTTATTTGAGCCTTCAGGCAAAACGACGACAGTTTCAAACTCATTTCTGGCTTCTTTAATTATTGCCAGAAGATGAATTTGCGCGCCGCCCCATTCGAGGTAATTCCAGGCATAGATGACTTGTCGCATAAAACCAAAGTGTGTATTGTAAATGCTGTATGAAGAAAATTCTAACTAGAAAGAATAAACTCATCTAAAATAATCTAAAATTTTATAAAATACAGCTTGGATTTCATCGAAAGAATACTTTTCGACATTCGATTTCTCGCTTTTGAACGAAGCGGTCGGAAAATTTTATAATTATTAAGCAATCATTGGAGAGAATATGAAAAAAGCCTTAATCACAGGCATTAATGGTCAGGACGGAAGCTATCTTTCGGAGTTTTTACTTGAAAAAGGTTACAAGGTTTACGGAATAATTAAAAGAAATTCTGTTACGGAATCGCAATTTTCAAGAATCGACCATATCAGGGAACAGCTTACACTTTTTTATGCCGACGTTACGGATTTGTCTTCATTAAATCACGTTATCGGCAGAGTTCAGCCCGACGAAATTTATAATCTGGCAGCGCAGTCGCACGTCAGAATTTCGTTTGACCAGCCGCTTCTTACCGCTCAGGTTACGGGTTTGGGAACGATGAACGTGCTGGAAGCCGTCAGACAAAACAAACCCGACGCGAAAATTTATCAGGCTTCTTCGTCGGAAATGTTCGGAAATTCAATCGACGAGGACGGTTTTCAAAGAGAAACGACGACGATGAATCCTGCTTCGCCTTACGCCTGCTCAAAGGTTTTTGCTTATCATATCTCGCGTAACTATCGCAACGCTTATAATTTATTCGTCAGCAACGGAATTTTATTCAATCACGAAAGCCCGCGTCGCGGAACGAATTTCGTAACAAACAAAGTCTGCAAGGAAGCCGTTCGCATCAAGTATGGTTTAACCGACAAAATGCAGCTCGGTAATATGAATTCGAAACGCGATTGGGGACACGCCAAAGATTATGTGCGGGCAATGTGGATGATTCTCCAGCATGACGTTCCCGATGATTTTGTCTGCGCGACCGGAATTCCGCACAGCGTTTTCGATTTAGTCGAATATGTTTTTGGGCGGCTTGAAATGGATTGGAAAAATTATGTCGAAATCGACGAACGCCTGATGCGTCCCGAAGAGCTGCACAGCCTGAAAGGCGACAGCACGAAGATGCGTGAAACAATCGGATGGCAGCCGGAATATACTTTTGAAACGATGCTTGACGAAATGATTCAATACTGGCTTGACGAACTCAGAAGAAGCGACGCGGTTCTATAATTCCCTGTCGGCATAAATCTCGGACAGAGGCTTTTCTTCAAGATTAACCGATTTTTCTTCAGCATTTGCCTGCAAAGCAAGCCGAACGTAGAAAGCGCCGAAGGCGAGCAAGCCCTGTAGCTTCGAAGGCGCGCCGTCGCAGGTCGCGTAAAATCTCCGGCGGATATTGTGAATATGTCCGAGATTAAAGAAAAGCGCGTCTATCTTTTCCTTAAAAGTCATTTTCCTAATCTTCGCCGGCAGCGTGTTCGGCTGGCAAAAAATCTTCGCGCGCGGGTCGATTAAAAGCTTCCAGCCCTTTTTTCTAAGTCTCGGCGTATATTCCGTGTCGCCGAAATTCGGATGACGCTTCGAGTTCATCAAACCCTGCTCTTTTATCGCCTGAACGGGAATCAAAACACAGTTTCCGACGATTATATCTACCTGCCAGGGCTTTTTCGGCACAGTCCAGACCGTCTGCCGATACCATTGCTTCCAGCCGCCCGACCACGTTTCCCATCTGGGCGAAACCTGAAAAAGCTTGTGCGGCGTGTGCCATAAAAGCAGCAGCGGACCGACGACCGAGCGCGGATATTTTTCCGCTGTTTCGACCATATTTTTCAAAAACTTAGGCTCGAAAACCTGGTCGTCGTTCATCATCAGAATGTAATCGGGATTATGTTTGAGCGCGGCGCGGACTCCGACGTTCGTGCCTTCTGTAAACCACAGGTTTCCGTCGGCTTTGATAAGCTCGACTTCGGGAAATTCTTTTTCGATTGCCTCGCTCGTCCCGTCAGTCGAGCCGTCGTCAACGACGACCGTATGAACTTCCAAGCCTTCCGAGTCAATCCGCGCGAGGCTGCGCAGGCATAAAAGAGTTATTTCGCGCCGGTTGTGAACCGGAAAAACGATTTCGACTCTTCTTAAATTATTTGTGCTCATCCCCGTTTCGCAATTCATTAAAGCGTCCGATGGCTAAAAGACTGATGTTTTTATGAAGTTTCTTAGGGTCAATCTGTCGCCAGCAATCGATAACAGTTAAATGACCTTCCGGCTCAAAACTTTCAATCGCTTTTTTATATTCTTTCGAAATTAATGTTAAAACGCAAACGGGCGAACTTTTCAGACAATCTTCAATCGTGTGCGAATAGCTTATCTCGTCGTCAAAAACGGTCTGCGCGCTTTCCATCGCAAGAGGGTCGTAAATCGTAACGTCAACGTCATCGATAACTAATTCCTGAATCAGGGCGATTGCCGGAGACGCTTCAATGACAGGCGTTTTATCCTTAAAAGCTACACCGAGAATGGAGATTTTATTTTCATTTGTCAAAAACGATTTGACGAGTTTGGCGAGATGTTTATTCTGCACGACATTTACGCGTTCGACCGAATCGAGCAGAATCGGGTCTAAACCATGCTGGCGCGAAATCGTCATAAACGCTTTTGTATCGCGCGGAAAACAAGTTCCGCCGAATGCCAAGCCTCCGCGCAGATAATACGGCGAGATGCGCTTATCCGCGCCGATTGCGTTTGTGATTGCATCGACATCAGCGCCGGGAATACGCTCGCACAAATTCGCAACCGTATTGGCAAAGCTGATTTTCATCGTAATATAGGCATTAAGGCTGACTTTTGCGACCTCTCCGCTGATTAAGGACATCCGCGCGATTTTCGGTTTGTTTTTGCACATAATTTTGTGCAGAGCCTCGACTTTATCGCCCGCTTCCGTTCGGCTTTCGCCGATAATCACTAAATCCGGATTTCGAAAATCTCTGATAACCGTTCCGAGCGCGACGAAATCAGGGTCGAAACATACATCGAAATCCTGCATAAATTTTCGTCCCGATGCCTGCTCGATTAAAGGAATAAAGGTTTTTTCGGTCGAACCCGGAACGACCGTCGAGCTGATGACGAATAAATGATACGGTTTTTCGCTTCTGCCGAAGGCTTCGGCTAAAGATTTTAAGGCTGACTTGACATAGCGATTTGAAAATCGCCCGTCGCCGACGCTCGGCGTAGCAACTAAAATAAAGGTAATATCGGTTTTTTCAATCGCTTCGGTGTGGCTTGTCGTTACGCGAAATTTATCGCCGAGCTCGGTGATTAATTCCTGGTATTCCGGCTCGATAATCGGCGTTTTGCCGCTACTAATCGACGCGACGACATCTTCATTTTCATCAACTCCAAGCGTTTCAATGCCGCTCACGGCAAAACACAAACCTAAACCCAAGCCGAGTTTCCCCAACCCGACTACAGAAACTGAATCATTCATAAATTAGTGGTCAGCGGTCAGCGGCGCAAAGCGTTGGTTAGCTGCTGAAATTCGTCCCGCCTCTAACCTCTAATCTAACCTCTATATCTCAATGTGTCCAATCCACCCCGGATATGGACGATAATCGAAAAATTTGCCGGTTTTATTTTTTAAACTGGCTTTTATGTCTTCGTCCGTCGATAAAATTTGAATGTCGGACAGATTTTTCAAACCGTAATTCCAATTTGTTTCCGCCAGCAAGTGCGAAAAAGTCTTAATTTTTAAAGGGTCAAAGCCCATCAGACGAGTCCCGACAAGGTCAGCCGCCAGAAAATTTTCGCTCGCAATTAAAACGCCCGAATAATTCGGGTCAGGTTCGAGCGGACCTTTATTTTCTCCGCCGATTATCCCGTCAATCACGGAAAACAGACGCCTTTGCGGCAATTTATGCAATTTTCCTTGATTATCGGCGAACAAAATTAATTTTATCAAATCCGCGCACATTCGCCACGCCGAATCGTTCCCGTGCCAGTTGCCGACATCGAGAAGGCGTTTTTCTTTTTCCACTTTTATTCCAAGAGGGCGAATAAATTTGCCGTGAAGCCAGTAAATCGAGCGATGAATATATTCGAGCGGACGACTTTTTTTAGCCAGAAAAGTGTCATACATCCAGCGTTCGGTTTTTATCAGACGCTCTTCCATCGGCGTAAAATGATTCGGCGGATACTGGTCGCCGCCTTCGCTTTTTGCGCCCAGACTGTAGTGAACAATTAAATTTTTATTTGTACACGCGCCGACAAGTCCTTTAATATTCATCGTAACGCCGACTTTTTTGTGCGTTTTCAGCTTTGGAACGGAAATCACTACATCGGCTTTCATCACCGTTCCCGATAATTCGTAAATTTGCTTTTCGTCCGTGTGATTTTTTATCAATTCCTGCCGGTGATAAACCGCGCCGTAAAGCCTTTTCGGGTCGTTTATGTCTTTGACTGCGCTTTCCGCGCCGAGATTCGCCGTAACAATTCCATTCGGGTCGCCTGTCAAAGGTACCAGCATCGAAGGAAAATGCCTTTTTCTCGACCAGTAATTTCGCAAATCGAAAACTTCAAACGAATTTTCACGCCCGGAGTTGAAGAAATTCTGAACTTCGTCGAGCTTTGTTAAATCTAAAAGTTTTTCCCAATTCGCATCGTATTGCGGCGCGTCGGCAATAATGATTTTCCCCTTTCCTTTTAGCGCAATCCAGCAATAATCGGCGATAGCGCGAAGAACCGATGGATGCGTAATCATCGAAAACGGATTTTTTTTCTCGGCGTGAAAGCTGCGGACAAAATTCGGTTTTAAAACGACGGTCATACCCGGCTCGATTAAAAATCCGAGCGGATTCCATCCGGTTTTGCCGTGATTTTCAATGTCGCAGCCAAGCTCGAAAAAAAGTTGCCTGACGGCTGTGTAAACGTAGTTCGGCGAGGACGAAAGATTTTCGCCAAATGGATATTCGGGAAATTTTTCGGAAGGATGATACGGCGCATTTTCGGGATATTCCGCTTTTTCCGCTCGCACAACCCCGACATTTACGCTCATAAACTTAAAGCTTTACTCAAAGCCGGATGGTCGAATTTCAAATCAAGTTCCTGAATCAAAAGTCGATGTTTTCCGCGTTTCGTGAGCGGAATTTCTTCGACTGCTTCAAATGTTAATTCTATATCATCGCCGAGCTTACTTTGTAGTTTCGATTGTATTTCCTGCCTGATTTCATCATTAAAACCGGATTTGGGAATGAATCGGAAAATCAGGCTTCCGCGCTCGCGCTGGTGAAACTGAAACTGCTTCAGATAATCGTAAGTATCGTCGTGCATATTGAGCATCGAAGTCGAAATCAAACGCCCGCTTTTTGTCGCAACGAGCTCCTGCAATCTTCCTTCGATTCGCTCCCAGATTTGATAAGGTCTGCCGCATTTCTCGCAAGCCGCGCTTTTGAAAACCGCTAAATCTTCGGTTCTGTAACGAATAAAAGGCGTCGCGTGCATAATAAAAGACGTTGCGACGACTTCGCCGATTTCGCCCGGCTTGGTTATCTGATTATTATTTTTATCGAGCAGCTCGACAAATCCGTATTGCGGCAAAACGTGATAATCGTCCGTATGTTCGCAAAATCCGGCGAGCGCAGCCATTTCGTAATGACCGTAGTGAACGAAAATCCGCGCATCCGCGCCGAAAACTTCCTGAAAAAGCTGTTTCTGAAAATCGTAAAGCTGCTCGGACGAACAAAGCATTCCTTTAACTTTTGGAAAAGGCTTTCCCGAATCCTTTAAATATCTGGCGAAAACATATCCGGAAGAAGGATAACAGCGAATCCATTCAGGCTGAAATTCAAACGCTTTCCGGCGATAAATTTCCATTCGCTCGGTGCCGAATTCATAAGTCGAGCAGCGAAGCTCGTTAAATTCCGGCGCAAATTCGGTGCTGTCCGGCGCGTCGATTTGAAGCCCGCGAAAGACGATTTGCCGCGCGCCTTCGCGCCAGCCCATTCGATAATATTGATGCGCTTTTGATGCAAGCTCTTTGGCAAAAGAAACCGGGTCGCGATACATTCCGGTCGGAACGCCCGTGCTTCCGCCGGTTGTGATGTAAAAACGATTCGGAAAATCGGCGGAAAAATCTTCCAGATTATCGCGAATCGTTTCTTTAGTCAGAAATGGAATTTTTTTGAAATCGTCGAGAGTTTTAATTTCCGAAGAATTTATGCCCGATTTATCGAAAGCGTTTTTGTAGCCGGATGTGTTTTTATAAGCAAAATCGATGATTCGACGAATTTCGTTTAGCTGATATTCATTGATTTGTTCCAAACTCCACTGGTCGGCTTCACGGAGAAACTGCGTCCACGCGACATATTCCTTGTTGGTTAAATCTTTATGAGTGGCGGACATTCTAAACCGAAAGTGTGGCTGTTATTTCGTCCTTCTCCTTTGCGAGACTCTGGCGCACTTGTTCTTCAATCCAATCGTAAGTTTTCTTTAAGCCGTCTTCAAGCGAAACTTTCGGATGCCAGTCGAGTATTTCATGAATTTTGCTGTTATCGGAATTTCTGCCGCGAACGCCTTGCGGACCTTCGATGTGTTTTCTCGAAATCTTAATTCCGGCGGCGTCGGCGATAATATCCGAGAGTTGGTTGATTGTAACCATCCGGTCTTGTCCGAGATTCAAAGGCTCGTAATAATTTGAATGCATCAGGCGGTGAATTCCTTCGAGACAATCACTGATGTAGCAAAACGAGCGTGTCTGCTCGCCGTCGCCCCAGATTTCGATTTCGTGTTTGCCCGTCAGCTTTGCCATCGCAATTTTACGACACAAAGCCGCCGGAACTTTTTCACGACCGCCTTCCCAAGTGCCTTCTTCGCCGAAAATATTGTGAAAACGAACGACGTGCGTTTCGATTCCGTAATCGTTGCGATAGTGTTTACAAAGAATTTCGGTGATGAGCTTTTCCCAACCGTATGCGTCCTGCGGATTTGCGGGCAAAACGTCGTCTTCCTTTAATGGAGTAACGTTTGCTTCGCCCTGAAGATGTTCAGGATAAACGCAGGCTGAACTAGTGTAAAGATAACGCTTTACACCGTTTTCCCGGGCGGCTTCGAGAGTATGTAGATTTATCAGCGAATTATTGTGCAGAATCTGGGCGTGATATTTCGAGATAAAACCCATCCCGCCCATATCGGCGGCAAGCGCGTAAACCTCGTCGATTCCGCGTGTTGCCTGCAAACAATTGTCCCAACGGCGAAGGTCAAGGATTTCGAATTCGTCGGCATCAACATCCATAAATTCCGGATATTTGATGTCCACGCCGCGAACCCAATAACCTCTTTCTTTTAGAAATGCAATCAGATGGCTTCCGATAAAACCGCCTGCGCCCGTAACTAAAACCCTTGTTTGTTTTTCCATATAAAAGTTAAAATTCTTTGTGCAGGTAAATAGAACACTGATGAATTAAGATTTATTATAAATAATCTTAATCAATCTTAAAACTCAGTGTTCCGTTTTCTCTAACTTTTTTTGCTATTCGTCGTCGCTTCGGTAGTAAGAACGATGATAATAGCTCTGGTAGTAATAATAATTATCCTGTTGGCGCAGATTGACGTTATTCAATACGACGCCCAGAATTCTCGCCCCGACATCGCTCAAAAGCTGGCGCGAGCGTTTGATAACCTGTCGCGAGCTTCGACCCGAGTGAACGACGAGAATTACGCCGTCAACCATCGACGCAATCAAAACGCCGTCCGTAAATGACGCAATCGGCGGCGAGTCGATGACGACGTGCGTGAAATTATTATGCATCGCCCTGAGCATATTAGTCATTTGCTGAGAACCGATAAGTTCTGCCGGGTTCGGCGGAACGGGTCCCGACGGAAGCATGTATAATTTTGAAGCTTCATCGTATTGACATACATCGACGATTTCTTTTTCGCTCAAATCGCTCGAAAGCACGGTGCTTAAGCCCTCGGCGTTGCTGATGTCGAAAATCGAATGAAGTCGCGGGCGACGCATATCCGAGTCGATAATCAAGACTTTCGCGCCCGTCTGTGCCAGACTGATTGCCGTGTTTACGGCTGTCGTCGTTTTTCCTTCGGACGGCAGACTGGACGTTACGAGAAGCGATTTCGGCGCGTGTCCGGCGGTTGAAAGCAAAATCGAAGTTCTAAGCTGTCGATATGCTTCAGCCAGCGACGAACGCAAATCCGAGTGAATTAAAAGCTCCGAATTCGGCTTTTTGTCCGCGTCTATCTCGGCTGTCCCGCCGCCGACAAGCAAAAGCTTGCGTTTCGGCAGGGAGTCGATTGTCGGGATTGCCGCAAGCGCCGGAAGCTGAAGAATATGCTCGACTTCTTCCGCCGAGCGAACCGTGTCGTCGAGATATTCGAGAAACAGCGCGAGTCCCGCGCCGAACAGCATCGATAAAAGCAGCGCGGCGATGACGGTCGTTACGCGGCGAGGCGAAACCGGCGCGTCGGGCGGAATGGCAATCTCTGTAACGCTGATGTTGTTGCTCGTTCCCTGTGCAGTCAGGTCGTTTCCGCTTTGCTGTTCAATCAGGTTTTTCAAAAAGCCTTTATTTGTTTCGACGCTTTGCTCAAGCAATTTGATGTTAATCGCATCACGGTTTTGTACCTGAGACTCATTAAAAGATTGGTTAAAAGAGGCGGCGATTTTATCTTCCGTCTCTTTCGCCTGTAAATATCTGGTTCTCAGATTATCGAGAACGACCTGCGACGAACGATTGCGATAATCGTCAATGTTTTTCTGACTTATTGATTTCGCCTTTGCAATTTCCGAATTAAGAACGTTAATTTTCGCATCGACTTCGCGGACTTCCTGTGCTTCGGGCTTATATTCCTTTAAAAGCTGCTCTTTGTCAGCCATAAATTCGGCAACTCTTTTTTTCGTCTCACTTTCAAGCGCGCGCATATCGTTTTCGCGCTCGGTTATGTAACGAGCCAGCAAATCTTCGACTCTGGATTTTACCGCGTCCGGCGAATTTCTTACCGCATTATATTCAGCTTCGGCGTTTTTGCGCAGATTTGTCGTTTCGAGAAGCTGTTTGTTTAACTGCGCTAAAGTATTGATAGAGAGAGTTAAATCCGGCTCCAGATTGAGAATTCCCGACTGCTGTTTGAGAGTTACAAGCTTTTGCTCGTCGTTCTTAACCTGCGATTGCAGGCTGGCGATTCGTTCTTCGAGAAAATCATTCGTCGTACGATTTTTGCCGGTTCGCTTTTCCTGATTTACTTTCGTAAACATTGCCGCGATTCCGTTAACAATATTCGCTCCTAGTTCGGGATTTGTCGTATTAAATGAAATTTCAATCAGGCGCGTTTCTTTAACGGACGCGCGCGATTCGCGGATAGGCTCGATTGTCAGATTTCTTTTGAGGATTTTAACGTACGGCGAAAGCCTGATGGCTTCGTCAAGCTCTTCGGTCGTCGCCACCGCCGAATTTTGCGAAGTTATAACTTCTTCGACAGCTTTTTCCGGCTTTTTCTCAGTACTGCCGCTGGCAAGCCCGACCGACCTCATCATCGATTGCCACGCCGAGATTGAATCTTCGAGCTTAATCTGCTGGATGTCTTTATTGCTGTCCAGACTCTGCTCTTTTATCACGCGGCGCAGAAGACTGTCGCTGTTTAATAATTGAAGCTGAGTATTAAAATAAGCCGGGTCGGCGTTGAAAATCGGCAGGCGACTTTCCTTCGTAATCAAATCGGGATTCGCCTGTTCCAAATCGACCTGAACCGTTGCCGAAGCCTTATAAATATTCGGCTTGCGCGCCATATAAATAGCGGTCAGGGTCGTCAGCAAAACCGTGATTCCGATAACCAGCCAGAGCCTTTTGCGAATTGCTCGCCAGTAGTCTTTAAGCTGGAAACTTTCATTGCTGGTAAAATCACGATATGCGCCGATTCCCGCGCCGCCATTCGGAGCAGGAATCTGCGATTCGAACGGACGTTCGATTTCTACTTTTTCGGCAACCTGCCGATGGATAATTTCACGACTGTCTTTCATTTTAAATCCTTAAATTTTTGAAATCTGAATATTACTCTTTACGGAATAACTCGATATGGAAGGCTGCCTCCGATTCCGCCTGAAATAGCGGCGATAAAAGAAGTTGTAAGCTGTTTAAATTTATCGACCGGAACTTCGACAATGTCATTTGCCTGCAAAATCGGGTCGGCGATTTTTTCATCTCTTATATCTTTGAGACTATAAATAAATCCTTCGCTTCCCTTCTCGGTTTGTCTGATAACTCTGACTTGATTTTTCTTGCTCGACGGCAGCATACCGCCGGCGGCGGCAATCGCCTCGGTCAAAGTCATCGTCTTTTTGAGCGCGATAGCCGTCGGCTTAAAAACATTGCCCGTAACATAAATTTTGTCTGCTTCCGGCACGACGATAATAT
>JBARIW010000148.1:0-2091 GCA_049799955.1 Pyrinomonadaceae bacterium
GTGGGCACCGACATCAACATCGCCGCCCTCGACGTGCAGAACCGCGTGGGCATTGCCCAGCCGACGCTGCCGCAGGAAGTGCAGCGCCTGGGCCTGACGGTGCGCAAGCGGAACCCCAGCATTCTGATGCTGGTGGCCATGTACTCGCCCAAGGGCAGCCACAGCACGACCTTTCTCGACAACTACGCCAACGTATTCGTGAAGGACGCGCTGCTGCGCACCAAGGGCGTGGGCGACATCGTGAGCCGGGCCGACGACTTCTCGATGCGGGTGTGGCTGAACCCCGACAAGCTCTCGCAGCTGGGCGTAACGGCCCAGGAAGTAACGGCCGCCATTCAGGAGCAGAACGCCCAGATTGCGGCCGGTTCCATTGGCGCGCCCCCGGCCCAAACCGGGCAGACCTTCGAGTACATCGTGTTCGTGAAGGGCCGCCTGACCAACACCGAGGAGTTCGGCAACGTCATCGTGAAAACCCGGCCGGAGGATGGCTCGGTGGTGTATCTCAAGGATGTGGCCCGCCTGGAGCTGGGCAAGTTCAACTACGCCAACAACTCCTTCGTGGACGGCAAGCGCGCCGCCTATCTGCTCGTGTACCAGGCCCCCGGGGCCAACGCCCTGGACACCTACGAGAACGTGAACAAGACGATGGACCAGCTCAAGAAGCAGTTTCCGGCCGACCTGGACTACGTGGTGCCCTTCGAGTCGGCGACGGTGGTGAAAGTGTCCATCAACGAGGTGCTGCACACGCTGGTCGAGGCCCTGATTCTGGTAATTATCGTGGTGTACCTGTTCCTGCAAAGCTGGCGCTCCACGCTTATTCCGGTGCTGGCCATTCCGGTGTCCATCATCGGCACGTTCATCATGTTTATTCCGCTGGGCTTCACCATTAACACGCTCACCATGTTCGGCTTCGTGCTGGCCATCGGTATCGTGGTCGATGACGCCATTGTGGTGGTGGAAGCCGTGGAGCACAACATGAACGAGCGGGGCATGAGCCCCTTGGATGCCACGCTGGCGGCCATGCGCGAGATTTCCGCCCCCGTTATTGCCATTGCCCTGATTCTGGCGGCGGTGTTCGTGCCCGTGGGCTTCATTCCCGGCATCACCGGCCGCCTCTACCAGCAGTTCGCCATCACCATTGCCATTTCGGTGATTATCTCGGCCTTCGTGGCCTTGTCGCTCACGCCGGCCCTGTGCGTGCTGCTGCTCAAGCCCCACAAGCGCGACGAAAACTCGCGGGGTCTCGACAAGCTCTTTTACAAGTTCAACACCTGGTTCGACAAGGTGACGGGCAAGTACGGCAACGGCGTGCAGCGCGGCATCAAGCACTCGCGCCTGGTGGTTATCATTCTGGTGTGCATCGTGGCCGGCACGGGTTTGCTGTTCAAGAACAAGGCGTCCGGCTTTATCCCGACCGAGGACGAAGGCCGCCTGTTCGTGACCTTCACCCTGCCCGAAGCCTCCTCGACGGAGCGCACGGTGTATACCCTGAACGAGGTGATGAAGGAGCTAGGCCAGATCAAGGGCATCAAGCACTACGCGGGCCTGGGCGGCCTGAACGTGGTGAACTTCTCGTCGAAGTCGAACAGCGGCACGGTATTCTGCCAGCTCGAGCCCTGGGAAGACCGCAAGGAAAAGGAATTGCAGCTCCAGGGCCTGATTGCCACCGTGCAGCAGCGCCTGAGCCGGCTGAAGGAAGCCAACATCGTGGTGATTTCGCCGCCCGCCATTCCCGGCCTGGGCAACTCCGGCGGCTTCAGCTTCATTTTGCAGGAGCGCGAAGCCGGCGGCGACATCAAGAACTTCGACGCCAACCTGCAAGGCTTCCTGGCAGCGCTGCGCAAGCGGCCCGAAATCGTGAATCCCTTCTCGTTTTTCACCGCCAACACCCCCGGCTACCAGCTCACCATCGATAGGGAGAAGGCCAAGAAGCTCGGCGTGAGTATTGCCGACATCGGCACGGCCCTGCGCACCTACCTGGGCTCGGCCTACGTGAACGACTTCACGCTCTACGGCCGCAACTTCCGCGTCGTGACCCAGGCCGACAGCATGTACCGCGGCGACATCTCGAACCTGGGCCAGTACTACGTG
>JBARIW010000149.1:0-18405 GCA_049799955.1 Pyrinomonadaceae bacterium
GAAGAAAACGGCAGCTAAATTCTGCCGTTTTCTTTATTTTAAAGCCTGACGATTCTTTAACGAACAAAAATTTCCGACTGATTCCAAATCTAAAAATTTTTAACAAAATTCGTTTTTTCCGTCGTCAACTTCACTCCAGCAAAGAGGACAAAATAAATGCCGCTTTCTTTCTTCAAGCGAAAAGGTCGCGCTTGCAGGCAGTCTTTCCGCCAGAAACTGCTCATCAGAAGTCAGTTCGTCCCAGCGTTTCAACTTTTGCGAGCCGCATCGAAGACAATAAATTTCCTGAAAACTTTCCATAATGTTTTGCGTTTAACCTCTAACGGTTTAATATTTTAAAAGTTCGACAAAATAGAATCCTAAATATCTGAAAGATTTGATGAAACAAACAAGTTTTCTGCTTACCGCAATTTTCTTTTTATTATCGGCGAGCTTCGCCTTTTCGCAAACAGAGGAAAAATTCGATTTCTACGCGCGCGGCGATTATCGCCCCGAAGTTCCGCGCCCGCAATCTATTTTGCGTTTCGATGTCGGCGATTTTCACACAAATTACGCGCAGATGGAAAAGGTTATCGAAGCGATTGCAAAGGCTGCGCCCGACCGCGTGAAGGTTTTCGACATCGGCTTGACGAGCGAATATAGAATGCAGCACATTGTCGCCATTTCCTCGCCGCAGAATATCGCGCGGCTCGACGAAATAAAAGCGAACAACGCGAAACTCGCCGAATTAAAAGCAAATTCGACCGAAGCGAATCAGATAATCCAAAGCAATCCGGCAATCGCGTGGATGGCTTACACGATTCACGGCAACGAATCGGCTTCGTTCGAGGCGATGATGCAGGTCGTCTATCAGCTCGCCGCGTCGAACGAGCCGCAGACGCTCGATATTCTGAACAACTGCGTAACCTTGATTTTAACGGGCGAAAATCCCGACGGGCACGAAAGATTCGTTACGTGGTATAACTCGGTTGCGACCGGAAGCGCCGACCGATACGCCATCGAACACCGCGAGCCGTGGTCGATTTACGGGCGACTGAATCATTTTCGCTTCGATTTGAACCGCGACAATATCGCCGCGACGCAAATTGAAACGCAGAATATGCAGAAGGCGTTTTTCGAATGGAATCCGCAGGTCTTGGTTGACCATCACGGGCAGCCTTCGCAGTATTTTTTCCCGCCAGCCGCATTGCCGATAAATCCGAATCTGCCGCAGCCGGCGACCAATAAATGGCTCGATATGTTCGGGCGCGCCAACGCCAATTCTTTTGACCGAAACAAGTGGGATTACTACGTCCGAGATATTTTCGACCTTTTTTATCCCGGCTACTGGGATTCGTTCCCAAGCTTAAACGGCGCAATCGGGATGACTTACGAAACCGACGGCGGCGGCTTCAAAGGCTTGCGCTGGACGCGCGACGACGGCACGATTGTTACTCTTCGCTCGGCTCTGGCGAAACATTATGTCGCTTCGATGACGACGCTCGAAGTGCTTTCGAAAAATAAAAATCAGCGTCTTCAGGATTATTACGATTTCCGCAGAAGCGCGGTCGAAGCGAGAAACGAAAAATTACAGCGCATCGTTATTCTGCCCGAAAAAGACACGGTAAAAGCTGCTGAAATGATAGAAATTCTGCGCCGCGCTAAAGTTGAAGTTAAAACGGCAAATGCTTCTTTTTCATCGGCAACGGCGCACAGCTATATGGAAAAAGACGCGCCGCGCGTTTCCAAAACGTTTCCCGCCGGAGCTTATGTTATCGACGTAAATCAGGCGCAGAAACGGCTCGTCAAAGCTTTGCTCGAACAGGACACGCCGCAGGATGACGCATTTGTTAAAGACAATATGCGCCGTTTCAAACGCAACGAATTGCGCGGAAGCTCGCAGGTCAAGGAAGATTACGGTTTTTACGACATCACGGCTTGGAGTTTGCCGCTCGCTTTCGGCATCGACGCTTTCTGGACGGAAGATGCGGGAGCGGTGAATTCAACCGTAGTTACTGACGAATTTATTCAAAATGCGAAACGCGGTTCGGTCAGCGGGCGCGCTTCAATAGCGTATGTCATTCCCTATCAAACAGACGGCGCGGGCGCGTTTGCCATTCGATTATTAAAAGAAGGTTTTCGCGTCGCCGTTGCGACCAAACCTTTGACGGCGGGCGGCAGAAATTACGCTCGCGGAACTTTCGTCGTGCGCCTTTCGCGAAATACGGAAGCGGTGCATGAAGCGATTAATCGTCTTGCAAAAGAATTGGGCGTCAATGTTTTCGCCGTCAATTCGGGCTACACGGATGAAGGCGAAACAAACGTCGGGAGCGAAAACGTCCTTTCGATGCAGGCACCGAAAATTGCGATGATTGCCGACGAAGGCGTTGACCAGACTTCGTTCGGCTCGATTTGGTGGACGCTCAATCGTTACGGCGTCGAATTCACGCCGATTACGATTTCCAACATTAAAGGCGGCGCGCTGAAAAATTACACCGTCCTGATTATGCCGAACGGCTCAGCCGGACGCTATGCGGGCGATTTGGGCGCGGGCGGCATTTCGGCGATAAAATCGTTCGTAGCGGGCGGCGGAACTTTAATCACCGTTCGCGGCGCGTCCGTTTTTACGACATTAAAAGATGTCGCGCTCAGCTCTTCGAAAATGGTCGGAAGCGACGACGACGACGAAAAAGGCAAAGCGACCGACGACGACGAAACCGACAAACGCAAGGAAGCGGAAATGAAGCCTTCGCCATCGCCCACGCCGAAAACGCAGAAATCGCCTCTGCCCGACCCGACGCCGACGGTCGAGCCGGCGACGGATAAAAAGGACTGGCAGGCTGAAGTTCTACCGCCGATTGCTTCGCCTTCGGCAAACGCGGGAAAAGTTCCCGAAGGAATTCCGGGCGCGATTATGCGCGCAACCGTCGATAGAACGACGTATCTGACATACGGCTTGGAAGACGAAAATATTCCCGTCCTGCTCGCTTCGGGCTACTTTTTCCGCATCTCGAAAGAAGGCACAAACGCCCTGCTTTTCGAGCCGAAACCGAAAAAGCCCCTGACGATTTCCGGCTTCGTCTGGGAAGGCAACACCGAAAGATTATTGAAAGGAACGGCTTATGTCATCGACGAGCCGAACGGCGCGGGACACGTTATTTTATTTGCCGAAGAACCGTTTTTCCGAGGAATCTTCCGCTCGACGACGCGACCGTTTTTCAATTCGATTCTCTTTAACGGAGTTTTTTAATTGAGTGTGGAAAAAAATTAAAAACCCCGTTAAAGTCGCCAAAGATGACAAATCTTTTTTGCTTCCATTTGTGTCGAAACATCCCGACTTTATGAAGCAGCGTCTCGTCTTCGCGACGGAACGCATGGGCATTGTGCGGGAATGAATTGTTTTTGCGTCGGAAAGTTTGGGCAAGTTGTCGGAAGGTTTCGGATATGCGTCGGAATGATTTGGCAATATGTCGGAACGTTTCGGCGATAAGTCATATCGAATCTGCTTTGTGTAATAATTTATTCGCCTTGTGTCAACTTGCAACCGCAAGCCGGAATTATGCAAAATAAACATAACTTCAAGGGGGAATTTTAGGTTTTTATGTTTACAATCAGAGCCAATTACAGCGATACGGTCGAGGTTCGGACAAGTCTCGACGACGTGCGCGATTTTTTTGCCGATATAAAGAATTTTGTTGACCTGATGCCCGGCGTCGAAAGCATTCACATCGACGCAAAAGGCATCGCCCACTGGACGATTCGCGCCGAAATCCCGATTGTCGGCTCGATGATGCAGAAATTTGCCGTCGTCAAAACCGAGGACGAAGAAGAAATTATCGAATGGTCGCCCGTCGCCGGTGAAGCGAAAAATCTTTTACGCTTTGCCGCAGAATTTCTTGAAAAAGGAAAGAATTTAACGCTCGTACAGTTCTCCCAAGTGGTCGAGCTGCGCCGCAATTCAGCCAGAGAATTACACCTGCTCGCCGGTCTCGCGGGCGAATCAATCATCAGCTCGGAAATGACCAAGCGCATCGCCGAGATGATTAAAATTTTTGTAAAAAAAGCGAAAGAAAAACTTGAAAAATAAATATATGTATAAAAAATCCGGTCTAATAATAATTGCCATTTTTGCTCTGAACATCGGCGTTTTCGCGCAGCTAACGCTGCCGCGCGAAAGCCAGCGCCAGGAGATTTCGCAAACAGTCGGCGACGGCAAAGTCTCTATCGTATATCATCGCCCGAACACAAAAGCGCGAAAGCTTTGGGGCTGCGAAACAAAAGACGTTGTTCCGGTAGCCAACAATCTTTATCCGTGTCTCGTGCCTTACGGGCAGGTTTGGCGCGCGGGCGCAAACGAGAATACGACGATTGAATTCAGCCGCGACGTAAGCATCAACGGTCAGCCGCTTTCAGCCGGAAAATACGGTTTTCATATAATTCCGGACAAAACGGAATGGACTCTGATTTTTAGCAAAGACAACGACAAATGGGGCAGTTTTTCTTATGACGAGAAAAAAGACGCGTTGCGCGTTCGCGTTAAGCCCGAAAAAGGCGAGATGCAGGAAACGCTTTTGTATGATTTCGAAAATATCACGCCAAAGAGCGGAAAAATCGTCATTCGATGGGAAAAAATCGTCGTTCCCTTTACTTTCGATATCGGCGACGTTTACGGCAGAAACCTGACGCAGATTCGTGAAGCAATTAAAAATCGCAAAGCGGATGATTTTCGCGCGCTCAATCAAGGCGCGAGTTATATCTACACGTTTCGAATAAAAGACAATTATAATGAAGCGATTCAGTGGCTCGACGAATCAATCAAAGCGCGCGAGACATTCGGAAATCTGCAAACAAAGGCGCGAATTCTAGCCGAAATGGGCAAAACCGCCGACGCAATCGCGCTCGGCGAAAAAGCCGTTCAAGTCGGTAAAGCTGCCACGCCTGCCGCAAACACTGCCGAGTTTGACAAACTTTTAGCCGAATGGAAGGCTAAAAAATAATTCACACGAAAAATTTACGCTTTCGTCGAAATTTCCATCAGGAAACTTGACGAAAGCATTTTTTTTCGTCATAATCCTTATTGAAATTGACTTTCAATTTCTCTCGTATAAAATTATGCAGTCGAATTTAGCAGTAAAATTTTTGCCCGTCGTTTCCGACGAAAAGAAGGTTGAAGTCGCTTTGCAGGATGACCAGGCGGTTATCAGGCTTTCTACATGGAACGAAGATTTGGGCTGGTTGTGCCAGAAAACCATGTCGCTCGACGCGGAGATGCTTGACGATTTACACCGCGTAATAACGGCGGCGCGCGTTAGATTAAACAATCAAAAAGCAGAGAAGCAGGAAGAAAACGTTTCTTCAAAAATATTGCGGTTTCCGCATTTCAAATAGTTTCCCCTCTGAAAAATTAAACGGAAAGCATAGCTTAAAAACTATCGCTTTCCGTCTTTTTTTATTTAAATTCCGAACTAGCTGACTTCGCGCAGGATTATTCTTTCCGAGTTTACCTTTGATTTTCTTTCGGAAGTCAATTTTTCGAGTTCTTCGATATGAAGCTGCTCGTCGGCAATTCGTCCTTCAATCCAGAATTTCTGCGCCAAATCTTCTTCGTCGCAAGAACTCCAGGCAGCCATATAAGCCGTCATCGCTTCCCTTTCAAGCTCCAAATCCTGTTTGAGCATTTCTTTCAAGTCGGTCGATTGGCGAATCATCGACGGTTCGACCGTCGGAACGCCGCCGAGCGCGACGACTTTATCGCCGAGCGTTTCCGCGTGTTTCTGCGCTTCTTCCGCCTGGTCGCGGAAAAATTCTCTATAAATTTCGCGCTTAGTTCCCGTAACGAGATAGCTGTGCTGCGAGTATTGGATTACTCCGGCAAGCTCTAAGCTCAACGCTTGATTCAGGTTATCGATTAATTCTGTTCGTGCCATAAGTCTTCTCCGTATGTTTCAGAATCAGAATACGAAAAAAAAGCCTCATGGTCAAGCTAAATCTTATTATTTCAACGTTTAACTTTGAAATTCAATTTCAGCTTCAATAATAAATGACTTGTAAAAAAGGGCGGAAACTGACTTTCCACGCCCTTTTTTATCTTATTGAATAAAAGCCGATGGAACAGGTTTATCTCCGGTAATGCCGAATTGCTGAGTTGAATAGCTGTTTGTGCCGCTCTGCCAAATCCACCATTGACCGTCTCCGCGATATATGGACAAATCGGCGCGTCCATCGCCGTCAAAATCTCCGGGCGCGGGCATATCGCCGTTCATTCCAAACTGATACGAATTGTAGCTTCCGTCAGAGCTTCGCAGGTAATGCCAAACGCCGTTATCCGGTCGCCAAACAGCAATGTCGGCTTTCCCGTCGCCATCATAATCGCAAACAACCGGCATATCGGTGCTCAATCCGAATTGCTGAACTGTCGTCCCGCCGGTGCTTTTCTGCACATACCAAGTATCGTCGCGATAAACGGCGATGTCGGATTTTCCGTCGCCGTCATAATCAGCCGGAACAGGTTTGTCCGTCGAAATACCAAACTGCGTGATTAGAATTCCCGCCGTCGAGCGCTCTATATACCAGACTCCATTTCGATAAACTGCATAATCGGCTCGCCCGTCGCCGTCATAATCGGCAACGACCGGAACGTCTCCATTTGCACCGAAATGTAGAATTGTATATGTATTACTTCCACTACCCAACCAATACCAGTTTCCTTCGCTCGGGCGAAACACGGCGATGTCGGTTTTGGCGTCGCCGTCGTAATCCGCCGGAACGACCACGTCCGCAGTTATGCCGAACTGAAAGCCGAAATATCCGGCAGTCGAGCGTTGAATGCTCCAAATGCCGTTGCAGAAAACGGAAATGTCAGTTTTCGAATCGCCGTCAAAGTCGAATTGCGTCGGGCGCGAAGTCTGCGCGTTCAGGTAACGCGCCAGCGCGAAATCGGTTGACTGAAACAGAGGCGTAAGTCCGGCGACAAGGATTTTCGCGTCCGGCTGAAGGAGAAGCGATGTGGTAAACGCGGCGTTTGAGCCGAAAGTCGTTCGAATCATCCCATTGTTGCCGAAGCTCGTATCGCGCGTTCCGTTCAGATTGAAGCGCCAGAGTAAAAAACCTGAATTGTTAGCCGAATTCGAATCTCCGGCGGCAAGAATTTTCCCGTCGCTTTGAATGGCGACATCGCTTAATTCCTCGTCGTGCAGGCTTTCCAAGCCGAAAACCACTTTTCCGTTTGTTCCGAATGTCGTGTCGAGCGAGCCGTTCGGATTGTATCGAATCAGCGAAAAATCCAAATCGAAGCTGTTCGGCAAAGCCGCGCCGACCGAGACGATTTTGCCGTCTCTCTGCAATGCGGCGGTAGAAGCGCCGTCCTGATAACCATCTCCCAAATCGGTTTTCGTTCTGCCGCCGGTTCCGAATGATGTGTCGAGTGTTCCGTCCGCGTTGTAGCGGGCGATTAAAAAGTCGTAATAGCCGCTGCCGTCAGAGTCTCCGACGATGATAAATTTCCCGTCGGACAAAAGAATTATGTCATTCGCATCTTCGGCATAATATTCGGGAGACGGTCCGAAATCGGAAATCGTTTTGCCGTTTGTTCCGAAAGAAGCGTCGAGCGAACCGTCCGTGTTATAACGAACAATCGCGATGTCCGTGTTTCTCTCTTCGCCGGGCGGTCGAAAAATTCCCATTTCTCCGGCAGCGATGATTTTACCGTCCGGCTGCAAAACTAAGGTTTCCGCCCGGTCGGCATTGTCGCCGATATTGGTTATGACAATTCCGCCCGAGCCGAAGCTCTTGTCGAGCGAGCCGTTCGAATTATAACGAATAGCCAAAAATGCCGGGTCGCCGCTGACAGGCGTTTTAACGCTTCCGACGATAACGATTTTTCCGTCCGGCTGAATTACAACGTCATTGGCAGTTTCCCCGAAAGTGCTGACAATCGTTGTAACTTTTCCTCCGGTGCCGAAAGTCGAATCGAGCGAGCCGTCCGAATTATACCGGGCAAGCTCAATGTGCGCGTTGCCGTTCGACAAACGGTAGAAACCCGCCGCAACGATTTTTCCGTCCGGCTGAAGCGCGATTTCATTCAAACTATCCACGCCGCCGCTTAAATCCGTTAAGACCTTTCCGCCGCTTCCAAATGTCGGGTCAAGCTCGCCGTCCGCCGCGCGCGCCGCCTGCACGAATCCTGCTAAAGCGAGCACTGTCAATAATAACAAGCGCCACACAATTATTTTTTTGACTAAATTTCCCTCCGTTGATACCTTCATACACCCTCCTTGAACTTTTGCCTATGTTCTATTTTTACCTTCCGAAAGCTCGCGGCTTTGTCCTCTTATCAAAGCCGCGAGCCAAACCTTAAATTTAACGAACGAACGCCGCCGCGATTGGCGTGTCGCCGCTCGTTCCCCAGTGCATTACGGCTGATTGACCGACTCTTGAAGTTAAAAAATACCAATCGCCCGCCGACGGTCGAAAAACCGATATGTCGGCGCGGCTGTCCCCGTCGTAGTCGGCGGAAACGGGCACGTCGTCGCTCAAGCCGTATTGAATAATCGAAATTTGCTCGTCTTCGCTCTTTTCTATATACCAGACGCCGCCGCGATAAACTGCTAAATCAGCTTTCCGGTCGCCGTCAAAATCCGCCGCCGCCGGAACGTCGCCCGCAATTCCGAATTGCCGGATAATAATCTGATTATCGCGACTGTCGATTCTGTACCAAACGCCTTCGCTCGGACGAAACACGGCGATGTCGTTTCTGCCGTCGCCGTCAAAATCTCCGATGGTCGGTTTGTCTTCCGCCAAGCCGAAGCGTGTGATTTGCGTCTGCCCGTCCGAGCTTCGCAAAACGTACCAATTTCCTTCTGACGGGCGATAAACGCTGATGTCGGCGCGATTGTCGCCGTCATAATCCGCCGCCACCGGAATATCCTGCGCCAGCCCGAACTGCAAAATCGACGTTTGATTGTCGGAACTGCGCGAAATATACCAGGTGCCGCCGCGATAAACGGCAATATCGAGTTTCCCGTCGCCGTCATAATCCGCCGGCGTGATTTTATCGCCGCTCAAGCCGAAACGAACCGAATAAGACCTGCCGGAAGAGTTCGACAAATACCAGACGCCTTCGTTCGGACGAAAAACCGCAACGTCAGCGCGTCCGTCGCCATCGAAATCAAACGGCGACGGGCGCGGGGCGACGAATCTTGCCGCGAAAAAATTGCCGTCCGAAACTCCGGCGACAATCGTTTTGCCGTCCGGCAAAGCGATTGCCGACGAAGCTTCCGTATTCGAGCCGAGCTGAACGAGCACTTCGCCTTCGCCGTCCAGAGTCCGGTCAATCTCGCCGAAGCGCGTACAGCGAGCGAGCAGAAAGAAATCGCGCGGCGCGGCATTTCCGGTCGGCGCGGCGACCGAAAGCATTTTCCCGCCGCGTTCGGCTGTAACCGCGCGGAAGACGACCGGGGCGGCAATGCCCGGATAATCCATAATTACTTTTCCGCCGTCATCGCCGAAAGTTCCGTCGAGGATTCCGCTGCGGTCATAACGCGCCATCGCCATCCCGTCGCCGGCGGGCGTGTGGCTGCCGACGACGACCATTTTGCCGTCTTCCTGCGCGACGAGATTTTGAATTTGAGCGAGATTTTGCCTGCCGAACTGCGCGGTCGAAAATCCGCCGTCGCCAAAATTCATATCGAGCGTACCGTTTGAATCGTAGCCAGCCAGAGCAAAATCCTCGCGCTGCATTGTCCCGGTAAATGTCGTATCCGTGGCAAAACCTGCCGCGACGATTTGCCCGTCAGGCTGAACGACGACGCTCGAAGCGCGGTCGGCTCCCTGAAAGAAATCAGTTCTGACAAAGCCGTTCGTGCCAAAAGTCGAGTCAACACTTCCGTTTTCAGTGAAACGCGCCAGCAGAAAATCGTCGGTCGAATTTGCATCGGAAGTCGCGTAACCGGCGACGATAATCTTGCCGTCCGGCTGAATGGCGAGCGCTTTTGCCGTGCCGCCGACGCCGATTGCGTAGCCGTTTGCGCCGAAATTTATATCGAGCGTCCCGTCGGCGTTGTAGCGCGTCGCCGCAAATTTCAGTTCGCCGCCGCTGGCAAAGCTTCCGGCAATGACGATTTTTCCGTCAGGCAGTCTGGTCAAAGCGCAAAGATTAACCAGCGTCGTGTTAATTATCTTACCGTCGTCGCCGAATGTGTGGTCGAGCGTGCCGTTTGCGTTGACGCGCAGAATAATCGAGCTTCCGACATTCTGCATCGGCAGAAAATTCGAAACGCCGCCGAGCAGCATTTTGCCGTCGTCGAGCAGAATCGGCTTGCCGACCGAATACGCCGTGCGCCCGTCAACACGGATGATGCTGATACCGTCGTTGCCGTAGCTCCGGTCGAGGTCGCCGTCTGCCGCGTTTGCGGTTGCCGTCGTCGTCAATACGACTGCCAGAAGAAAAACGCGCCGAAATATTCGGTCGCGTTTCCGTAACTTTCCCAAAGTCGCCTGCATCAATAAATGCTGAAGCGCATAATCCAGAAATTCCCTCATTAATTTCCCTCCTTGAACCCTGATTGAATATCAATCAATTTTACTCCTTGTTCGTCCGCCGCGCTACAAAATTCGGGCGCGCCAATCGACACAAACTCGTTCGATTAATATTAAGAATAAGGTTCGGGGAAAAAATAAGTCCTTTAGAAATCTTAAGAAATCTTAAAATTTCTTAAGATTCGGCAGACCGATACGGCGGAATATTTCTGAAAATTCGGCGTCCACGCGTAATTCGTCGGCGCGCGGGTCGATGTTTAGCAGAATGTGGTCAACGGATTTTCGTTCGAGCGAGCGCTCCAAAAACGACAGGGCTTTTTCACGTTTGCCGAGCGCGAGATAAAGATAAAAAGTCTCAAACGGAACGGTTTCGGCTTTTTCGAGATTATGCAAAATGTTTCGCGCCCCGGGTTTATTGCCCGTTCTAGCCTCAGCCGCGCCGAGCAGCGCGGAAATTTCCAGACTCGGTTCAAGCTGATAAGCTTTTTCGATTTCACCCAGCGAAGCGGCAAAATCTCCGCGCATCATCGAGCACGCCGACAGGAAAACGTAATTGACGAACGAATTCGGATAGAGCTCCGCCTGTTCGCGGAAATGCGCGTCTGCCTCGCGATAGCGTCTTTCATAAAACAAAAACGCGCCGAGCATCTGGTTCAAAACCGGCGAAAGCGGGTCGAGTTCGAGCGCGCTGTTTAATTGCTGCGCGGCTTCGTCAAATCGTCCTAAATGCTTCAAAAAATTGGCGTAAGAATAGTGCGCCAGGATGCTGTTCGGGTCAAGCTCTACGGCGCGGCGAAATTCGTTTTCGGCTTCGTGCCAGTTCCATTCGTGAACAAATTTGATATAACCGGAAAGAGTTCGCGCTTCAGCCAAATCGGGTTCGAGCGCGACGGCGCGTTCGAGATTTTTCTTAATAAGCGGCAGGGCTTCTTCGTGCGGCAAAATCGAAAAATCCGCGAGCAGACGATAGCTTTGCGCAATCCAGACGTAGCCGAGAGCAAAATCGGAATCGAGCTCGACGGCGCGGCGAAAATATTTCAAGCCTTTTTCAATCGCTTCCTTCGTGCGCTTGCCGTTCAGATGCAGTCCCTTAAGAAAAGTTCGATAAGCTTCGTCATTCACTGCTGAACGGTTCTTAAGAGTTGATTTTTCCGCGCCGTTTCCGGTTATAACGTCGTCATTTTCCTCGATTTCCCGCACGCGCGCCACGAAACTATAGCCGCGCCGCGAAACGGTGGCTATAAATTTTGCTTCGCCGAGCGTGTCGCCCAGCGCTTTGCGAAGCTCGTTAATCCGAACCGTCAGATTTCCGTCCTCGACGAATTGCTCGCGCCAGATTTCGCGCATCAGTTCGTCGCGCTCGACGACCGTTCCGTGCCGCTCGACAAGATAAATCAAAACGTCAAAGGTCTTTGCCGGAAGCCTGACGGGTTTGTCGTCGCACCACAGACGACGCGTCTCCGTTTCAAGACGAAAGCAATCGAATTGATAAATTTTGTGAGTCGAGTTTTCGCTCATCTTTTGAGTTCGTGAGATTATCTTACGCCAAAAGTGGAAAAGTAAAAAGTAAAAAGATAAAAGTAAAAAGATAATTTGGCTTTGCCTCTAAAGCCGCTTTTGCCTTTTTAGCGCTTGATGCTGCCCTTTTATCGAAGCTGTTTAAGGCGTTAGCTTTAAATATTGAGACAAAACAGGGTTATGAGACAAAGCCAAAATTATTGGATTACGATAAACGGGTTAAAAAGTTACTCAAATGAAAGTAGAGAATATTTTCCGTTTATTTAATTGAAGTTAAAATCGGCGCTTCGATTTTTATGTTCGGGTCTATTTCATATATATCAGTTCTTTTTACGCTGAACACTTTTTCACTAGTTCGACGTTCCTGGAGATTTTCCGTTTTCAAGAATTCACCATTTTCCTTGAGCCAACATTTGGTCGTTATGATTGAAAGAACTTCCGCATTGGTTTTTTCATCGATGTATTTGCGTCTTATAGTCCACGAATAAACAGTCGTGTTCTGATTATCTGATTTTTCGCTCCCGAGAAATTTATACTCCTCTTCATTACTTAAATATTTTATCGGGTTTTGGTAAGTATATGGAGGGTCGGAAATCCCTAATTTCCATTCCCCGTTTCCTTCACGCCTGTATTTTTTGTCCCCCATGAAAATCGTTTCAATTTGTGGAGTTCCGGTCTTTGGATTTGCTTCGGAAATGGAACGACGACCGACCTTCGGGAGATATTCATCGATTAATTTCGATTGATTATCCAATTCAGGTCTTCCCTCAGTCCGAAATTCCCAAATAATTGTCGTTCGATGGGGTTTACTATCCATCTTAGATTTTCCATTTCCAAAAACCTTATCAAATTCCTCTTTTTCAATTACTCTCTCTTGAGCTAAAGCGGCGACGGATGCAAACAGGATTAAGGCTAAACCGAGAATTTTTTTCACACTCCCTCCGCTAAAATCTGGCTTCAATATAATACGACGAAGCATAGAACATCTTTCACTGGAAATCAATGATTTGCAGATGACAAAGATTGGCGTCGCCTCTGAACACTGATTTGTCTCCTGCTTAAATTTGCCTTACAACTCTGCGGTTCGGTTTCTCTCGTTTATATGTCTCTAAGTTATCGCGCCGCCGTCAACGATGACGATTTCGCCGTTCATAAAACTGTTGCGGTCGCTGACCATGAACGCGGCATATTCGGCAAGCTCGCTCGGTTTGCCGAGACGACCTTTGGCGACCCAGAAATCGTGCATCTGGAGAAGTCTTTCGGGCAAAGTGTGCGCCAAATCCGTATCGAAGATACCGGCGGCGATTCCGTTGACCGTTACGCCGAAATTTGCGGCTTCGCGCGAAAGACATTTGGTAAAGCCAATCATCGCGGCTTTTGAAGTCGCGTAATGAACCGATGTCGGAAGCGAGCGAATCGCGCCGACCGATGTAATATTTAAAATCGAGCCTTCGCGCTGCCGAATCATTTGTTTATAAAAAGGCTTCGTAACGGCAAACAAACTATTGACGTTTGTATCAATCACCCAATCCCAGCTTTTGTCGGTCGTCGTCGCAAAATTATCGCCTTTATTGACGGCGGCGTTATTGACCAGAATATTGATTCCGCCCCAATTTTGCGTGATTTCGCGCGCCAGATGCTTCATCCCATAACGGTCTGTAACGGAAACCTTCGCGGCGAAAGCGCGACGCCCGTGCGCTTCGATTTTCGCTTTAACTTCTTCCGCCAAATCGTCGCGCGAATTGTAATTAAAAGCCACATCTGCGCCTTCGCGGGCAAAAACTTCGCACATTGCCGCGCCGAGTCCGCGCGTGCCGCCCGATACAAAAGCGCGTTTTCCTTCAAGTAAAAGACTCAAAATATTTCTCCTCGAAATTCAGGGTTCAAAAGTCAAAATTCAAAATTAACGAATTCAAGATTTAAGATTTAAGATTAGAAACCAGCATTTCCAATCTTAAATTAAGATTGATTTTGAATTTTGAATCTTAAATCTTGAATCTTAAATCTTGAATCAATTAAAAAGGTTAATGAAATTGCGGAAAACTGACAAGTAGAGAAAAGGCGTTTATTTTACGCGGCGGCGGCTTGAGGCTTGGAAGTTTCGATATGCGCGGGCAAAAGCGCGGTTATTTCTTCAATAATTCTCTGCGTCGAATTGGGATTCGCAAGATTTATCGTCGCGGCTTTCATCTCGGTATATTGATTGGAATTGTTCAGCAAACCGCGAATTGTTTCGACAATATCCGAAGATTTTTCGAGCAGAATTCCCGCGCCTTTTTCCTTAATCATATTCACCGTTCCGGCTTCCTGCGGCATCGGCGGCGTGGTCGCGTCGGCAATTATCGGCAGACGGCAGGCGAGCGCTTCAAACGTCGTCAAGCCGCCGAGCTTTGAAATCATCACATTCGCCGACTGCATCATTTTCTCGATTTCGTCCGAATATCCGATAACCTTAACGGGAAACTTCGCGGTTTTGGCGATTTCTTCTGCTTCGAGCCTTAATTCTTCATTTTTTCCGGCGAGAAAAATTGCCTGAACGTCCAAATCGCCGCGTACAAACTCTCTGAAAATCTGCGGAATATTTCCGCCGCCGACCCAACCGGCATTGACAAAAACCGTGAATTTTTCCGCATCCAGACCGAAAGCCTTCCGGGCAATTTGCGCGTCCTTTTCATTAACCTCGTGAAACTTCGGATGAACCGGCATTCCGGCTATTTTGATTTTCTCGGGCGAGATTCCGTAATCGACAAGCTGTCGCCGCGCATCGTCATTCGCCACCAGATAGAGCGAAACATCGTCGCACGCCCAACCTTTCCAGAAGCCGTAACAAGGGTCCGTAACAACTGTTACGAGCGGAATCTGCTTTGATAAATTCAGTTCCTTCAAAATTCGGGCGAAAAAATGCTGCGTCAAAGGATGAACGCTGACGACAATGTGCGGGCACCATTTTTCAAATTGATTTTTTACGTAAACAAAACAGCGGCGATAAAAAAACTCGCGTGTTTCCGGGCGAAATCGATTCATCGCCCAGTAAACATACTTCATCCAATGCTGTTTGTTTCGCAAAATCCAGTTGTAAAGATTAACCAGCTTTTCCGTGATGTGATGCGCTTCTTCGACGGCTTTGATAGTTCGCACGGCAATCGATTCGCCATACCAAAATTTTTTCAAACCTTCAGCCAAAGCGACCGCCGCCGAACGATGCCCGCCGCCTGTGTCGGATGAGATAATAAGAATTTTCGGAGTGTTTGGCATTATTTATCTTCAAAAGGGCTTGATATTTCAAGCTGTTTACAAATTTTTATTGCCGTGAAGTCAACGATTTCACGATGGCGCGGAACGGCGGTTCGGCGTTTGTTAATAGAATTTTCCTAAATTGAATGCTCGCCGCCTTCACGCAATAAACGGCAATTATTTTTTTCTAAATGCCTTAGTAAATCACGCCGCTTCATAAATTGATTCGGTCGTAATCTTTACCCGATTTGTTGCGGACAAAACAAGATGAATCGGTTCTTCCAAGTCTGCCTCCGAATCACTTATAGATGAGTCAGGCATAGGTAAAGGTTCACCCAAACTCAAATTTGTTTCCGCCATATCAACCAATGCGGAAGCAAGAAGACGGCGCGTTTCGTCTAAATCCTTTCCGCAGGTAATTACTCCGGCAAAATCCAAAACCTCGCCGTGAACACCGTCTTCCAGAAATTTATACATTGCCTTGTAAGTCAGCATTTTTTACGCTTTGACCGCTAAGCCTTCGCCCTGCGGCTGATTTTTTCCCAGTTCTTTGCTCGCCTGTTTCATCTGTTTTTCGAGTTTTTTAATCTGAATCAGATGTTTCGGATTAAACGGCAGGCTCGGATAATAAGAATTCGATTCGTGCGTGCAGAAACATCCCGCCGCGACTTCTTTCCGGCGCGCTTTCATCTGCGGCGAATTCCACGCTGACTGGAAATTCCAGTCAAAATCGCGCAGATTTGCGACTTCCGATTTATTTTCGCACGACGAAATCGTTCCTTCGTCGTAAATCACCGCGCCCGCCGTTCCGGCGTAACAGGTCATCTGCGCTTCGTTTGTTTCCTTAACTTTGGAAATCAAATCGTGCATATAAATGTCGATTGCCGCTTTGAAAAAGCCAGCCGAACCGCCGTAATTGTTTTTGATTGCCGAATTCCGAACGTCTTCCAGAATCATATTCGAGAGTTTCCCGTAAAGATTATGGTCGAAATTCAGCTCGTTCGGGTCTTTTGAAGGCGGACGAATATAATTGATATTGATTTTGTCCGGCTTCAAATCGTATTTCAGAAAATCGTACCAATCGAAAATCGTGTCCTGATTCGAATTCATCACGCAGGTACAGGTCTGCACGTCGATGTTCGGAAATTCCTTTTTCATTTCCTGCAAGGTGCGCGCCGTGTGAATCGCCTTGTCCCAGCTTCCCGGTTTCTGGCGAATCTTTTCGTGCTGGTCTTTCAATCCGTCGATGCCGAGCGCAATCGTTACATTCAGATTCGGATTTTCCTGGCAAATTCTGGTTACGTCCGGGAAAATTCGCGGGTGAATCTGTCCGTTACTCATTAAATAAACCGATTCCAACTTGTTATTTCGATGAAACGCGCCGACGATTTCGGGCAAATCCTTTCGCGTAAAAGGCTCGCCGCCCGCCAAGACCAAAACGCCGAGATTTCCGCCGAGAGTTTCTGAGATTTTCTCGATTTCGTGCGTTTTCATCTGCAATTTCTTGCGCGGACGGTCATCGAGTTCTTCGGTGAAGAAACAATGCGTGCAGCGCATATCACAAACGCTCGTAACCAAAATGTTTAATAAAATCGGCGCAAACGGCTGTCCGATAGCCAGTTTCGCATATCTTTTTAATAATTCTTTTGTTGTAAAATCCATTTTTAATTTCCTTCTATAATAACGAGTCCCGGTTTAGATGCCGCGACAGAGCGCAACGTTTTACTTTATCTTATAGAATAGATTAAGAGCAAGAAAACCTCTACAAATACAACGAAATATCGTGTCAGAAGTTTGTAATTTTTTCGGATGAGTTAAAATAGTCTTATGTTTCGCAGAGTTTATTTAGACAACAGCGCAACCACGCCGATTGATAAGCAAGTCGTCGAGGCGATGCTTCCCTTTTTGACCGAAAAATTCGGCAATGCTTCGAGCATCCATTTTTTCGGTCAGGAAGCACGCGCGGCAATCGATAAAGCGCGGCATCAGGTCGCCGGAATCATTAATGCGCGCCCCGCAGAAATCGTTTTCACATCGGGCGGCACGGAAGCGAATAACCTTGCGATTCGTGGTTTAATCGAGGCAAACGAAAAATACGGGAAACACATTATCACCTCGCAAATCGAGCATTCTGCCGTCAAGGAAGTTTGTCTGGACTTGGAAAAACGCGGATTTGAAGTTACATATCTGCCCGTTTACGAAGACGGAATCGTGCGTGTCGAAGACGTAAAAAACGCGGTTCGGGAAGATACGGTTTTGATTTCCATAATGACTGCAAACAACGAAATCGGCACGATTCAGCCGGTCGAGGAAATCGGCAGATTCGTTCGTGAATTACGCGCCGGCGGCAAAAAAATCTGGTTTCACACGGACGCGGTGCAGGCGATTGGCAAAATGCCGGTCGATGTCGAAGAATCAGGCTGTGATTTGCTTTCCGTTTCGGCGCATAAAATTTACGCGCCGAAAGGCGTCGGCGCTTTATACGTTCGTCGCGGCGTACGGCTTCATTCGCAAAACATCGGCGGACACCAGGAACGCGAGCGGCGCGGCGGGACTGAAAATGTTCCTTACATAGTCGCTTTCGGAAAAGCCTGTGAGCTTGCCAAAAATAATTTGTCGGAAAACGCTTCGCGCCTTTTAAAACTCAGAAACAAATTTGAAGACGGCGTGGCGGAAAAAATCACTGACATCGTTTTTAACGGCAGACGCGAAAAACGCTTGCCGAATATCTCGAATATTTCCTTTCGTTTTATCGAAGGCGAAGGTCTTTTGATAAATCTGGATATGCAGGGCGCAGCCGTTTCCACAGGCTCGGCGTGCTCGTCCGGCAGTTTGGAGCCGTCGCCCGTCATTCGCGCTTTGGGCAGAAACGACGAGCTGGCGCGCGGCGCGATTCGTTTCAGCTTCGGCAATGAAAATACGAACGAAGATGTCGAATACGTTTTAGAAATTCTGCCGAAAGCCGTCGAAAACCTGCGCCGTCTCTCGCCGCTTTATCTTCAAAAAACCGCAAAATAAAAAAGCCCTGTCGATGAACGACAAGGCTGATTTTCGCGGGAGTGCTGCTCTCTGCACCCTTGATAGAATGATTGATTATTAGTCTGTAAGAATAATTCCGTCTCTGCCGGCGACGATGAT
>JBARIW010000150.1:0-6145 GCA_049799955.1 Pyrinomonadaceae bacterium
AAAAGTCTGAAGCCTCTGAATAATCGTCGGCATAAGTTCGATAAAGTGAATAATGTTCACAATTCAGATTGAAAACCACCCTAAAACCGAACATTATTCATTGCTCAAAGACTTTTGGTGCAAAGCCACTGCCATGCCCTTTTCCAGCAATTCAGATATGTCATTTATATTTAGAGGGTAATTAATCTTTAGATTCTTTCCTTTAATGATGTTTTTTGCATTTTTATGTGCGATTATATTTCCTCGCCAAATAATTAAGTTTTCAACTAATAAATTTGTTTTCTTGTTAACGTATTCAATGTCTTGGTCTAATTGATTTAAATCAGGCTCTCTACTAAATTGAGCCAAGCTATCAACAAATGGATTATCTTTCAGCCTATTTCTAAAATTCTTTTCATCGAAAATGTCTAAATTTGTTTTAATGATATCAAGTAAATTAGGAAGACAGTTTGCATTCTCATTTCCATCATAAACTCGACATAAGCGAAGTAAAGTTGTATCCAAAAGTGAGGTCAGAGTTAAAAACCAAAATGTATTGGATTCATTGAATTCACGAGTATATTCGACCGTAGTTGCCTTAATGTCCAGATATAGCTTGAAAAAAATATTAGCTTCAACAAGTTCCCACGCCAAAGCTTTAAGAAGTTTTTCAAATTCTTCAGAGTTTTTAATTTTTAATTGCATAACAGCTTTTTGACTTTGTAGCTCTAAATCAAGATATTGACTCTTTTATTTCATACTAAAAAACTGTGTCGAGATAAAGCCCCAGATGATAATTCCCAAGCCGCCGATGTGGGCGGGAATGAGCAGGTACATATACCATGTGGTCGAAAAGCTTCGCTCGCGGAAGATGTTGTCGGTTTTGTTTTTTAAGCCGTTGAAAAGATGTCCGAAGACGGTTGAGATGAAGAAGACGAGAATTAAAGTGATTGCGGAAATTTGCAGCCAGACGGCATACGGGCTGTATTCGAGCAGTTTGGCGATGACGAGCATGGCGAAGCTGTAAAAAAAGGCGACGCGGTGGGCGATGTCGATGTAAACGGGCGCGGCGTGTTCGGGCGCGCTCATCATCCTTTGATATTTGACGATGCCGATGAGCATTCCTAAAAGCAGAAAAAGACCGGACGACAAAAGAGAAATCTTAACGGCGATATTCATTTCAAAACTCCTAAAGAAAAGATTTTGTGTCGGGAGCGATTGCCGTCTATATTAAACCAAAAACGCCGCTTTGAAAGTAATTTCTTTGTAATTTCGCGCCTTCTGCCAAAAGAAGAAAATAAAAAAGCCGGCGACCACCAGTATAAGCGCAAATGAAACGTTGATAACAATCATAGCCGGCATTTAAAGCTGAAACTTCGCCGAATCGCCTTCGCGTCTGATTTTTCGCGTCTTAAACGAGCCTGTCGCGTTGTGGCTGATTTCGCCCGATTTCCGTTCGCGGTAAATCGCGCGAAAGGTTGGAAAACTGATAATCGCAAAAACCGTCCGGACGATTTTTGCGATTGTATGTTTATCTATTTTCCTGACTTAAAATTTGATTATAAAAAGTTTCCGGCAGCAAATCTCTTAGCGCGTCCCGGCGCGATTGCGAATCTGACCTTTCATATGTTCCGCGCAGGTCATACACATCCCGTGAGAAGTTCGCATATGAAAGTTTTCCTGAAAAAAGTCTTCGAGCGGCACCCATTTGTCGTCGTCCTGCAATTTTTTGCACCACGCGCAGATGTGCAGAAGTCCTTCGAGATAATACAGGTGCGATACCAGACGTTTGGTTAAAATCAATACGGGAATTGCCACCATCACGACGAGCGTGGTGTCTAAAATACTTTCGCGCCAATTAACCGAATCCGCATCGTTAGCGCCGAAATAGCCGAGCAAATCGAAGAATTTAATTGCCCAGGTCAAGGCTATAATAGCCAAAAAGCCAAAACCCTGATACCAAAGAATTCTCGAAACATATTTTTCTGTTTGCACGCCGCTGTTCTCCCGGGGATTCAGGCTGGCAATGCGGGAGAGAATTGCCGTTTGAATTCAAAAAAAATGCCCTGTTTGTAAAAGAAATTAAACTGAGAATTGAATACTATATCAGTTTATGCCGTTGCAGACAACTTTAAAATTCTCTTTAGGTTGCGAGCTATTAGTTAAAGTCGAGTATGAAGAAAAAAATATAAAATTTATTAACTGGTATGGTCGTGGATAATTCGCCAGCCGTCTTTAAATTTGCGGAAAATGAGCGTGAATTTTCCTTTCGGATTGTCTTTTTCTCGCTGCAAAGCCCAGTTGCCGAGCACGACTGCCGAATTTTTCGACAAAATCGTGATGTCCAAATCCGAAAACGTCAGCGTGCCCATTTTCGCGCGCGAGTCGTAAGATTTCTTGTAGCGGTCGAGCGTCGGCTGCCAGCCTTTGGTAACGCCGTCGCCCGAAACGAATTTCAGCTCCGGCGATTTCCAGTAGCCCTGCATAAAACCTTCGATATTGCCGCTGTTCCACGCCGCCGCCTGCTCGTCCATCACTTTGCGAATCGCCTCTTTCGCTTTTTCGTCCTTCGACTGGGCAAATGCGACACCAGCCGAAACAAAAATCAACAAAAACGCTAAAACCAAATTTTTCATAATGAAGATAAAATAGCACAAATTTTTTGAATAAGCCGAATGTTTTTGCAAAACTTCTACTAGTGGCTGAAAACTCTTTCGATTACATCATCGCGGGCGGCGGAATGGCTGGACTCAGCCTCGCGTTTTATCTCGACGAAAGCCGTTTGCGCGAGCGAAAAATTCTCGTCATCGACCGCGCCGCGAAAACCGCGAACGACCATACGTGGTGCTTCTGGGAAAAATCGGAAAGCGCTTTTGAAGAAATTGTTTTCCGTAAATGGAAAGGCGTTTGGTTTCACGGAACGCGAGGATTTTCCGAAATTTTAGATTTAAATGATTACGAATATAAAATGATTCGCGCCGAAGATTTTTATAAATTTGCGCTCGATAAGCTCAAAGCGAATCCGAATTTTACGCTTCTGCAAGCCGATATTCTTAAAATAGAAGACGGAATTGTGAAAACGGACAAAGGCGAATTTGCCGCAAAGGAGTTTATTTTCGACAGCTCGACGCGCAAAGCTTACGACAATCCGAAATATCAGAATCTCCGGCAGCATTTTAAAGGTTGGCTGATTGAAACGGAAAAACCTATTTTTGAGCCGGACAAGCCGACGCTTTTCGATTTTCGCGTCGAGCAGAAAAACGAATGTCGTTTCGCCTATATTCTGCCGTTTACCGAAAGACAAGCTTTAATAGAGTTTACGGTTTTTTCCGGTAATATTTTGCCTGATGACGAATACGATTTTTACCTCGGAAAATATATCGCGGAAGTTCTGCAAATCGAAAAATATAAAATTCTCGAAACTGAAAAAGGCGTGATTCCGATGTCGGACGAGCCGCACGACGCGCAGCCCGCGCCGAAAATTATTCGCATCGGAACGGCGGGCGGCTATGTAAAACCTTCGACCGGCTACAGCTTCGAACGAACGCAGCGAAGATTGAAAAATTTAGTCGCATCGCTCGAAACAAATACTTCCGCAATCCAAAGTCCAAAATCTAAAATCCAAAATTGGAAAAGCTATCTCGATTCGGTTTTGCTCAATGTTTTGCTGACGAAAAAACACGCGGCTGACGATGTTTTTACGCAGCTTTTTTCAAAAAATAAACCCGCGCAGGTCTTGAAATTTCTCGACGAAGACACTTCTCTCGCCGAAGATTTGGCGATAATGCAAAGCGTTCCGCTCGCGCCTTTTACACGCGCGGCGATGGCGACGCTTTTGAAAAAAACAATTAAATATTTAAATCGCTGAAAAGCGCTCGACAAATCTGCAATTTTCTGTAAAATTCGTGTAGATTATGCCGGAAGCCTCGCAGACGACACACACGCGAATTCAATCGCTGATTTTCAAAACCAAAGCCGCTTTGCTCCGCGCAAAACGCGGAATGGAAAATCTTTTCGACCGAAAGCTCAAAAAATTTCCGAAAGCCGCCGGTTCAGGCAAAAGCGCGACGATTGCCGAATCGAAAACGCCGCTCTGGACGGAAAGCCGGGCTGAAGAACAATTTCTGCTCGCTGGGAAAGTTCATAATCTGCGCCTTGCGATAAAAAAGCTCGACGGCGTGGAAATTCCCGCCGGAGCGGTTTTCAGTTTCTGGAAACACGTCGGACAAGCAAACCGCGCAAGAGGCTTTGTCGAAGGACGCGAATTGCGCGAAGGCTGTATTATCCCGAATGTCGGCGGCGGTTTGTGCCAGCTTTCAAACGCGCTTTACGACGCGGCTTTGAAGGCGAATTTCGAAATCGTCGAGCGCCACGCGCACACGCAAATCGTCGCCGGTTCGCTCGCCGAAGAGGGACGCGACGCGACGATTTTCTGGAATTACGTCGATTTGCGTTTCCGCTCGCCCCTCGCGTTTCGCATCGAAACATTTCTGGGCAAAGACCATCTGACCGTGAAATTTAAAGGCGAAAACGGAAATTCAAAGCTGTTTCAGATTGTGCCGCGAGCGGCGATTAAAATTCAAGATTCAAGATTCAAGATTCAAGATTCAAAATTCAAGATTCAAAATCCGAAAAACGAAAACCAGCAACCGAACTCTTGCGCAACCTGCGGCGTAGAAAGCTGTTTTCGCAGTCTGAAACCGGAAGCGCATCTCGATTTCGGACGCGCGGCGTTTTTGCTCGACGAATTTTCGCCCGAATTCGACGAATATATTCAGCAGGCGAAAAGCGAAAAGGATTTTCTGTTTGTTCCGCTCGACGGGCAGCGTTTTCGAAAGGCGAATTACGCGTGGAATATGAAAGGTTTTGCGCGAACGAGGCAAAGTTTTATGACGACTCTGGCGCGCTCGTATAAATCGCGCAAGCTCTCGGCGCAGGGCGCGGAGCGGCAAAAATCTTTGCTCGAAATGTCGGAAAAACTGGCGGAAAGCTTTGCTAAACGGCTTTCTTACGATGTTCTTCACGTTGTCGTCTCGCAAAATCTTCTGCCGTTTTTATGGAAAAACGGTTTCTTAGGCGGCAGGACTTTCGATGTTTTGATGAGCGCTTTGCCGATGCGCGTGCTTCAGGAACGGCTCGATTTTGCCGCGTCGATTCACAAGAACAGCAAAACTTTAGGCGATTTTCGCGCCGAAGAATGGCTCGTTGAAGCCGAAACGGAAGCTCTGAAAATGGCGCGGAAAATCATCACGCCGCACACGGAAATCGCTTCGCTTTTCGCCGGTAAATGTGAATTAGTAAATTGGAATCTGCCAAAAGCAAAAAATCTTGAGCGAAAAATAAATGATAAATTTACAATAGTTTTTCCCGCCTCGACCGTCGGGCGAAAGGGAAGTTATGAACTGCGCGACGCCGTTCGGGATTTGGATATAAAGCTCATCACGCTCGGCGCGATTATCGAGGAGGCGGATTTTTGGCGCGGAATCGATTGGGAAAAAGGCGCGGACGACTGGCTCGGGAAAGCCGATTTGATAATTTTACCCGCATTTGTCGAACACAAACCGCGCCGCCTGCTCCAAGCCGTCGCGCAGAAAATTCCGGTTATCGCTTCGACCGCCTGCGGCTTGGAAACAATCGAAAATGTTACGAATATCGAAATCAGCAGCGTCAAACGTCTGCGCGAAGAAATCATTTCAGCTATTGAAAAATCTTTAAAATAAGCGATAAATCAGAAGAAATTTTCCTCTCGCCGTGCAACTAAAACGAAAGTTGCCGCACCAATAAACTGGGAATATTCAAAAATTTACAATTTTTCCGAAAGCTTTATGAAAATTGTCTTTATATTGCTGTGCTGTCTTTTTCTCGCCCCGGGCGTCTTTGCGCAAATACAGGAAATTCAGGAAGTCGCCGTCGAAGAGATTTCTCTGGCGCGCGACGACGGAAACGGCAAAGCCGGCGAAGAAGCCGAAATTTTCGGCACGAAGGACGTTCCGATTCACTGTCTGGTGCAATTAAATTCGCTCAAATCCGTAACCGTTAAGATGAATCTCGTCGCCGTCAAAGTCGCGGGCGTAAAGGCGGAAACAAAAGTCGTTACGGTCAGCTATAAAACCAACGGCAATCAAAACCGCGTGAAATTTACGGGCAAGCCCGACGGTTTATGGAC
>JBARIW010000151.1:0-2015 GCA_049799955.1 Pyrinomonadaceae bacterium
GAATTCAACAGTCTATTATTTTAGACATAGAAGCTGCGGTGCGCCGCGTGGTTGCTACTAGGGGAATTTCGGTTTTGTTGGTGGAGCAACATTTGCATTTTGTGCGGCAAGCTGACTGGTATTATGCTATGCAAAAAGGCGGAATTGTGGCTTCTGGAAGCACTAGCGAATTAAGTGATGAGGTGATTCAGAGGTTTTTGGCTGTTTGATTCTGAAGGAAGTTCGGCAACGGATTCGCTCGACGGATGTAACGGATGTAACGGATGTAGCGGATGGAGGGAAGAGGGAAGAGGGAAGAGGGAAACGAGGAAACGAGGAAATGAGGAAACGAGGCAGAGCCTCTAGATATTTATTCCCAGGCAGAGCCTGGGAACAAGCGGGCAGAGCCTGAGAACAAGGAGGCAGAGCCTGGAAGGGATTCAGTCGGCGCACCATGCGGACTTTGTTTGATAAGAAGCGATTTCATTCGCCTAGGAAACGAGGCTATATTATTGATTTTTTCTGCCGTCGGGCATTGTGGTGCCGGCCATACTTGCTCGATCGATACTAGCGCCATCTATATTAGCATTGCGGAGGTTGGCATCGGAAAGATTGGCATCCCTCAAGTCGGAAAATCGCAGGTCTGCACCGTCTAAATTTGTCTTTGTCAAGTTAGCTTTTCTGAGGTTAGCGTTGCTGATTCTCGCCCCTACTAATTCGGCTCCGCTTAAGTCTGTGCCAGCTAGATTGGTGTTGGAAAAATCTGAGATCTCGAAGCGACTACCGCTGAGGTTGGCATCTGATAAATCTGCTCCTGTAAGGATGGGATTTTTTAAGTTAATGTTAACTAATTTTACGGCTCGGAGGTCGCAGCGGGAGCAGCTTTGAGTTAGCAGCAGCGTTTCGACGTTGGCGTTGATTTGGTCGATTTGTTGCTGGGAGAAATTTTCGGCAAATTCTGGGGAGACGTAGCCGAGCTTTTTGGGGTCGTCTGCTTTTGGTTGGGGTGTTTGGATTGGGGGTGTTTGGATTTGTTGGGGTGTTGGGATTGGTTGGGGTGTTGGGATTTGGGGTATTTGTGGTTGGGGTGTTTGTGGTTGGGGTGTTTGTGTTTGCCCGATCGCGCTTAGTTGCAGCCCCACATCTAGCAATTCCAGAGTTGCGGCAAGAATTACCAGGGCGATCGACATTATTGTGAGTTTTTTCATAAATAACTTTTTGCGAAAATACGATTTATATTGTATAATACCTGGAAAAGTGAACACCCTACATTTCGCTAAATAGATCCAAATTCAGATAAAATACTTCGGAACCGTCAGGTGCGCGAATTAACTTTTCTATGACCGGAGGCAGTTGCTGTTGACGGTACAATTCGGGAATTTCGCAGAAGCTTTCTTCGGAAATTTCTAAAATTTTTGGCATCTCAGGAATGGGAAACCCCAACCGATCGCTCTTATTTAAAGTGCAAATAATCAGGTAGTTGCAGTCAACAATACTCCGACTGCTGGGAAATATTGTGGATAAATTAATCAGGGTAATTAGTTCTTCTTGATGTCGCACTAAACTATTACCGCTAGGTAACAGACCGTAGGAATTAAAGTCTTTAACAATGCGTTCCACTCGTTCAATAGGAACAGCATAGTAAACATTTCCTAGTTCAAAGGAAACCATTTTTTTAGAAGAAAGTCTAACATAGCCTTGTTTCTTGCTCCGGAATCGGCGATTGTAATTGGCGTGAGTCATTCGATTTTAGATTTTAGATTTTAGATTTTAGATTGAAGATTTTTTGATTTTTGATTGAAGATTGAAGATTTTAGATTGAAGATTTTTGATTTTTGATTTTTGATTTTTTGATTTTAGTAGGGTGCGCCAGGTCGCGCACTTTACCGCTGTCATTCGCGTGTCAAACCACTTTTTGCCTAAGTTTTGTTTGAGATTGGGAATTATTTGATTCGAGATGTGAGATTTTTGATGGGATTATTTAGTGTTTCATGAATTTGGGGATGGCTTGTAAAAGTTGGGATTCGCTGTAAGGT
>JBARIW010000152.1:0-28429 GCA_049799955.1 Pyrinomonadaceae bacterium
TTATAAAGAAGAACTAATTTTTGTAAAAGTTCTAATCTCCAAAGCTGAATTAGGCAAGAGGTATCTGCTACAGCAGAATTCTCAACAAAAACTTTTTTCTTCATTAATTTTCGGGGAGTTTTGATAGTAAGAATAAACCGGCAAATGTTCCGGCTATAGCAAGAAGAGCATTTCTTGTATTTTTGTCACCAACTTTTCTTAACAGAAATTTCGACAATTCTGACTCCATTTCCCAAGGTTTTTGAGGATCAAACACAAAAACGGGCGAGCCTGACTGACCAACAAGTAAACTAATAGGCGGTGAAGCGACACCTTTAACAAAAATCGGAATAATAGTTCTATTTTTTGAAATCGCATAGTTTATTTCCGACGTTATATATTTTGATTTAAGTGCAGATTTAGTAAGAAGAACAATCACAGCATCAGCTTCATCAATCATCTGATAAATTAACAGTGAATTTGCACGTTGTACATTATTAGGAACGTCTAACTGTATTCCCGAAGTAGCGGCTAGAGTTTGCAATCTCCACACTATGACCATTTCATCTGAAGACGTATTGTGAATCAAGAAAACTCTATACATGATGCAAATTATTCTGTCATACTTTAAAGAAAAAAGAAATGTTTGATGAATTCTCCATTCGCATAAATTTTCGTAATATTCATACTTATTTTCCCAATAATTAAAAAACTTCATTACCTAAAAATTTATTTTCTGCTGATACCTTTTCGCAAAACTTTCCGCGTTAGTAAATGTGCAGCGATTTCGGTTCGCTAAAAGCCGGACGCAATTATAAAAATTCATAATCTTAGGAGAGACTTTCAATGAACACGAAAAGAGCAATCATATTATTAGTCATCGCTTTGGCACTGGCGGCAAGCGCTTTTGCTCAGAGCACAGCTTTCAATTATCAGGGACGCCTCGCGGAGGCGGGCGCGTCGGCAAACGGCACGTATCAATTTCAATTTAAGCTTTATGATGCGGCAAGCGGCGGCGCGCAGGTCGGCGGAACTATCTCGGACGTTCCCGTTCTGGTTACGAACGGCACGTTTTCGACTCCGCTCGACTTCGGCGCGAACGCTTTTCCGGGCGCAGACCGTTATCTGGAAATTGCCGTCCGTAAAATTGCGGGCGACCCTTACACGACTTTGACGCCGCGACAGAAAATCAATTCCGCGCCGTATTCAAACAAGGCGAAAACCGCCGATAATTTTGGCGGCACGCTTTCGGGCGACGTTCTCGGAACGCAGAACGCAACGGTCGTCAGCAGCGTCGGCGGCAAGACGGCGGCGAATATCGCCAGCTCGGTGCAGGCGACGAATAATGCTACTCCGAGCAACATTTCAGACACGCTCGTCAAACGCGACAACCTCGGAAAAATCTCCGTTCAGGGCATTAATTTCGGCGACGGAACGAGCATGACGACCGCGCTCGTCCAGGGCGCAAATCTGCTCACCGGTCAGAATAACTGGACCGGACAGAACACTTTTAACGGTCTTTCGATGAACGGGACAAACATCACTAATCTCGCCAATCCTGTCAGCGCGACCGACGCGGTCAACAGGCAGTATCTTCAGGCGAGCACGATTCTCTTTAATCCCGCCTCCGAGCAGCTTTCGGTCGGCGACGCCAACGGAACGGGCACGATGATTAATCTTCGCGGCGGCTCGACCTGCTGTTCGGGTCCGGGCGGACACACGCCGGCATGGTTCAAAGTTTTTCAGAACGGCAGCTTCGTCGCAACCGGAAACCTCGGAATCGGCGTTTCACCGATGCAGGGCAAAGGCTACAGAACTTCGTGGGATTCGTATAAAGGCGCTTTCCGTTCGGGTTATGCCGACGCCGAATGGGACGACGCCAACGTCGGTTTCTTCTCTTGGGCAGGCGGCAGCAACTCGACGGCAATCGGTCTTTACGCGCTCGCTTTCGGCGACACGAACTCTGCTGAAAGCACATCGAGCATCGTCTTCGGCAGCGGCAATCAGGTAAAAGGCGCGGCAGGATTTTCGGCGGGCGCGGGCAACCGTGTTTGCGACACATACGGCGTCGCTTTCGGCAACAAAGCACAGTCGGGCGGACCGCTCATCAACGGCAAATGCGACCCGGATTCGTTTAATCTCAGAGGTTTGGCGGCAATCGCGATGGGCTACAACGTAACGGCTGACCAGGACCATACAATGGCTTTCGGTAAATTTGCCTCGAACAACGGCTTTTCAGGAACATTCATCTGGAGCGACGGCTCGGCAAATGCTTCAGCCGACACTTTCAGAAACACAGCGAACAACGAATTTGCGGCGCGCGCTACGGGCGGTTTTCGCTTCCGCACGAATCTGACGGGAACTACAGGCTGTAATCTTCCGGCTGGAAGCGGCGTTTTCAACTGCACTTCGAGCCGCTTCACGAAAGAAAACTTCTTTGCCGTAAAGGGTTCGGACATTCTTTCAAAGCTTCGCGCAATCCCGGTTACTTCGTGGAACTACATCGACGAAGGCAAAAACGTTCGCCACATCGGACCGATGGCTGAGGATTTCTTCTCGCAGTTCGGTCTCGGCGTAGGCAATACATCAATCGGCGTTCAGGATTTGGCAGGCGTCAGCATCGCGGCGGTCAAAGAACTGGACACGCAGCTTCAGCAGAAAAACGAAGAAGTCAAACAGCTTCAGGATGAAGTCAAACAGCTTCGCGCCACGCAGGATGAATTAGTCAAACGTCTTGCCGCGCTCGAAGAAGCGACCAAACAGAACAAGCAGAAATAAGGGGAAATATGCGAGCAGGCGTTTAGAGTTCAAACTTTAGTCTGAACTCTAAACGCCTGAAACCAAACTTTATAGAAAAGCGAGGACAAAATTATGAGAACCAAAATTTTAATCATCTTATCTCTGTGTCTCTGTGCCTCTGTGGTGAATTCCTTCGCGCAAAGCGGCGGCAGCTTTGAAATCAAGCAATCCGTTATCGCAAACGGCGGCGGAAACAGTTCGGGCGGGAATTTCTCGCTCGACGGAACCGCCGGACAAGCCGTCGCCGGCGGAGAAGCAACCGGCGGAAGTTTCGCGGTTTCAAACGGCTACTGGTCGTCAAATTCAAACGCGGCGACTGTAACGCAGGTAAATCCGTTCGACTTCGACGGCGACGGTAAATCGGATTTATCAATTTTCCGCCCGTCGAACGGCGAATGGTGGTATTTGAAATCTTCGAACAACCAGAACTACGCCGCGCAGTTCGGCGCGGGAACCGACAAGCTCGTTCCCGGAGATTACACCGGCGACGGCAAAGCGGATATCGCAATCTGGCGACCGGCAACCGGCGAATGGTTTATTCTTCGAAGCGAAAACGGAAGCTATTATTCTTTCCCGTTTGGCGCAAACGGCGATATTCCGGCTCCGGGCGATTTCGACGGCGACCACAAAACCGACGCGGCGGTTTATCGTCCTTCGACGGCGACGTGGTATATCAACAAGTCTTCGGGCGGCACGACGATTCAGTCGTTCGGAAACGCGACCGATAAACCCGTCGTCGCCGATTACGACGGCGACGGAAAAGCTGACATCGCAATTTTCCGCGCATCGACTGGCGAATGGTGGATAAATCGCAGCGCGACGAACAGCGCCATCGTCTTCCAGTTCGGCAATGCCAACGACAAAGCCGTTCCGGCGGATTACACCGGCGACGGAAAGGCGGACGTGGCTTTCTTCAGACCTTCGACGGGTGAATGGTTCATTCTTCGAAGCGAAAATCAAAGCTATTATTCGTTACCGTTCGGAACAAACGGCGACATTCCGGTCGCGGGCGATTACGACGGCGACGGAAAAGCCGATTACGCAATCTGGCGTCCGGGCGACAAAAACTGGTATCTGCAAAGAAGCTCGGCAGGCTTTACGGCGATACTCTTCGGAAGCGTGGGCGACAAACCTGTTCCTTCGGCTTTCACGCCGTAAGAAATAGCTCACCACAGAGACACAGAGGGCACAGAGATTTTTATTTTTCTCTGTGCCCTCTGCGCCTCTGTGGTAAAATAAATCTTTAAAATAAAAAAGCCTGTCGCGCTCTCCCCTTCACGACAGGCTTCTTATCTGGTCGAGAGCTTGCGCTGACGACCAAATCTTTTCAAAACTTTTTCAATAATCCTGCACCGGCAGGACGACTTTTCTGGTTAATTCTATTTCAAACTCTTCGTCGGCTTTGATTCGAACTTCTTTGCCTTTTCTCAAAAAAGCAACGCCCGCGCCCGCGCCTGTTCCGATTGCCGCGCCGATTAAAGCGCCGTTGCTTGATTTCGAAACTGTTCCGAAAACCGCTCCGAGCGCCGTTCCGCCTGCGATGGTCAAAACGCTTGCGGCTTGCGAAGATTTGACTGCCAGTTGATTAACCAGCACGCCGTTTATTTCGCGTTTCTCGCCGCCCGCGAGCCGGAGCATTTCAAACGAAAGTGTCAAACGTCCGTTTTTTCTGCCGATGGCTGCGCGTTTAACTCCCGTTACGCGTCCTTCGATGACCGTTCCGATTGGCAAAACGACTGTTCCGCGTATGCTTACAGGCTCGGAAATCTTCATCGTAAACGTGTCGTTTACGCTCGAAACTTTCGAGTTAATCTCGTTGTCCATCCGAACACGAATTTTCGTTCCCGCCGGAAGCTCATAAACACTCTGCGCGTTTATAAAAATAGAATTTAGAAAGAACAAAGAAAAAAGAGCGAAGATTTTGGTCGGTTTAAACCAAAAGTTCATATTATGACCTCCATCTTCGCGGATTTTATCAAACTACAACATCCGCGAAGTGTTATGGCAATGACTGTGCCAGTATTTCCGATAAAATTAAAAACAAGTAAATATCAAGCTTTTGAGGCATTTTACACGGATGCGAGGTCGGATGTCCATATTTTGCGGTAACAATATGGTTTACGTGCTGCACGAAATGGTAGATTCAGGATTCAAGATTCAAGATTCAAGATTTAAGATTCAAGATTCAAGATTCAAAATTCAAGACGGGAAAACGTCAATCCCGCTCTTAAATCTTGAATCTTGAATCTTGAATCTTAAATCTATTGCAGAATCGGATGCGAGCCGCCTTTGCTGTGGTCGGCGGTTTCGTTGTAGCGTTTACGGTCGTTGTGATAAAGAACGAGATGTTCGCCTTCGTAGCGGGCGACGTTGGAAACGCGCTCGTAATCTTTGGCGTGTTCGGCGATTATAAAAGCGCACGGATTATAAGCCATGACCATTCCGGCGGCGTAAATAAATCCGCCGTTGTCATAGATTGTTCCCGCATACTGATTAGCCGGAACGGCGACATCGGGCGAATATTGCTTATCAAAATTTTTGGTTCGGTCGGGTTTGGCGATAAAAATCGTGTAATCCGAATAATTCAGACGATTTCTGTAATTATTTTTTCTTGCGATTGCAAAAAGCTCGGTCAAACCTGTATCGATTGCGTTCAGCATTTTCGAGTTCGGCTGATTCACCGCGTAAACGCGCGCGCCTTTCGGAGTTTGTGTAAAAACAGGGAAATCGTCGTTCGTGATTCGTTTCGCTTCCGTTATCAAAATGCGGTCAACGCGGCTTTGCGCGCCGATATTTTGAACCAGCAGAAATCCGGCGGTTAAAATTAATAAAACTTTTAATGTATTCATAACTACTCTCCGAAAATACCAGTCGCAAGAATTATGCCAGCGATTTTTGCAGAAAACACAAAAAGAAACGATGAATGCGGAATGATGAATTAAAGAAATTGTCTTACATTCATCATTCATCATTCCTAATTCATCATTTCTTTTTATCTCAGTTTAATCGGAGGTGCGGTTTGTGGAAATAAAAGCGCTTTTAAGGTTTGGGCGATAATTTTTAAATCAGTTTTCAGGCATTTGTTATGCACATACGATAAATAGCCGTTTAATTTATAAGGCTGAATCACCTCGCGGTAAAAGGTTAATTTATCCTCAACTTCGGACAGCAGCAGTCCTTCGTTACGAAGCTCAAGCGTAACCGGGTCGGTTATGCCCGGACGGACGCTTAAAACTTTTTGCCATTTTGGACAATCGAAATCGATTAGTTCCGCTACTTCCGGTCTTGGTCCGACAAAACTCATCTCGCCGCGCAAAACGTTATAAAGCTGCGGCAGCTCGTCAAGTTTCATTTTTCTCAGAAGTTTTCCGACTGATGTGATGCGCGGGTCGTTTTCGGCGGTAACCGGCAAACCTTCGGCTAACGCATACATCGTGCGAAATTTGTAGAGCGTAAAAATATCCCCGTTAAGCCCGGCGCGTTTTTGGCGAAACAGAATCGCGCCCTTCGAATTCAGCCGAATCAAAACGGCGCAAAGCAGCAAAATCGGCGACAGCAAAAGCAATCCGCCGCCAGCCGCCGCAAATTCGCCGGCTCGAACAAAAAAAGCGGACGAATCGCCGTTCGCCGCTATGCCGCGAGCGGGAGTTTTTTCTCCGAGCTGTTCATACATATTCGTTTTACCGTTTCGACGACGTGTGTAAGTTCTTCCGATGACATCGAAGGAAAAATCGGCAGGCTGATAAGCCGCGTCCAGAGTTTGGTCGCCGCCGGCAGATGATTTTCCTGCCAGCCCAATTTTTCCGCGTAAAATGGATGCAGATGCAGCGGTCGCCAGTGAACCGAACATCCGACGCCGCTTTTCTTCAAATCTTCGATAAAATTGTTGCGCGTTATCGACATTTTTGAAATATTGAGCCGAAGCTGGAAAAGATGCCACGAATGAATCCGGTTTTCGTCATCGGGCGGAAGCTCAAGCTCTTCGATATTCGATAATTCTCTTAAATAAGTTTCGGCTACTTTTTCGCGCTGCCGCCGCATCTCGTCGGCGCGCGCGAGCTGGTGAATGCCGATTGAAGCGGCAATGTCGGTTAAATTATATTTATAGCCCGGCTCGATTATCCGGTAATCCCAACTTCCCGTTTTCGTGTTGCGATTCCACGCGTCGCGCGACAGTCCGTGCAGCGAAAGCCTGCGGATTTTTTCCGCGATGAAACGATTTGCCGTAACCGCCATTCCGCCTTCGCCGGTCGTGATGGTTTTGTTTGCATAAAATGAAAAACAGGTAACGGTCGAAGTATTTTCGCCGCAAAACTGCCACGAGCTTTCAGCATTCCTGCGCCAAGCCGAAGGGAAAGCGTGCGCGGCGTCTTCGATAATCCATAAACCGAATTCACCGGCAAAGCTTTTCAGTTCATCGACATCGAGCATATAACCGCCGACGTAAACCGGAATTATGCCGACGATTTCCGCGTCGCTTTTGACGATTGGCGACAATCTTCCCGCCCGCGCGTCTTCAATTTTTCGCCGCGCGTCCGCCAAATCAATATTTCCCGTTACGGCGTCGCAGTCAACCAGAATCGGAATCGCGTTTTTGTGAATTATGATTTCGGCGGTCGCGGCAAAAGTCATTGCCGGAATAAGAACGGCTTGTCCCGCCTGCAAATCGAGCGCTTCGACCGCTAAATGCAGCGCCGCCGTGCAGGAATTAAGCGCGACCGCGTAAGGCGCGTTTACCGCTTCGGCAAATTTTTCTTCAAAAAGCTTTACTTTCGGTCCCGTCGTCAGCCAGCCTGAACGAAGTGTATCGACGACTTCGGCGATTTCTTCATCTGTGAGAAAAGGGCGCGAAAATGGCACATCGATTTTATTTTCGATTTTTTCCATCTTAATAAGTTTTTGGAGTATAAAGACTTTTTTAAATAAAAAGTCGGCTTAACTTACTAATCGTATTTTCCGGTAGAGTTAATTCTATTTATCGAGATTTTTGTCTTTTACAAAAAAAACTACTTCGTCAATTCAGATTTTATTTCTTGAAACTGAATATTAACACAAAAAAGTATTAAAAATGAATAAATTTTATAAAATATTACCGAAAGCGGATTTTGCGCGTGAGAAAACGATTAATTTAAAAAGCCTGCCGGAAGAACGGATTGTGTCCTAAAAGTGTGTTGCTGAAAAAAAATAGCCACGTCCTTCAGGGCGTGGTTAGAATTAAGAAAATCGATAAAATAATTTATCCGCCGACATGTACGTTTGGACGACGTTCAGGGTCTGATTCGGCTTTCCGCAGAATCTCTCTTGTTACGGGCGCTGTATCGCCCTCGCCGAACAATATATATCGAAATAAATATTTAGCCGGATTGCCTTCGCTCCAGCCGAAATAAACGTGCGGGATTTTTCCGGTTTTGTCTCTTAAATGCAAAAGAATCGCGGCGATTGCGTTTGGAACCGCCGGAGCCTGTGTGCGCAGGATTTTATAACCGGCAATATCGACGCCGCGAATTTTCAGCTTGCCTTTAAATTCCGACGCGTCGCCGAGCTGAATTTCATAAAACAAAATCGGGTCGCCTGACGGAATATGATTATCCATTCGTTTTTCGTGTTCCTTAAAACGATACTCTTTTAAATCTCCGGTTTCGCGCCGGTTTGCAACAATCCGTATTTCACCTTCCGCCATTTCATCAATGAATTGCTGGGCTTTGTCGTCAAATACGATTTTTTCGATTCGCAGCTCGGTAGTGCGTAAAGCGCGGGAAACAAACGACGCGAGGATAATCGCGAATATAAAAAATGAAGCAATCTTAATTCCGTCCGGTCGCTCGATTACATTTGTGATGGTCGTATATGCAAAAACGAGCGCGATAATCAAAAACACCCATTTCATCGCCTGTTTTCTCACCCAAGCCGAAATTGTAACGGCAACCGCCGCCGAACTCATCAGGACTAAAACTCCGGTCGCGTAAGCGCCGCCCTGAGCTTCGACGTTTGCTTTAAAAATAAGCGTTACGGCAAAGCATATTGCCGCGAAAACCAAAACCAAAGGTCTGGTTGCCCGCGCCCAGTTCGGCGCCATTCCGTAACGAGGCAGATAGCGCGGCACTATATTAAGAAGTCCAGCCATCGCCGACGCTCCGGCAAACCACAAAATCAGAATCGTGCTGACATCATAAAAAGTGCCGAATATATCGCCTAAATACTGGTGCGCGAGAAACGCCAGCGCGCGTCCCTGCGCCTTTCCGCCTTCCTGAAATTCAGCCGCGGGAATTAAAACACTCGTAATAAAACTGCTGCAAAGCAGGAAAAAACTCATTATAAGAGCCGCGCTCATTAATAGTCTTCGCGTGTTTTCAATCCGCTTCGGATTTTTGATGAGCGGCATCACGGCAACGCCCGTTTCAAAGCCGGAAAGCCCGAGCGCAAGCTTTGGAAAAACAAGTAAAGACAAGCCGATAACGAGGAAAATGCTTCGCGGTTCCGTCGCGCCGGTGATGGTTTTTGTGGTAAAAAGCGCGTCTTTCCAATTTGTCATAAGCGACGGGTTTACTGCTAATTCATACATTCCCGTTGCTATGACGATTAAATTCAGAAACAGGTAACTTATCACCAGAAAAACCGCGATGCCGATTGCTTCCTTGAATCCTTTCAAAAAAACTGCGGCAAGAACAACGATTAAAAATAATGTTACGGGAATCGGGTGGTCGAGAAAATGAAGATGTTCTTCGACAAAAGGATTGTGGATAATATGCTCGGAAGCATCGGCGGCGGAAAGCGTAATTGTGATAACAAAATCGGTGGCGACAAATCCTAAAAGAACAAGAACAAAAAGTTTTCCTTTCCAGCGCGATAAAAGCGATTCGAGCATCGAGATTGAGCCTTGCCCGTGCGGGCTTTCGGTAGCGACCCGGTTATAAATCGGCAGCGCTCCGAACAGCGTCAGCAAAATCAGAATCAGAGTCGCTATCGGCGAGAGCACTCCGGCGGCGAGAAAAGCGATTCCGGGCTGATAACCGAGAGTTGAAAAATAATCAACGCCGGTCAGACACATCACCTTCCACCACGCATGTTGATGATGCTGTCCTTCGCCTTCGTAAGGAGCTTCAATCTCCTGAACTCCCTGTAAAAACCAGCGCTTAAACCTCATGTTGGTGAAAACTGTTTCGGATTTCATAATTACTAATCTGTAAATTAGAAAACCACATGCGCATTAGCTGCAAATGTGGCTAAATAAAAATAAAGCGTAAAATTGTTATTCGCATTGCGCCTGCAATTTTTCCAGGAGGCTGAAAAGGAAAATTTCCAATTTAAAGTCGAGCCTCCGAATGTAGCGATGAAATACGATTTCAGCACTACATTCTCAAAAGATTTAGAATATAAAAAAAGTTATAAAGATTTCATAAAGAATTTATAAAGAGGTTATAAAAATAGAGTTTTAAAAATTTACTCGTTCGCTGTTTCGTAATACCGGCGCATTCGTTCTTTCTCCAGTTCTTCTAATTTGTCGAAACAATACGCCCCGAAAATCCATAGCGGCAGAACAGCCGTAAATAACCAGATGCCGGGCGATTTTTCGCCTGTTAGATATTCGAAAATAATAAGAAATGCGGTTCCGAATAAAACCAGCAATCCGCCGAGCAGACCGATGCCTGCGCCGACGTGCCAGATTGTCCAATTTTTGGCGACAGCCTCGCTTTTGTTAATTGCGGAATTTGAGAGAATCTTTTCTGACGGGTATAAGAAAGGGCTTGATATATTCTTTTCGTTGTTCACTAAAAAAGAATACGACCGCAGATATAAAGATAGGGTAAAGGGTTTATAAAAAAATCATAAAATTTTCCGACCGAAATTCAACGATTGGCTGTGAGGAAAATCGCCTGCAACAAGATTTTAATTTTTATATATTTATTCTTCGCCGGTATTAAAACGATAACCGACCCACGGAATAGTTAAAATATATTTGGGCTGATTCGGCTGCGATTCTATTTTTTTGCGAAGCTGCCCGATGAAAACTCTCAAATACTCGGTTTGCTCCGTAAAATTTCCGCCCCAGATTGCGCCGAGAAGATTGTGATGCGTGATGACGCGCCCACGATTTTGGAAAAGATAAATCAGCAAATCAAACTCTTTCGGCGTCAGGTGAATTTCTTCTCCGGCTACTAAAACCTTGTGCGCGGCTAAATCGATTGCAAAATCGCCCGCAGATAGATTTGAAGATTCCTTTTCCTCATTCGGCGAGAAACGACGAAACGTCGCGCGAACCCGGGCGAGCAGCTCATCCATTCCAAAAGGTTTTGTTACATAATCGTCCGCTCCGGCATCGAGCGCCGCGACTTTTGTTTTTTCTTCGCCTTTGACGGAAAGAACGATAATCGGAATTTTTGAAGTTTTGCGTATTTCTTCGCAAAGCTCGATGCCGCTCATCTCGGGCATTGAAAGGTCGGTGATGACCAAATCGGGATGAAAATCGTGAAAGGTGTCCAAAGCGGATTCGCCGTCGGCGGCAACGCGCACCTCGTAACGATGCGCCGCCAAACTTCGGCGCAGAACGCGTGTAATCTGCGATTCATCATCCACCACTAAAATTCTTTTTCCTTCCACTGTTTATATTTTACGAGTTTCAGTAAAAACTTAAAAATTATTTTTTATCTTCGCCAATCGGAATAGTAAAAACCGCCCGTGTCCTGTATTCATCCTCGCCGTCTTCAATTCGGATTCTTCCGTCCTGAGATTCAACAATACCGCGTGCGATGGCAAGCCCCAACCCGAGACCGCCCGATTTTGCATAAGTATCGGTTTCCGTCGCCCGGAAGAATTTACCGAATACTTTTTCACGCATTTCGATTGAAATGCCTTTTCCTTCGTCTTCAACGGAAAACTCGACATTTTTATTTTCCGCGAGTCTTGTCGATATTCTGATTTTAGAGTTTTTTCGCGAATATTTCGCCGCATTGTCGAGCAGCGTGTAAACGACTTCCGAGATTGAATGAGCGTCAACGAAAATAGGAGGCAGCTCACGCTCGATTTCAATCAAAATCTGGTGTTCGGAAAGCTGATTTTTCGCGCGGTCAATCGCATTATTGATGATTTCTTCAACCTGACTCCGGCTTTTTCGTAAATGCAAAGCTCCCGCTTCAATTTTTGCAAGCTCGACCATTCCCTCGATAAATTGGTTCAAACGGTCGGTTTCCTCGTTGATAATTTCGAGAAACTCGCCGCGTCCTTCGTCGTCCAGTTGAAGAAAGCTTCCGTTGTTTGTTTCCTGCTTGCCGATTTTCGTGTGCTGGTCTTCAATCAGAGTTGTTACGGAGGCTTTGATTGAAGTAAGCGGCGTCCGAAGGTCGTGCGTTACCGCGTCGAGCAGGGACGATTTCAACTGTTCGCTGCGGCGCAAAGCTTCAGCTTGGCTGGCTTGCTCAAAAGCCGACTGCAATTCGTTATAAAGCCTTTCAATTTCCTGTCGCCTTTCTTCCGATTCCTTCGCTCTCCGGCGGGCGTAGGACGAAAGCTGTCCGGCAATGACAGCCGTAACAAAAAACGATGCGAAAGCGACCCAGTTTTGCGGCTCGTCAATGGTGAAAGTATAAACCGGATGCAGAAAGAAAAAATTAAAAGATAATACTCCGATGAGCGAGGCAAAAAGTGCCGGACGGCTTCCGAAAATAGTCGCGACAATTAAAACGACGAGCAAAAGCGCCAGAGAAATCGTCGTATGGTTTATATGATTGTGGAATGGTAAGAGTAAAAGTGTTATTAAACATACGCCGGAAAAAGCAACTATATAACCATATGTTCCCTTGGAATATCGAAATAAATTTGTCATTTATTTTGGCTTGGAAGCGCTCTGATAAACAATCCTGCATTCACTTTTAAGCTGTTCAGGCTTTCCGGCTGTCAATTAATTCTCGTGTCAAATATATTAACTTCAAAATGCCTCATTTTATTGCGCCTTTTTCTCATTTCAGTTTATAACAGTTTCGTTAAGTTTTGCTCGATTTTCGGCTGGTAAATTATTCCGAATAGCTGCGTGTCTCCGGCTTTTTCCCGCATTCGTTATCGCTTCTTTCATCCGGTATCAATCTTTTATTAATTTTCAATGTAATATTCCCGGAAAAAGATGCGTGTGCTTTTAGTTGAAGATGACGGGCGAATTTGCAGATTTTGTCGCCAAAGGTCTGCGCGAAAACAGATATGCACATTTAATCATTGTTTATCTTAAGATTTCATTGTAAAATAATTTTGGCAGATTTTTTAATTGCCGAATTTGTCTGTCATCTAACACCTTCTTCGCAAACTATCCCAAATTATTTTAGCTTTTGCATAATTGCAAAAATTTTCTATGAGATTCCTGCTTTGTCTTTGCAGTATATTGTGGCTTTCAATAGCAGTTGGAGGCGTTTTTTACCTTGCCCGATACGAAAATACCCCAGCCGAAGGGAATGTTTCTTATCCGCGAAGTTTTCCGGCGGAAAGTCGTGTCGAGCGTGATTCCAAACACGCGACGCTTCTCTTTTTTGCTCACCCGAAATGCCCGTGCACGCGCGCAAGCATACGTGAGCTATCTCGTCTGATGGCTGATGTTAACGGCAATTTACAGGCGTATGTGATTTTTAGCAAACCGACGGATGAAAGCGAAGAATGGACACAAACCGATTTGCGCGAGAGCGCCGAAGCGATTCCGAATGTGCGCGTTTTGATTGACGAAGACGAGCGCGAGACGAAAATTTTTAATGCGCAGACATCAGGTTTGACGTTGCTTTATGACCGCGCCGGAAATTTACAATTTGACGGCGGCATTACCGCTTCGCGCGGGCACGAAGGCGACAATGCGGGAAGCGCGGCGATTTTTGAAATCATTACGAAAGATGCCGTTAAAACGACTGAAACTGCTGTTTTCGGTTGCCCGCTGCATAAAAAAGATTGTCAGGGCGAGCTAATGGAAGCTGCACGATAATAAGAATGAAGCAGAAATGCTGAAACGAAATGGAAAAGACTATTAAAGGACAAGCCGAGCAAATCTACGCCGACCATCAACAGCAAATTTACCGTCAAACCGACCGGATGTTTGCCGTTTTGATGATAATTCAATGGCTGGCAGGCGTCGTTGCGGCTTTTGTTATTACACCGCGAACCTGGATTGGACAAACCAGCAATATTCACATTCACGTTTGGGCGGCTGTCTTTCTCGGCGGAATAATCAGTTTTTTTCCGATTGTGCTGGCATTTTTGCGTCCCGGACACGCTTTGACGCGCTACACGATTGCCGTCGGGCAGATGTTGATGTCGAGCCTTTTAATTCATTTAACGGGCGGGCGCATCGAAACCCATTTTCACGTCTTCGGCTCTTTAGCCTTTCTTTCGTTTTACCGCGATTGGCGCGTGCTTGCACCGGCGACGGTGGTTGTCGCGCTCGACCATATGTTTCGAGGCATTTTCTATCCGCAATCTGTTTTCGGGGTTTTATCGGCGGAAAACTGGCGCTGGGTCGAACATGCGGGCTGGGTTATATTCGAAGATGTTTTTCTCATTCTTTCGTGCCTGCGCGGGCAGAAAGAGATGCGTCAGATAGCCGAAAACACGGCAAAACTCGACGCCGGCGAAGCGCGTTACCGAATCGTTACCAACTCGGCTTCGGACGTTATCATCACGATTGACGAAACAGGCACGATTTTGTATGTCAATCAAACTGCCGAAAAGATTTTCGGTTTCGGCGCGGAAGAATTAATCGGGAAAAATCTCGTCGAATTGATGCCGGAAAAATTACGGCTCAGATACGAGACGAGATTGAAGCGCTTTGTAACTAACGGGAAACAAAATATTTCCGGGCAGGCAATCGAAGTTCCGGCGCAGCATAAAGACGGGCGCGAAATTTTAATTGAAGTTTCCTTCGGCGAGTATAATTCCGACGGCGAGCGGATAATCACAGCCGTCGGTCGCGACATCACCGAGCGCAAACGGGCTGAAGAAGCATTACGAAAATCCGAAGAATACCGCAACCTTTTCAAGCTTGCAAATGATGCGATTATAATCTTCGAGCCTGAGGGCGAAATCGTGCTGGACGTTAATGATTACGCCTGTAAAATGTACGGTTATCCGCGCGAAGAATTTATCGGGCGCAGTTTAAAAGAAATTTCGGAAAACGTTCAGCGCGGCGAGCAAAGACTTGCCAGCCTGTTGAAAAATGAAACGAGTGAATCGTTTGAGACGGTTCACTGTCAAAAAGACGGGACGCCGATTAATATTTTGATAAATTCCGCGATTATCGAGTTTGAAGGAAAACCGGCGGTTTTGAGCATTAACCGGGATGTAACTTTACGCGTCAGGTCTGACACCGCGCTGCGCGAAAGTGAATACAAACTCCGCACCTTGATTGAAAATATGAGCGAAGGTTTGCTTCATCTTGACCGGAATGACTGCATAATCTTTACCAACAGGCGATTTTGCGAGATGACAGGCTACCGCGAAGAAGAATTAGCCGGACGGAATGCTTCAGAACTTTTACTTGACGAGGAAGGACGAAAAGTAGTTGAAAAAGCCAATCAGCGCCGCCGGCAGGGAATTTCGGAAGATTACGAATTGCAGCTAAGAACCGCAAAGGGTAAAGTGATTTGGTCTTTAGTCGGCGCGGTTCCGACATTTGACGCCGACGGCAAAACTATCGGTTCGATGAGCGTGCTTACAGACATCACAGACCGCAAACGCGCCGAAGAACAGCTAATTCACAATGCTCTGCACGACGCGCTGACCGGGCTGCCGAATCGCGCTCTGTTTCTTGAACATTTGAAACGCGCCATCGGGCACTCGCCGCGCCGCAAAAAGACGTTTGCCGTATTGTTTCTGGATTTTGACGGGTTCAAATTAATTAACGATTCGCTTGGACATATGGAAGGCGACGCGCTTCTGAAAATGATTGCGCGGCGGCTCGAATCTCTGCTTCGGGGCGATGATGTAGTGGCGCGACTCGGCGGCGACGAATTTACCATTTTGCTCGATGATTTAACCGATTCTAAAGACGTGTTCTTTATCGTCGAAAGAATTAAAGACATTCTCAAAGAGCCTTTCAAGCTCAGCGGGCGCGAAGTTTTTATCAGCGCCAGTATAGGAATTGCGCTCAGGGACGCAAAATATAAAACGCCGGAAGAAATGCTGCGCGACGCTGATATTGCAATGTATCGCGCCAAATCGAGCGGCAAAGGTCGGCATGAAATTTTCAATCACGAAATGCACGCGCAAATCAGCAATCGCCTGCGGCTCGAAACCGAGCTGCGGCTTGCGCTCGAACGCAGCGAATTTGCCGTTTTCTATCAGCCGATTGTGCAAATCGACAACAATCAGCTAATTGGTTTTGAGGCGCTTGTGCGTTGGTTTCATCCTGAGCGCGGGCAGATAATGCCGGGCGAATTTATACCGGTTGCCGAAGAAACGGGATTAATTATACCGCTCGGCGAATGGATTCTTCGTGAAAGCTGCCGTCAGGTGCGTGAATGGCAGCAGCGTTTTCCTCTCAAAGATGATTTAACCATCAGCGTTAATCTTTCGTGCAAACAGTTTATGCAGCGTGATTTAGCCGGACGTGTCGCTGAAATTCTACAAGAAACCGGATTGGATGCGCGATGTTTGCGCTTAGAGGTAACCGAAAGTCACGTAATGGAAAACAGCGAGGTGGCAATTACGATTATGAATCGCCTGCGCTCGCTCGGCGTGCAGCTTTCCATCGACGATTTTGGAACCGGCTATTCAAGTTTGAGCTACCTTCAGCGTTTGCCGATTAACTATCTGAAAATTGACCGTTCATTTATCAATTTGATGAACTCCAACCATGAAAACGGCGAGATAGTTCGGGCGATTGTAATGCTTGCGAAAAATTTAAATATGCAGGTTATTGCCGAAGGCATCGAAACCGAAGAACAGGCTCTCAAATTAATTAATCTGGACTGCCCGTTCGGACAAGGTTATTTTTATTCAAAACCAACTGATGCTATGCAGGCAGAAACGATTATTGAAAAGGTTCAGCCCTTACATGTTTTGCCCAATCTCATATCTGTAAATTTCGATACTCTCGGATAGTTAACTTCGTACACCAATGGCACACTAAAAGCTCAATCTCATTCCAAGCTGAATTTGTCGCGAATCAAAAGCTGCCGTTGGTTTGCCAAAGGAAGCATTTGGAATTATGCCTGTTCCAAATGTATTATTCGGCACTGAATAATTTGCACGGTTGAGAACATTAAAGCCTTCGGCAATCAATTCTAAATTGATTCGCTCGGAAAAATTGAAACGACGACTAAGGCGCATATCAAGCGAAGCAAAATCAAAGCCTTTGCCCGTATTGCGCCCGACCCCAAGCGGTCGGTCGTTATTGGTTGTATCGCCGTTACGGTCGTTGCCCGTTACGATATTAAAAGGCAGACTCGAAGCATAATTGAAAATGTAACTAAATTGAAAACCGCCAAAGATTTTTCGGGCTAAAGAGTTTTCAATATTTGAGGGAGTATTCAATGTTCCGCTTAGAATAAAGCGATGTCTTTGGTCGTTATCGGATAGACCTCTTTCGTCGCGCAGGTTGAAATTATCCTGCGGCGTAAAGAAAAAGAAATTTCCGGCATTATCGATAGTTTTTGAAAGCGTATAAGACAGCCGAAAACTTGCCCAATTTTTCGCGCGTTTGTTGAATGAAATGACAAGACCGTTAAAATAAGAATCGCCCGAACCTTCATAACGCGAAATATTACCAAAATTCGGGTCTGGTCTGCATAAGTTCGGATTTACGGACGAAGCGCAGCGCGGCACGTTTACGTTTCGAGAAAGAATCAAATGAAGCCCGCGCAGATAAATGTATCCGACCGAAAACGAAGTATCAAAAGGTAATTCGCGTTCAATCTGTAAGTTTGCCTGCTGGCTGTAACTGTTTTCAATATTCGGGTCAATTCGCGTTATATTCGGTTTGACGAGAAGCGTTGAAGGGACAGCCGACAAAACATTCGGGAAAACGGGCGCGCCGGGCGAAGACGGGCTTAATTGGATAACAACGTATTTCGAGCCGTCGCGCTGTAAAGCGTTTGAAACCGCCCGAAGCGGTATCCGGTCGTAATAAAGCCCGAAGCTTCCGCGAATAACGGTTTTTGGAAATGGCGAGTAGGCAAAACCGAATCGCGGCGCGAAATTATTTGAGTCCGTTTTTATCGGGTCAGGCAAAAGCTGCGCGTCATAACGCAAGCCGAAATTGAGAGTTAAATTCGTTCGCGCTTTCCATTCGTCTTGAACGAAAAAGGCTATATTCGGATTGTTTTGTTTTTGTTCGGTCGCGCCAAAGGCTTGCTGAAATTGGCTATAATTTCCCGCGAGAAAATTATTCAGATTCGTAAAAGTATAAACGCCTTGAATCGCGCCCGGAAAAGCAATATTAGCGCGATTGTAGAGAAATTCGCCGCCGAATTTGAGCGAATGATTTTCAAAGGTCGTGCCGAAGCTATCGCTTATTTGAAAAAGGTCAATATCGCGCTTGGTCGGTGAAACCGTTGATGTACCGAAATTCGCCACGCCCGAAATATTTACGGCAGAGCCGATTTCATCAATCACAGGCGCGGCGAGATTGCTTTTTCGATACTGAAACCGAAATTCATTGAGCGAGCGCGAGCCGATTGTTGTTATATTCTGCAAATTAAGCGTGTGGTCGCGGTTTTCAAGATTCGTGCCTCGACTAACGGCATTTAATCCGCCGACCGTGCGGGCGTTTACGGCTTTAATATCGTAAAAATTATAAGTTGCGGCGAATGAATTTTTTGAATTGATTTGGTGGTCGATTCGTCCGAAAAAATTGGTCGTATCATAACCGCCCGGCACAAGCCCGTTTTGAAGCATCTGTCCGCGATAGCCGGCTTGCGTTAAACGATTATTGATAGCCGCAACATTTACGGGCGAAATTGTAATGATGTTTGTATCGTTGCGGCGCGTCTGCTCAAAATTTCCGAAAAAGAAAGCTCTGTTTTTAATAATCGGCGCGCCTAAAGATAAACCGTATTGAGTTTGCGTCAGCGGGTCTTTACTCGTCGCTAAAGGATTTCTCGCGTCGAATTTATCATCACGCAGAAAGCCGTAAATTTTCCCGCGCCGGTTGTTTGTTCCCGACTGCGTTACGATATTTATAAAACCGCTTTGCGCTCTGCCAAATTCGGCAACCGCGCCGCTTGTTACAATTTGAAACTCGCGTATAACTTCCTGACTGTAATATGTTCCGGCAAGCTCCGCCGCGTCGTCGTTTGCGCTTGAGCCGTCAACGATAAAGCTGTTATTCAGATTTCTTTGACCGGAAACGGAAAGACCTGTTCCCGGAACGGCGGATGTTTCCGCAAAACGCTGGACGCTTCCCGTATTTGTGCGCGAAACGCCCGGAATCAATAAAGCCAAATCAAGAAAATTACGACCGTTCAAAGGCAGATTCTCGACATCTGCGGGAAGAATTGTTTCCGTTACTTGCGTTCGTGTCGTTTCAACTATCGGCGTATCGGTATTTACATCAATCAAATACGAAACATTATTTATTTGAAAAGTAAGCTCAAGTTCTAAAATTTGCCCGACCGTTAAAGTTATTTTCTGACTAATAGTAATAAATCCGGTTTGTTCCGCTTTGATTTCATAATTTCCGACCGGCAAATAAGAAAATCGAAATTGCCCGTTAGAATCGGAGATTGTCGTTTGCGCTTGATTAGTTTCAAGATTTATAGCCGTAACTTTCGCGCCTCTGATTACGGCGTCATTTGTATCTGTAGTTACACCGCGCAGAGTTGCGCCGGAAACAATTTGTTGAGCAAATAAGGATTGAACACCAATAGAAACAGTTAATAAAATTATGAAGACTAATATTTTTTGAATCATAAATTATTTAATGATAATAAAGCTCATTAGTTGTTTTCTTGAATTTAATTAACCTAATTTCATTTTATCCGGTAATTTTACATTCCAGTTTATAATAGTTTAATTTGAGATTTCCGCAATGTAGCATACTTAACGCACAAAATTCACTCCAAAAATAAGGTTGCGATAATTCTTAAACGCGAACTTCGACACGCGGATTTTCAGTTGTATATGGTTGTTGTTTTTAGTTCTGTAGAGTTTGGAAGCGTTTGGTTTTATCGAATGTATAGTTGTTTTAAGTTTGATTCAATTTAATTGATTTTTTCTTAATTTGAGATACTTTGACACACCAAAACAATCTGGCTGCGGCGGCGATTTGTCATACAGAAATTATTTGGGACAACGTATAAGATACGGCAAAATCCATAGTCAAAAATTATTAGATAAATTACCCTTTATGCTCCTGCTTCAAGTGTTTCGTAAATTCCGTTAAATTGTTCTAATGCTGATTGCAGGTTTTCGGAAATCTCTTGAGCCAGAATTTCGGGGCTGGGTAAATTTGCCGAATCTTCGAGGCTTTCATCTTTGAGCCAGAAAATATCGAGGCTGAGTTTGTCGCGTTGAAGAATTTCTTCGTAAGTGTAGGGTTTGAAACGCTCGGTTTCGGTTCGCTCAAAACGATTTTGCGAATTATAGCAACCGATGAAATCCTCTAAATCCGAATCCTTCATTTGATTCGTTTTTAGTGTGAAATGCTTGTTGGTGCGTAAATCGTAAATCCAAAGTTTTTCCGTCCAAGCCTTTTCGCGCCCGGGCTTTTTGTCGAAAAATAAGACGTTTGCTTTTACACCCTGCGCGTAGAAAATTCCTGTCGGAAGTCGTAAAAGCGTGTGAACGTCGCATTGTTTTAGAAGCCTGTCGCGCACTTTTTCGCCCGCTCCGCCTTCAAATAAAACATTGTCGGGAACGACAACGGCGGCTCTGCCGGGAATACTCAGCATCGTGTAAATCTGTTGAAGAAAATTGAGTTGTTTATTGCTCGTCGTCGTCCAAAAATCCTGGCGTTCATAAACAACGGCTTCTTTGTCGGCTTTGCCTTCTTCGTTGATAATCGTGATGCTCGATTTTTTGCCGAAAGGCGGATTTGACAGGATTAAATCGTAAGTTTTGCCGGAAGTTTTTGCCAAAGCGTCTTTTATCTCAATCGGGCTTTCATCGCCGCCGATGCCGTGCAGGAAAAGATTCATCACGCAAAGTCTTGCGGCTGAATCAACTAACTCGATGCCGTTCAACATTCCTTCGCGCAGAAAGTTTTGCTGTTCGCGCGTGAGCGAGTAGTTTTTCAAAATGTAATGATAAGCCGAAAGCAAAAATCCGCCTGTTCCGACTGCGGGGTCGCAAATCGTTTCGTCGGATTTGGGCGACATCACTTTGACCATCGCGTCAATCAACACACGCGGCGTAAAGTATTGACCTGCTCCGCTTTTTACGTCTTCGGCGTTTTTCTGCAAAAGTCCTTCGTAAATATCGCCTTTGACATCTTGTTTCAAGCCCATCCATTTTTCGCCGTCAATCAACGAAATCAGCCGTTGGAGTTTGGCAGGGTCTTGAATCTTGTTCTGAGCTTTGCGAAAAATAACGCCGAGCAAGCCGGATTCTTTGCCAAGATTTTCGAGCAAATGGCGATACTGAATTTCGAGGTCATCGCCAATCAAACTGCGAAGACTTGCCCAATTATATTGAGTTGGAATATTTGATTGTTTGGCGAAACCGCCGGGCAAATGAGCGGCTTCGTCGTCCATTTTGAGAAAGATGAGATAGGTTAGCTGTTCGAGATAGTCTTGGTAAGAAACACCGTCATCACGCAAGGCGTGGCAGTAATTCCAGACTCGATTGACAATATTTGATGCTTCGTTTGACATAAAAATTTAGAAAGGCAAATTGCCTTGTGCTGCTTTTTTGGTCTTTGGCTTTTGGACTTTGATTTTCGGCTTTTTCGCCGTTTCTCCGCGTCTCTTCGATTCCGCATCTTTCTTTGCTTCGCGTTCCTTTTTGATGCGTTCGAGCAAAATTGAAGCGGGTTCGTCGCGTTTGTCTTGCGGAACGAGTTTGCCGGTAAATGCTTTTTGCAGGATGCTTTGACGCAAACGCTCGGCTTGTTTCAGACTTTCCGCAAGCGTCTTTTCAACCGCATCTGCCACCGAAAGCAAGCGTTCAACTTCTTCAACTATCTTTTCTTGTTCGGCTAACGGCGGAAGTGGCAATGCAATTTCTCTAACTTCACCTAAATTTAATCGTGGGCGACCAACGCCGTGAACTGATTCAGTAACACGATTTCGAGTATTTTCCGCATTTAGGGCAAAATTCACATATTTTGGTAAAACTGCGTTTAGGTTTGAGCTAAATTTTATACAATCTGCTTTAACAATTGCCTGACCAACAAATTCGGGAATTATGCAGGCGCGCGGAAGTCTTTCACCAAGTGTTGCAATAGCTAAATCATTGGCTTTAATTTGATGTTTTCGTAAAAAATTAGAATGCTCCAAAGAAATGTAAGCCTTTGCGTCAATAAAATAACCATCTCCGATATTTTTCAACCGAATAACTCTTTCACCTGAGTCAGTGTAATGAGATGTTTTTAAATTTGAGCCAAAGGGACCGTCTGTGATTGAATTTGGTTCAAATGAAGCTAACTCATCTATGCTCGCCCAAGTCCAGCCCTTTGGAAGTTCGGGAAGATTTTCGGTTGAAGGCGAAGCAGGTTCTTTATATTTCTTTTTCCAATCGGCGTTCTTAGGTGTTTTGCCTGCTTCGGCAAACTTTTTGAGTTGGTCGGCTTCCCATTTTTCACGGCGTTCTTTTAAGATTAGTTTGAGTAGAATTTCCGCCGGTTCGGTTTGGTTTGCTTTTCGCCAGTCGCGTGTGAGTTCGCCCGTTACGGCAGATTTCAAAATCGATTGACGATAGCGTTTGAGTTGGGCTTGGGCTTGTTTTAACTCCGAAACTCCCGCGTCCAGCTTCGTAAATAATTCCTCAATCTTCAAAACGATTCGCTCTTGCTCGGCTAATGGCGGAAGCGGAAAGGAAATATTGTTTATTTGTTCGGTACTAAGATTTGGAATTGCGCTTCCCAATGAAATTGAGAGGTTTTCTTGAATCTTTGTTGATAAATAGTAAAAAGCATATTTTGAGCTGACCAAAAAAAACTCAAACTTTCCAACTCGCTGATTTAACAAAAGTTTTTCAGTTGTTTTGTTAAATCCGAGTTTTCCCGTTGTTGCTCCTGACATTGCAATAACTAAATCATTTGGCTCAACTCTAAATTTCTTATCAAGATTTTCAAAAAGATTTTCGCCAACACAATTCATTTCCGAGGTGTTCAATGAATTGTTTTGAATGTCGCCTATTCTTACAATTTTTACGCCGGCAGTTTTATAATCAGAGCTTTTGAACGCGAAACCATTTGTAAAATTGATTACTTCACTCAAAGTCGTCAAAACCCAACCTTTCGGCAGATGAGAAACTTGATTTTCGGATGAAGTTTCATTCATTTTGTTTTTTATCTTCTTGATTTTGCGAATCTGATTTAACGGCAAACATATCTCCAAATTCATTTGGAAGATATTGCGAAAATTCATACAATTGTTTCCACAATTTGCCTAAATTTTTCACCTTTTTGGCGTAACTGGAAAAATCGCTCCCTCTTTCTGCTTCGTCAATAACTTTCGCCGCGTTGGCAAACTGTTCATCATAAGAGTAAATGGAATTAACCATTCGCCGCGTTTTTTGATAGAGATTTTTGTCATAAGAAGCTAAAATCGCCTGTGACGCGACTAAATCAGCATACAAATTTTTCATAAGCTCGTCATGTTTTCGCACAAGCTTTATGTTGAAGTGTTCTACGTCATTATCGGCAACCCATAAAGCCCATGTCATTGAATGCGCGGCGATTGCAATGTTTTTTAATAAGTCAGCAGCGGCTAGTCGGGCATTTCGGTCATTTTCGTCTCTTTTGGTTTGATACCATTTCCCAAGGTCGTCCTTTCTTGTGCGATTCCATTTCTCAAGGTCGTCTTTGCGGGTTTCTTCCCATTTTTCCGCTTCTAATTTTCTGGCGTTTCTGTTTTGCAATGTTAAGGTTAAAATCGCAATTAAAACGCCGACCACAGTGGTGATTGGCGATGCGTAAATAATCCAGAAATTACCTAGATTATCCGTTTGTTTATCGTAATATTTCGCTTGCGCTTCCTGATTTATCACTTGCGCTTCCTTGACCTGTTCTTCAAGAGGCAGCTGTCGATTAGCTTGATTCGTGTTTGAAATATTGCTCGCGCAGGATTGCAGAAACATTAAAGAAAGAAGGAACAGGAACAGGCGAAATGTCGATTTGATTGCGGCGGATTTAATCGGTTCTAAATACATATTTCAGAATCTCAAACAATAATTATTAAGAAGTTAAGCTGCTAACGATTCATTTAATTCGTCAACAATTTCAATAACGGCGCGGTCATTACCGAAAACATTCATCGCCTCGATAACTCCGCCTTTTTCCTGAAATTGTTGAGCATCCCGAATATCCAAAATATCAAGTGAAAGATTTAATGCAATCTGATTACGCATCAATTCAAGCCATTCGATTTGTTCGGGCGTGAATTTGCGCTCTTTGGCTTCCTGTAAACTAAGCCAATGATTGAAACGGCGTTCGACCGTATCTTTCCATGATTCCAAAACATTGTCTTTGCCGAGCGCAAAACGAATCATCGTAACAATACTTCCCAAAAGCTTATCGTAACGCCTGACCTTGCCTTTTTCTAAAATCTCGTAAGCCTTCCAAAGTTTCTGCGGCGCAATATTATACGGCGGTTTATGAAGTTTTTCGGCTAACTCATTGACCATTTGTTCGGTCAAATGCCGCTTTTCATAAGGCTGATTGTAGATAATCTGCAAAGCCGTAATCTCGTCTTTATTTTCTTCGATAAATTCCCGAAAACTTTTCACCGTTTCTTTGGCGACATCTTCGGCGTCGCGGCTAAATTCGGACTTTATTATTTCGTCCTGTGTGATGTCGTCGATATATTGTTCGGTTACTTTCTTGAAATTGACTAAATAACTGCGAAAATCGGGATTATCAAAGACATAACAAGCCTCGCGCATCATCGTATCGGCGGCTTGCAAAACCTGGGCTTCGTTTGGCTCATCTGCGGCAAAAACTTCTTTCGCTTTTTCAATTTGAAGGTCAATATCAATTGACTGCAAAAGCGTTTTCACTATTTCATTGATACTTTTGCCATTTGTTAAATCTTGAATTTCCTTGCGCTGTTTATCATTAACTTTACGCTCGATTTGCGCCAAACGTCCGGCGACCGTCGAAACCGTATCTTCGTCAACTTTGCCGAATGCTATATTTTGCAGCAATTTTTCAAGCGAAACAGACGGTTTGCGTTCGAGAGAATGCGACTCGGTTTTGTCGGTTTTAGTTACGCCGACAGCGTCAATGATGACAAAATGCGTCTTATCTTCGGCATCGCCCGAAACCTGTCTGAGTTCGGTATCTGAAATCGTGCGAGTTCCGCGACCTTTCATCTGCTCGAAATACTGGCTCGATTTAACATCGCGCATAAACATTACAATTTCAAGCGGTTTGATGTCCGTTCCGGCGGCAATCATATCAACCGTTACGGCAATCCTCGGATTATAAGCATTCCGAAAATCTCCAATAACGCTTTCGGCATCTTTTACCTGATAAGTAATTTTCTTGCAGAAATCATTGCCTTTGCCGAAAACTTCGCGTGTGATATTTACAATTTCTTCGGCGTGGCTGTCGTCTTTGGCAAAAATAAGAGTTTTCGGAACTTCCGTTCTGCCGGGAAAAATCTCGGTGAAAAGTTTCTCCCGAAAAGTTTTCATAATTAGCCGAATCTGGCTTGGGACAACGACATCACGGTCAACCTGACTTGCTTGATAGTGTAAATCAGCATCAAGCAGTTCGCGCCTTTTCGCTCTTGTTAATCTGTCTCGAATATCAATTTTGAAACCTGCTTCAACCGTTCCGCCTTCCTTTGTTACTTTGGTGTTTATTTCATAAATGTTGTAGCCGACATTTACGCCGTCGGCAACGGCTCTTTGGTGTGTGTATTCGCTCACAAGATTGCCGTTAAAAAATCCGATGGTTTGTTTGGTCGGCGTTGCGGTCAAACCGATAATAAAAGAATCGAAATATTCAATTACCTGCCGCCAAAGGTTATAAATTGAACGATGGCATTCATCGACGATAATAAAATCGAATGATTCAAGCGGAAAATTCGGATTGTAGGAAACGGTTAGGTTTTTCAGATATTCGGGAAGATATTCTGAAAGTGATACTTCTTCATCTTCTTCAGTAATTTCGGCATTGCCGCTCAAGATTGAATAGACACGCTGAATTGTCGAAATACAAACCTGCGAATCTTTATCTAAAGTCTGACTTGAAAGATGTTGAATATTATAAAGCTCTGTGAATTTTCTGCCGTCTTGCGGGATTTGATATTGAGTAAATTCGGTCAAAGCTTGTCTGCCTAAAGTTCTGCGGTCAACTAAAAAAAGGACTCGTTTGGCTTTTGCAAATTTGATTAAACGATAAACAAAGGTAACGGCGGCAAAGGTTTTGCCCGCGCCCGTCGCCATCTGAATCAATGAGCGTGGCTGATTTTCCGCAAATGATTCTTCAAGCTCTTCAATAGATTCGATTTGGCAATCTCGTAAACCGTCTTTTATAAGTTCGGGCAGTGTCCGAAGCTTTGCTCTTAAAGTTTCAGATTGTTGGTATAAATCAAATAAAGTTTCGGGTTTGTGAAAAGCAAAAACCCGGCGGGAACGAGCTTCAGGGTCGCGTAAATCTCGGAAGAAAGTTTCAACGCCCGTGCTTTCATAATGAAAACACATCGGCTTTAGCGGTCTTGGGAAATCCTTCGGAAAACTGAGCATATATTTCATAGATTGCTCAGAAACTCCGCCAAGCGTTGAACCTATTTTTTTAGCTTCAATAACTCCGACTGGAACGCGATTTACAAAAAGCACATAATCGGCTTCACCATCCTTGAAAGCCGCCTCACGAATAGCAATGCCAATTCTTGCGCCAAAGTTGGCAGCCTTTTTATCCTGGACTTTCCAACCTGCTTCGGTTAGCAATTCATCAATTTTTACTCTCGCAAACGCTTCGGGAGTCATAAAATAACTCAAAGTTATATGAAATTTAGAGCCGTGCAAAATATATTACATAAGAAAATTAGATTCAACAAGAATTTTTATATGTAGATTACATGGAGCATCTAAATCTGCCGGATTGACTTTGAGCCAAGCAAAAAAATGTCTTGGAATATTTATTGAACAAAAGTTTAATATGATTCATAATCGTATAAATATGCTAGGTAGAAATTCACAGAAAGTCGAAAATTCTAAGTTCGTAGACAGATTCACCGAAGTTTGCGGCAGCTCACAACCGTCGGATATTAAACGATTGTTAGGCATTTCTTATCAGGCGGCGAAAAATTATCTGGAAGGCAGATTGCCGGATTCCGGTGTTCTAACGATTATTGCCGAGCGAACGCCTTACTCGATTCATTGGCTTTTGACCGGAGAAGGTAAAAAATTTGTCGAAGATTCGCCATCAGAAGACACACTTCAACCGTCTGACCAATTGCGTGAATTTGTCAGGCGCGAGTGCCGGGAGATAATCAACGAAATGTTGAGCATCCAAAATGAATACGCTCAATCGAAGACCGTTGTTTTATCAGCCGAAAAAATTAAGGCAGAAAAAGTGATGGACGAATCCGCCACTTTTTCTGAAAAACAGTAAATTGCTGTTTTTTTTAATTTCCGAACTGATTTTATTCAAATATCGAAATTAAATATTTTTGAATAAAAGTCATTATCGAATCATTATCAGTTGTTTCCGGCGGTTGCTCGGCAGGACGGCAAGTCTGCTGACCTTGAGGGCAAGATTTTCCGCTTGTCATATCACCTGTTTCGGCGAAAGCGACAGAACTGAAAAGACATACGACCAAAAAAAGTTTAAGTGTTAATTTCACGATTGTTTCTCCTGAATTTGTTTCTTTATCTTGATACTTTAAAGCATCGCGTTTATACTACCAGAAATATTCCGAAATATAGTTATGAAAATTCTCCACACAGAAGCTACGCTATTGCTCAAGACGCTGTTTAAACTTGAGAGATGCGGTAGATATGATGAAGCTTTGGCGGAATTAAATGGTATTTGGGAAGACACCGAAACTCTTCCGAATGTCGAAGAATTTGAGCCTCGAATAGCGGCGGAGATTATTCTCAGATGCGGTAGTCTAATCGGCTTTCTCGGACACAACAAGCAAATTTCCAACTCACAAGAAGCATCAAAAAATTTATTGACAAAAGCTCGCCACCGTTTTCTTGACATTGATGATGTTGAAAAAATTGCTGAATGTGAAAATTATTTAGCGCGTGGATATTGGCAGACAGGCGAATTAGTTGAGGCTAAAACTTGGATAGAAGAATCTTTATCCCATAATTTACCAAATTCAAGCCTTACCAGACTATATTCCTACATAATTGAAAGTAAGATTGATTTTGCTAATTCCAAATATGAAAAAATTCTTCAAAACTTTGCAAAGTTGCAAGATGATTTCTTAAAGTATGCAGATAATTGCCTAAAGGGAGATTTCTACAATCATTCCGGTTTAGCATTAAAAAATCTTGGTAACCCAACCGAAGCATTGAACAGGTTAGAGCTTGCAAGGCATTATCACCAAAAAGCTAAACACCAAATATA
>JBARIW010000153.1:0-63175 GCA_049799955.1 Pyrinomonadaceae bacterium
GTTTTTTTTTATTTTGAAATTATGTGGGTATTAAGAAGAAAAACTTAATTAAGTGTTAGTTTCAGAAAGTAGTTATGCTCAAGCCAATCGTAATCTCAGATTTATTAATCAGCGCTCATAAAGCACAAATCACAGGCGCTTACGCTGAAGGTTTGGAAATTCTCGACTTTTTTTGGAATTATAGAACCCCCGGTATTCCGCCAAACACTGAAGGCTTAAACCTTCGGGAAATCGGTGAGCTTTTGTTGGCTTGCGGACGGTTATACGGCTTCTACGGTATTTCACACAAAAACGCGCAGGAAAAATCCAAGGATTTACTAACTGACGCTTATGAGATTTTTGAGAGGCTCGGATTAACGGAAAGCCAGCTTCTCTGCTCGAACTATCTTGCCGTAGCCTACAAAAGAATGGGTGAGTATGGTGAAGCTCGAATCTGGCTGAAATATTCCTTCGCTTTTGATTTCCCTGAAGACCATCCCGGCAAACTGCACGCCGTTATCGTCGAGTCTTTGGTTGACCTCTCAACTGATAAACACGTAAAAGTATTAAAAAAATTCAACGGATTGGTGAAATATTTCGAAGCGTCCGGCGATAGTTATTTATTAGGCTTGTTTTACATGAATCGAGGGATTGCGAAAGATGTTCTGCTTGATTTTGAAGGCGCGCTAATCGATTTAGGATTTGCCCGAAATATTTTTAATAAAGCGGGCTATTATCAATTACTGGCGAATTGTGAAAACAATATGGCGTGTCTTTACCGCGCTAACCGTGATTTTGAAAATGCTTTCGGATGTATCGAGCGGGCTTTAGTCGTCGCGCGAAAAATCGGCGACCTGAGACAAATCGGCGGCATCTACGATTCAAAAGCGCTAATCGCCCTTGCTGCGGGCGATTATGATTTAGCCCTTTCCGAATCGGAAAAAGCTATCGCCGAACTGCAAAAAACAGAATGTTACGGTAATTTAATCGAATATTACATAACGAAGTTTCGCATTTTACTTAAGCTCGGAAAACTTGATGATGCGCTCATGGCTTACGAGGATGCCGTTATAATAGCGCGGGAATTTACCTCAGAAGATGCCCGCTCAGGGCTTAGACAAACGGTCAGCAAATATCTTCGGGAAAATATCTTAGTCAAGGTATTACACGAAGGTCCTATCGCTCTGGCGCGTGATTCCTGTCAAATAGTCTTGGAACACGAACCGCTCGCGCCCGTTTCATTAGTCGAAATCTTGTCAAACCATAATTACAAAATAGGGCTGGAAAAAGGTTTTATAGCTGTAGTCGAGCCGTCAGAAACTAAAAACGGCGATTTTGTTGCCGTTAAATGCAGGCAAACCGGCACGTCGTATTTTGGTTTTATTGAAACTTTTATGGGATTGGTGCAGATTACGACCGACGCCGATAATATCGAGCCGCTTGTATTTTCCCCGAATGTGGTCGAGATTTCAGGAAAAGTAATCGGTTACTGCCCGCGCGAGCCTGACGATGAAGGTATTTTGCGCGTCGTGCCGCTGAATTTATGAAAGCTTTCGAAAAAAAATTTCAGCAAATAGTTCCACATATGAAAATACCACTTCTGTGTACAATCTTAATTTTCATTTCTCTTGCCTGTGTCTCGTCTGACAATCGGAATGTTTTACAAACGCCGGGCAATTCGAATTCGCCGGTTGCGGCTGCTTCACCAGATTTATCGACGGAGAAAGACAAAGAGGAAAAATCTTTTACTTTCCCTGTACAGGGCGGCGATGAAGTTACCGGGCATGTTTACCCCGACAAAGAAAAGCCGAACGGAAAAATGATAATTTTCACGCCGATGCTCGATAAAACAGACGGAAATCTTTACAACGCTTCCCTTCATTCATTGTGGAGTGTTTACGGGAAAAACCGAGGTTTGTTTCAGCTCGAAGACGCGAAAACCGAGATGGATTCGAATTTAGGCGGAAATGCTATTTGCTGGGAAGTGTTTAATCCAAATCAAAAGTTCTGCGTTTTCCCGATTAAAGATTCTGAAACCGGCAAAATCGGAGCGCTGCGAGTTTGGCTGAAATAAGACTTTAATTCGGAGTTTTTACAAATGAAAATCTTTCTTCATTTTTTTATTTTACTTTTGGCTTTATCTATTACTTTGCACGCACAAATTCAGGAAGTAAAAAATGCCGAAGCGCAGGTTAATCAATTAACCAACGACGCAGGCAGATACTTCAAAGAAGGTTTGACGGCGATGAAGGACAATCTTCGCACGGAAGCAGGAAAAAAATTCAATAAATCCGTTGAAGCGTTTCTTTATTCGACACTGAATGTGCAGAATAATCAGAAACTTTCGAGCTGCTATAACCAGTTAGTTGAAACGGTTTATCGCATCGAATTTCCTTCCAGCCAGCAGCCGCCGCAAATCAGAACTCTTTCCGCCGCCTGCGGCTGGAATATCGATAATCAAACGGCGGACGACGTTGCCAAACTCGTTTTGACGAATCCGTCGACGCCGACAACCGGCAATTCTACCACTTTAATCTCATCGGTCGCGGATAATAAAACCAACCCAATCGAAACGGCAATGCAGGTCGGCTTTAATGAATCTAAATTTGAAGCTTCGCCGCTCGACGATCTTTCAAAGCTTGAATTGACGCAGGAAGAGCAGCAGGTTGAAGCATCCGCTTCATTTCGGGTAGTTAAAGCGCAGAACGGCGACACCGTGGCTTCGCTTGCCGCCCGTGAAAAGGCGTCATCTGTCGATATTGCAAAGTTTAATGGATTGCTCCCGTCATCAATGCTTCCCGCAGGGAGAGAAATTAAAATCCCTACAAAAGTGTCTTCAATACCGAAAAAACAATCTGTGGTTAATCAACCCAAGACAAACATATCGCCTGTCGGAGTAAAGCCCGAACAGCAAGCCGATGGCAAAGTCGCGGTCGTTATGAGTTACTACAATGAAACTTTAAACGATCCTTACTCAATGCGCTTCGTTCGCTGGTCTAAAGTCGAGCCGAAATTATATCGAGGAAAGATGTACTGGTCGGTTCAGGTTAAATTTCGGTCAAAAAATTCTTTCGGTGCCTATGTTTTATCGGAGGAAATTTATTTCCTAAAAGATAATAAGATTATCGCGCTTCAGCGGTTATATTGATTATGAAATTTCAAAATTCTCTTTTATTAATAATTTTAGTTTTTTCCTTAAATTGCGGAAGAATAAACAAAACAGACTCTGCCAAAACCACTCAGCCAACTGCGGCGCAAACTGCCACTCCCACAGCTCAGCCGATTTTTAATGCCGCCGCATTAATTGGAAAGTCTCCGAAAGAAGTCGATAAAATTCTCGGCGCTCCTGTCGAAGCATGGACGGCGCGGGACAATGTAACGCTGTTTCGTGAATATTCACTCGGCGAAGATACAACAGTCGAATTTCGCCAAAATCACATTAGCAGCCTGGTTATTTTTTTCACTCAGGAAAAAGTATTCACGGAAACCGCGTATCAGTTAGTCGGCTTAAATATTAATGCGCAAAGACCGAAAGGAATATCAAACATCACATCGGGACCGAATTGGATAAAGATTTTTTATCAGTCTGAGAATAGTCAGGTAAAGCAAAAGATTACAAATATGCGCTAGTTTAATAAATCTATTGGTTTTTGCTTCTGGCTCTTGCCAATAATTGCGACATATATTTAGGCAAATCGATGTCGCAAATAAAAACGGTTTGTCCGCAGAAAAGGCAGATTGTCCGGCGTTTGTCCTTATCTGCCGTTTGCAGTCTGTAACGGCTGATTGAAAGCGCTTTTCTGCATCTCGGACAAAACAAACTAAACTGGAACATGGATTTTATTTCTCGCTTCCCTCTTCCAAAAAGCTCAAATCGATTTCTTTGCCCGAAAGAGTTCGCCAGTTTTTGCGGTTAATTTCCAGAATCATATCGAGAAGCTGCGGCTGCTCTTCATACTGCATGAATTTGTTTATTTCATTCACGTAGTATTGAAAACCGTTTATCGTCGTCGTCGTGTTGCCGTCGGTAATGAGATTGCACTGAGTTTGAATTATGCCGAGCTCGACGATGCGCGGGTCAACCTCGTTATAGCTCGCCCCCGTCTGGTCGTCTTTAGCTTTCCATTTCACATTCCGATTGAAAAAACGGTTGTACGCGTAATAAAGATTAATAATGACCGGGCGGGATTTAAACATCATCATTAATTCTTTATTTTTAAAGGTCGTCTTGTCGTCCAAACCATCCGCGTTTTGGTCGTCCAAATTCATACATTTGAGCCACGCGATTTCCGTAAACTCCGTTACGCCCATTTCTTTATCAATGCAGAATTTCTTAACCTTTTTGAGCAGTTCCGCGTTCGGGCGAATTCCGAGCTTCGCCGTCGAGCGATTTTTTTCGTATTTATCCCACTTCCCTGTTTTTTTAGAATTTTGGTCGTCCAAACTTTTATTTTTGGTTGACTGGTCGTCCAAAACGGTTTTGTTTTTGGTCGTCCTAATTTTGCTTTTGGTCGTCTTGTCGTCCAAATTTCCCGCGTTTGGTCGTCCAAAATTTTCAGATTGGTCGTCCAAAATAAAATCTTTTGGTTGACCGGAGTTTTTATTTTTGGTCGTCCGAGCAGTTTTATCTTGGTTGTCCAGAATATTTATATTTGGTTGACCGATTAATTCAGATTTGGACGACCTAAATTGAGAATCTTGGACGACCAAATCCGATTCGACATCGTTACCGGAAACTTTCAGAACCAGCGGGGAATCTTCGCGGTAGTTCGAAAGAAGATTCTGCGTGTTTTGCTGAATGTCCGGGCGCGATTTAGGGCTAATCGCCTCGTTTAGCGAACTTGCTAACCGTGCCGCTTTGGATAGTTTCTTGTTCATAACCTAATGTTTCCAGTAATTCGTTGGCGAATTGTCTAAATGCCATTGTTGCAAAAGAGGTCGAATCGGACTCGATAATGCTCTGTTTTGTCGCCGTAGCTTCTTCGATGGCGACGGCTTTCGGGATCGTCGTCGTAAAAACCAAATCCTCGGTAAAACGCTCGATTACCTGGGTGCGGACGATTTTGTCGAAAGTCTGTTTTTGAATAAACCTGGTGAGCAGCGCCATAACCGCCATATTCGGCGCATGGTCGGCGGAAACCTGACTGATTTTCCGCAGAAGCTGCTTGATGCCGAGCAGGGCATAGCGGCTGGGCTGAATCGGGATTATCGTAATATCGGCAACTGCCAGCGCGTTGACGGTAACAATACCCAAAGACGGCGGCGTGTCGATGATACAAAAATCATATTCCTGCCGAGCCGGAATAAGTTTTTTCCGGAGCCGCAGCTCGCGCGAAACGCTCAAGCCTGCGATTAAAGTTTCCGCATCGTCGTCGAGCGAGCAGGGAATAACGTCAAATCGCGGGCGAACTTTCTCATCGATTAAAGTTTCCCGCCGGAAATTATAAAAATCCGCGTTATCGTCGAGCATCAGGCGCAGGCTGTTTTTCTGCGTCTGTTCGAGTTCTTCGAGGTCAATTCCGCAGGAGTCGGAAAAATTGCCCTGCTGGTCAACGTCGATGCCCAAAACTTTATAACCTTTTTTTGCAAGCGCGACCGCCGTGTTGAATGCGCATGTCGTTTTCGCCACGCCGCCCTTGTGATTAGAAAAAACTATTGTCTTCACGCCGCTTTCCTCCGTTCATCTTTTTTCGGGCGCCCGATTGTTGTCCGCCTGGCTTGCGCCTGCTTGACGCCTTCTTCGCTGATAAATAAACCGTTGCCGGTATATGTTCCTTCTTCTTCTGCGATAACGCCGGTGATATATAGCTGCCGGATTCGTTTAGGCGTAACGCCGACGATTTCAGCAGCTTGGGCGGCGCTGTATTTTTGGGTTTCTTTTTCCATAATTTTTTAATTTATCCAAACGAGCGAGAAGACTGCGTGTCTTTAGACCGCAGATGAATCGCTCACCTCGCAAGCGGCGTTTTCAAGCCGCCTCGACGTTGCTACACGCTGATTGCCAGTTTTCAAGCGCGATTTCCCACGAATCTTGCGCTTCGACCGCTTCTTCAAGGGTTGCCGTCGTTTGCCCTTGCCCCGTTTCCCGAAACTTTGCGCTTTCGGATTTCCAGTTTACGTCCGCTTCATCTGCCTTCGCGGCGCAAATCTCAACCTCACTCCACGCGGAAATAATTTCCGCCATTCTTGCTTTCGCCTCTATCATTGATAGTGCCATTCTTCTCCATTTTGCGCTGATATATCACCGTCAGCGTGTCGGGTTATTTTCAACAGAATCCGCGATTTTTGCTTTAGCTCGCGGAGTTTTCAATTCTCGAAATAGAAATTACCGATGAAGATAACACATCTAAAATATTTCCGCAAGGAAATATTTCCACTAAGAATAGTTTTGTAAAAAAAAGAAAAAAGGAAGGGAAGTGATTAAGCAGATTTGGTTTTGAATTTACGTTCGACGGTTTCCATTGCCAGCTCGACGGTTTTCGGAACTTGCAAAACACCGTTCTCCCAACGCGCCACCGTGTTCGGTTTTACATCTAAAATTTCCGCTAGTTTAACCTGTGTCATGTCGAGGCTTTCGCGTTTTTCTTTTAATTCGCTGCCGAGCATTTTTTCAATATACGTTAAGTATAATTTTTTTGCAAATTATTTACACAAAACTATACTTTAAGTATTGACTTCGAGATATACTTAAAGTATAATTATTAAAGATTAAGGAATAAAAATTCACGAACAGGAAACAAAGAAAATGACACAAACACAAATCGACAAAATGAACAGCCGCGCAAGCGCAAGTTTTAACCTCGGATGCGTAAAGCAGTCGGGAAAAGGATTTATTATCGAAGGCGTCAAAGGTCCGACTATCACATATTTCGAGTTTTTCGTCGAAGCGAACGCGGCGGGCGATTTGTTCTGCAAATGCACAAGCCACAGCATCACTTGCCGGAACTTCGAAGCGGAGGGCGTCTGCGAGCATATCTTAGCCGCCGAAATGCTTGCCGGAAAGATTCTCGAAGAAGCGGCTTTAGAAAATTCGGTCGGCGCGGAAATAAGCGCGGAAACGGCAAAAGCTGAAATGCTTTGCGTAAGCGCTCGCCGAATCGAATTTGTTCCGGCTTTAGAGCGTGCAGCTAAATCCAACCTGACTGTTTACGCAGATTTTGAGCCGGACACGTTTGTCGTCGTCAACAAAGACAACGGAAATGAATATCGCGTGAATATGAAAACAATCGACGGGCAGCTTTTTTCCGACTGCGAATGTGAGGATTATTGCTATCGCAGGCGTGTCTGCAAACACATTGTGGAAGTTATATTTTTTAGCAGCTTTCGAAAATTCGGCGCGCAAATCGGCTAAAAAATAACAAATATTCGGGCGGTGAAATTCCGCCCTTACAAATTTATGAGCAACAAAAATTATCAAATCGCAAATTCTACAGCCTGCTCTATGAAATCAAAAGCACGCTGAACAATGACTTGCTGCCGCTCGGCACGCACATCGCTGTAGAGACGAATGACGCGAAACTTTTTGAAAGTCTTGAAATCGCCGCTTCGGACATCGAGCGGCATCTGGAAAATTACGAACTTACGATAGGAGAAAAAAAGAATGTTTGATAAAGAATTTTGGGGAGAACCGATTTACACCTACACCGATGAAGACGCGCTCGAAGACGGAACGCTTTTGGATTTTACATTTTTCGGTGTCAAATTTAACGGGTTAGTTATCAATCGCGCGACGGCAAACGCCGGACTTGCGCTTGAAGTTCAAGAGGGAAACGAGAATATCGTCAAAAATCATCTTCAATTTATCGCCGAAAATTGCCGGAAAGACCGGAAAGGCGCGGACGCGTGGGGAATTTTCGAGCCGGACGCGCGGCATGGCAATGTAAATCTCTGGCTCGTGCCGAACGAAACCGGCGGCTGCACATTGATGCTGCCGGAAGATTATTAAAGGAAGAAATTATGCCGAATAAAAAAATCAAAATTGAGATTATTTTATAATTCGTAAAATTTAGCTTGTGTTTCAAAACTAGATATGATACATTGTATTTGTTGATGAGGAAAACGAGTTGAAAATTCCTAAAAGACTTGGAAATCTCGGAAAAGCATCGGCAAAAAAGTTGGAAAATAAACGCAGGGAGAAAAAAGACAATGACGACAATTACCTGGAAATTCAGCAATAAATACAACGACAAAACTTGGGTCGCTAAAACTAACGGCAAATCATTGCAATACGGCTTTGACCGCGAATTCGTAAACGGCGAAAAAGAGTACAGCGGCAAAGGCAGGGCACTGTCGCTGACCGTGGAAATCACCGAGCCGGGGCTGTACCAAATCGGCGGAAATTCTGAAGACAACGGCTTTCGATTGGTGTGGGAAAAAGACAGCGAGCTGAAATGGGCGCACATCTCCGAAGATCGCGCAAACAAGATTGCAGAGATGACTGACGAATTCCGTTACGATTTGGATTTTGAAGATATTCGGGTCGCAACGGTCGAGATTACCGAGAAAACGACACAGATACTCAGAGAACGCAACGCAGCAGTGTTGGGACGAATTGCAGAACTGCGCGGTGAGACAGAAGAAAAACCGGAAGCGCAAGAAGAAAATACTCCTCTCTATGCAGAACGCGGAACGGAGCATTTGTTGGAATCGGTCGGCAAACGCTCGATTGTTACAGGACAGGTGATTGCCAGAGCGTCATCGGTCGAAACTCACGCGAGAATGATTGCCGCGTGGGAAAAGGAAACCGGCTTTTCTCGTAAAATGTCTGAACTTGGCGGCGCGCTCAGAGGTCAGCAGGGCGCGGAAATGCTTGGCTTGATTACGCGGGTGAACATCCGCGAAAAAAGAGCCAGCTTCGGCGGCAACATTCTTCTTGTAACGACAGAGGGCAAAACATTTATTCTCGGCAAGGATTATGCGGGATGGCAGCGCGAGGCGACGAGCGAAGAAATCGCTTCTCTCGGCGAGATAGCCGGATTCGATTCTTTTCCTGCGACGGGCGCGCACTGGTTTGCGGCGCGAAGAGCATAACTCTATGAGTCGGCGACGGACTCCGCTAACCTCTGCTTAAGACGCAAAGCCGGATTTGTCATCCGTTCCGCTCGCCGACTCTCCAACTTTTGCCCGCGTAACATAAGCGGCTTTTACGGCAAGCGTGGTCTCATTGAAGCGGAACTTAGCCGAAATGAAAATGGCTGAAGCTCGTAATTTCCACGCTTGCCTCCAAATTATTTTCAAAATTTTTCCGCTTTTCCAGTTTTTCCGCATTTGTAAGATATGGAAAACAAATTAAACAATATGACCGACGCTGAGTTCAACGACATTTTCTTTCCGATGCTGATGTTAGCCGAAAGCGTCGGCATCCGCGAAGCTCTGGAACGAACAAAACTCGCGCATCCAGAATTAGCCGACAGACTGGAATCGGCGGCGGCGGAAGATTTAAGTATTGAGTTTCTTTGCGGCGAGCCGGAAGAAATCGAGCCTTTGACAGAGAGTCAAAAATGGCGGGCACGGGAAGCTCTCGGCAATGCAAAAGGCGAATACGTGCATACGGACAGCGCGCGTTTTGTTTGGAATGGCGAAGCTTGGACGGACGCGCTCGGTAACAGTCATAGTAAATTAGATTACGCAATCGGATTTTGGGAGGACATGTGAGCGAAGTAATAAAAGAAATCACCGCGCTCGATTTAGCCGAAAAAATAGAATCGGGCGCGGAACTCGAAATAGTTGAACGAATCGCGGCGGGCGCAATGATACGCGAGCATCACAGTTGGAGCGAATCGCGCAGACTAGGCGGAAGAAAACGAAGCGATACGCCATCCAGGGCGACAATTTGGCGGGATAGGAAAAAAGCCGAAGCGGAGATGAAATAAATCTCCGCTCTTTTTTAAGGCGGGGAAATTTTAATTGATTTTTCTTCAGGCAGAACAAGCTCGCCTTCCGGCGTGATTTGCGTATTATCGGGCAGATTATATTTCAACTGTTTTTCTTTCATAAATCCCGAAATAAAAGATTTTTTTTCATTAAAATCAGTTTCCGCCGCCGCCAGCGCATTTTGGGCGTCTTGAACAACCGAGGCTGACTGCTGGAGCTCGCCGAAAATCTTCTTAAAATATTTTTTTTCAAAATTCGATAGTTTTTTCTCTTTTACCATATTTTTATATATGCATTTTAAGCTTTAATTATTCCTTTCGCTAAAAGTTTTTCGGCGAGCGTGCAGACAAAATCTATCAGCTCGGGCAAACCGTCCGATGAGGCATCGAAAGATTTGAAGGTCGAATGATTGATTACGCTCCAGCCCGTGTCCGAAGCGGACGGCGTCGCGCCGCCGAATGACCATTTACTTGTGCTTTGCCCGAACTTCGTTCCGGTCGATGTTCCGATGATAAAATCCTTCCCGTCCGCAAGTGTCAAACCGCTTGCGGAGAGCCGCGCTATCTCAACGTTCACGCCGGACTCGTTGCCGGAAAACACAAAGCCGCTCGCGCCCGATTGATTGCCTTTAAAGTAACAAAATCCGTTTGAATAATTTCTGCCGAAGTCATAAGTATAATCGGCGCTTCCCGCGCCGTTGCCGATGCGGAAATGCCAGTCTGCGGAACCGCCTTCAATCTCCATCGCGCGAGCCGCCGTGCGCGATAACGCGCCGAGAACGCTTGCCGCGCCCGTGCCGATAAGCAATCCGCCGGATGTTCCCCTGATTAAATCGAGCGAGCGACCGGGCGCGATAATCACAGGCTGCGCGGAATTCTGTGTGCCGACGACCATCGCTGCGGCGAGATAAGATTCGATAACGCCAAAGCCAGCCGTCGTCGGCGGAATGAGCTGGAAAAATACGTCGTTTGTGCCGATTTGAGAAGTTTCGGAAGTTCGAAAAATAGCCCCATTGTTAAAAACGGTGTCAATGCCGTGATTGAATCCGTCCACGAGGTAAGCCGTCGAGCCTAAAGGCGCGATTCTATTGCCCTTGAAGGTCGTGCCGTCAAACGTTAAATTCGCGCTTTGCGCGAGATTTCCGCTGCCGTCGATAAAGGGAACCCGATTTGCCGTCGCGCCGCTGACCAAATCGCCGATTTTCATCGCGTAATCCCAGCTCGTGTTGGTTCCGCCGGTTTTCAGAAATTTTGCGGAATTTCCAGACTGCGAGGGCAGAAACGCGTTGAGCGCGGCGTTCGCGCTGGTTTGCCCCGAACCGCCGTTCCCGATCGAGAGCTGCGTGCCTGACCAATTCGAGTTATTAACAGTTGAAAGGGAAGCGAGCGCGCCGACGGTGAAAACTTCAAAAGCCGTATCCGCGCTGTTGCGCCTGACCGACTGCGAAGCTCCCACGAGAGGCGACTGGTTGAGTTCTCCGCCCGGTCCCGTAACCAGAAAACGCGCAGCGTTTGCTCCGTAAATCGCGTCGCCCATTACGGCAGTAAAATCGGGACCGATTTCGATGTCCTGAAATTCGGCGGAATCCAAATCCAAATCGGATGACCTGCCTTTTACGTCGCGGGAGACGAGAATAATGCGCACGTTTTTCGGATTGGCGACTTCATAAGCGACTTCGACGATTGAATCGGGTTTGCCCGAAGCAAGATATTGCGGTTTGGCGTCGCCGGTCGTCAAATCCTTAATATAAAGGTCAACCGAAACGCTTTCTTCGGCAGCCATCAGGTCTTCGGCAAAAAACGTCCCCATTTTATGCTCGATTTCCGCAAGCTCCTCGGTGGCTTGCGTTACGCGCTCGAATACATCCGGATAGCCGTCAACCGAAAAAGTAATCAGCGTTCCGGCGGCGACCGACAGCGCAGCGCTTTCCAGACGCCCGCCTGCTCCGCTCGATTCCGTGCTTTCCAGCATTCCGCCGTCGCTCAAGGTAACGTCCTGCATGGCAAGCGGAATCACGACGCCGCCCGCGTCGCGCCTGACAATATCAAAACCCTGGAAATAAGAAATCGGCATTTGGTTAACAGGGACCGATAGGGATACGGAAAACTCCCGCTTCGTATTCGATTGTGCCTAAAGTCGTGCGGCAGACGGGTCCGTCGCCGCCGCCGGGCGGCTCGGTCGGCGGCTCGGGCGGCTCGATTTCCGTTTCGAACGTTTCGTAATAGTCCACGGGGTAAGCCTGCGCGGTAATCGTTACAAGGTGATTACTCGCCTTTCGCATTTTTTTGACGCGGAAATATTCGAACGGGGAGTTTTTCAGGCGATTCGATTCGAGCTTTATCACTTCCTCGCGCTTGAGTCCCAGTGCCTGCTCGAAAATCACGGTAAACTCCGCCTTCTGGTTGTTTTTTATTCCGCCGGTGTCGAATTCGCCCAAATCAAGCAATGCCTGCCCGAGCTTGACGGCTTCGCCGCGCACGCGCACGCCGAAAGCGACAAAGGTTTTCTGAATTTTTTTGGCGACATCGCCGAGAACGCGCGCGGCTTTTTTCTTCTGCACCTTATCATCAACCGTAAGAGTTACTTCGCGGTCGTTTTTCGAGCCGTCCTCGTACTTCAAAGTGATGTGATTGACGAGCTTGGAATTCGGAGTTTTGGATAGCCTGATGCTTTGAATCGGCAGCCGCCCCGTATTTTCGCCTTCGCCGTCGAAGAAAACAATATTTCGATTCGGTCCTTTGTCGGTAAAGACGCGGCACGTCTCCAAATCATCCCATTTCTTGAGCGGCGTAATCGTGTATTTTCCTTCGCTCTGGAAAGGAACGCTGAGTCGTCCCGAGCGGCAGATGTCGATAATCTGCTCCTGCGTCTGCCTGCCTTCGAGCACGGCGTCGAATTTCGATCGATAATGGTCGTAGTTTACCGTCGAACCGTCGGCTCTTACGGCAGTAAACCTGACATACTGCGCGGTCCACTCAGCCGCCGCGATAAACGACTGAATATCGAAAATCGAATACGAATAGCCCGAACCGAAACGAAGATTCGTGTAAAGACAGAGCAGCCACCAGACGCGATTATTTTCCCACTGCTCGGCGTAGGTCGTCTCGTCCGAATAAACTCTGACCTCTTTATAGCCTTTCGCGCGGCACGACGCCGTTACGAACGACTGCGGCGTGTTTGCCGGAACGTAGCCGAGAACATGCTGCAAAACAGCCGTGCACGAATAATTGCCCGCGCCGCCGTAGTTCGTCCCGGCTTGCGCGTAATCGCCTTTACGGGTTATCAGGTATTGCAGGCTTGCCGCCGCGTCCGTGCCGAGCGAGATTTTTACCTGGTCGATTGCCTCCATCGGACCTTCGCCGACTTCGGCAATCAGCCGCACCCAGCTGTGGTTCGGGTCGGACGCCGTGTTTTCGTTGCGAAACAGGAGAATAGGCAAATCACGTACGGTTTTTATCCCGGCGATGACGCGAATCGGATTAGTCAGCCGGTCGGCGTTGCCTTTTGTCGAAGCGAGATAGCCCGGATTGCGCGGGTCGGAGACGACGGGCGCGACCGACGTGGGAAAAACCATCCGGTAATCGGTCATTCCGCGCGCCGTGCATCCGGCAAGGTCTTTCGGGCATGAAGTATATGGATTTCCGTCCGGGTCGAGATTTCCGATTGTGCCGCCGTCGTGCTGGAGATTATAAAGGCAGCCGATGCCGCGATATTCCGTCAAAGATTCGGTCTCGCCGCCGAAAATAGAGCTGCATTCTTCGGAAGAGCGCAGGCGCGACGGGATAATTTCCTCGCGCGAGCGAAAACCGTTCGAAGCCGTCGTTTGCAGCACGCCGAGCACGGACAGCTCCGGCTCATTAAGTACGCCCCACCAGACTTCAAGAAACAAATCGCAATCCGGATAGAAATAACAGAGCGTCGCTTTGACGTTTCCGCCGTGAGCTTCGAACAGGTCATTGACCGCTTCGTCCGCGTCGGCGAAAGTCAGCGGAATTTCTTCCGTCGTTAAATCGGGGGCAAGCTCGAATGAATGAAAACCGGATTGAACGAGCCTTGCATCGACGTGCTCGCCGCCCAGATAGTTTTTTATGTCGGTGAAAGGCGGAACACGGTCGAAGGCGCTGGTCGCGTAATATTTTGTGATGTCCTGTGTCCACTTGACGCGTAAGACTTCGCACACCTTCGGTTTTCCGGTTCGTGAGATTTCCTGAAGTTTGGCGAGTTTTGTCGGGTCGATAGGCATAATTCTGCTAGAATTTTCCTATGACTTTGGAAATTAATGTGGAAAGTCGGGAGGAGCTGCAAAGCAGACTGCGAAAACAAATTGAGATTTATAAAGCCGCACAGGAAAATGAGCGTGAATTGCTGCTCGAACGGCTGCAAAATGCGCTTAAAATTTTTTATGATGCGAATCCGCTATTAGATTTTTCGTGCGGGTGCAATAAGATTTATTTTGCCCCTTCGAAAATTCACGGACATATTTTTACCTGTTTTTATGCCAAGCTGGATAAAATGCCGCCGTCGAAAAGGGCTGAATTTTTATCTTTGCGTGAATTGCCGCTCACTCTTAACAAAAATCAATAATCCCAAATGGTCTGGACGTGCTCGATATATTCACGAACAAGCTCGTCGCGGATATGCGTATCGGCTTTGACGGCAATCTCGCCGACGTTCATTTTTGCAAAGCGAGCGACATCCGTGCCGTCGATGCCGATTCGAAGCTCATTCAGCGGCATCGCATCGCCGCCCGCTTTCAAGTAAACAAGCCCGTATTGATTCATCGGCGCCTGCTGGTCGGTTTCCTCATATTTCACAGAGTTTTTCTCGAAACGATATGAGAACAGGGAAGCGGCGCGCCCGAAATTAAAAAACTTCGTCGTCGTGTTCGCGCCGACAAGAATGGGGTCGGTCGTGCCGTTACCCGAAATAACGCCGCCTTGCGTTGAAAAAGATGCTTCGCGCATCTTCATCAGGATAAATATCTGCTTGACGAGCACGGGCGCGGCGTATTTCAGATAATCGCCGAGAGAGCCCGTCGGGTGAAATTTCAATACATCCAAATCGGTCGAACCATACGGGTCAACATCGATGGTCGGCGCGGTCGGCGCATTCGACGGCACGAGGTTATGCCCGCTGCCCGACGAATCAGCCCAGCCCGAACTTGTGAAAGTATTGGTAACGTCGGTGTACCATCCCCAGAAACCGAGCAGTTCGGGACGGAAAACGGAAACTCCGGGAAGCCTGACCTGCGTTAAATTGAGCGAAGTCTGATAAGCTTTGACGAGCTTTCTGGTAAACGAGATTTCCGATTCCGCAAATTCAGCCAGGTAATACTGCCCGTTATCGTCGCGGACAATGAACGGTGTGCCTTCTCGTTTCGAGCGAAAAAACAAATCCCAGAGATAGTCCGAGGCGTGCACGAGCGTTCCGTCAATTTCGACCGATTGTTTCGTCAGCGTCGCGTGAATGTTTTCAAAGCTCAAGGTCCAGTTGCGCACGCCGGTATCGGCGCCGTACTGCGCCTGCATGCGATAAGCATCGCCCAAATTTGCACGAAATTCGGCGAGACCGCCGCCGCGACGGAGAATTCCGCCGCAAAACGGCAGAATTTCATATCCTTTGTAATATTCCAGAATTGCCATTAGCTGTTTGTTAATCTCCTGAAATTGTCAGAGCGATGCGGATTTTTATCGAGCTCACCTTCGTATGCGTCGGCAATCGCGCCCGGATTATCGTTTGCGCCGATTGCCAGCACTTCACCCGGCGACATGCCTTTGACTCTGCCCGTAAATTCTCCGACCATTTCCGTCATGTCATTAACCATCTGCATCAATTGCCTGACCATCGCGCCGTCGCTGTTCGACGAACTTCTCGATGCGGACACGCTCGCCGAAATCGCGCTGGCGTCTGCCGAGTCGGAATAGGAAGAACGAATCTTCGAAGTCAACGAAACCGGCGCGCTCGTATATTGATTATTCGGGTTCGATTCGCTGAAAAATTCGTCGCCGTCGAGCTTATCGCTAGATTGCCCCGTCTGCTCTGCATATTCGCGGAGCAGATTTTTCGATTGTTCGAGCTGGACGACATCAGATGCGCGTTTGCCTGCCTGACCTTTACCGAACGAGCTTTCGCCGATGGCTTTTAACTGCTTGAGAACATTTTTATCTTTGACGTTTACGCCGAAAGCGGATTGAGCAGCTTTTTTCAGTTTCTTTTCAGCCGATTCGCCAAACAAACCGAAATGCCGCGCAAGCAGGATGCCGCCGATACCAACAGCCGCCGCAATCGTAAACGGATTACTCGCCAAAGCAATCAAGCCGGCGCTTCCACCTGCGGTTAAACCTGCCGCCGCCGATGCTCCTGCCGCCGCCGTTCCGCCGCCAAGCCCTGCACCTAACGCCGCGCCGCCGAGTCCTGCCGCGCCCGCGCCGAACAGTGAACCGAGCGCGGGCGCAGCCGCCGCGTGTATGGCTGCCGAACCGATACCCGTGCCGATTCCAAGTAATTTTGGAACGTGAGCGGCAAGGGAAAAAATCCCGCCGCCTTGATTGCCGGAAAACAAACCTGAATTTTGACCGCCGCCGAAAACCGCGTTTTGGAAAACCGAACCTAAGCCGAATGGAAGTTTCGGTACTGGTATGCTTACGCCGCCGATTGAAATAGAATGTGCGCCCGCCGCGCCGCCGCGAGTATTTTGTTCGATTTGTTTTAAATACGCGCTTTGCTTTTTGGATTCGTCCAGTTTCGGGTCGCCCGTACTTTCAAGTTTGTCGGCAATCCCGCCGAAATCTCCTAAAATGTTGCGCGTAATGGAAGATAAAGCAGATTGTGCGTAATGTTTTACCACGCCGCCCAAAATCGGAATTTTACCGAGCATCGCCTTATCTAGTAATTTATCGATGCCGGATGTGGCTTTATCGTAAACGGAAATAATTTCATCCCCGATTGTTTCCGATAAAGATTTTTGTTCAGCTAAATGACCTAGAACACGCGCTTTTATTTGCCCGCTGTGTAGATTATTAGCGTCGTCAAGTTTTACCTGTGCGCGTATTCGCTCTTCGATTGCTTTTTTGTCAGCTTCCCAGACTTCGCGGATTGCCTCTAATTTTACTTGCTTTTGGCGCAATTCCCAGTTTTCTGAGTTTTTATAGTAGCCGGATTCAAGCGCGATTATGTTCTGCCATGTTTCTTTATTGCTTTGCCAGATTTGCTGATTCGCTAAGTAAACAATTCTTGCTTTTTCATACGGACTCGTATTGGCAATATAGTCCTGAGTTCCCGTAATCGAGTTTTTGGTAATTGCTTGTTGTGCCGAAGCGATTGAGGCTTTTACACCGGCGAGCGCTTTTAACTTCAGATCAATCGAATCATCTATGGAGTCAAGCAAAATTTTGTTTGTCGGGTCTGTTAGGACTGCTTTTCCGCGTTTTTCGTAAAGGTCAGACAATTCTTGATTGATATCGATAAATTCTTTATAAAAATCACTAAATACAAGTGATTTTTGTAATTTCTCAAAACCTTCGATGGTTTCGTAATTCTTTTTGTTTAACTGGTCGAGAATTCCAGTATAAGCTTCAAAACCACCGTAATTCGGATTGTTTTCTTTAAACTTTGTTAAAGCAGTATCGGCTTTTTCCCATAGTTCGGCTGTGTTTACGATGGCAAGCGGGTCTTTATTTTCATTGATGGCGACGTTTCGCGCAGCGCGCGCCTGAACTTCCGCCTGGGTCAGTTTATCGAGGGATTCGAGCGTTTGATTGACGTATGCGAGCTGTTTGGAAAAATCGCCGCCGCTCATTTCGCCGCCGAGCAGGAAATCTTTGAAAAATGAGCCGCCCGAGTCAATGTCGCCGCCAATCAGACGGCGCTGCTGAGTACGGAATCTGTCTATATTACCCAGAATCGTTTTGGATTTATCTTCCTCGATTTTGATAATTTTCCGGCGATTATCTTCGGTTAATTTTTGTTCATCAAGAAAAGCCTTTTTCTTGATGTTGACAATCTGCTCTTCGGTTAAAGATTTTTCCTGAAGTTGCAGCGCGTATTGCTCGCGCGTGATTGCGCGAACCTGCTCAAAACCGGCTTGGGTTACGGCTTTGAGTTTATCGAAACCGGCAGTTCCGCCGCTCAAGCTTAAAAGGCGCTCCGCTTCGAAAAGCTGATTATCCGTGCCGAACTGAGAGCTTTGGAGGGAAAGATTCTTAAATTCGATGGCGGCGGCGCGGCGCTGTTCAAAAATCTGTTTTTCTTTTTGCTGAATTTCTTTTTGGATATTTATTTCATTTAATTTTATCTGCTCGTTTATTTTTCCTAAGGTTAAGGTACGCTCGACTCTGAGTTTTTGAATCGCCTCTTCGTTACCGACGTTCAGAGCATACTGGTCATCAAAATATTTCTTTTGAATATTAAACTGTGCAACCAGCTCATTTCTGCGGATTTGCGATACTCGCCGGAGCGTCGCAAGTTCCTGCGCGGTAGTATAATCCTGATGCGAACTCGCCTGGGCTTCGAGAATCTTGTAATAACCGTCGGATTGCTGGATATTGATTTTTCGAAACGACTCGTTTAGTTCGAGTGCCGCTTTGTGCGCAGCCTCTTCTTTTTGCTGTTCACTTTTCCAGAAAGCTTCATTTTTCGCCGCCGATTCTTTAGAGAATTCCGCGTCGTCGTTCTGTCTTAACTGTCCGAGACTGAGTTTAGGCTGGTCGGAGAGGGCTTTTTCGCGTATTTTTTTCCCTTCCGCATTTAGTCTTACCGGCAAAGGCTCGCCCATTCCTTCATTCAAAAATATAGAAAAGGATAGTAAGGTCTGTTCTGCTGTGTTATCAGTGGTTAAACCCTTTTCTCTTCCGATTTTTCGAAGCTCTTCAAGGCGGGCTTCCATTTCCTCGGTCGTTGGCATTGAGAAAAATGTTTTCCAGAAACCTCCTGTTTCTCCGCTTGACATGCCCCCGACTTCAGAGCTGACACCACGAAGGACATCGGCAATGGTTTCTCCCCATTTGCGCCATGTGTCCATATTCTCGCGGACAAATCCGGTCAGTTTTTGCGCGTCTTCGGTCAGAGGATCGAGAATCGGTTCGCCGAACGCGCGTCCCATCTCGATACCGGCGTCTTTTAATTTATCGATGGCTCCGTTCAGACCGGTTGCGGGCTGTTTTGCCCGTTCCATTGCCGACGCGAATTTTTCAACCGCTTCGTCCGGGTTATCAGCGAAGAGCTTGCCTATTCGTTTCGGGTCGATTGTGCCGAAAGCATCCTGAAACACACCGCGCAGTGAAGGCATGGCGTGGATCATCTCTTTAATATCCTGAGACGCGCGAACCGAGCCGGCGGAAAGCTGGGTGATATTGACGATAACGCGGCTGACCGCCTGTTCATCGGCGGAAGATATGATTTTTTCTTTGGCGAGACCGGCGATTAATTTTCGGGACGCGTCAGCCTGAAAACCGAGATTTCTAAGCCTGGTATATCCGATTTCAGCAGCTTCGAGCCGGAGACCGCGCGTATTGCGAGCGGTTTCGTCGATAGCAGCAAGCTCCATTCGGGCTAGACGCGTGCTTCCGGCGGCAATTTCCAGCGCGTTTGTCGTCTGCTGCAAATCAGCCGCAAGCCCGACGCCCGTAACACCGAGTTCGACGACTTTGCCGGTTAAATCTTCAATTCCTTCGGCAAGTTTGTTGACGACGGCGAAAGTGCCGCCGCCCGCCGCTACGTCGATGATGAATTTAGCGCTTCTAGCCATACCGAGAAACAGTGTGGCTGAAAAGTGGATTTTAATGTCTTGATTAAATGTATGAGGAAGGAAGAAACGCTAAATTTTAAATTAATTAAAAGAGCAGTTTTAGATACTGCTCTTTTAACCAAATTGAGAGAAGTCCCCTGTCATTTATGCAGGGGATGAATCGAATCCACAGCAACCGCGCTTTCAAGCGGTTGTCCTTTCTCTAGCTTCTGTAACCGTAACGCCCACCACACAACGCATTTTGCATAATGACGCGCCGCTTCAACCTGCCCCATTCTGATAGCAAAATCTAAAGTGTGACGGTCATAAGCTAATTTTCGTTTGACTAGGCGAATATCAGTCACTTTTTGTATAGCTTCCTTAATATAATTTGGCATCATTTCACCTCAATAATTACTCCAAAGAATCTCCGTCAAAGGCTTTAGCCCGGAGAGTTTTCAATTAATTTAAAATCCGGGTTTCTTAACGATTAGTCCAAGCATTTCACGATATTCGAGTTTCAGTATTCGTTCAAATGTCGCTGTGTTTTCGTCCAATAGCAGAATTGTCCGCGCGATTGCTGCCGGCTCAATCGAAGGATAAAAGCCAAAGCCGGAATCTCTTTTCTGGCGAAGCTCGATTGCGCGGTTGATAATTTCATTCAGACGAGTTTCATTGCGCTTAAATTTTTCGGGGCTGAATTTGGACGGAAACGCCGGGCATTTCCGGCAAATTTTTTCTTCCTTTTCCGCCTGTGTTCCGCGAGAACCGGCAAATTTTTCGCAAGCCTTTTCGCCCGGACAAATTCCGGGTCCGTCCACAGAATTACTTTTGCCGAACTCCAGGGCGACAAAGCCGTAAACTCTCGGCTTTAATTTGCTAAGGACTTCCCCAACTCGTTAATCTGAAGCAGCATGTAAGTTTCAACGGCGTGCGTCCGGAACTGAGCCGGGACTCTTTGTTTGAAACCTGCGGTTTTCGCCTCTACTTGTTTCGATAGATCAAGCAGGCGCGCGGCACGCGTTTCCTCTTGAGCGCGGGCAGCGGACGCAAAAACGCCTTTACGCGGCTTGCCCTGACGAATCAATCCGTATTCTTCGATATTGCCGTCGGTCGCCGAACGGTAATAGAAATTTACTTCCAGTTGGACGCTCGGGCTGATGCCTCTTTTGATGAGCGAAAGCACTTTCAGGTAAACATTTCCCGTAAAATTCGGCTCAAGATTTACCGGAAGATGTCCAGTCGAGAGCCACTGTTTCCACTCATCGAGCGCGATTCCGCCGTACAAAACATTAAACCGAAGGCAGGTCGTTTCTTCGACATCGAAAAGAAATTCTTCTTCGAGAATATTCTCGTCCTTGTCTGAAATCAGTTCGATATGGTTCAGTCCCGAAAGAACGTTCACTTGATGATTAAACGGTATCGAACCCGCCAAATCATCTGCTTTTGCGTAGCCGTAACCTTCGATAAATAAATCGCGCCAGAGTTTTTTCGACGGTTCGACCGACTTGACGCTCTTTTTTTCATTATCGAAAAATTCTCTTTCCCTTTCTAAAAATCGTTCGTCTTTGAAAGCTTTGATGCGGTGCGCCAGGCGCGATTCGATAACGCCTTTCGGAGTTCTTTTCTCGACGGGAAATGGAATGACCTGCTCTACGTCTGCGTCATACTCGACGGCGGGCTGGTCAAAAACTAAATCTTCAAAATTCGCGGGTTTAAATTCGGTTGGTGTTTTATTTTCTTTCATAATCGGTTTATCCTTAAAAAATTTTAATCGGTTTTGAAATTTTAAGTTTGAAGGCGGAGAGTGAAACCGATTATGAAAAACTCTCCGCCTTTGTTTTACGCATCCATCGATGCGTAAAAATCTACGCCGAATAAGTGGCAATATCGTTGATGAGAACGGCAGTAAGCGGAATTGCGCCGTCCTCGGAGAGCAGGTTCAGCTTTCCGCGCACGACAATCCACTGTCCATCCACCTCTTCTTTAGCCCCGACGACTTTCGCGTTTGTATGCTCGGTGATGAGCGAAAAGCCGTTTCCGTCAGTTCCGAAAAGGCGGTGATAAAACCGAAGCTCCTTGCCGGCGACGAGCCAGTCGAGCATCTTATCGCCGGATTCAAGACGGCAGGTGAAATCGACCATATAGGAACGCTTTCCGACAAGTCCTTCCGATGCGACCGGTCCGCTTTTCGGGTCGTCTGCAACGAGATATTCATCGCAGCCGCGATTGCCGTCCTGAATGGGATTGTTGATGGCGAGCGAGCCGCTTTCGACTTCGCACGAATATGCCGCGCGGGAAGTAGGCGCGACGCCGGGCGTCGTATTAACGGAAGACGGCGCGGCAGTCAGTCCCGTCGCCGTGCCGGTGGCGAGCGCGATGTTCAAAGTAGTATCGTTTGCCGCTTTCAGACGTGCCGTCAAAACGATTGCCGTAGATGAACCGCTGACGGAGAAATGACGCGCGATTATCGGATTATTCAGAAGCGCGATGCGCACTTTTCCGGCAACGAGCGCGGCGGTGTCGCTCATAGCGACGGCGACGGAAAGAACCAGAGTTGACTTAAGCAGATTTGACGCAATCGTTACCGAGATATTGCCCGCGCCGCTGATGCTTCCGGCGGCGGTTGACGTATTAACCTGTTTGGTGCCGCCCGTATCGTCAAAAACCTGAAAGCGAACCTGCTGGCTGAAGCTATATTCGCGGTCTGCTTCGAGCGCGGGTTTTGAATAGTCGGCAGGGTTTATTTTGTATCTGCCGTTGCCGGTATACTGCGACTGGACTTTTACTTTGTCGCTCTTTCCCCAACTGATTGTAAGCTGCGTCAAAATCCCATTCGGCATCATGACGATTTTTATGCCGCCATATCGCTTGAGAATCGTGCGCGGCGGATACTGGCGCGAGGTATCGACATTCTGAATCAAAAATTCGTGTTTATAAAGAGAGCCTAAAGTCGAGTCAGTACAGGCTCCGAAAGCGTCCATCAGCTCAATTCCGATGTCCTGAAAATTAAAATCCTGCGGCAGATTTACGCTTGATTTGTTTTTTACGATCCATGTATCGTCCGCTACATCAGAGCCGGTGTCGTATTCGGAATTGTCGGCAAACTCCGGCTCGCCGATGCCGTCGAAAGTCGTCTGCGTGTTTTGCACGACGCGGCGCATTTCGTCTCCGCTTGCGCTTTCAGTGCCGTAGCTGGCTTGCGGAACCAGTGCGCGCCATGTGGTTATTTGTGATTTATCAGTTGGCATTTTTCTTTAGTGCTCCTTAATTGATTTATTTCGGTTTTCGGGCGCGGGTTTTATGCTTCGCTTAAAACGGAAGCGGCATCGATGATTTTTTTGATACCGGCGGGACCGATATTTTTAAGCCGCAGGTGGTCTTCAAAAACAAGTGATTTGACCTCGTGAAGGGTGAAAATTTTGTTTTCGGCGAGTTCCTCGCGCAGGGGAAATGCCTCGTCAAGCTCGCTTTTATTCGTTTCGACTTTCACGAAAACCCGGATGGTTTCGCCGTCAAGCTCGATTGTGCGCGTAAGCAGAAACGCTTCCATATCCGGCGAGACCTCAAAGGCTTCACCGGTGTTTCTTACCCGAAAAGTTCCGTGAGCATGGCTCAACATGCGTTTGTCTGAAAATTTCAAAGACATAAATTAATTTTTCTCCTAACTACTAAAATCAAATTGAATAAATCCTGCTCCGAAATGCATGGAAGTCTCTCCGCAGGGAAGCAGCGTCAGCTGCGGCGGAAACTGTAAGCCTTTGTGCGGCACGAAAACATCGTCGATTTCAAGAAATCCGGCATTCTCGCCCGAGTTAAATTCGCTCCGCAGCAAATCAATCATCCGGTTAAATTCAATGTCGGAGTTTGAAGTTCTGGTGCCGACACGAAAACCGTAAAAAACCCAAAAATCGTAAACGGGGAAAAAATCTTCGCAGCCGTCGCCGCGCAAATTCGACTCGATTGAAGCGCGCTTGATGACGACGCCGCACAATTTTTCAACCGGTTCATCGCCGCTATCATCCGTGTATCGAAAAAGATTTGCCCATTCACCGAGAACACGCGCCTTTTCCTTTTCATCGACGCCGAGCGGTTTGAGCGGGTTCCATGGATAAACCTTCGGCTCTTTGCCGTCAGTGTGCGGCGGAACGCCGACGACCGCTTTGACCTTCGTTTCGAGCATTGCTCTGATTTGTTCGTCTGAAACGATTGTTGACATAATTAATCAAAAGCCTCGAATAAATCGTTTTCCAGCATTTGAACTACGCCGCCTTCTGCGATGGAAAGCGCCGAATTGGAATTGCTTTGAGAAATCTGAAGGCTCGAATAAAGCTGAGAGTCCAGGCTTGAAGCGAATATATTCGACAGATATTCATCCTGTATGCCGCTTTCACCTGACTGCGCGCGTTTTCGACTGTTCCGGGAGAGTTTTCGCCCTTTCGAAGCCTTGCGCAGATTATCGAAAAATGCCGCGCCAGCCTTCGGCGTTTCATTTTGTATAAAACGCGGAAGCTCGCGCCGCATGTCCGGCAAATTATTTTCAATATTTGTCGTTAGTTCAATCAATCGAGTTCGCCTCTCAGTTTCCAGAAGCCCTTGTTTCCGACCGGAGATTCCGGCGTATCGACCTTAAACCGGAAATCGCCGCAGGCGGCGAGAACCGCTTTATTTGCTATTGCCGCAGTCATGCCGGAAGCCGCAGCGCTTATTTCAATTTCCCAATCGTTCGACTCATTTCCGTTTTCATCTTTCTGACTTCGTCGCACGGTCCAGACTTCTTCAGGTCCGAGCGACAAAAGTTCGATTTCGCCCGACGGCGCGAATTCAAAAAGCGTCAATGTAGCGCCGGGAAAATGAATTTCGCGCTCGATTATTATTTCCGCGCCAATCGCGTCTTCGACGAACTCGGGAAGGCGCAGTGCTAAATAATTTGTGAGCGCGGCGTAATTCACGATTTAGAGATTAACGAAAGGGAAAGATTTATTGTGAAAGTGATAGAATTCGGACTTGTTATGAGACTTCGCACAATGCACAAAAGAAAAAGGCGCATCGAGAAGCGACGGCGTGCAGGGAATCAGAACCAGAGATTTTTAACTTTGCCTGAACTCGTAAAAATCGCGCCGCAGCTTGTCGAGGAACATCTCAAATATATGCGCGGAAGCAGCGCGAGATTAACTTTCAGAGATGATAATGACACCAGCTACCTGAACAGGCGGTCGGCGTATTATCAAGTTAATCCTTCTAATCAATCGCCGGAGTATCCGGAAACGGAAAAACCGCAGGAAGACTATTTGTATATCAATCAAAAAGTTGAAATAAAGCTTAAAGTCGATTTCGATGCAGACGCATTTTTCCGACGATTCCCGAATTTTTGCTCGTCCTGCGATTCTAAATTTTCTTTGCGAGACTGGATTGCAAATTGGAAAATCGGCGGCATCCAGTGCCCGTCTTGCGGTTATATTCTAAAAGATGATGATTTTTGGCATGAAGAGTTTTAGCCTTCGAGCGCGAAGCCAGACAGTCGCGGGTTGGCTTTTTTATTGATTAACTGCCGAAGTTTTAGCCGCGCTTTGTGAAGCTGAGATTTGCTCGTCCCGACAGAACAATTTAAAAGACGCGCAATTTCTTCGTGTTCAAAACCTTCGATGTCATGCAGGACGAAGACATTACGATAGCCTTTCGGCAATTCCTTGATAATCGACGCGAGCAGGATTTTATCATTGATATTCAGGCGCAGGCGGTTTTCGCTTCCGGGAACACTCGGCAGAAGATGCGACTCGATTTCGTCAATCGACTTGAAATAAATTATGTTCCTGCGCCGCAGATGCATCAGGGACTGGTTGACGGCGATGCGGTGAATCCATGTCGAGAGCTTTGATTCGCCTTTGAAACTTGAAATTTTTTTATAGATTTGCAGAAAAACTTCCTGCGTCAAATCTTCGGCGGTTTCGATGTCGCTTACAAAGCGGCGACAAACGCTGAAAACTTTCGAGCGGTAATCGGAATAGATTTTCTCCTGAGCCGACGCGTCGCCGGTTGCGCAGGCGCGGGCGAGAATTAAATCGACGTTATCTGAAACAGTTTCGGTTTTCATCTTCTTTATGCAAACTCCGTCGAAAGGGAATTGAGCATTTTATTTACGCAGAATTTCGCTTTAACGAAATGCCCGCGCGTATGCTGGTGCGCGCGTTTAAACTGCTTTATTTTGATTTCGATTTTCCCCGAGATAAAGCTTTCGCTCTGACCGCAAAATCCGCAGGTGATTTGCGAGACGACGCCGATTGAATAAATTCTAAAATTCTCGTTCATAGCTTTAACTCGAAAAATGAAGCTTGCGCGAAAAAGTCGGTTTTGTGCAGGAGCGAATTTGCGGCATATTCATACCACCCGATTCCGAGTCGGAATTATTTAAGCTTTCCTCGTCTCTATCAGCTTTCGCGTCGTATTCTTTGGCGAGATTTGAGTAGGTTTTCGATTTGTTGTCAGAGTCGAGCTTTAATTTATCTTCATAGCTCGGCATCTGCGCGAATTTGGCGGCAGCGGTGCGGCACAGGCGCGCGGCGGCGCGGTTAATGTTCGACTCACTGGCGGCGACGAAGGTGATTTCCGAGTCTTCGAAAAAATGTCCCTTGTCGGTAGTGTCCTGAACGAGAAAACGCAGGTGATTGAGCGGAAGGTTAAGCAGTGTCGAATCGTATGAAAAAGACATAATTTTATTTTTTATTTCTTTTTCGGTTTTGCGGGCGCTTTCGCGCGTTCCGATTTTGTTTTGGAAGCTTTCGATTTCGCTTCCGGCGCTTCAGCAGCGCTTTCGACGATTGGCTCAATTTCGTCATCGGCGGCGCTCTGTTCGGACATTTCAGCGGCGACAATCCAGCGCGCAGCGCTTGCGTTTTCACCATTAATGATGAACGCTGCCGAATCGCCTTCAGCATTTCCGATATCGACTCCGATTTCCATTTCAAGCGGCGCGATATAGCCGGTATTTTCAAGCACAATCCGGTTTGCCCATAGAGATGCGTCGATTAGCATTCCGACGGTCATCGGCGTCATAGCGGGAAAAGGACGCAGAACTTTGTGTGTAAAATTTGACATAAATGTGAATAGTGAAATGTGAATAGTGAATAGTTAAAAAAAACAGGATTTCTCTCGTTTTCAGCATCTTGCGGAAAATCCGATGGAGAGAGAAATCCTGTTTGCGGTGAGGGAGACGCGTTTTATGCGAAAATTTCGCTGAAGAAATAGCCGAGCTCTGCCGCGACTTTTTTCAGGTCGAGCGCCATTTCCATTTCGAACCAGTCGCAGCGTTTCGCTTCCTCGCGGTAGCGGCGCACGCCGACTTCTTCGCCCAAGCCTTCCGATACGCCCGTCCACGCGAACGTGTAGCCCGCCGACGGCATTTCAGGGCTGGGGTCAGGGTTGACGTAGCCGAGCCAGACGCTCTTGCCGAAATTGAACGCGCCCGTCATCGTCTGACCTTTCGCCGCCGTGTTGACGACGGATTTCGCGACAAAGAATCTGTCCACTCCAAAAATCTGCGCGAGAAGGTCTTCTGTAACAACGCCCTTCTGCGTATATTTGATTTTGTCGAGGACAATCGGGTGTTCTTTGAGAACGTTGAATCCTTCAAAGCCGATGACCATCGTGTTCGGCAAATATCCGGTCGCTTTGAGGACGGTTTCCCTGGCGTTATCGACGTTCTTAATCGGCGAACCTGACGAATAATCCGACCAGTGGATGACCGACGTGCCCGGGGTTGCGCCCGAAGCGACGCCGGCGATGTCCGTTGACCAGACGCCCGTTTTGAAGAACGAATTGACAAAAAGACGCTCCGACTTAATCAAGCCTTTGCGCGTGCACAGCTTCATGCCGTTTTTATCGACATCAATCTGGTTGTCGGCGTTTTGCCGCACGCGGTCGTAAACCGGATGACGGAACGCGTATTCGACGGTCGAATACCGGTCGGAAGAAATCTCGTAGCCGCCCGAATTCGCTTCCGAGCCGACGGCGCGCGGCTTGGCTTCGTCGGTAAACCACGCTTCTTTTCCGAAAACGTAGTAATAATCCGAAGCCTTTTCGACCGGGATAATCGGGAAAACCCGGTTAGCGATATAGTCGGCTTCGCCCTGCATAAACGCCACGCTGATATTCGTGAGCGCCGCATCAATATGAACTCTTTGGTGGTTTGGCTGCATGTTTTTCTATTTACTCCTTTTGTGTGCGGCGGGAAAGTTTTTTTCCCGCCGCGTAATTTTGCTTCATTGAATGCGCGCGTTTTTTATGAAATGCGGCGTTTGTAGGTGATGATTAAAAGACCGCCTGGGTCGGCGATGCCCGTTCCGATTGAATCGGACAAAAGGGCGAGAATGTCGCCTTCGGAGACGTTCAAATCGGCGGCAGTTACCGACACGGTGATGTCGGTTTCGATTTGCGCGGTCGCGTTGACGCCGGATGTGAAAGCCTTCGTCGCAATCACGGTCGTGCCCGTGCCGTCGGTAGATTTGTTAATCAGCGAGAACGTGCGGCTGTTCGTGTTCGCTCCCGTAATGGTCGATGCCGCCACGTATTTAACGCTCGTTATCGTTCCCTTTCGTGCGCGGTGAACGGCGTTTGTCGCGTCCGTTGCGGTGGCGACCGCCGGCATGACGCGTTCGACGACGATGATTTCGTTTTCGTTATGCCTCAGAAGCACGCGAATCAAATCACCGGAAACGCCCGAATCGAGCGCTTCGCCGAAAACGAATTGACCGGCTGCCGCCTTTACGCCCTTGCCGTTTGCGTCGGATGCAATCGGGTCTTTAGCCGTAACGGTTCCGCCGAGTTTGACGAGCGTGATGCCCGAAAGCATGATGTTGCCCGGCTGGTCGGCAAGCGGCTCGTCCTGAATGACGCCTAAGCCGCTCTCGCCCGCGGCGCAGGTGGTGAACGCGCCGCCGGAAAACTTAACGAAACGAAAAGCCTTGTCGGTAAAAGCAATCAGCGCGAGTAAACATCCTAAAGTTCTTCCTGGTTGAGTCATTGTTTTTTCTCCTTTTGGCGGCGTTTGCCGGTAAAGACGCACGCCGCGTATAAATTTTATTCCTTAAAAAAAGCTGATTTACTTTCCCTCTCTTGCGGTGTAGGCATCGTAAAGTGCGGGATTTTCGCTGCACGCCGTTGAAAACGCCTTGGCTTTGGTCGTTTTGTCGCGAGTTATAATCTCGGCGGCTTTGGCGTTTAATTGCGCGAGCGGCGAGGAATCATTGCCCGTCGCGCCGGTTTTGCCCGATTCGCCGAACAGCGCCGATTCTTCGAGTTGCGCCGTCAGTGCCGTCTGCTGGGTGATGTAATTTTTCACCTGCGCGGAATCGCGTCCGAAAGCACTTGATAAATCTGTCAGCAGCGCGACGTGGTCATCGGTTTTACCGGCAAACTTTCCGGCGATTGCCGTCAGGTCGGTCTTCAGATTTTCGGCTTTAAGCGAAGCGATTTCCGCCTTCATCGACGTATATTCAGCGGCAGTAATGACGGTTTCGCCGCTTGACTGCTGCGCCGCCGGTTCGGCAGGCTTTGCCGAAGGATCGGGATTATCCTTCGCGGCAGGCGCAGCGCTTTCGTCGACAGCATTCGCCGTCTCGATATTTTCTTCCGCGTTTTTCTTTTCTTTGTCTTTCATAAGTTCTCCATTATTTAAATTTTGGTTGTTTGCGGAATTTAAAGTGGTTTCCGCCGTCGAAGAAGAATTTAATGCAGAAGAATTATTTATTGTGGAATCGGCGGAATTGGCTTCATCTTCAGGCGCGCAGGAATCATCGGGAGCTGTGTCAGAGCCATCGGTTTCGGCGATTTGAGCAATTGCTTCGTCGAATGTCCCGATGGCGTGAACCATCCCGACTTTTTTCGCTTTCTTGGCGACCATCATGTCGCCTTTGCCGAAATTTTCCTGAACGGTTTCGACCGACACTTTCAGGTTTTTGGAAATATCCAAAATAAACTCGTCGCAAAGGTCGGTTACGCGAACCTTTACAAGTTCAAACCCGTGCTCGGTCGAAGGATCGGGATTTTTGTCGGGCGACTGTTCGCTGGTGATGATGATGTCGCGCACGCCGACCATTTCCATCGCCTTCGTGTAATCGCGGTAACAGGTATAAACGCCGATTGAGCCGACCTGCGCCGTCCGGTTGGCGACGATGCGTTGCACCGCCGAAGTAATCCAATAAGCCGCGCTCGCGCAGTTTCCTTTGATATAAGCGGTCGTCTTTTTTGTTTTGTTCAGCTCTAAAATCGCGTCGTTTACTTCCGTTACGCCGACGATGTCGCCGCCGGGCGAATGAACGATAAATTGAACTTCGTCGATGAAGTTGTTAGCCGCTGCCGCCTTAATGTCTCTGACCAGAAGTTCCGAGCTTGTGCCGCCCGAATATTCGGTAATCCAGTTGGCGCGCGGCATAATCGCGCCCCAGATTTCGATAATGGCGACGCGGGAATTCGACGGAATGACCGTGTAGCGCGTCCCTTGCGGACGCTCTCCGGCAAGCCCGCCTAAAACCGACTGCTCATGCTCGCTTGCATCAAACGATAAATTTTCACCATTTAAAACCGCCCATGCTTTATCGAGCCAGGTGGGGTCGATTGCCCATGTCGTATTTAAAAAGGCGGCGATAACCGAGCTGTTAAATTTTTTTATTTTGAATTGCTGAGTCATTAATTAAATTTCCTCGTCCTTGTTTTTCTTTTCTTTTTTGGGACTCTTCGAAGCCGATTTGCTTTTTTCATCGACCGGAATATCAGCCTGGCGTTTGAGATGATTCGCCTCAGTTTCGCTAAATTGAATTTGTGCGCCGGAAAGCTTCGAAATATATTCGCCGAGTTCGGCGAGCTTGATTTTCTGCACGCTGCCGTGAGTCATATAAGGAGAGCGCGCCGGATTTCGCCCGTTGAGCTTCATCAGTTTGGGAATGGCGCGGCGGTTGACCGTGTCGCAGATGCCGTCGAGATATGCGCTCATTGCGTTTGAGAAAACGTCGTTTTTGCCGTCCATCAGCGCGTGCGAGCCGTTCGGGCTGTTGCTGCCCAGAAATATAAAATCGGCGAGAACGCAAAGCGCGATGCGATTGTCGTAGCGGTTGACGGTCGCGGAGGTATCGATTTCGCGCTTGCCGTCGGAGCTGAGCAATCGAAAATCAAAAGTGCGATTGCCGTTTTCGTCGTAAACGGCAGGAACGACGATTCCGGCTACTTCATCGTTGCGGACGATTTGAACAAGATTTTCCGCGTAATAGATGAGGTCTTTCTCCTCTTGCGGCGCGTCTTTCTTAAAATAATCGGCAGGCACATCGACGACCGGCAAGCCGTTCAACTCGCGCTCGATTGCCATCGCTTCGATATTCTCGATATTGGCGCGCATAAACCACGGGCGATATGCCGTGCGCAGGATGGCGCGTCCTTCCGGGTTTCCCATATGCGAGCCGGTTCGAAAATGCAAGGATTTTTCAAACGGGATAGTTCTGACGCGAAAATCCGGCGCAGGCATCTGCGTCATGCCGGTAATTTCGTCGAATTCGTCCGTCTCCCATCGAAAAAGCGATTCCTGACCGCGTATCGCCCATTTGCGAAAGCCGACAAGATTATCCGAAAAGCGCGAATTTTTAGTTTTATCCCGGCTTTCGCCGCCCCGGCGCTTGTAGCACATCTCCAGCCACGACCAGCCCCATTCGAGCATCGACAGACTTTCAGAGACGGTTTCCTGCCACGTCTGCTCCATGTCGTCGAAAATCGCTTCGCGGGCAAGCTGCGCGTTTTTTTCGTCTTCCAAATCCGACGAAAAAGGAACGATTTGCCAAGAAACCTGACGCGCGAGCATGTTTATCGCAAATAGAATCGCGCCTACTACAGGGTCGTTGCGCATATCGCGCACGGCTTTGCGCCAGCCGTCGCCGGTGAGCTTCGCCAGCGGTTCGTCGTAGATTCTTCCGGCATACATCGGCAAGCCGGTGCGTCCTAATTCGCCTGTTTTTTTGAGAATTTTTTTACTCTTCGCCATCGCAGGAAAGAGGTTAGCGGAGAATGGGAATTTAATGTTTGTCGGTTATAATGCGGGGTATGAATGATTTTGACTGGACATCAAATGATAACAGCCTGCCGCTCGAAGATATTCGGCAGGCGATTGCGAATTTACAGCCGAAGACCTTCGGAAAACAGACCTTTCAATTATCGGTCGGTGAACTGGCAGGTTTAATCATCGAAAAGCTAAAGACCGAGTACGTTCTTGAGCCGCATAAAATCTATAATATTTTCAATATCGTTAAATTTTATTTGTTGGCTCCTGATGATAAAGCCAAAAAAATTCAACTGGACGCGCTCGGCAGCGTTTTAGCTGACTGCCAGCCAAGCAAAATCATCGTTGGTATTACATCGCCGGGCGCGGAACGCTGGAGAGAGATTTTTAATAATTTATGAAAGTGATATTCGGCGACAAGATATGGGATTTGGCAGAAATTCAGTGGGCGGGGCAATATCGCGGGCTAAAAATTTATCAGAATTTTACGCGCGAGCGAATGGGCTTGATAATTGATAATGAGAAACATCTGGAAATTACAACCTACGGGCAAAAATATGTACAAGTTTTTCATCTTGACAGTCTGCGGTCGATGGCACGCCACGAGGTAGTTGAAATTTATCCCGACGATTGTTTTGCCGTTTTTGAGATGAAATTGCCGCTCTATTCTCCTTTTACTTACAAACGCATAATCGTTGATGTAAAGCCTTCAAAGATAAATTTCTGGATTGATAAGTATTTCGACCACAGATTGTCATCAATAAAGTTTAAGGACAGAATTATTTACGCGGAATATTATTTGGAAAGCGAATTTCAGCGCGAGCGGGTCGGAACGGAATTCAACCAAATCGATAATTTTCTAAAAATCAGGAGTAACGTTAAGGAAATAACATTCTCAATAAATTTCACCTATTATTCTGATTTAGGAATACTTGCGTATAAAAGAAACTTGACTGATGTTGAAATATTACAAAGAAAGAAAATTGACTGGAATAAATTTTCTGATTACTTTTCGGGATATGTAAAAAGGGAATATTTGAAATCTATTACGCCTGAAGAAATTTCTAACCAGAAAGAAAAAATGAGTCTTTCAATCAAGAAATAATATGAGAAATCTAGTCGATAAATTTTGTGAAATTCTGCGCGAGCACGGCGTCGCCAGATGAACCGTATCTCGCCCGAATCTTTTATTTATCTCGTCAATTTCGGGAAATGATGCAGCCGTCATTATTCGAGAGCACGACGACCGGCATATCTGCAAAGCGCGGCTTAAGTTAAGCCGCGCTTTGTTTCATTCATCTCAATCGGGAGTGAAAGTCAAAACATCGTTCGGCGTACAATTCAGAGACTTGCAAATTATATTGAGTGTTTTAAGGTCGATACGCTTCCACGCACCTTGATAAATGCGCCAAGCCATTCCCATCGGAAAACCCGAGACCTTTTGGAATTTGTAGGCAGATTCAACTCCAACTTTTTTTGCGGCTTCCTTTATATTTACAGTTATCATTCCGCCAATATAGCGAAGAAAAACGGTCGGGATAATCCCACTTCTGAGGCTTCCACATCTGAGTACACTTGAAAACTTCTGATATTTCCTGAAGAGGGATTGTAAGCAGAGTCTTATTTTGATAGTGTCTAAAAACTTCGGGTCATCCAATTCCGAAAATCCCAATTCCGAAAAACCTTACAAATTAAAATGAAACTAGAACATCCGGTTAAACATCCGGTCTTAAAGTATTATGGAAGCAAATTCCGTCTCGCTTCGTGGATAATTTCTTATTTTCCCGAACACAAACACTATGTCGAGCCATTTGGCGGCGCGGCGAATATTTTATTGGTCAAGGATCCTTCGCTTCTTGAAACTTATAACGATCTGAATTCCAGCCTCGTGAATTTCTTTCGCGTGCTTCGGGACAGTCCCGATGAGCTTATCGAGCATATCGATTTAACGCCGTGGGCGCGGATGGAATATGAATACTGCCTGACGGAAGCGGAAACCGATTTGCCGGTCGAACTGGCAAGAAAACTTTTCTTCCGGCTGTGGATGAGCATTTCGGGGCAATTTAACACCTGCCGGGGAAGCTGGCGGCGACACACGAACGGCAAAAGGCTTTTCGACCCGAACGCCAGACGCGAAAATTTAATAAACGCTTCAAAGCGTCTTTTGTCGGTGCAGATAGAAAATCGCGATGCGCTGAAGCTGATAAAAGAGCTGGATTCTCCGGAGACGCTTTTTTATCTGGACCCGCCGTATGTATTTTCGACACGAACGACCTCAAAAGCGTATTCCCATGAAATGACGAACGATGCGCACCGTGAATTTGCAGAATTGCTTTACTCTTTGCAGGGATTTGTAATTTTAAGCGGTTATCCGTCGAAAATTTACGGAGAGCTTTTTGAAGACAAAGGCTGGCAGAGAGTCGAAAGGGAAGCACTGGTGATGGGCGGCGCCAAACGCACGGAATGTCTCTGGCTCAGCCCGCAAACGGTTGCAGCATTATAAGATGATGATAATATTCTTTTATGAATAAAGCGCGGTTGCGTAGAATTAATCTTCGGGAAAACGGCACACAACAGCTTTTTTTCGATGTCGAAGGTTATTCCTTTGTCGTCAATTTTACCGGACCCGAAAATACTTTAATCGAAGGCAAAGCGTATCCGATTCAATATTGGTCCCAAAACGGCACAAACGAAAATAGAGGATGGTCTTACATTCTCTCGCACGACGGCAGTATGTGCGACGAGTTAAATGATGCCTGCCGCATTTTATTTAAGTTTTCATTTTGCTGGCGCGGAATCTGGGAAGGCAGAATTTATTTTCTCGACGACGAATACTGGACTGAAGAGCTTAAACCGATGTCGGCGCTGTGGGACGCAATAGAAAAGCATCTGAAGAAGTTTATCAAACAGGCAAATCCAGAATACGATTACGAATCGTAATTTATTCGATTACCTGACTTTCAAGAATGTTGTAATCTTCGGTTTCGCAGATTATCGTATGCCTAAACAAGCCGTCGTCCGTTTCTTCGGTAAATTGACGAACGCCGGACATATTCAGTAATTTTTCGATATCCTTGTCTGTAACATCAAACTGAACCGTAACTTCGGGACCAGGATATGGAAAGTAAAGTTTCTCAATATTTTCATCTGTATCGGACAAATTCGGCAGCGGGTGATTTACACTCAGCTCAAAACCTTTAATTTTGCTGACCGGCAAAACAGTGCCGTTAATTGAAACTCCTTTGAGGTGCAATTCTTTTTTTATTTTTTGCAATAATGTGAATTTGATTCCGTTATGCTCAATCGTCCAAATCCGCCGGAGTTTCTTTTGCAGAATCCGTTTCTTGCGTTTGTGCATTGTTCTAAGCCGCATAATGAATAATTTACCACAAAATCTATTTCCAGCGGCTGACTTTCGGAACGATGCGCGGAGCGGCTACTTCGACCGTTTTAAAGATAAAATCAGGCGCAGCACAGAGCACGAAGCCGTCGCCGTCGTCCGGGGAACGTTTGATAACTTTTTTAAACAATTTCTTTGGCTGAAGCATTTTTAGTTCCCGTCCATCGCGATTAACCGGCTCCCATTCGCGCAAAGTTAAATCCGATTCCAGAGTTTCGGGCGGATTAATCAGACGCACGCCGCGCAAAGTCTCGCTCGACTGAAAATACATTTCGGTTACTAAATTGTCGTATTCCTTCTTATCACGAGCATCGGAGCCGAAATGCACGATAAAGACTTTGAACTCGGAAAGCGCTTCGCGCAGTTCCAGGTTATGCTTGAGCGTATCGACAAGTCCCGAGCTGTTCCAGGCATCGACGCGGACGTGAATTTTCGACACGCCCTTTTTTTTCAAATCGAGCGCGATGTCTTTGACCGCGTGAAAATACATCTTGGAATCCTGATGAAACCATTGTTTTGCCCGCCAGATTTCATTGCGCCAGCGCACATACAGCGTGCCGTAATCCTTTCCCATATGGGCAATATCGATGCCGAACGTCGCGCGCGTGTAGTCATCCGGCGTGCAGGAGACTTCCGTTCGTTTTTTCGCCGCTTCATATCTGCCGACGGTAATAACTTTATTATCTTCAACGTCGGAGGGCGCAATTCCCAGAACGCGCCACATAAACTCGGCGTTCGGCTCGAAAATCGAGCCCGCGCTGTATATACCGTCCTTTGTAACGACGGGAAAATCGAGCGTAAAGGTCAGGCGGTCTTCGTCGTGCTCGTCTTTTACCTCGCAGTGTTTTTCAATCATTCCGCGCACGTATGAGCGCTGCACGGCGTTCGGGACCAGCTCGCGTCCTTCGCGTACGTTCGGATGATTGATGCATGATATGCGAAAATTTGCGACTTCCGACGAGTCTTTTAATTTATGAAATCTGGACGTGCGCGTTTGCGGGTTGGCAGCCATCAGTACGATGCAGATGCCGCCCGAGACCATCGACTCGATTGCCTCGAACACGAAATCGTCCAAGCCTTCGGCTTCGTCGAGAACGAACATCAGAAACTCGCCGTGTTTGCCCTGAATTTTCGCCGAGCCTTTGCCTTTGCTGTTCGAGACGGCGCGACCTTTTATCGAATGATTTTCGTCATTGGTCGTGATTTTTATCGTTTTGTGAATTTTGCCCGGAAGATTGTTGTTTGCCCTATCGGTCGAAAGCTCTTCCCAGAGGTTATCGGAAAGCGTATCGAACGAAGGCGCGTACATGCGTACGCTCGAAGGCGTGAAACAATCGAAAAAATGACAGATTAAACCGGTTTCGATTTTCGTCTTTCCGACGTTATGCCCGGCTTCCATTCGAATCCAGTTCTCAATGACGGTGTCGGGTTTCCAGTGAATGAGGTCTTCTTCTTTAATTAACCCGGCTTCAAAATCGCGTTTTTCAAACTGCTGCAGCAGCGCGAGATTATAAGCTTCGATAATTTCGACCTGACCGGGCTTGTCCGCGCCGCTGCCGCGCCACGGTTTCCACTTGAGGCAATCGACAATATAGCTTTCAGCGTCGAATCGGTAAGGCAGAAATCTTGCAGATTGAGGGACTTCGCCGTATTCTTCGAGAATCGCGTCCAGAACTTCCGCCTGTTCATCTTCGGGAAGATTTTGCACTTCAATGAACATCTCTTCCCATGTGAGTTTTTTAACCTTTGGGGCGCTCATCTGGAATTTCCTCTAATCGTCTGCCAAAAGCTCTGGCGATTTTTTCTTTATTTGAAATAGTCGCGTCGATTTTAAGGCGATTGGTGTAAGCGTCGCCCGATTCTTTCGCCGCCTGTTCGAGCAATTCGCGCATGAATTTTTTATTCTGCCTGAGCTGGCTTTCTTCCGTTTCAAACATCCTTTGAATTTTTGAAAGGCGCACGGCTTTGTGAGAAATCCATATTGAAGAAGTGTCTTTGATAAAGGACGCTCGCGTTTTCACAAAAAGCTCGCGCCATTTTTCGGGGAATTTCTGACTTTTTATGTCGTAATGAAGAATTGCCGGAAGCTCTATCTCGACACCGTGAATCTGTTTAAGCTGCTCCCTTACGATTGTTGCTTTCTCGAACATCGCAAGCTGCATGACAACAAAGATTTGCGCATCATTTTTTAATTTACCTTTTGGCATAAACTTTCCGATTTACTAAAACAAAATTAAACGGCTCGATTCCAGTGTGTTTATAAATTTCCGATTTATCAGGCAGCATCCGGATGAGGTTTTCGACGAACGCGTTATAAGCGACTTTCGTTAAATCGTCCATATCGTCGTAACAGCACAGGCAAACGATTAAATCTTTAATATGCGTCTGCAAAGAAGAATCATCGTCGTGCCAATATCCGCATAAACAGCACTTCATTGCTTTACAATCTCCATTGCAGCGTCGCCGCAATAAGTATTAACCAAAACTCTCAGGAGTTTCCCGCCATCGGTTTTGAAAGTCAGTGTAAACGTGCCAAGTAAATCGTCCTGTTCGATTAATTCCAGCCTGGTTCCGATTAAAACCGACAATTCTTCATCCATAATTTTTCCTCAGCACGAACCGCACACGCCGATAAGCTCGATTTCGCCGATTTCCGGCGCTCTCATCGACGCTTCGATAAAAGCGATAGTATCGCCCGCGCAGCCGCCGGGACCGTAGCGGCGCATAATCCCTGTGTGTTCTTCCACGTCGTGTCCTTTGGGCGCAAACTTCGGCTGCCCGGCATCGTCGAAAAGCGGTTCACCTAATTTATTAACGGCGTGCCGGATATGATAAAGCTCGTGGTCGGCGCGCCCGCAAAACTGCAAATCCGAGCAGATGTCGGCTAACCTGGCGTCGAAGGTGATCACCGCGTCCGGAATATCGCCGAACCATTCCTGCATCTGCATAATCTGGCGATGCTTCTGCCACGCATTGCCTCGGAAAAAAGGTATCTCGCACGTTGCGGCGATTATCTGACCGGCTTTCTCGTTCGGCACGTTCGTCCACAGATAGCCGATATGCGCTGTCGAAAGATGAATATGATCCTCATTAAAAAGCGGGGAATCATCGCTCAAAAACGCCAGCCGCGCCCATTCTTCGAGTTCCGGCGCCGGCACGAAAAAATCGATGCCGACATACGGCTCCAGGAGAAGCTCGGGCGGGCGCGGTCGGATAAGCTGTAACTTTGCTTCGGGCATATTCCAGTTATGAATTTTAAGGAAAAGACGTGATTTATTGTGTATTGGCGGGTTTTCGGAAAGATTTGGAAAAGGGAAGTGGATGGATAAGCCGGAAAGCGCGCAGGATAAATATTGATATATCAGAAATGTTTGCCTTCCGTGTAATCGAAATCGATTTTATCTTTATCGGCATCACGTTTCGACTCAGTTGTCGGAAAATTCGTCCGGATGCTGCCCCATACCGTGAGCAGGACAAATGCCATGACGATAAAAACATTTTTGTAATCTACCGCCGTCTCGAATATATAATTAAGGAAGGATACGATGGCGAGTGAAATAAGAAATGAAAGCAGCAAAAATAGAAAAGTCAGCAACTTTTTGACAATCCGCCGCCAAAGCGAATCGGTTAAATAAATTGTCGTGTCGAATCTAACGAATTTCATGGGCTTTTGTATATATAACTGAAGCGACAGAGAAATTCTCTCACCGCTTTTATTTGATTCGTTTCGCTCTCTCTGACGGATATATACGAGTAATTTTATTTTAAGTTTTTCCGGCGAAAATAGAAACAGAAATCTTTATTTTCTTCCGTTTCGCAGTTCCTTAACATCGTCGCGTATATCTTTGAGCGTATCTTTTGTGTCAGTCTGGTCGATACTGTATTGAGCTTTATCGACCATTTTTTCATCCATCTTATCGAGCTTTAGTTTTAATTCCGTTTTGCTTTCTTCGAGCGCGGACACGCGCGAAGTTAATCCTCCGGTGAAAAATCCGACTGAAACAAGAGTTGATACGACGGCGATGCATACGACAATTAAAGCCTGCACGAAATTGAAGGTGGAAAAAATTTTAGGCTGTGATTGTTCGATTAATCTCTGCTCGACGGCTGCCATATCTGCCTCAAAATAAAACTAAAAATATTCGAAAAATATAACTGAAATAAGACCTGGCGCGCAGGGTGCCAAGTCTTTCGGAGTTTTAGAGCTCGCGAGCAGAATTTAAGTTGCGACCCCGTAGCTCTGCACGCCGACAATGTAGTAATTCCCGTTGCCGTCGGCTGGGAATAAGCCGACGGCAAACAGGTCGTAACTGGTATTTGTCAGCCAGACGCGATAAACGATTTTGCTCGTCAGATTATTTTCCAGAAAGTCTTTTAGCTGCTGGAAATTTGCATTATGGTTAATCTGCGGGGCGAAAAAGTCCCGGTATGACTGGTCGGTGATATAGGCGACCGGCGGCTTATTCGTCGCGGCGATAAACGTGTCGTGCGAAAGCGCGGAAACCGTGCGGGCGGAAATAAACGCGTGCACCGGCGCGTCCGTTTCCGAAATATATGTCAGATTCTCGCTCCGGGATTCGATGCCCTTGAGAAGCTCGGAGACGGTCAGCTCAACCGGCGGCTGCGGCGCAGCCTGCTTTGCCTGGATTGCGACGCAAAATGAGGCGAGAAAAATACTCGCCAGCAGAAACATGTGCAGAAATTTAAATTTTGTCATTTTTCTTTTTCCTTTCGTTTATTTAGAAATTGGTTTTACATACCGGTAGTGAAAATAACAAAAGTGGAAAATTTAATGTCGGCGGGGAAGTTTACTGGCATTCTTCCAGATAACCGTTGCGCAAAAATCCGTGATAGCTTCCAGCCTGAATCGAACCGGCGCCGGCGACGCAGGTTTTGCCGTTTTTGCTGACGGTGATATTAGGCAGATCGCCTTCGATGATCCAGCAGTGATGCGTCTGCTGCAGGTAGTCTTCGGGAAGTCCGCAGTTCGCGCTTTGCGAATCGACAATCCAGTCGCCGCCCGGCGTTTTGACAACGAGCACGTGCGCGAGCTGCGCGGCAAACATCGCGTCATACCAATCGGCAAACCACATTGCGCCGACCGGCACATCGCGCAAATCTGCGTATTCCTCTCCGGTGTCGGTTCGCCGATAGGTTAAGCCGACAGATTCGCCCTGGCTTTTGCCGTCGCCGTTTGTACTAACAAAGATTGATACATTTTCCGTCTCTTCGAGGAAGAAACACTTGATGCGGCTCATAAAATTCAGGATTTGAGATTTTCGGGCTTACGTGCGCAAAACTCGATATTCTGAAGGCGCGGATTTCCGCGCTGGTAAGCTTCCCAGATTTTCATCGCGAGCTTGTAAAATAATAATCCGATGACTATAAACGCGGCGATGGCGACTATAAGCACGCTGATAATAATTAAACCGATGACGACGGCGGCGGCGATTTTCGCGCTGAGGGGAAGTCCAGCCGCGCTCGCGCCGGTGATGCCAAGCCCTGAAAGGAATGTGCCGATGGCGCTAATCTTTGTAATTCTTTTGAGCCAAACAATGGCGAGTGGAAGATAATCGGTGTAATTTATCGAAAAGCGCGGTGCAGCGTCTGCCGCGTCGCCCATCGCCGCGCCGTCGCCATTCGGCTTAGAATTAGTTTGCGACTCGGTTTCAGCCTGAAATGCAGTATTTTGCGGAAATTCTGTGGCAAAAGGCGGAATTGGTTGCGGATTGTTCGCGGGAACTGAAACCGGAGCCGCATTAGCGGAAATATCGTCTGTAAGATGTTCTACTTCTTCTTCGTGGAAAAATGCGGGAGGCACTAAACGGGGAAATACGACCGGCGGAAAAACGTCGAGTACGGCAAGCTCGAAATGCATACCGTCGAGACGCGAATTGTAATGACCGCCCCAGTAAAAACCGTGAGCGTTGGCTATCTGGACGAGCGGAAAAACCGTGCCCTCTCTATCGCCTTTTGCCGGTTCTCTGCCGAGACCGTTCCAGGCGGCGTTAATATCGAAAGCCGAGCCATATGCGTGATTCGACAGCGAGCGACCACCGCGTATCAGGCGCGGAACAAAAGAGCCGCCCCATGATTTTATATAGTGCAGGAGTCCTGCGCGTTCCCACGCTTCAAAAAGTAATTTGAGCTGGCGCACGCCGCGCCGGTGAAAGTAAACACGGCAGTCTGCGGGCGCGCCTTCCACTCCGGCAAGCTGCGGGATGTAAACTTTTTCGATATTCTTGTTTGCCCATCCGTCGAGAATTTGGATCGAACCATTGCCTGTTAATTCATAACGAAACTGCCCGAACATCTCCCGAACTTTTTGTCCGGAAGGATATGAAAATGGTGGACGCGGCGGAAAACTGTTTGCTTGTGTCATTTTTTTTCCTCGCTTGAGATATTAGTAAAATTGGAAAATTTATTGTAAATTGCGCATCGATGAGTGGAAAAGAGCCAGACGGCACGCGTCGCGGATGTGCTGGTTGGTTCTGGCAGTGATGCCGAGTTCGCGGCGAATCTGGTCGGCGGTCCACTTTCGCGCGCGGATTGGCAAAACTTCGCGCACGTCGTATTCCCACAGCCGCAAACCCTTTGCCAGCAGCTGCGCCTCGCGCCGGTTTGCGCCCATGTGAAAACACATCAAATCACGCACGCTTCCTTTTTGAAAATCGTTTCTCGCGTAAACGAAAGCGGCGGGAACCTCGACGATGACGGTTATATTTTCTTTCGGCAGGGTTTTAAAAATACGGAAAGCGCCGAAAAAATCGGTCGTTTCCATTTGGATTATTTTCTTCTTAAGGATGTCGTAAACGGCAATGGCGGTATGTTCTCCGCAATCGACGCCGACGGTGAGATGTCTTTTCAACATAATTGCCCCGCGTGCGTTCCTTATTCAAAGTGAACGCACGCGGGGCAATTATGTTACTGAACGATGTCTAATTGTTTCGGCGCAGTTCCGGGTACCGGGAAATAATCTTCCGCACTTACTGCCTGCGGCATTTCCTCGCCGCGCAACCTGAAGGAATTTTCTCCGCTGTTGTAGAGCGTTCCGTAAGGCTCATTTATTTTCAGATAAAAAACGTTTGTCGATCCGACTTCCTGAAAATCGATTTCTTCATGCATCTGGCAGATAAGCAAAACGTCCGAAACGGGAATTCCGGTTCTAATCGACAAATGACGGGGCGACTGATAACGCACGTCCGTCAGGGACCTGATGATTTTTTCAGTTTTTTCGTTAAAGCTTTCAGCGTCGTCGAAATTAATGCCGTCTGATACCGCAGAAATAGTTTCTTCTGCCGCGATATGCGCCAGACTCGTTCCCGGTCGGCGATATCCGGTATTTCTCGCGCCGCGCGCGCCGTCTGTTTTTCCGCCCTGCAGGTAAATTTCCAGCAGCTTATATTCGAGGCAGTGCGTCAGAACGTGGTCGAGAAGCGCGCCCTTAATTTTTGTTTTCTCGCTTATTTTGGCTCGCGTTTGATGACCGTAATCGGTCGCCTGCAAAACTCTCTCGACGGCTTCTCGTGTTTCGTCCGATAAATTTTCTTCCGTGATTTCATTAACCACATCGTCGAGATAGCGTTTGTAAGGAGGCTGGAGCTCGGCAATTAAATCCATTGCGGCAATAAACTCTTCCTGCGTCAGCGGACGCTCCAGCAAATCGTTCAAAAGTGAATTGCTGCTTCGGCGCAGCGCATCGGTTTTTTTCTTGAGAATAATTTTCTTTGTTTCGGTTCGCCCTTTCCGGATGCGACGCATTTGTTTGCCTTTCGGCAGGGCGGCAATCGAGGCGGCTTCGGAAAGTGAAAATTCATTAGCGGCGAGTTTTTCCTGAAGAAGCGGCACGCCGTCCTTGACCACTTTCACGGCGCGCTGAAGCGAACGCGTTGAAACGTTAAATAACCGAGCGGCTTCGGATTGCGAGACAAAGCCGCCATTTGGCGTGTTTGCTTTGCTGACTCCCTGCGGAAGATTAGCGACTTTTGCCGCGACAATCGCCCGCTCGTCATCGGAAAGATGATTTCTTTCGAGATTTTTGCTGACGATGAAACTTTGGATCGTGCCGCCGGTGCCGTCCCACTCACATCTGCCAGGCACAAGCCCGAGTTCGAGGCAGGCGCGCAATCGATGGCGACCGTCGAGCAGCACGCCTTCGAAAACGGTAATATCTTCCATCTGCCCGTTTTGCCGCACATTCTCTTTAAAAGAAGTGAAACGGGCATCGTCCATCAGCGGAAACAAATCCGCAATCGGGTGAATCTTCATATATTAAATTGTCCCTTTTGATTTATACGAGCGTTTGCGCCGCTGAAAGTATCAGCCAGCCGCAAAGTTCACGGCATAAGTATTTTCGCTCAAAAGCCAAAGACGCCGGTGATTGGTTGGTCGATTGCGGGTGCTCTCTGCGCGGAAATTTATGCCACTAGCATCTTTTGATGCGAAAATTAAACGAATGATTGCATTTTGAAGGAATTGGAAGTGTTCCGGCAAAAGCGCTATAAAGGTTAGAAAACAATTCCGCGAGCTATCAAAAGCCTTTGGACAAACAAACCCGCTATTGAAATTAATAGGGTATCGAAAGATATTACAAAATAATGCCGGATCTTTCAAGAGTTTTATTTCCACATCCGGAAGTAGTATATATATAACATAACAAAAAATAACCGCGTCTGATAATGTAACTCCAACCTCTTCAATGCTTTAAAGATTATTCTATTTTTCTTATTTTCACTTTCCCTTTAACTTTTCACCGCTATTATTCTTTCACCGAATTCGTCTTCTGCTTTAAGACTTTTACTTATTTCGCCGAGGCTGACGACCGCCGACACACCGGAAGGAACAAACGCCGGGACCGAACTTGATACTCAAGACTTAATACTTAGGACAAAAACGTGAATTTACGGTTTGAGGAATCAGGACAGGATTTGATAAGCTAACGGGAAAACAACAAACCTTTTAGATAGAACAATTACATAATTTCCATTATCGGACGCGATGGGTGTGTTGTCCCTGCCGCAGATAAATCCGTTTATAAAAGGAATTGCAACCTGTGTGCCGGTGATTGTTTTAACCAAACCTGAGAGAAGTCCCCTGTCATTTATGCAATGAATCGAATCCTCTGTAGGCGTTTTTCAGCCGTCTCAAGTTTATTTTACGCCAAGTGAATTATTTTCGATTTATTTTGCATTTCCGCTTGACGTTGCAAATTAAATATGCAACAATTAGACATACTCAAGATTTGAGTTACTTAATTGAACCGAAGCGGACTAATAAAACTTTAGAGGAAAATAAAATGACAACCATCAACGCAAACGGAATCGAATTAGAAATCAGAGGAAAACAAAACCACAAAGGTGCGGGCGCATATCCTGAAGTTTTTGTAAACAATGAAAAAGTGGGCATCATCTTTATATCAGAATGGGATGAAAGAAACTTAGGCTTCGTCGGAAACGAAGATATTAAAGAAGCCGCGAACGGTTATCAATTTACAGAATCGGATAAAGACGCGATTCTAAGCGTTTACAACAACGAAACGACCTATGACGACACACCTTATTATGAAAGCGCGGAAGAGACGGCGGAATGGAACGATGACCAGGAATTTTGGACATTGAATAGTCCGATGCTGAAAAAAGAAGGTCGCAATATATCGCAATTTGATGAAAATGATGTCGAACAGTTAGCAAAATAAGGAGACAGCAATGCAAGTTCAAACTTTACAAGGACAAAATATTGAAATCGAATCGCACGAATTTTCAGAAAACATTATTTCCAACGAAAATAATTATAGCAAAATCAACGCTGAAAATTTTGAATTACTCGAAACAGGCTATTACGAATACAACAATACTTTGATTCCGAAACAAGTTTTCAAAGTAGGCGAAAGAGTTGTTATAAAAGGCGAGCCGACTTTCAATACGCAAGGTTTTTTGACGACTGCAAGTTAAATCAAAAAGGCTCAAATCTTTTCAGAAATGAGCCTTAACTTCTCCACATTGGTTCAATTAAATGAAATATAAAGTTCAGCTCAACGCGAAACTTTATCTGTATTTCAATTCCATCTTGGTTCAATTAATGAATGTATTATGAATAATCTAGAGAATTTTAACAAGTTCGCGCAAAGAGTAGTAGAAGAAACTTTTAACTTCGAGCCGCTTTCCGACAAGCCTCAACGCGAAACTTACACAATCGAACTATCGCTCGAAGATGTTTACGCAATCGCTCACGCCAAGGATTTTGTTGAAAAACAAATGATAAAATATAAAAAAGTAGGGCGAAAGTTATCAAAAAACCCGGCTGCCTCAACCTTGCGTTCAAGAAAAAGCAGGGCGAAATAAATCGGCTTAAGAAAAAGAAAATCTCCGATATTTCTAATTCGGAGAAACTTTAATTGTTTTTCTAATTCATTATTTTCTCCGAATTCTTTTCTTCATGCGCCCGCTATGATTATCGGCGCGAATCTCGATATTCTGCACATACGCCCTGGTCGTCTTCACATTCTTATGCTTCAGCGCGTTTTGAACCTCCGCGAGGCTTTTCGTTTCCTCGGCAACAATCCGGGCGAAAGTGTGCCGGAACTGGTGAAGATGAAAATTATAAATGCCGGCGCGCTCGGCATAGACTTTCATCCTGAAGGCGAAAGCGCGGCTCGTCATGCCCGTTCGTTTTGCAGCTCTCATCAAAGCCTCTCGCGAGACGAATTCGCGGAAAGCACGCGGCACATAATTTTCAGGATCTACGCGATACTCGTCGGCGCGGTCATGCGCCAGCCAAACCGGAACGTCCAGCCCGAAAACTTCCCTCTCGCGCCGACCGGAAGCGGTGATGTAATCGAGCAGCGCGTGTCTGACTTCTTTATCATTTATCGTATTTCCCGATGAAGCTCCGCCCTTGTAGCGCGGGTAGTAAATCAAACCGCCTTTGAAAAGCTCGATGTCGCATCCCTGCAAATTTATAATTTCAGCGCGCCGGTCGCCGGTCGCCGCAAAAAACCGGAATATCGCATAATCCCGAAGCGCAATGACGCTTCGAGTGCGCTTTACCTTTTCCATTACGCGCCAAAGGTCTTTTAAGGATTTATCGGAGAGCGCGCGGCTTGAGCGCGTTTGATATGATTCCGGGCATTTCGGGAACGCTGCGCGGACAGGATTAAATTTTATGAATTTACTGAAAACTTTAATTTCCCGTAAGTACTCAAAAAACGAAGATAAATGAGAGCTGTAGTTATAAATTGTCCGCGCTTTCAAATTTCTGGTCCTGACAAGCCAATCCTGCCAAGCCATAATATCGAGCGGCGACGCTTCGAGCAGATCCTTTTCGAGATAAACGATAAACGCGCTGACGACGCGCAGCTTGTCGCGAATAATATCGGATGCGCGCGCGAGGTCTGAATTGGTGGAGCTGTGCGCCCAAATGCGCGCCGCATTTGTCTGGGCGATTAAGTCCGGGCGCGAGGCATCCGGCGAGTGATTTGGAGAGGGCGCCGGCGGCTGCATTAACACAAGCCGCACATCGCGCAAATCGGTCGATTTTATTTTGCCCGTTTTAAGCTTTTCCTCGAAAATTCGCCTGTCTTCAGCAAGTCCCATAATTTTTTCGTTTCAGCCTGTAAATATCGCAATAATCAAAAATCAAAAACCTGAAATCCAAAACCCGATTGGTTTCCGCAAACTGGACATTTGTGGAAACTAAAACACCCTCGCACGGTTAACACAAAGAGGACATTTGTGTAAACGAGAAGCTACATTTTCAAACTATCGATTGCTGCGCCGATTTCGACTAAACTCGCCTCAGGCAAAAGCTCGGGAAATGCGTCCGTGAGCATGCTGTCGATGTAACGGCTGGCGCGGTCGTCGCTTGCCAGTTTCCCTTCCCCATAAGCGATTTTAAATTCGTCGAGAGTCTCCGATGCATCAATTATTGATATGTGCGCCGTCATCTGTATGACATCGTTTCCATCCAGACTTATCCAGGTTTGCCACAGTCCGCTTCCCGGATGACAAACGACGCCGACGATAACCGACGTGTCCGTATGCTTAAAGCCTTTCACTTCAATTTTTCTGACAAATCTAATTTCCATAATTAAATTTTCTTCGCCCTGGCTAATCTTCTTTTATAAGCTTCGAGCGCGAGCGCGTAATGACGACGGCAGAAATGAACGTCTGCGGAAATTGCTTTACGCGCGTGCCGCAAGCATAATCTTTCATCGCACGTCCGCCACTCGCCTTTTTTCTTTCCTGACTTAAATTGGCTGACCGGATAATCGCAAAGGAATTCGTGCGTCCGGCTGCAATAGCGGCACGCCTTGCGTTTGGGCAGTCCGCGCGTGCAGAGAACGCCGACAGATTTTCCATTTTTGATTAGAACACTGTCGCCCATCGCAATTTACCTTCCGCCCGATTTGTTGACTACACGTTTCGCCATTTCTTCGTCCGCCGCCCATTCTTTAAGAAGTTCTGTGTTTTTCTGAGCATCGGTTTCCACGGCTTCGAGCTTCGACAAATTATCGAAAACCTCTTTCGAAATTTCGTCCGCTTCGTCGATGACAACAAATTTCTCTGCCGCCGGTTCCGGCACCGCCCGTGCGTCGAGTTCCCTTTCGCGGATAATTTCTGCCGTCCGGTAAATATTCGCGTTTGAATTGGCGACGGGTTTGCCCGAATTGATGTCGAAATAATGATGTTTGTGCGCGAAATAATCGTTTATGCCCGCCGCGAAACCGACAAAATGTTTTTCGGAAAACTCGAACGATGAGATAAATTTATCGCACAAAACGCAGACGGAGGTTTGCCCTGCGTTTCGGCTGAAAAAATCGACGCGGCTTTCCTTCATCTGTTTGACCACGACATTTTGCCGCTGCTTTATCTCGCGCAGCATTTTTTGGTTTTCGCGCTCTTCCGTGCGCTGACGTTTATTTCGCTTGAGTTTTATGTTCCGGTAAGTTTTTTTATTCATCCTGTTTTTCCTCCAAATATTTTTTAAATCTTTCGAACAAATCCTGAGCAATATCGCCTTCGATAACAGCAGTCTCCAGTTTTTCCCTAATGATGTCGGTTTTTTCATGCTCGCAAAAGGGCGAGCCTTTTCCGGGCGTTATGTCTCTGCCGAAACCGTAACAATCCGGGCAATACCGCAAAAGGTCGCCCCATTCATCAGGGCTGATGAGCTGAGCTTTGAGCGTTTCTTTCGCAGAAACAGGCGCGCGAATTTTCCCCGCGCTGCGCGCCCATTCGAGCATCACGTTCCAAAAACTGACGATTTGTTCCGGTCTCGGCGGCTCATACGGCGCGCCTTCGCCTCCGGCGCGCCAAGTCTGCCGCCACCAATCGACGAACAGCGGCAAAAGGTCGGTGTCGTAACCGGCAACCCGCATTTTCCGCAAATTCTGGTTTATTTGCCCACGCTCCCGCTCGGATAACGTGCTTCGCTCGGCAGGCGAAGTCTTCAGCAGCCAGATTTCCGCAATCTTTGCGAAAGCTTCACGGTTTTTGCGCTTCGAGAATTTCCCCCTTTGGTTTTTGGTTTTTGGTTTTCGGCTTTTGGCAGGATTTTTTTCAAAAACACGCTCGCCGCTTTCGCCTGCGGCGGAAGAGGAGTGAGTCGTTTCGACGAACTCCTGTAAAGAATCTTGAGAATCTTCCTCATAAAAACTCTTATCTTCTTGTGTCTCGTTTGGTGAACAGGTATCAGTCTCGTTTGGTGAACAGGTTTCAGCGTTTTCAGGCAAAAAATTTTCATCACCTGTCTCGTTTTGTGAACGCGAAAAATGTTCCTTATTAACATTCCAAATATCGAGAACAATCCATGTGTCGGGAATGCCTCTGCCGCTGTCGCCCGGAACAACTTTGATAAAACCGACATTGACCAGAAGATTTTTGAATTTCGTCAGCCGTCCGGTGCTCATTTTCAGTTTTTCGGCTTTTTCGCGCACTCCGGCTGTCCATTCATTGCCCATTCCGACGTGGCGCAGCAGCCTTTGATAACCGACAATATCCTTCTCATATTTGAGAAGCTCGTCGGCGATGTTCGGCATCATCGTAAAATTCGAACGTTTCTTGTCGCTCATTTAATTAATAAAGTCCCTTTCGCGCAAAAATATTGTTTCGCCATAATCGGCAAATCGTTCTGACGAAAAAATATTGCTCCGCCAAACCGGCAAAGTTCATTTTTTACTTAATCTGGTCGCGCCCATCCCGGCGCTCGTTCGTTTTCTCGCTATTCAAACCTTGGGTAAAAAAAGAGTGCGTCGCCTCATGGAGGCAATCGTCGCCTGCAAAAACAAAAATTTTTTTGCGCTTTTGAAGCGCTCTTCTCTTTTTCTACTCAATAAAAAACGCGGACAGCTATTCTTTAAATAGCGTCCGCGTATCTCGTATCGCCGGATTGCTCGACTGTTGAAGCCGAGTCGCCGCACGGCTCTGAAAGCTCCAGGTTAGCCTGGAATCGTTTAGCCTGAATTACTGCGGCGCGCCATCCGGCGCAAATCGGAAATCCTTCGGGTAATCCTTCGTCTGACAAATCGGGCTGGAAATTATGCCCGCCGTCGTTCGTCGGCATATCCTGATGACAAAAGAACGGCTCAAACGGACCTGTGCCTTCGACCGCTTCGTCTAGTAAACTTAAAACTCGCCAGAGCTGAGAATCTAAGCTTTCACGCGCGGCAATCTCTTCGACCGAGCCGGGACGGAAAGCGCAGTTGTGGCACATCTTTTCGCACGCGCCGTATTTTTCGACAATGTCTTCGAGCGTGTCGCGGCGCACGCCATCGCGGAACATTTGGCGGCGTTTGACCGCGCCGTGCAGTTCTTTTATTCGGTCATCGATGTAACGTTGCTCTCGCGGCGTTCTCTGTTTGCTCATATGAAGTTAATTCGTGCAATAAAATTCCGTCTCGGGGTTTTGCAAAATCTCTGCTATCTTCTGAAGCTCGCGCATCCAGTTTTTATAACCATAGGTTGAGCCGACTCGTCCCAGATGGCATTCTTCAGCAATGCTTTCAACTGTAAATCTTGCCGGAAAAGTGATGCTTTGAGCTGTCGGAATAAACTGTTTCAGACTTCTTTCGCTGCCAAAAAAAATATATATTTGTTCAAGCGCGTAGAATCTTTCCGCATACCAGTCGATTGTTTCCTTAAATAAAAGCCGGTCGATATTTTTTGCTTCAGCATAAGACCATCGATTACAAACATCCCAAAGCGTTGGGTCATGTTTCTCCAAGACATTCGCTTCAACGACAGCCTGTAAACCGAAAGGGTTTCTCAGCCAATTGATTTCGGCAATGTCTTCAAAATCGTCTGCACTGTAGTTTTTACCGACGCTAATTTTTAAACTCATGGCTTAATTTTCCCCTCTCGAAATTTTGTAACGTCGAACCGCCGACTGATTCTCTTTTATCCATTGCAGATTCGGGCATCTCGACGAGATAAAATGCCTGTTTGAACGCTTCATTTCCTCGTCCGTCATTTCGCGCCGCAAAACTACGCGATAACGTTTTGAGTCGAAAAGCTGAAAACTGAATTTTTCACTCCCACATAAATCAGACTGCATAAAATTTAATTGCTTGACACCTTAAACATCGGCGTGCAGTTCGCCCTGCATTGCTTCAGCAAAACATCGAACATTTCGCCGCCGGTGATGCGCGGCAGCCGATTCCCTTTTTCGTCATATGGCAGAAGCAGTATTTCCCATGGCTCGTCGTTTTTCTTAAAATGCACGGCTACAAAATCCGTTTTTATGTCTTTGCCTGCCGGAAAGTCCATTGTGAAATAAATCTTTTTTGCATTATTGAGAACGTATTTAAGAACCCAGGCATAGACAAGATGCACATCGTTCAAATCCATCGCGACCATCGCCATTTCATCGTTTGCTTGTTCGGCAATCAAATAAAAAGGATGATGACCGGTTTCGTCGATTGAAATAAACTCGATAAATTCTTCTCTATTCATTTTTATTCACCGCGCCAACGCCGGCTGCTTTCGCCGTTTGCTCGAAATTGCTGACGACATCGTCGGGAAAACCTCCGGAACGCATCTCATCGGCAATATCTTCGGCAGTAATGCCTTCGAGATTTGACCGAAGATAAGCAAGAAAATATTCGCCTTCGCACATTTCCTTAAACAATTTCGTGATAAATTCTGATGTGCCTTTCAGCTCGACTTGACCTTCAGGCATGGATATAAATATCCGGTTTTCCGCATTGTTCTCAATTTTCGTAAACTGCATAATTCTCCTTTATAAATTTTGCTTTCTTACCCTGTCCCAAACTCTGAAAACCGACGAAAACCTTTTCCCGTTCGAACCGCGCCGCTCGTCGCTCTGCTGCTGGTTGACTCCATTCAACCAGCCTGCGCAAATCTGAGAATTCCGGTTGAAATGTCGCGCCGCCGTCCGAAGTGGGCATTTCCTGATGACAGAAAAACGGTTTGAATTCGCCGTCGCCTTCGACCGCCACGTCAATTGCGCAAAGGATGCCCTGGAGTTGCGGCGCAATGTCATCGAAGGGCGCGGCGAAATCGCCGACTTCCGGACTGTCCATGCGAAACGCGCAGTTTTCGCACATTTTCGGGCGCACGCCGTAATGATTTTTAAGTTCGTCGAGACTTTTGCTCATTTGGCTGTACCATCGAAAAGTTCTTTCGCATCGAGCGAAGCCGGAATCGCTTTGTACTCCTCATCGCTCATTTCAATTATTTCAACCAAAGAGTCTGAAAATTTTTCAAGATTCGAAACATCATCGGTAAAAAACTCGCCGCTTGCCGTTGTGATTTTTGCTACTTTCATATTTATTTCCCGTCTAAAAATTGCTGCGCTTCAGCGACCGCATCAAAACTGTAAATTGCATCAGGCTTCACGACTCCATAAGCCGTATCAACCTGTTCTCCTTTGCGAACCAAATCTTTAACGATTGCCCGCTTTGGCACATCGCCCGGATTTTTGAATTCAACGGCGACAATACGCCCGTTTTTCCATTCTTTGCGGATGTCCGCGTAAAAAATCTTTCGCATAAAACCTCACTTCAATAAATTCACCTTAAACCCTTTCTCGACGAGCGCGTGCAGGCGTTTGCCGTAACGGTCGTATTCGTCCGCCGTCATCAGGATGTCGTGCTGCTTTGCGTCGTTTGAATGAAACAATCTGCCCGTGCGCTGTAGTTCCTGCTGCTTCGAGCCAAACAGAAAATCGATTTCGATGATGTGCTGCAAATCATCGATGGAAACGCCCAAATCCATCACGCGCGAAGCGACAAACGCTTGATGCGTCTTGGCAATATCGAGCCTTTTGGAAGTCTTTCCGTGAATAAACGGAATACCGAGCTGCTCGGACGCTTTTTCGCCGAGCGCAATCGAATCGCAGAAGACAATAGTTTTTAAGCCCTGCATTAAATCAGCGAGCTTCTTTAACTTCGCTTTTTCGTCCGTAACAATCCAGACGTTGACCGTGTGAAAATGTTTTCCGAGAAGGGCAACGAGCGAGCGCCAGTCCATTCCTATCGGAAAGCCGGTGAGCGCAAAAATATACTTTTCGCGCCCGTCTTCGCGCTTCGGGCTGGCTGACAAGCCGATGCGGTATTTTGCGTTGACGGTCGCGAGCTTCGAAAACGTGTTTGCCGGAAGACGATGGCATTCGTCAAAGACGACGAGCGAGAATTTATCTTTTTTTACTTTCTCGTATGAGTTGTAAGTGATAATACGAGTTTCCCACGACAAATTCAGACGCGTCGCATATTTACGGAAATAATCGCGCCACTGGTCAACCAGCGTGCGCGTCGGAACGACCAGAAGTTTTTCGCCTTTTATCGAGTCCATCACCGCCATCGTCAGAAATGATTTTCCCGCGCCGGTCATCCAGTAAACGCCGACGGCGCCGCGCCGCATAAATTCTTTATAAGCGTCGTATTGATATGAGAATTTTCCGTCAAAGTTAAACTTTAGCTCCGGTTCGCGCAAATCCGATTTTGCCACCGGGTTCGGCTTAAACGGCATGTAGCCGGCGTCAATCATCTCGGCGAGCAGGTCGAACTCTTTCCCGCGCGTAATTCGCCCGAAGCCGTCGCCCCATTTGGATATGAACGGTTTGAATTTTTGAGCGACAGCCTTATCCTTCGGTTTGAATATGAGCTGCCCGTCGGAAACGAAAATATCTTCAGGCGGGCGCGTCATGCCGGTTGCGGCGCGAATGTCGGGCGGAATCTCGCCGAGCCAGTCCGTGTAGCGATTTATCACAAAAATGTTATATGCAGCGGTCGTACGCTCCAGCCAGCCGACTTCGAAATTGACGAAGCGCGGCACGAAACAAAGCCATTCATGGTCTTTGCGCTGAGATAAAACGTAAGGCTGTTTTAGAAACGCGCGGAAATTCGCGTCGTCGTAATCGGGCATCGATTCGCCGGCAAGCAGTTCCGCACGCTCGCGGGCGCGGCGAAGCTGCTCTTCGGCGGCGTCGAGCATTTTGCCGGCGTTATTTACGAGGTCGAGATATTCCACTTATTTTTCAGTCAATTTTCTATTTACCGCTTTGCTGATAACTTCAAGCTGTATTTGAAACGCAACAATTTCCTCTTTATTCAGCTCTGAAAGCTTCTTTTCAGTCTTTTCCGTGTTCCCGTAATAAAATTCTCTGAATATCGCTATTTCTAAAGGTTCCATCGTTTTCCACCTAAAATTTATGCTTCTACAAGCTCGGGCAAACACCCGTCCAATGCAAACCTTTGTCGTCTCTAAAAAATCCCTGCGCTTTCCACATTTTGCCTTCATAGGCTCCAGTCGGCTGCGACATCGAATAGTCTTTGAGTAGTCGAAAATCAGCCTCGGAGAGCATCGCGTGTTTCTCGTCCAGCAGAATATCTTCTGTCAGCGGCTGTTCCCAATGACGACTTAATACGTGCGTCATCGGCGGAATACAATTTCTTGAATCAGACATAAGTTTTCCCCTTATACAATTTCGATTTCCCGATACACAAATTCAGGATGTTTTGCTCCCTTATCTTCGTCGAACCAACACAGACGCCATCTGCCATTGCGCTGACTTTTCCACATTTTGCCCACGTAAAAATTCGACGGGACGATGTTCGAGTTGTCTTTCAGCGCATTGAAAGTCGCTTTTGACATCCGGGCGAAATAACCTGCGATTGTAATCAGCTCGCGCGGCGGCTGGCTCCAGTCGTCTTCGGGCGTGCCGACCACTTCGGGAATCACCCAGACGCTTTTTTCTTCCGGTTCTTTCGACGGCGCGATGAAATAAATATCATTGGCAATCCAATTCAAGAGTGCTGCGAGATATGCGCACATCCCGAAATACTCGTCGCCGCGTCTCGCTGCCCACATATCGTCGGCGTCGCGCTCGAACACATAGCCTTCGGCTTCGAACTTTTCTTTTGCCTTGCGCAAATCTTCGCGCAGTATTTTTATTTCGGGCATATCTATTTACTTAAAAACTTGAAACTCCACCCAAAAAGATTCAGAGTTTTCACAAATCCGTTCCTTTCGGAAAATGAAAGTGGACGCACGGACAAATCTTTTGCCGCTATTCCGTAACCGAAAACACGAAACCAAAACAAACTGCTGGAACGAAAATATGTAAACATTAACCTTTCACCTCACCTACATATCTAAACTTCCCTCTCCAGCCTCTCTAAAAATCGTCTGACGCTTTCGCGGATTTTGCCGATAAATTCAGCACGTTCTCCGTCGCTCGCGTCGGTTGCCGTCATCCGCATCGTGCGGTCAAAAATCTCATCGAAGGTCAAATCTTCGGTCGCGCCTTCAGCTTCACCGCTCGAAGCGTAAAGATATAAATCCGAGCCGTCGCGCCCGTCGAAATAAATCTCGATTTCGGCTGAGATTTTCATCTTAATTAAAGCCACCCTTTCGAAAGCTGCTCATTCTCTTATTGCTTTTTCAATCGAGCCGAAGCCTGTTTTCCCAGATGTAATCAAGTCCATAAACCACAATTGGTCAACCTTGCGTATGTCGAATTTCATTGGATTGTTACAGACGAATTCGCGCACGTCGCCTTCTCGAATCAAGCGACGCTGCTGCCCGTCCGAGCGTGTCAGCAGCGTTTCGACGGGCAGCAAGCCGGAGCGAATCCAGCGCAGCACGACCGAGCTGTCCACGCCGAAACAATCAGCCAATCCGGTTACGTTGTAAAAATCGACATCCGGCGAGCGGCGGATTTTCAGCCTTTTTAATTTTAATTTGACGGCGTGCGGCGTGCGGAAAAACCAGCGCGCGGCGAGCTTGCGAGAGATTGCGGCGCACGGCAGGTGCGCGTATGCTTCGAGCAGCGCCAGTTCCTGCTCCGACCAAATCGCCTTTTTCGCGCGCGCCAGTCCCAAATCGGCGGCGCGTCTTTTAATCGTCCACGTCGGTATACTCCACTTGCCGGATAAATCCACAACGCCGGGAATCGCGCCGCTTGCCGGGCGCTCGATATACGCGCGGCGGATTTCCTCGTCCATCTGCGCGGTGAAATTATATTTTTTGTAAGCTTTAGTCATTGGCGATTTCCTCAAACATCGCAGACAAATCGGACGGATTAATCCTAAATTCAGTCCATTCGCTTTTTACATCAGGGGAAACATTGACGCTTCCGCCGCGCAAAAATTCGGCGGGAAAGCAAAAAATAACGTAATCCTTCGGATTCTCGCCCGGATTTTTCCCGAAACACACATAGTAGTCGGCGGTTCTCATTCGGGTGCTGCGCGTGTAAACCTGGAATTTCCAATATCGGCGATTTTTGTGATGATGAAGCGATGAAGATTTAATTTCGACTTTCGCTTTACCGACGAGAAAATCATACTCAAATTGCTTTTTCCGGTCGTTCTCGCATTTCGCGGCGGGGACGAGCGCGCGAAACTCGTTTTCGTAAAAAGCTCCCATCCGGTCCGTCGCCGAGCCGGCAACCAGCCTTGTCTCGATATTCAGGATTCCGGCGTTTTTCAAATGCCTGTAAACGACGTGCCAGGGCAAGCCGGTTTCTTCGGCAACCTGATGAATCATCAGTTTTTGCCGGTAAATCTCGACGCATTGTTCAGCCAGCGTCGCCATCGGTTTCCTCCTGACGATATTCAAGCTCATGGAGCATATCCATTAATACTGCGTCGGATTTGCATCTGCGCGTGAAATTGAGAATCTCCGGTAAATTTTTCAGATCCTGAAATGTCATATTTCTTTTTATCGCTTTATCGAGCACTTCCAGTTCAACCGCGAAATTTTCATTAAGATAATCACCAACTCTTTTGCCGTCTTCCTCAAATCGAAACTGCGCGATGCGAGATCCGGATTTCAGATGTGTAAGCTCGCACCCGAAATTCAACGCAAACGCGCCGCTGGCAATGCCGTCATACCAACGCTCGCTACCGTCTTTTACTCGAATTTTGTAATTCTTTTTTTGCCAACTCATATCGATTTCAAAACGCTGTAGGGATTGACCGCCTCACGCGCCGCGAGCGGAACAAATGTGAGTCCCGCGTTACGGAAAAAATCTTCTTCCTCTGCGCACGGGATGATTTCTTCGGTTTCCTCGACCATCAAATTGCCGTCTTTGACCCGGTACGGCGTGCGAAACTTTATGAAGGAAACGAGCGCCTGAGAAAAATCAGCCGGACCCGTGCGAATCGTCGAGATAACGCCCCAGTTTTCCGGTTTGCATAAAAACAAATCGAGCTTAATTGATTCGGATGACCCGACGACCGGATAAATAATGCCGTGCCAGTAACGCCCGTCAGTCTTTGGCAGCCATCCGATAATCTCGTTTGTTCCGGGCTTTATCCAGAAAATTTCCGTCTGCGCGAGCGCCCATCGCCAGAGCAGATTTCTCGGTTCTTCCCGTTCGGGTTCGAATAAATCGCCCGTCTGCACTTTGAGCGTGTCCCATTTCGGAACGGCGACGATTTCAATGTCTTTAACAGACGACTTTCCGCGCCGAATCGAGCCGGCAATGATTACCCGCTCGGCGAAAGGCGTCATTTCGCGGACGATAGATTCTGCAATTGTTCGGGCTTCGGTAAGATTTGCCATAAGTTTAAGGACTAATTATTTTTATGCTTATACGCGACTATTTTGTGAATTGGCGCTTCTTTCGCCTTCATCGCTAAAAGAGTCGCGCGAATATCCGTATTTCGATAAACTGCTTTTGTGTCATCGACTTTATTCCAGATTTCGGACGTGCCGTTGTGCAAATCCGTAACCCTTACTTTTTCCGAATCAACTATCACAAAAGGCTTTTTCATAAATTCAACTTCCGCCCTGATTTATAAATAAGTCGCCTGAAGCATTCCGCGAGCGGCTTCGGTGTAAAAAGTCCGGCGCATTTCCATCGCTTCAGCGTGTTCGAGCTCGGCAATCCAGTCGCCGATAACTTCGTAATATTCCTGACGCTTGTTATCGCTTCGGTCGAGAAATTCGACAAAATCGCTGTTAAATGAATACCAGTTGTCGTCGCTCTTTTGCTGCGAGTAAGTCATTGAAACGGCTTCTTCGCCCGATTGTCTGAGGAAGATTCCTTTTTTGACGAGCTGTTCGCAGATTTCCTGTTTGTATTCGTCCGAACAGTGCCACATCACGAGTTTGGCGGCATAATCGCCGACAATGGAGCAAGGATTAGATTTCTTCTCTTCCCGGAAAAGAAGAATAATCATCGCCACGACGGCGCGCTTTTCATCCGCCGAAAGTGAAGTCAAAAGTTTTTTCGTAAATTTCATAACTTTTCACCATTTCCCGAAATTCGCCCAGAATTCGCCCGGGACATATTCCCTTTTGATTTGCCTGTAACGCCGAAGCTGCTCGCTGTAGAAATTCCATGACTTTGCATAGTCGATTTTCGCTGTAGCCTTTCTGCGTTTGCATTTCATAAAATTTGTTTAATCGCTTCCCCAAAACCGGCAACTCACTTAACGGCGCAAACGGCTGAAACGGCAAAGAATTAAGTTTCGATTCGACGCACGACAAAAGCCGCATTTACTTAAACAAAGTTAAACTTCTATCTTCGTCGCTTCTTTTTCCCGCCGCCGAATATAATCGCCAGCAAAACAATCAAAAAAATAATGGACGGCTCTTCCATGTATCACCCGCAAATGATTGCCGTTTCGTCATCCTCAACCAAGTTTTCCTTCGATTCGAGCGTAAAAATCTCGACGCCGACGACGACCGAATAGTTGTCGATAACGCGAATGACGCCGACATGACTGTAGCCGCGCCCGCGCCATCGTTTTGCGCGAAGATTCGCCTGCTGAAGCGACGGCGTCTGGTATGTATGACAGCGCACGGCGACCAATCCGCCGGCTTTGGCGACGCGGTCGGGCATCTGAAATAAAAAGATTAAAATTGCAAGAAATAAAATTGGTATTTTCATAAAAACCATCCTTTTAACCAAACGAGAAAGAAGTCCTCTGTCTTTTAATCACCGTCTGAAACATTTTCTTTGAACAAGGCTTGAGCGAACCTTTCTTCGAGCGGCGCCCTTTCACCCCACGAAGCGTCGTAAGTAATCGACAAACTGACGCCGCCCTGCAATTTCCAGCCTTTAACCAATAGTTCATTAACTTTTGTTTCAAGTTCTTTTTCGCCATCGGCTGTAACAATTTTGTAGTCCATAAAACTTCCCGTTTAACTTCCAAATCCGATTGCCAATTCTTCGCCGTCAAGCGCCTCATGCAATCGCCGGTCGTGCTCGTGCAAGCCGAAAACCTCGTCAATCGGCGTTCTGCCATCCGTTGCCGGATAACCCGTGCAGGCAAACTTGAGCTGAGAATAATCGTCGTCAAGCTTTTCCAAACACGCGTCGCAAACGACCGCCAGAGCGCCGTCCGAAGTTAGACCGCAAACCACGCAGCCCCAGCCGCGCCCGGGCGTCGGCGATTTTTCATCGAGCATCAAAACGTTACGCACGCCGACGGTTGTTTCGCAGACACAGCATGGACCTAAAGATTCTGTTTCCTCTTCGCATGATGTGCAGCCGCCGAGCTTTGCCCAGTCGCAGCCTTCGGGACACGATGCCGATTCAGTGCAGCCGCACGTTGTGCAAATCAATTCGCTGCATCCCGTGCAGCGGAAATTTTCGACTTCTTTTTCTACACGGCAGTTGCGGCAAAATATAACAGTCATAAATTTTTACTTTCAATCCTTATTCACCTTCCAAAAAGCTTTCGTCTCTTTCGACATAAACTGCCCAATCTTGTGCAGCGCGACGTGGTCGAATGAAGCATCCGGCGCGGGCGTAAACATATATCTTCGCCAGGTAAACTTCCAACGAATTTCGCCGCAGGCTATATCATTCTGCGTCCACAAGACGCGCCATACGCAAGTTTTGCCTTGGCGGGCATCTCGAATGTTGTTCCGCCGACGTGCGCCACCAGAAAATTTTTAATAATCATTGAAGTCATCGGCTTTTTCTCTCTCCTCGAAGCAAACTTTCAGCAGCAGCGAAACGACGCCGCAAAAGAGCAGCCAGAACAAAATCCGCGCTAAAATCTGCCAGTTCATTCGTCGAATGTTCTCCTGTCCTTCCTTAGACAAATCGGGCAAACCTCGCCTTCGTAATCCTCTTCGAGCTTGCCAAGACATTCCGTGCACCGGCGCGTCGGTTGTTCCACAATTTTCATCGATAAACCCGTCATAAATTTATTTCCTTTTCAGCATCGAAGCGTCTTTTTTCTTCACCGCTTCTAAAATCTGCCCGCCGAAGCAATCCGAATCGTGGTCGGCGTAATCGCGCGCTTTGCTCTCTTTCCGAAATGCGGCAATCGGTTCGTCGTCCGAATCATAGACGACATGCCAGCCGACGATATTTATTTCTCTCTGCTCGATTTCTTCAGCCATTATTTCCTCGTCTAAAATCGCCCCGGCATTTCGCCGAGCAGAATTCCCGCCGGTCGCCTTTTTTGTTTCTCATCGGAAAACTATGCTCGATGCTGCGGTCGCAAATTTCACATTTTTGATTGGACAGATTCTTCATATTTATTACCTGCAAACATCACTTCGTTATAAAATTTCTCTACTTTTAGAGCCGTCGAAGACAAAACATAATTTTTACGATACTGAAGACGCGGATATTTACTTTTGCTTCCAAACCGCCGCGCTAAATCCTCTTCGGTAAATCCCTCACTCAAAAGCAGGTTGATTCGCTTCCAGGTTTCCTCAGCCGGAACAATGTGGGAAATTTCCAAATCAACGATGAAAATTTTCTTTTCCGTCGCGGCGCGAATTTGTTTTTTTTCGCCGCTTTTAATCTTTTGAATCGTCGAAGAGCAAACACCGCTTTTTTCGGAAACTGCCCTGCGTCCCATACCTCGTCTGGAAAGAAAATTGATATATTCCTTTGCCGGTTCGGCTGAAACGAGTCCGTTCCAATCGCCTTCGCGTCGCGCTTGAGCGCGTCTCAATTCATAACCTGTATTTGCCGCCCGGCAGTCAGCGCATCGGCAGCCAGCCACGTATTTAATGCGCGTGCCGTGCGGTTTGTCCACTGCCAGTGCGCTCGCCGATTTTAAATCTTTCGGTCGCGCCATTTATCTGCTCCTGATTGCGGCAAGCGTCCAGAAGACGAGCCAGAAAATAATCATCAATAAAATATTTCGTCGAATCCTTGTCATTGAATTACCGTCCAAGCCGTTTCCATTTCAAAAACGGGCTGGCTTAAAAAGTCAGACTTTTTAAGCCAGCCCAACGCGCCTACCAAGCGCTCAAAGGAGACGGGCATGTGATGCCCTATTCGTCCAACCGGTGGACGAATCTTTTCAAAAACCTTTATTTCATCTTTTCAAACCTGATTACCACGCGATAGCCGCACGCCTTTGCGATTCTTTTCAGCCCGACGAGCGGCGGGTAATACTGTCCCCGCTCCAATTTGGAAACGGTCGCCTGCGCGTAAGCCGAAAGGCGCGCCGCCTCTGTCTGGCTCAGCCCGGCTTCGCGCCTGATTCTCCTGACGGCTGCCGATAATTCCTCTTTCTCCGGCATAATATTTTCAAAAAATCATCCGCGCTGCTTTCATATCCAGCCAGATTTCTTCTATCTGCTCGTTGGTCGCCGCTCCGAATCCCCCGCCGACGCCGAATTCCAGAAGATAACGATTCGTCTCTTGGACATCCCATCCGCTTTCCGCCAGTCCTTCGACCGTCTGCACGACTTTGCGCTTGAATACGAAATCCTGCGTGTCGGCAAACGCGCGGCACTTTTCGGCAAAGCTGTGCTCAGAGTCGAATCGCGCTAACTGCGCGTCCGCGTCCCAGCGGATTTGCGCGAGCAAAGACTTGATTTGTTCGCGCATTTCTTCTATTTGCCGTTTTTCTTTCTTTGTAAACTTATCGTCGAGCGTGTCGATAAAATTCGTTTCCACATGTGAAAGTAGATTTTTATTGCTCGTTTCGGCTGGTTGTGATATATTTTGTTGCATAAATTGCTCCGTGTGTCAGCGGTGATTTTATTAGCGGTTTATCTTTTTTGCAGAGAAGATAAATCGCTTTCGCTTTTAAAACGCTTCGACCTCCGTTTGCGCGGCATTGACCGACAGCCGCGTCAAAATCGCTTCCTCTTCCTTCAGGAACAGCAATGCTTTTTTCCGGTTCGAACAATACAGAGATTTGCCTTTTACCGAACAGCGTCCCGTGTAATACATCGCCAGGCGCGCGCCTTTTATCCGTGCTTTGACGATGAAAAATTTTTGATTAGCCATGCGCATTATTCTCCTCGCCGGCGGCAATCAGTTTTTCGCAAATGGTGATGACCGCCGCGCTGGAGATTACCTCGATTTCCTCTGCTTCGATATCGAGCAGGTGTTTGAAATGCTCCTGTTCACGGCGCGAAGCTTCGCGCAGATACGGAATGTCTGCGGGCTGCACGCTCGGTTGCGCGTCGTCGGTAATAAATAAAATCGGCATAAATAAAAATCTCCTCGCTCAAAAATTTAAAGCGCGTCCGGCTGGGCTTGCCTTTCGCGCTTCTAAATCGCCGAAACTGTCTCAGCCGGAATCTCTATGTCCAGAGCCTTTCTAATCAGGTCATTTGCCGCACCGGAATTATTAGCGCCGAAACCTGCTTTTTCCTGATATTTCTTAAATCGTTTAATATTTTCTATGCCTTTGACAAAAGCCTCGATGCGAAGTGTTTCCACGTTTAGTTTTGGTCTTCCTCTTTTTGCCATACTTTTAAATTGTTAGATTCTACGTTTGCAAAATTATCATTTAAAGATTTAGTATGTCAACAGAAAAATCTGTTATAAAATTACAAGCTATGCTTAAAAGCCTAGAATTTTGTGGTATTGTGGCTTCTTCAATGACCCAAAGCAAAGACATGGAAGACATCGCCACCTTTATTCGGCGTATTCTTGAAGAGAAAAATCTTACCGAGCCACAGGCTGCTAAAAATGCGAGAAACCAAATCAAGCAAAGCGTGATTAATGCTTTAAAAAATAAGCGCGTGTTAGGTGAAAACGCTGAGATTGGGACTTTGTATAATCTGGCTAAAGCGCTGGATGAACCTCCAGCGATTGTCTTTGCAAAAGCCTTGAAAATTTCTCCGGCTAAGTTAGGATTTGAAGATGAGCAGCTAAGTGAGGCAATCATCAGGATGGTATTTTATTTCTCACAGCTTCCAGAAAACCGACAAAATGATTTATTGCAATTTGCTGGTATTTTTATCGAACAAGAAAAAAAACAGGCGAAAGGTACAACAGGCGGCGGCAGCGACAGCGCAAAGTTCATCATCGATGTTCCGAAAGAAAATTTTCTTCAGGAAGCGACTGATGATGAGTACGCCGCACGCAAATTAGACCGCTGACTTTCCAAAAAAAGTCAGCGGTCTAAAATTAAGCGTAAGATTTGTGAATTAACCGAAAACGGAAATCAAAAAATCCGTTACGGTTTTGATAACCGGATTTTCCGTTTCATCCAGACTAACGCGCGAACATCCGGGTTGACCGGGAGTGCAGGTTTTGTCGCCGCCCGGCAAATGCCCGTCGTCGGCAACCGCAAAAATTGAAAGCATTGTTATAAGAATAAGCGTAGAAATATATTTTCTCATTGAATTGTCTCCTGTTTTTTTTTATTTTGAAATTATGTGGGTATTAAGAAGAAAAACTTAATTAAGTGTTAGTTTCAGAAAGTAGTTATGCTCAAGCCAATCGTAATCTCAGATTTATTAATCAGCGCTCATAAAGCACA
>JBARIW010000154.1:0-28887 GCA_049799955.1 Pyrinomonadaceae bacterium
ATTTTTTTTGAAAGTTTTATTAAAGCCCCTAAAAACCGATTTTTTTATCTTTAGAATCGAATGGTTTCAGCCAATAAATTGGATTTCCTTCAAAAATCAGTTCGGGCTTTCCCTGAAAAGAAGCCACCAGACAAATTTGCGGCAAAAACCGCCGTTTGTGGGAATAATCTCGGTGACGGGCGCGATAAATTTTCAACCTGTTTGCAAAATCCATCTTCATTTTCTGACAAAAATATGGAATTTTTCCAAGCGGCTGATTTTATTTCTCACGTCTTTAAAATTTATTTAATGAAAATTTCATTTTGTTTTCAAGACTTCCGGGCGCGTAAGTAATTATGATTATTGGGTAGCGGGGCAAGTTAATTTTCAAAAATTTCCGCTAAAAAAACAAGACCGGCACAATTTGCGAAAAAGACTCGCCCCGTTTTATAAGACAACGATTAGCTTGAAAAAAGACAAACGTGTTTTGAAGAAAACAAATTCATCTTGATTAAGGAGTACATGTTATGAATGGATTTGCAAACGCTGTTTCTGAAAATCTGAACATCAGCGAAGGAATAACCAAAAATCTCGATAATAATCGTATCCAGGCATTAAAGTCGCTGGCGCTGCTTTTGCTGCACGAGGTCGAACAAATCGAGGAAGTCAACCATATCAACGGGAAATGTCTGACAAACAATGATATTTCACTAACGGACGATGTCCAAAATTATGAAGCCGAGCTGATTCGCTCGGCGCTGATTCAGACAAAAGGACATCAAACGCGCGCGGCGCAGATGTTGGGAATTAAAGGAAATACTTTGAGCGCAAAGATTAAGCGATTCGGAATTGAACCGTATATTCTCGAAAGATTCTCCGCTTCGAAAGAATAAGCATTTATATATATTTTTAATTTCTTTTTTGTGAAACGCGGAGTTTAATAAAAGTCTGAAAATATATACGGAATAACGAAAGCAGATAGAAATTGCGCTCGAACAGAATTATAATTTTATCTCTCAGGTTTCTATCTATGTCTGATTTTCGCCACGCGGATATAGTAAATGTTTATTTGAGGATAGCCGGATTAGATAATTTATCAATTATTCGTCAAGGGCGGGCGGCAAAGATTCGATAGTCTCGTCGAAAAGCGAATCAATATCGCGCGAGCCGTGAAGGACGCGGAATATTTCAATCCCGTCATCAATCGGAAAATAAAAGATAATGTAGCGTCGGTGCGAAAAGCTGCGAAGATTGACCATCAGTTCGTGCCGTGCTCTGCCGAGCATAGAATTTCCCGCGAGAAGCCGAAACTTTTCCAGCATCTCGAGAGTTATCTTATCCGCCGCGCCCGCGTTGTCCCCGGCAATATACGAATAAATTTCTTCAAGGTCGGCGCGGGCGGACGCTGATAGTTGAACGATTGGCATCTGGATTATTCACCGCTCTTTCTTTTCGCCAGTTTTTTGCGTCCTTCCTGCCTTATGCTCTCGGCGAGATTATCAAAATCTTCCTGCGTTTCGAGCGTCGTATAGCGTCCGGCTTTGATGTCGTCGGCGCCTTTCATAACTTCTCTGCGCAATTCCTCGCGGCGCAGCTCCTTCAGACGGTCTTGCTCTGCTAAAAGCCGCAGAGCTTCGCGAACGACTTCGCTGGCTGAGTTATAAAGACCGGTTTTGACTTTTTCATTAACGAGCGTTTCGAGTTCCGGTGTAAGTGATACGTTCATAACGTTAAATAATTTCCTCAAGATTAAGGTATGTGAAATAACAATCTGTGTCAATCTTTGTTATTAAAGATAAAAATCCTAGCTGACACGCTTGGAAGAAGAAGCAAATTCCGTTTTTAATCTGCTTAATTATAATAACCTTAGAAAGATTTTAGCGAAATATCATACCCCCCTGGTGTTTTTCGTTGAAAACTAAGTATATTTATGATACAACACATTCATGACAATGGAAGCTGCATTTTCAATATCACCAAATCCAAGATTTTTCTATGTTACTCCAAGTATCCAGGCGGCAATTGCCAAGACCAATTATGTAATTCGTAGCAATCAAGGTCTGACAACGATTATAGGCGATGTCGGTTTAGGTAAAACTTCCCTTCTGCGCCTGCTTTTTAATGAGTATGACGACAATCCCAACTATACAACCGCTTTTATTGTCAATCCAAAACAGACAACCGAAACGGCTTTCCTAAAGGCGATATGCACTGAATTTGAAGTTCCGACGCGGCGAAGTCAGCGTGAGACCGAATATGAGCTTAGAGCATTTCTTTTCGAGCAGGCTCAAAACGGTAAAACCGTCGTTCTTTTTATAGACGAAGCCCAACAGCTCCGTGGTCCGATGTTTGAGCAAATTCGGCAGATTCTCAATTATGAAACCGATGACCGTAAACTTCTGAATGTAATTATGGCTGGTCAAATTGAGCTTCGATATAAACTGGCAGACCGAAGTAAACGTGCATTAGTTTCTCGTATTGCTGTATCGTCGGTTCTGGACGCGATGACGCTTGAAGAAACTGCCGGGATGATTGACTTTCGTTGCAGCGTCGCGCAGGTAACAAATCGATTTGAAGAGGAAGCTGTTGAAGCTGTTTATAATTTATCGAAAGGAATACCGCGCGAAGTTATAAAACTCTGTGCGATGTCAGTCCAATATGCCCTTCTTAACGATATGGAAACGATACCGAAAGAAATAGTGGAACTTGCCTGTCAGGATATTGTGCACCCCGGAGAACTTAAAGAGCCAAGTCCTAAAAAAGATATATCAAATATCACGATGCGCAAAACTCGTAGATTAGGGGCAGCATGAGCGAAATTAAGTTTAAAACATTCAAGGATTTAAAGAGCCTCAGTAATTCTACCATAAATCCAAAATCAACCAATACTAGTATATCTAGTAATACTAGTACACCTAGTATATCTAGTATTACTAGTATACCTAACCAATCTGACAAATCCGAAATAAAATCTTATTCTCAAAAAAATAAAAAAAGCTCTTTACCGATATCACCAAATCGCGACTATCAAAAGGTTCCAAACTCAGTTACAAGAGAAGCAATTCCCGCGGGTTTTTTTCGGGGCAAAAGCAAACAGGTTTGGGATTATTTATGGAGTATATCTCGTGGAGCAATTATCCCAACCCGAACTGTTAGTAGAAGTAGAAAACAAATTAAAGATGGTGCCGGTCTCGGTTCATTGGTGACGGTAGATGCAGCTATTGAACACTTGCAGGCAATTAGATTAATAGAAGTTAGGCAATCAATCGGGTCTTATTCAGGAAACGAGTATGAGATATTTTCACCTGAAGAAGTCCAAGACAGATATACTAGTATATCTAGTATATCTAGTACTACTAGCCTTACCCAGAAAGTAGATATACTAGATATACCAGAAAATAGTATATCTAGTATAACTCAAACCCAAGAAAACAAACCTACTTACGCCGACGCTAAGACTTCTTTAAAGACAAGTACAAAGAATGATGATGAAAAGGCGTTCGCTATATTTGCGGAAAAACTGGATGAGGCATCGCGTAAACTGACCGGAAAGGGAACAAGTCCTGTTGAAGCGGAGAAGTGGGGAAAGCTCGCCGAGTTATTAATTCTTGAGCTAGAGCTTGCCGCCCGAAACACCAAAAGTATTACATCGGTGCCGGCATTTTTGACTGAGCTGCTGCGTCGTCGTCTTATACTCAGCCCGGAAGAGAAGAAGAAATCCGGGACGAATAAACCTCATCAAACGAAACCGAACTGGATAGATGTCGGTAAGAATTATGATGATGTAGAAAGTTCATATAATCCGGAAACGGGAGAATACGATATCAAACCTCTGAGTGAAGCAGGAAAGACAAAGGCATTGGAGCTGGTCTATGAAGCGAAGACCGAAGGCGGAGGAGAGTTTTTAGAAGATTTGAAAAAGTGGTATCTGCCTGAAGACTGGGAGTGGTTGACGAAGGAACTGGAAAGCAGATTAAAAAAGGAAAGATTTCAGGACGGCACAGATAAAGATTAAACAAGCCAAGAACATCGAGTCTGATAACGAACTAAAAAGAGCCGCCTATAATTAATCTTATTGAGGAGTACTTGTTGCGTTAGATGTCTGGTGTTAGTCAGTAAGTATCAATAAATTTGCTGTTAGGTGTTCATTATCGGACGCAAATTGTTTGATTTCGTTATCCGGTTATAACCCTCAAGGTTTAAAGTTCACTCTCGAAACAATTTTTAATCTACAGGCAAATGCCCAATAGCCCTTTATTCGCTCATATTTCGCTTTAGAACGGTTTTTCTGCTGAAAAGGGTGTGTGAGGGCACGTTAATACAAAAAGCCTCGTTTTTCTTAATTTTTGCGCTTTTCATTTACCTGTGTTCAAATCAATAGGATTTTTTATCCCAAATCTTCTAACAATAGAGAATATCTGCCAGTTTTTATGAGCGCATTAAAATTCAGATGCATCTTTATTTCCCGTTTGAAAATAGTTTGTCGAGCTTTTCTTGAAGAGCGTTTCCGTGCAGATTTTTGGCGACTACTTTGCCCGAACCGTCAACCAAAAAATTTGCCGGCAGGGAAGTAACCGCGTAATCGAAAGCAACCGGCGTTTCAAATTCCTGAAACGTTGAAACATTTGTCCAGATTCTTTTGTCCTGCTCGATAGCTTTTAGCCAGAGTTCTTTTTCAGACTCCAAACCGACGCCGTAAATCTCAAAGCCCTGCGGCTTGAATTTTTGATAAAGCTCGGCGAGCTCGCGGCTTTCCCGGCGACACGGAGGACACCAGCTTCCCCAAAAATCAATCAGAATGTATTTTGCTTTGATTGAACTCAGCGGAACGATTGCGCCGTTTTTGTCGGGCATTTTGATTTCCGAGATTTGTCCGCCGATGCGATTGACGGATAAAACTTTGACCTTTTCATTGATTCTGGCGGCAATTTCCGTGTTCGGGTGGGCGGCTTGAAACCTTTCGGCTAATTCAATCAAAAAAGGAACGTTTTTTTCTCCGCCCCAGCGAATCGATGTCGGATAAATCGCCACCGAAGTCCCCATCTCTTTTTTAATGAATTCAATCAATTCGTCTTTATGTTTCTCGTAATTTTCGATTTCAAGCCGGGCGAGTTCGAGCAATTTCGGGTCGTTTTCGGGCGTCCCTTTTTCCTTCAATTCCTTGATTCGATTGCGGACGGAAATGACGAGCCGGCTGAGAGATTGTTTTCTGAATTTTTCGTAAGCCTCAAGTTTTGCGGTATCTTCCGAGCCGGTTATCTGAAATTGACTTGAACCGGCGTCGCCTGTAACGACGATATTTTGATTTTTATCGACGGCGAGCGCGACCGACTTTTTATCGTTTATCTTTAAACTGTAAATGTGCGGCGACAAATCTTTTTCAAACTTAAAACGCCCGTTCTCATCAACCGGAATTTCGGCAATAATCCGGCTTTTTTTGCGATTGATGTCTTCTTCCAAAATCAGTTGCAGCGTTCCTTTAGGCAGACTTTTTATTTCGCCCGAGATGCTGTTTTGCGCCGGCGTTTCCGTCGTAAAACTAATACTCAGCCACAAAAACAGCATGGTCGGGTAAAAGAAAGATTTAATTTTCGGCATAGTTTTCCCCTTCCGCCGTCGGCGGAATATATCGGCGGAAGTATTATTTAAAGAGAACTTAGTTGATGTCCTTGCCCGCTTTCAGCTTTTCAATCATCGCCTGAACGGCTTGTTTGTTGGCGTCGTTCGGCGCGAGCGGCAAAGCTTTGTTGGCAAATTCTAGCGCTTTTGCGTATTCGCCGTTGGCGGATAATCCGCGCACCATTCCCATCAGCGTTACAAATTGATTCGGATTTTTGTTGTAATTAAATTGAAAAATCTCTAATGCGGCTTGCGGCTTTTTCGCGGTTAAAAGCTGTCTGCCGAATTGCTGAAGCTCGCCGATGCTGCCGAACGGCAGAGCGGTTTTGATAACTGCTGCGGCTTCGTCAGCTTTGCCGAGCTTGTCGAGAATTGCCGCTTTGGTCGAAAGCGCCGGAAATGAAGTCGGATTGCCCGGAAACTGCGGGCTTGCCGCCATCGTCGCCCATTCGAGTCCTTTTTCAAGCTGGTAATCGTTTTGCAAAGTCCAGCTTGCGGCGATGTTCAATCCCTGCGAAGTCCAGCCGCGCGGATTTTGCGATTCGGTGACGAAAGCATCGAATTGCTGTTTCAAATAATCGACTTCAATCTTGAAAGGAATTGACAGTTTTTCCCACGCGAGCGTGACGACTGCGGAATTCGGTGTTTGCTCCGAGAACTCGTATTTCAGAAACTCGACGCTTTTCTCGGTCGGCTGAGATTTAACTTTGACGCGCAGCGCATCTTCTTTTTCGTCGTAATAAAACGAACCCCAGGAATCCGACCTTTTGGAAAAAATAATCGTGCTCTCCGCCGGGTCATACGCGATAAAAAGACCGTATCTTCCTTTCGGCAGAGTTTGACCTTCGATTTTTACATCGTTATCAAATTCGATGACGGTATTTTCGTTCGCGCCGGCGCGCCACGGCGTAGGTTTGCCGTTTCCGAATCCCTGGTCGACAAAGCCTTTGGGAACGAGCTCGCCCCAGACTTTGCCTTCGCGCCCCTTTACCGCCGGACGATGATAAGTAATTGTTACCTGCGTCAAACCGACTTGTTCGGAGATGATTGCTTTTCTCGTGTAGCCGTTCGGCACCGCCGAATTATACGGCACTTGTGCAAACGTCGGAACGACAAACAAAATGATTGCTAATAAAAATAAATAATTTCTCATATTTTGAATATCCTGTTTTATGAATTTGACCCGCCTTTTCCTGATTGAAAATAATCGGTCAACGTAATATTTTACAACTTAATGACAATGCGAAAACCCGCATCGGGCAAGTATGCCTTTTCGTTAATTGCTGTACGGTACAGGCTTCTGCATTATGCTGCAAACCTTTGTCCTGCTTACTGCGTATAAATAACCTGTAAATATAAGCCCCGGAAGCAAAGCGTAAATCCTTTTGCTCTAAAGCAACTATTTCATCATTCTTTAATACTAAATAAGCATAAAGGTCTTAGACAAATACACGATGTTCCGGTTATTGCCGATGGTTTCCTTTTCCCAATCCGGCTGCGAGGACTTGTGTAAAATGTTTAATTCGAATGAGGAAAACCAAAATGCCGTTGCTGCTGTCTTGCTAACATTCACAAACCGCAAATTGTTATCGTCCTCCTCATCCGTAGGACAGGATAAGAGAAATTCACTTTAAAAGTCTTGAAAGTTTCGTGAAAGTTCGTTTGAAATTTTTATGAAAGACTTTCGAAATACGATATGAGCAACAAAACTTTAACTTTTTTTAAATTCGACGATTTTTATTTGGACATCGATGAGCGGTGTCTGACGTTTCGGGACAAACCCGTTTCGCTAACTCCGAAGGCTTTTCAAACTTTAGTTGTTTTGCTGCGCCATCACGGAAAAGTGGTTGAGAAAGACTATTTTCTCAATGAAGTCTGGGCGAATACCTTTGTCGAGGAAACGACTTTGGCGCAAAATATCATGACCTTACGAAAAACTCTCAGCCGCTTTAACGAGGACAGAGAATTTATCGTTACGGTTCCGCGCCGCGGTTACCAGTTTGTCGGCGATGTGCAGGAAATTGTGGGCGATGAAGAAATAATCGTCGTTGAAAAACGCACGCGAACGCATCTTGTCGCCGAGCAGCGCAAAATCCACGATTCAACCGATACGAATTCGGACAAAATTACGATAAATTCCCGCCGGCTGCGTTTAAAAAACGTTTTTTCGATACGCAGCGCAATTTCGGTCGGTTTGCTGGCGCTTTTGGCTTTTACAATCGGATATTTCGCGTCTTTCGGCTTTAAAGGAAACCAAAGTTTTGCCGAATCGCAATTTAGAAAATTTCGGGTCGATACGATTGTCGAGGATGCGGATATACGAAACTCGGCAATATCTCCGAATGGAAAATATCTCACGCTGGTGCAGGTTAAAAACGGCGTTCAATCTCTCTATCTGCGGCAAATCGAAAACGGCAACACTACCGAGATTGTTCCGCGAATCAACGGAAAATTTATCGGCGCGGTTTTTTCTCCGCGCGACGAGCAAATTTATTATTCCGTCAGTGAAAATCTTGAACCGGATAAACCCGCAATCTCAGCGCTCTACAGAGTTTCGGTTCCCGGCGGCGCTTCGCAAAAAATCCTGAATCACATCGATAGTCCGGTGGCGATTTCGCCTGACGAAAGCCGTTTAGCTTTCGTTCGCCGCAATGCCGATAATAAAGAAACTGCGTTGGTCATTACGGATATAGAAGGTAAAAACGAACGCAGTCCGGCAGTTCGTCAATCGGAAAGAGGATTTACAAACAGCGGCGTTTCATGGTCGCCGGATGGAAAATTACTTTCCGCGACCATTTTTCAGCATGAAAACAACCGACCGACTGTTCAGGTTGCGGTGATAAATGCCGAATCCGGCGAGCAAAAGATTATTTCAAACGAAAATTGGATTTCGGCGGGTCAAACCGTTTGGCTTAAAGACGGCAGCGGAATTCTCACAGTCGCTTACCGGGCAATATCGCCGAGCTTAAACGACGAGCTTTGGGTCGTTTCGTACCCGGACGGAAAATCCCGTCTGGTAACCGACGGCATCAACGGAAATTACGGAATCAGCCTGAACGCCGCAACGAACTCGATTGTTGCCGTAGAATCGAAAAAATTTGCCTGTTTCCTGACGGCAAAGGTTGATAATCTAAGAAAAAATACTCACGTTCTAACTACCATATCAGATGAATCTCCTTTGCCGTTCGGCGCGGATTGGACAAATGACGGAAGAATTATTTACTCCGCAACGGAAGACGGGAACACGGACATTTTTACTATCAGCGAGGACGCCAGCGAGCGAAAACAATTAACTTCGGACGCGAGCGCCGAAATCTCGCCGAAGCTTTCCGCCGACGGGCGCTTTTTGATATTTATGTCTAATCGCACCGGGCAAATGGACGTTTGGCGAGCCGACGCAAACGGAACGAACACAAAGCAGCTCACCACAAACGGGAATGTTACGGATTCGATAATTTCTCCTGACGGCGAAAGGGTTTTTTACCTCGTTCAGGATTCCGAAAGTAAGGTCGAAACATTATGGCGAGTTTCAATTAACGGCGAAAATCCTGTAAAACTGACCGACCGGACGACTCGCACGCCGCGTATTTCGCCCGACGGGAAAACGATTGCCTGTTATATTTTAAATCCCGAAACGCGCGCGATGATGCTCGCTCTTGTTTCAGCCGAAACCGGCGAAGTCTTAAAATATCCGGCGACCCCGCAACACGACGATATTCCTTATCTTGATTGGGCAAAAGACGGCGAAAATTTGTTTATCGTGCTGCGGCAGGGAAAGCCCTCAAGTTTCTGGAAGCTTCCCTTAAACGGCAGCCAGCCCGAACAAATACGCGAATGGGAAAACGACGCGGTTTTCAGACTTGCCATTTCCAGAAACGGCGAAAGAGTTTTCTATGAAGTGGGAAACCAGTTAAACAGCGTGGTGCAATTTCAAAGCCTGGATTCGGATACTAATTCCGACTCCGCGCTTTATAAATAGACCTCGGCTGATATTCAAAAATTTCTCAAACAGGTCAACCCTGATTTTCCATGTCCGGCGCAACGAATGAACGCGCGTCGATGCCATAGCGTTTTAATTTCATATTCAGAGTCGTCATTTTTATGCCTAAAGATTTAGCCGCTTTGAGTTGATGACCTCTGCTTTGAATTAAGGCGTTTCGAATCAACTCGATTTCAAAATGCTCTACCTCGTTAGCCAGTGTGAAAATATCATCTTCGGATGGATTGGTGTTTCTATTTGGAGTCAGATTTTCCAGAAATTCCACTTCGTGCAAAAGCAATATAGCCAGTGACTTTAATGCTTTCACACGGTTATTTGTCAAGCGTTGTTTGGATAATCTGTCTTCTGCTTCAAGCGTACTTTTTACTTCAAAGTTATTGTCCATATTTACTGCCTTTATAAACTGAAGATTTCCTATCAAACCGTGCAAAGCGAATTCAAACAGATAAGCGGTTTCACATCATTAAAATATAAAATATGAAAACGATTGCCTTCTATTAATGAATAGATGGAATTTATGTCGGAGCACAACAATAAAGCCGCTTCATCCGGCGATATCATGCTGACTTCACGATTACACTGAAGGCAAAAGCTCTGGACGACAAACCTGCGTCGTTTAATAATCCAAACCTCTTCCGTCTCGATTGTTATCGTGGTGCGAATTGTTTCCACTTATATCTCCCTTAAATTCTCAAAGCTTCGGACAGCCTGATTTCTTAAAATTTACAAATAATTGCCGGATAAGATGAAATGATTATTCTTTTACGGCAATAGATTGTCTTTATTATTCACCGTTGTTTTTCTCATCTCACCTCATCCGATTTATATTTTATGCAGTCCGGGTCTTAAAGTCTTAAAAGATGTGTGAAATTCGTATGAAAATTAATCTGAAAGTCATATGAAAGACTCGTAAAAATGTTTTATATAGCTTTGATAATTAGCTTATCAATTAAATTCCCCGCGCTTTAAATAAATTGAAATCCCCGACATTACACCAAACGGAAATATTAATCTTTTAACGATTTCGCCCGGGACAAAATATTTGCCGATAGTCAGGAATCGTTCCGCGCGCGTCAATTTTCAAAATATTGAAAAACATTTCAAAATATTGAACTAAGTCTTTTGTTTTCAATATTTAGGAAAATGCATTAATTTCCGAAATTATGGATTAATGTTGATTTAATTTCCACTTCCTGATTCTTCATAATTACCGAATTTTCATTTTTTGGTCATAAAGAAGGATTTTCGTTTGTCTTCCTTACATTCTTCTTTACCGGGAACATTGCTTGCAAATTAAAGCCTGTAGAAAGGAATACTCATTGATTATTCCTTTGCAAACACCGAAAAGGTGTTAAAAAAATTGAACTAAAAACAATAAATTGGAAACTCAAATTTCCAAGAGAATTATAAGGAGATTAAAATGAAAATAAACTTCAGGTTTATAACAATGGTCTTAACCTTTATCCTTTGCTTTGCGGCAATCGGATTTGGACAAAGAACCACAGGTAATATCGAAGGAATTATTACCGACCAAAACGGTGCTGTCGTTCCCGGCGCAACCGTTATCGCGAAAAGCACCGGCACGACAGCCGGTTATAATAACACAGCGACGACCGATGAAAACGGGCACTTTATGTTTTCACAGGTTCCGGTCGGAACTTATGCCGTAACTGCTACAGGTAACGGTTTTAAGACTTCCAGCGGCGAGATAACCGTAGTTGTGGATAAAAATGCTAATTTTAGCCCGAAGCTGGAAGTCGGCGCAGGAAGCGTAGTAGTTGATGTTGTTGCTAACAGCGAAGTTACGATTGACCAGAGCAGCACGAAGCTCGACACGAACATCACCAAGCAAATTATGGACGAATTACCGAGCGGCACAAACTTTAGTTCTTTGCTGAAGATTGCTCCGAACGTTCGTCCCGAGCCGCTTGCCGCCGGTTTTCAAATTGACGGCGCGTCGGGCGCGGAAAATGTTTTTGTTATCGACGGTCAGGAAGTTACAAACTTTCGTACGGGTCAATTAAATGTCAACAACGATGTGCCTTTTGAGCTTGTGCAGGAAGTTCAAATCAAATCGACCGGTTTTGAAGCCGAATACGGCGGCGCGACCGGTGGTGTTATCAACGTCGTAACCGGCGGCGGCAATGATAATTGGCGGGGCAATTTCGGTACTTCGTTTGGCTTGTCAAAGTTTTCGGGCAGTTCGAGACCTGTTTTGCTTCGATACGGAAATGGCGCCGGGCAATATGAGTATTTCACGTCGCCTAAGGCTGGCGGAACGAATTTTTTCCCGGTTGCCAATCTCAGCGGACCCGTTATCAAAGAAAAACTTTGGTTTTCGGCTGTTTATGCTCCGCAGCTTTTTGAAGCCCTTCAAGACGTGAATTTTTATACCGATGGTACAAGAGACCTTCTCGGTCGGCTTGTGCCGTCGTCCAACCCGAATGTTCGCAGCGCGAGCGGAACGCAGCGATTTCAATTAAAGCGAAAAATTGAAGACGCATTTGTTCGCCTTGATGCTCAGCCGACATCAAAAATTCGAATGTTCGGAACATTTTTGTATAATCCGATTATTGATGAAGGCGCAACTGCTGCGGGCACGTTTGGATTATCAAACTTTACTACGGCTGGTCCTTTCGTTAACGGCAGCTTAGTTTCGCAAGACGAATTTTTCAACAATCAAGGCGGAAGAACAAACAGTAACAGCGTTAACGGTCAAATTACCTATAACCCGACTAACTACTTAATTTTGAATCTCCGCGCAGGACGCAGCTTCTTAAATCAAAAGCTGGCTTCGTATGGAATTCCTAATGAAACGCAATTTGTATGTACTGCCTCGGGCGACCCGGGAGTGATACCGGGCGGCGCGGCGGCGGCTGGCTGCTCGCGCGGATTTTCTAATTTCTCGAACAACTTCCAAAACGATTTTGATGTTTCAACCCGTACCACTATTGATGCCGACGCAAATTTTGTCGGTCTCAATTTTGGCGGTCGTCACAACTTCAAGGTCGGTTACCAGCTTAATCGTCTTTTCAACACGGTAGACCAGGGCTATCGCAATTCCGGTATTGTTACGCTTTACTACGGAGTGTCGATTGCCCAGCTTCTTGGAACACCGGCGACTCCGGGCAATCTCGGTTCGGGTATTTTGCAGAGATTTGAGACGGTCGGTGAAGCGAGCAGCGCTAACCAGGGTATTTTTGCTCAGGATTCCTGGCAGATTGGAAACCGTCTGACTTTGAATTTGGGTATTCGGGCTGAAAAAGAAACCGTTCCGAGTTTTAGTGATGCCGGCGCAGACATCAACTTTGACTGGATGGATAAAATTGCTCCGCGTTTCGGCGCAGCGTTTGATTTGACCGGCGACGGCAAAACCAAACTCTTCGCCAGCTACGGTTGGTTCTACGACCGCTTCAAATATGAACTGCCGCGCGGTAGTTTCGGCGGCGATTTCTTCCGCCGCGACTATTTCGAAATCCTGCCGGCAGCACAGGGACGCAGCGCTTTATATAGCTTCTATACGCCGCAGAGAATTCTCGGCACTACTCCCGATGTGCCGGGTGGCAGCTGCGACGACCCTCCAAATCCGAATCTTCCATATCCGCCGATTGGTAATGGATTTTCAATTTGCCAGTTTGACTTCCGAATTCCCTCAAATCTGATTGGCGGCAGTATTTTTGAATCAGGCGCGGTTGACCCTGATTTGAAGGCGGCGCGTCAAAGCGAATACACCATCGGCGTTGAGCGTCAGTTGTGGAACAACTTTCTCCTGAGCGCGCGTTACACGCACAAACAGCTCGACCATGTTATCGAAGACGTAGGGGTTTTCAACTCGCAGGGTTCGGAAGCCTACATCATCGGAAATCCCGGCGAAGGTTTGACCTGTGAAATTTCAACGGATGCAAATCGTCCCTGCACGAAAGCGCAGCGCGACTACAATGCTTTCGAAATCCGCATTGACAAACGCGCCAACAACTACTTCTTCAACGCCAGCTATACCCTGAGCCGCCTATTCGGTAACTATTCGGGTTTGGCGAGCTCTGACGAAAGCGGACGCTCCAGCCCGAACGTCAACCGTTTCTTCGACTTACCGTTCCTCGGCTATACCGCTGACGGCGATGCCGAAAACGGTCGTTTGGCGACAGACCGCCCGCACTCTTTCAAAGCATACGGCGGCTACAGCTACGACTGGGACGGCGGCAAAACTAACCGGACAAGTGTTTCAGCCTTTACGTCAATTCAATCAGGTACGCCTTTAACTACAGTTTATACACTGTATGCGGTTAGCCCGACAATCCTGAACGGACGCGGCGATTTGGGACGCACTGAAATGTTTACTCAAACTGATTTTTCAGTTAATCATCGCTATAAATTCGGCAGAGACAATCGTTTCACCTTAGAAGGATTTGTTGATTTTATAAATCTTTTCGATGAGAAAAACATCCTCGGCGTGCAGAGCACTATCAGCAACACCGACTTTAGAGCCTCACAGATGACAACCGGCGGCTGTACAACCTGTGGCAGTGAAGCGGCAGTAATCGACACTATCTTTAATGGCAGTGGTATTCGAAATGCCGTTCTTGCTTATCTGGCTCAAAGACCTAATACGGCAAACGGTCAATTAAATAATTATGGATTACCGAATAGTTATCAAGCGCCCCGCAGCGTTCGATTCGGTTTCCGCTTTTTCTTCTAAATTAACAATTTGAAGAAGTTTCAAAGCCTGTCCTTATTTGGGCAGGCTTTTTGTTTATTACTTTATTTTGATTATCTTATTTTTATATAACTCTTGCAGCCTTGCGCAAATATTCAGTTGGGACGATTTTTAGTTCTCTAGACAAATGAAATATTTTACGTATTATCTAATCTGGGCGTGGCTCCGGGAAAGAGAAGATTATCCGAATGCCGGTTCAAATTATTTGTTTTTGAGCGAACGCGGTTAGATGACCAGACAATCAATCAACTAACCGGTCGAACAAATCGGAAGGCGTGCGAAGTAAAATTTCAAAGTGACGCCGCACAGCCTCCGCCGCTCGACCGGCTATTCTTTAGCAAATAAGGGTTGCGACACGAGACTCATCCAAGACTACCCCGGACACAAAAACATCCCGCACACCGTTATAGGCGGGCTGCCGCTTACAGATTAGAGAGACTTTGGCGATAAATCCTATGGAACATTTTTCCCGTTTGGGATTTTTTAACCTTTTGCTAATACGTCGCTGCCGGCAATCCATCGCTTTGCCGATAGATGCGCTTCCTCTCGATATACTGCGGATTATGACGGGTTTACTCTTACTCGGTTACTTTCTTCGCACCCTGCTTGAAATCTCGGACTTTAGTGAATCGGGCGGATTAATCGACCATCAGCTCACTACGGAAATCTTTTGGTTCACGCGGTTGGGATTATTCCAATCGTGGATGAGCGGGGAAGTATTTCAGTTCATTTTCCTGTTCGCCTGTCTTTGCGCTGTTTTTCTAATCATTGGCTTTCAGGTCAAACTCTCTGCTGCCCTGCTATATTTAATCGCCGTCAGCACCTATCGTTGGAATTTCCTCGTCATGTACGTCGATGATTCGATTATGCATCTTTTACTCTTCTGGATGTTTGTGCTTCCCGTGGGACGGACATTGATTCTGAGTGATTGGATCAAAAACGGTCGTGCGGCATGGAACAGTTGGAAGACAGTAACTGTTCCCGGAACCGCCTTGCGCTGCTTTTTATGGAATTTATCGCTGATTTATCTCATTGCCGGGCTTTGGAAATGGACAAGTCCGATGTGGCGTGAAGGTGTCGCCCTTTATGTTGTTCTCAAACTCCCAATCTCTTACGGTCATGACTTCTGGGGATTAGAGCACCTCCCAATCTTGAAGATATTCAATTACACGACGCTTATACTCGAACCGTTATTTCCTTTGATGTTCGTTTTGCCAAAGGGGCATTTCACGAAATACGCGCTGCTGCTTGGGTTTATTTGCCTCCATTTGGGTTCGGTCGCTACCCTGGATATTCCTTTCGCCAATCTTGCGTGCGCGGGAGTAGCAATCGTGATTTTTCGTGAAGAGTTAATGCAATGGATTCGATGCTCCCCAAAAAAATCAGATGTGCCGGATACCCCGGCAGGAATAGATTTTTATGGTGGAACTGCCATTTTTATGGTGGTGATGCTGACTTTTGCAATGATAAGCTCCGTTGTCCTTCCGCAATGGCGAGCGCCAACCGGTCAGAATTTCGATGCGGAGTTTCAAACGGCTCCAAGCTCTCAGGCGACACAACAGGAATCGCGTGTTTCAGGGTTTCGCGGAGAGTCTGATGAGTTTCGCAATGAAGGTCTCGGTTCGGTGCAGACGACGTTCTTCGGAATTCTTTGGACAATGGGCATCGCCCAGCAATATCAACTCTTTAACTGGATTGATGACCGGAATTTCGCGGTTCATTATACAATAAACGAATATCAGGACAACGGAACTGTGCACGGGATTGATCCGAACATGATGTTCTTGCCTTCGACCCGGGGAGTTTTGCTGCAATTTTACGTGCATGGCATTACCTGGATGCGAATTCCGCCGGAGCGACGCGAGGAGCTTCGCCGGAGTTTGTTGACGCGAACTGCACACCGCTTCTGCAAAAATTACAAGCCGATTGGAAAGGTAGAAGTTTATTCCTCCATCGAGCGAATTGAGCCGCGCGACGAAAAAACGGAAAAACAAGATACTTTTCTGATGAGCTTCGGTTGTAACAACGCCGAACCATTTGTTCAGGAATTGACTATTATGCCTTGAGCATCCTGCTCGGATTGAATTCTTAGGAGAAGCGATATGTGCGGTATTGTTGCAATTTTATCAGTCGATAAGCCGGTCAAACCGGAATCACTTGAACGCGCCGTGACGAAGCTTGCGCCTCGCGGTCCCGACGAACAGCATACATGGCTCGGGTCAAACCGGCGGATTGGACTCGGTCATGCCCGGCTGAGTATCATCGATGCGACCACAGGTTCCCAGCCGATACCGAGTGAAAACGGTAATTTAAGGATCATCGTCAACGGGGAATTTTACGATTTTGAACGAATTACACGCGAATTGGAAAATAGAGGGCATGTCTTTCGCTCGCGCTCGGACAGCGAGATTGCGCTCCATCTTTTCGAGGAGTCGGGAGTTGAATGCCTTGAGCACCTTCGGGGAGAATTCGCCTTTGTCATTTGGGACGAGGAGAACGAAAGTCTCTTTGCCGCCCGCGACCGTTTCGGTATCAAGCCGCTTTTTTATGCTCGGCACGGCGATGCAATCTATCTGGCATCCGAAGTTAAAGCGCTTTTCGCCGCTGGCGTTCCGGCTGCCTGGGACGCCGAATCGGTATTTCAGAATCTGTTTTTTTCCGTCGATCAGGATAGAAGCCTCTTCCAAAACATTCGACAGGTACCGCCCGGGCATTATTTGATTGCAAAGCGCGGAAAAATCTTGGTCAAAAAATACTGGGACGTTAATTATCCGCGAGCAAACGAGCGAACCTCGCATATATTGGGAACAGAGTGCATCGAACAGGTTCGGCATCTGCTTGATGAAGCCGTTTCCCTGCGATTGCGCGCTGATGTCCCGGTTGGAAGTTATTTGAGCGGCGGGGTCGATTCCTCCTCCGTTCTCGGTCTGGCAAGCTTTCACTCCAGACAGAAACCGACGGCATTCACAATCGCCTTTGACCATCCGGATTTCGATGAAAGCGCGAGCGCCAGAATGACAGCCGAATTTGTCGGAGCCCCGTTTCATCCTGTCGTCGTTAAGGAGGCAGACTTTGCGGAAGTCTTCGTGGAGTCAGTTTGGAAGGGCGAAATGATTCATTACAACGCTCACGGAGCCGCCCGCTACCACTTGAGCCGCGCGGTGCAGGAGGCGGGATTTAAAGTCGTTCTTGCCGGCGAAGGAGCCGATGAACTTTTTGCCGGTTATGATTTTTCAAGCCAGGCGCTGCTGACTTCGGGCGGCTCTGGCGGGCTAATGAAGTGGGCGCGCATAATGCTGCGGATATTACGTCCAAAAAATTTGTCCGAACGGCGAATTGCCGCCACTTCGCCGTGGCTCGCGCGTGTTTCACAAGGACTGGCATTTCCGCCGCATCTTTTGAACTACATAGCTGAGAAATTTGATTTTCTGCAATCGATTATTTCAGATGATTTCGTCCGCCAGTTTCGCCGCCGTGACCCGTACCGTGAATTCTTCAGACAGTTCGACTTTCGCGGAACACTCTATGGACGCGAACCCGTCAAACAGATTCTCTATCTTTGGATGAAATCGCTTTTCGTAAATTATGTTTTAGCGGCTGAAAGGCTCGATATGGCGCACGCCGTTGAAGTGAGACTTCCGTTTCTGGATCATAAACTCTTTGATTTCGCCAGCTCGATTCCGGCATCGTTCCTCGCCCAAAACGGTCAGTTGAAATATGTGCTCAGGGAGGCTGTCAAACCATTTGTAAGAGATGAAGTCTATCGCGGAATCAAACAGCCTTTTCTTGCTCCGCCCACGATGATGTGTCTCGGTAACCCGATGTATGAATTGATGCAGGACACTTTGCGAAGTGTCAGTCTTGAATCCGTGCCGTTTTTTGATCGAACTTCAGTTGTCAAATTCCTCGACAAGCTCCCGACAATGGAAGCAAATGTTCGTTCTTCGATGGATCCCGTTCTTTTTATGATGGCATCGATCAGCGTCCTGCATACACATTATAAGCTTTGAAATTGTCTATGAGATGGACTGAAATTTGCGTCTTTTTTTATGTCTTATCAGGAAAATCTCAAATCATTTTCTCAATATAGATTATGATAATTTGTTTTATGGAAAGTTATTTACAAGAAAATTTGAATGTGCTAAATTTTATTGATTTTAAGTTTCTATAATCTGATTTCAACTTTTCATGGAAAATTCCGCCGCACTCGTCAAACCGAAATTAAACTCATCGGAAAGAAAGATTATCAATCTGGTTGTTGATGGGCTGCCGTCTGAGAATTCACGCCGGGCGTATCAAAGACATCTGGAAGAATTCTTCGTCTGGCATGCGGGACAAAACCGACCGGAACTGAATAAGGCTTTAATTCAAAGATATGTGAAAACTCTGCGCGAGCAGAAGCTCTCGTCTGCAAATATCAATCAAAAACTTTCCGCAATCAGAAAGCTTGCGACCGAAGCCGAAGATAATGCTTTGATTGATTCACGACTGGCGAACGGAATTCGCGCGGTCAAAGGAATGCCATTTCGCGGACGGCGCACGGGAAACTGGTTAACGAAAGATGAAGCGCAGATGTGGCTTGAGTGCCCCGATATTAAAACTTTGAAAGGCGTTCGCGACCGCGCGCTTCTGGCAGTTTTGATTGGCTGCGGTTTGAGACGCGCGGAGGCGGCGATTCTTTCAATTTCACATATCGAGCAGCGCGAAGGTCGCTGGGCGATTGTCGATATTGTCGGAAAGCGCGACAAGGTGCGTACCGTTCCGATGCCTTCGTGGGCAAAGTCTGCGATTGATGCATGGACTCGTGTGGCACATATCGGAGAAGGTTTTGTATTTAGAAGAGTCAATAAAGGCGATAATCTGATGGGCGATAAAATCACTGAGCAGGCGATTTATAATATTGTGTTAAGCTACGCTGAAAAGTTGAAAAATAAAGGAATCGCGCCGCACGATTTGAGAAGAACATTTGCCAAACTTGCGCACAAGGGCGGCTCGCCGATTGACCAAATTCAATTATCTCTGGGACACGACTCGATTCAGACGACGGAGAAATATCTCGGCGTCGAACAGGATTTGACCGACGCGCCTTGCGACCATTTGGGGTTGCGCTTATCAAATCAGTAGAAAAAAATTCCGGCTTCTTACTAAATACTTCCGGCGCTTTCAGCAAAAATTTCTCCGTTTATTGGATGATATTCATTTATTTCATCCTTTTATTGTCGGGTAAAAATCCAGGATTTCCGATTTTTTTACCGATTTTATTTTAATTTTTGTATCCGGCTTTTTGCTCGTCTTTCAAACCTCCTTAGAAACGGTCTGCGTGTCTATATTTGCTGATGGAACACTATTTGCCCTCAAACATTTCAGAGCGCGAAATTTTACTTTAAATCCTGCAATTATTTGCAGAAAATTCAAAAAACAGAAATAGGTTTAACTGCAATGATTGCCAAGTTGACTTGTTAATCACTGCCGGACAAGATTCGACGCATTTAATCATCTAAACGGAATAGAATCGGCTAAAACACAAAACAGATAACAAAAGCTATTAACGAGATTATTTAATTTGTGAGGATGTATGGAAATGAAATCAATCAAAAATTTTTCGCCGGCGTTTATGTTAGCAGTCATTTTAATCGTCGGCTTACAAAGCATTTTTGCTAATACGATAACGGGAACTGTTTATGACAGCAGAAAAAATCCGCTGGCTGATGTGGATGTCGAGCTTTTAGATGATTTATCCCGCGCGCAGAGCCGGACAAAAACCGACGGCAACGGAAGATATGAATTTTCCGGCATCAGTGACGGAAGATTTACCATTCGAGTCCAGCCTTTCAGATATGATTACGTCCAACAGGAGCAGCAGGTCGAGCTTGTTTCAGTCAGCGCAATTAGTTCCGGCGCTCGTGCGGAAGGCGCTGCTTCCGGCGGTTCCGCTACGACGATTCAGGATTTTTTTCTAGTCGCTAAAAAAGGCAGCATTGCCGAAGTTGAAGCGAGTGTAGTCTTCGCCCAAGAAGTTCCGAAAGAGGCAAAAGCCGCTTACGAAAAAGCATTAAAAGCTTTGGCTAAAAAACAGTTTGAACCGGGAATGGAAGACCTGAAGCTGGCGATAAAAATATTTCCGAATTATTTTCTCGCTTTACAGCAGCTCGGCAAAGAATATTTTATAAAAGGAAACTTTGCCGAAGCCGCTCCGTTTCTGGTAAGAGCAGCGGACGTAAATAACAAAAGTCCTTTATCTTTTTATACTTTGGGATATTGCCTGCACAAACTCGGTTACAACAAAGCGGCAATCGTCTCTCTTAAACAAGCCGCCAATTTAAGCCCTGCATCAGCTTCAATCTTTTTCGCGCTCGGAACCGCCGAAAGATTGGAAAATCAGTTTGCCGATGCGGAAACGCATCTTAAACAGGCGAAAAAATTGGCGCAGGGCGTGTTTCCCGATTTGCACTGGCAGCTCGCGCTGCTTTACGGCGAGAACCTGAAAAAATACTCGGAAGCGGCGGATGAATTCGAACAGTTTTTAATAGAGAGACCAAACGCGCAGGACGCGGAAAAGATTAAGAATATAATCAAAAGCTACCGGGAAAAGTCGAAACAGCAAAATTAAAAGCCGGAAAAATAGTTAAAGCCGCAATAAAAAAGCCCGTCGAACGACGGGCTTTTTAGTTCTTCTGAAATAATTTTTAGAAGAAGAAACGAGCGCCGAATCTTACCGCGCGCGGAGCCTGATAAAAGTTGGTCAGATTATAATCATTACGAAGTCTCGCTGCCCTGTTGGCATCGATGTCATTTAACACGTATTGAGTAATTCCGCCGTTAAAGATTTGCTGAATTGCCGTAAATTCATCGGCGCAAGCCGCTGCCGGACATCCGCCTCTGCGAAGAGTAGAAGCCGAAAAGCTCGAAACGTTATAAAGCGTTTGGCGACCCAATTCGTTTTTCTCGTCAAAGAGATTCAGGATGTTCAAATACGGCTGGAACGAAAATCGATTGTCTCTGCCAAACTTATATGTATGTTTGATTGATAAATCGGTTTCCGTAAACATTTCCGTGCGTCCTAAATCTCCGCGTTCGAAAAGAACCGCCGATGCGATATTATAAAAATTCCAGTTTGTCGTCAGCGGCGTTCCCGACTGAATCGTCGTAAAGAACGAGATGTCAGTAACGTTTGCTTTGCTGTTAAACCAATCGAAGAGATAACCGCCAAACGCTTTAAAGACGTGCGGACGGTCTGTCGCCAGACGCCCGTTGTCCGGCGCGCCGGAAGCGGTATAACCCATGAACGGCAAATCAAAGAAACGATTGACATTCGGGCTGGCGCGACCGGCTTCGTCGGAGCTTGCCAAACCTGAATAGTTGCCGAACAAACGGCTCAGCGTATAGCTGCCGTTAAAGAACCAGTTATCCTTTAATCGTTTATCAACGCTGATTTCAAACGCTTTGTAATCGCGCTGCGCCTTCGTGCATCCAAAGCCATTATCCGTCGCTACATCGCAAGCCAGCCCGAAACCGGGATTGCCGATAATGTAGGCTTCGCTGCCGGAAGCGTTCGGAAGTCCGATGTCTTCGATGGCAAAATCGACTTTCTTATGCGAGAAGCGAGCGCTGATGAGCATACTGCTGAATAACTGGTGTTCGATGCCAAACGTGTATTCGCTTTGACGCGCCGCCTTTAAATTCGGGTCAACCGCGCCGCTGACATCGACGCCGAGTCCCGAGTTTGAAGGAATACGAAAATCCTGATTGCAAACCGAATAACCGTTAGGAACTATCGGAACGGTGTCTTCGCAGCCGGCTCCGCCAATCGGGTCTGTAAAACCTGTACCGAGGATATTCGCGCGCGTATAGTTGCCGTAGGCTACGCCGCGTCCCGGCAGAAGCTCAAACCAATCGCGGCGGAAGAAATCGCCGCCGAAACTACCGCGCGGAAGTTGATATTTAAAGCGGTCGTAGAACCAGCCGTAGCTGCCGAAGATTTTGGTTTTTCCGTCGCCGAGTAAATCGTACGCAAAACCGAGACGCGGAGCGAGTTTATCTCCCAAACCGAATTTGATGCCCGGATTTCCGTCGCTAAAGCTCGGAACGTCCTCGACTTCGGCGCGAAGCCCTAGATTCAGCGTCAGGCGCGAGGCAATCTGCCACGAATCCTGAGCGAAAACGCTCTGGCTCGCGCTGCTTGCTTTTCCTGTGGTTTGAAATCTTTGCAGATAGCCGCTGCCGATATTTCCCGCCGTCGGTGTCTGACCTGTAAAATTGTCAATTCCGAGTCCATAATAGAGAACGACGAGTCCCGTATCCTGATAACCCTGATTTACCGTATTGCTGATGCCGTTATACTGGTAGCCGAATTTTAAGTTGTGACGACCGCCGAAATTGATACCGACGAGATTCGCGTCCGCATCGACGGTATTACGATACGAAGTGTCAAAGGCATTTTGGAAGTTGCTCGGGAAGTTGGAAAATCCCTGATTGCAGGACGAACCGGCAACGTTTTGCGGGTTGCCCTGCGCGCTGCAAACATATCTTAATGCATTCGGTATTCCATACGATTGAAGCTTCTGATTCAGGAAGCTTCGACCGGCGCGAAAATTTAAAACTAAATTATTAGTCGCCGTGTAAGTTAGCTGACCGTTGACGTTATTTGAATTTTGTCTGCCGCCCTGAGTGTTGAAAAACTGGTCGGCTGAAACGATTGGTCCGAGCGGATTTACCGTCGAGAGATTGGTTAATCCGAATGCCGGATTGAGCGTCGCGCCGGCATAAGCGATTGACGCGCCCTGTTCGATAATCGGATTCCAGAGAAACGTTCCGTAAGCGCGCAGCTTCGATGTCGGCTGGGCATCAAGACGTAGAAAAGCTTCTTCGACTTTGAATTTGTAGTTAAAAGTCTGAGTCGTCTGTAGGACACGATTCGCGGGGTCTGCCGACGGAATGTTTCTTCCCTGAGCATCGACCTGACTCGGATTAACAAAAAACGGAATTTTGGAGATAGCTTCAAATAACTGCGGCGCGTAGGTCGCGGAGAGCCAGAGCTTTTCTTTAACAATGGGACCGCTCAATCTGCCGACCGGATAGAAATTCGTACCGCCGAGCTTTGCCGCATTAAAATACTCGTATCCGTTTGCCGCCTGCCCGGTCGCGGTGCTCGCATTGCTGAAACGCGAGAGAATCGGGCGCGCGCCGCCCTGCAATTTCGAAGCATCGAAAGAAATACCGAAATTGCCGCGCCACGCGTCATTGCCGCCTGCCGTTACGACGTTGATAACGCCGCCCGTCGCGCCGCCGTATTCGGCTTCGAATCCGGTCGATTTGATTTGAACCTCCTGAACGAGTTCAAAAGGAATATTGTTATTGGTATTTAACGTTCCGGTATTGAAGTTTGTTACTTCCTGACCGTCGATAACATAGACGTTTTCCGCGCCCGAAGCGCCGTCAACCTGAAATCCGCCGGCAAGCGGTTCGCTGCGAACATTCGGAGCGGTTTTAAGCAAGCTCGTAAAGGTAGTTCCCTTCGGCAGAGCGTCAAAAACCTCTTTCGTAATATTGGTTGTTAGTTTCGATTCGGTCGGGTCGATAACGGCTGCCCCGTCATCGCTGTTGACATCAACAACCGTAGTGCCTGCGCCGACCTCTAATTTAAAGTTAGCCTGGCTGGCTTTTCCTAAAACTACTTTGGTGTCGTAGGACGTTCCTTTAAATCCTTTCGATTCTGTTACCGTTACCCTGTAATTTCCAACGGGGATGCTGGAAACTATGAAATAACCGTTATCGTCGGAAGTAACCGTCCGGTTAAATCCGGTCGTCGAGCCGGTGCTCTGAATGGTAACCGCGATGCCCGGAACGATGGCGTCGTTCGGGTCTTTAATGGTTCCTTCAATACTGCCGGTAGTTTCCTGACCAAAAGCGATTGCCGTAAAGCAAAAGACAATGGTTAAAACTAAAGATACAAATTTGAAGTTCTTTATCATATTAATCTCCTATAATTTTTTAGATTGCAACAATTTATAGCTTTTGTTTTTTTAACCAAATAACTGAATTTTGTTCATTTAATTGAAAAAACTAAGTGTTGCTACTAAGTAATAAGCAAGTTTGCAACCATTTATGCCTTGATTTTGTTTGATTGGTCGGAAGGATATTTTTGAGCCTGATTATCGTTTGGCAAAAAACTCTGCGCGCGTCTTTTTTTTATTTTTTTATAGAAAGTTATAGGATTTCGTGGAAAATATATGAAAATCTATATTTGATAAATCTAATATTGTGAACAGTTTGCAAAATTTTAGAAAATCATTATTTAAACCCGACCGCCGAATTTACACCTGATTTTTTAGTTTTGCGGTCTGGCAAATATTTGATAACCTCCGGCATCCAATCAGTTAGAAAGCCAGTCTAATTTGCGTAATTAACAATTTTTCAGCACGTTTGAGCACTAAAATTGCTTGCGGGTTTTGAATATTAAGAAGGTTTAATGTTTGCGAAAGCCTCATTTTCAGGCTTCGACGACAATAGTTTGAATCTTTTATTCAACTTGCCGCGTAGTGAAATATGATTGCCGACGTGCCGAAAAGTCTTTGAAGTCGCTTCAAATTCTAGAAGTAATTTTGAAATTTGTATGAAAGAGAAAACATATCGTCTGTATCAATTTAACGGCTTTCAACTCGAAGTAGATGAGGGAGTATTAAAAAGAGGCGAAGACCCCGTTCCCCTAACTCCGAAAGCTTTCGAGACTCTGGTTGTTCTGCTGGAAAATCACGGAAAAGTAGTCGATAAGGAAATTCTTCTGAACGAAGTCTGGCAAGACACCTTTGTCGAAGAGACGACTCTGGCGCAAAACATTTTTACAATCCGCAAAGCTCTGGGAATACAGGACGACGGAAAACAGGTAATCGAAACCGTCCCCCGGCGCGGCTATAAATTTGTCGCTAACGTTACCGAGGTTATCGGCAGCGCTGAAGATATTATTTTCGAAAGAAACGTTCGCACCGAAATTACTACTGAGCACAAGATTATCGAAGATAGGGACGCGATAGAGGTTCGAGATAAACAAAGCTTCGTCGAGAGATTCAATCCCAAAACGTTAAATTTGAGCCTTTCGCGATTTTTAACGCGAGGCTCCGCGCATTTATTGCCGGCGGGCGTTTTAATGATAACTCTCGCTCTTCTTTTATACGGCGTGTCCGGCTATTTTCAGATGCGAAAGTCCCGCACCAATCCGGATATGACTGCCGCCGCGCCCGCAGTTCATTCGATTGCCGTTTTGCCGTTTCAGGCAATCGGCGAACAAGGCAGGGACGAAAAATTCGGTTTTGGTATGGCGGACGCTATTATAACCCGCCTGAGCAAATTACAAAAAATTCCTGTTCGCCCGACGAGCGCGATTGTTCGATATACCGAACAATCTGCTTTGAACGCGATGGAAGTTGGGCGCGATTTAGGAGTCGATGCGGTCGTCGAAGGAACCGTACAGCGCGAAGGCGAGCGAGTACGCGTTTCCGTTCAACTAACGAGTGTAGCGGACGGCAGAGCGCTCTGGGCAGAAACGTTTGACGAAAACTCTACCGGTATTTTTGCGCTTCAGGATTCGATTTCAGGTAAAGTTGTCCGGTCGCTTGCGCTCAAAATCACGCCTGACCAGGAGAAATTGCTCGAACAACGCCCGACAAACAGCCCTGAGGCTTTTGAAGCCTATCAGCTCGGCGTTTATCTGTGGAACACCAGAACGCGGGAAAATCTGGAGAAAGCAAAAGGCTATTTTCAGAAAGCCGTACAGCTCGACCCAAAATTTGCCAGAGCTTACGGGATGCTTGCCGATACTTATCATCTGATTGCCTATTACAGTTCTTCCAACAGTCCCGAGTTATACGAACAAATCCGATTTAACGCGATGAAGGCGCTGGCTTTGGATGATTCGGTCGCCGAGGCGTATATTGCTCTGGCTGGTTTCCAGCTCTACGCGGGAAATTTAGATATGGCTGAAAGCTATCTTGAAAACGCGGTCGAAAGAGCGCCTTACAATTCGACGGTGCGTGTACGCTATTCATGGATTTTGCTGAGAGTCGGAAAAATAGACCAAGCCGTTAGCGAAATGCGTTTGGCGCAGGAGTATGACCCTCTTTCGCCGATTACCAACGGCGCGCTTTGCAATATGTTAACTTACCGGGATAATTTCACCGAGGCAGTTAAGCTTTGTCACAAAGCTGTCGAAATCGCGCCGAATGCAGCCGATAATCGTTTGTCTTTAGCTTACGCTTATTTTTTCAACGGAAACACGGAAGAAGCGCTCAAAGAAGCCAAAATTGATACGGAACAGGGCGAGGACAAAGATATGGCGCTCAGTGCTCTGGGTTACTTTTACGCCAAATTGGAACGGCAATCCGAAGCAGAAGCGATTCTCGCCCAATTAAAACCCGCAGCAGGAAATAATTCTGCTTTGTTCAGTAACTTAGCGCTTATAACTTATGCGCTTGGCAGAAAAGATGAGGCTTACGCCTACTTTAAAAAAGGCTACGAAAAAAAGGTTATCTCAACTTTATTATTTCTCCACGACCCGGTCTGGAAAGATATCCGCAACGACCCGCGTTTTGCGAAACTAATGGAATAATCCTCATTTAACCATTAATTTATATTCTGAATTTAAGTTAAGCGCGTTCAGGATTAATACATGATTTTTTCAATGTTTTACCTTATTTTCTTTGCTGCGAAGCGTATTTTTTCGCTCAGACCATTACAATCCGATTTTCAGAATTTCCGCATTTTTCAATTTTTCCGGTGTCTTGAGCTGCCCGCCGCTGCCGAGTAGATTCCACTGGCTGTTTGCCACAAAATAAAACTCGTTTCCGCGCAACATGCCGAGCGTCAGCTCGTCAAACACGGAATTATTGGCTTCGAGAATTTGGACGCGTTCGACACTTTTCGCATCTTTTGACAAAAACAATCTGACAATGCGCTGCGGATTCACGCCGTTTTGCACGGCAATCAGGCTGTTTTGATAAAAATAAAGACCATCGATGCCGAGAAGCGTAGAATCGACGGCTGGCGCTATATTTGTAATACTTTTGGTCGTCAGATTAATTCTAAAAATTCCGCGCGAATAATCGGCGACGAACAGAAATTTTCGGTCTTCTGTAAAATCCAGTCCCTGCAAAGACGCAAACGGTTCGCCCTCCAGAAAGACTTCAATCTCATCTTTTTCTTTACGAATCGTATAAATCGCGGGCGAAGCGGAATCAGTCGCATAAACATCGCCGTTCGAGGCAAGCGACAAATCTCCGAGAACGTGTGTTTTCTCCTGATTCGGCAAAACATATTTTTTGATTAATCGCCCGGTCTGTAAATCGAACTTAAAAAGAGCCGCCGCGCCCTCTTCGCCTTTTTGCAGTCTCGGTGTTTGTTCGAGCGCCGAGACAGTCGCCCAGAGAAATCGTCGCTTCTCGTCAATTTTTATTCCCAAAACGCTCCATAAGCCAATGGTTTCATCGGCGAAAACTTTGACCGCGCCCGTCCGGTCAATTACCAGAATTTTTCTCTGCGCGACACTGCTCAGATAGAAAGCTCCGGTTTTGCCGTCAAAGGCGACGCTTTCCGGCACCAGACCTTTTTCATTAATCTTTAATGCCTCGCTGCTGCGAACGAGAGGCGATGCGTTTGCCTCAAACATTTTGATTACGGCTTGAAATTCGGATGTCTCGCGAATGAGGGCAAAATCGTCGTCTTCGGCGGCTCGATAAGTCAGTTTCATTCGCGCCAGTTTTTCGAGACGGAAAACAGCTTCTTTCGGTTGCCCGTTGAGCGCGTATGCGGCGGCGAGATTGTAAAGCAGGCGCGGATGATTTGGGCGAAGGCTTTCCGCCAGTTTCATGTTTTCCAAAAACGCGGCAAAATCTTTTGCTTTATAAGCACTAATCGCCTGCGCTTCATAAAATCTCGAATCTTTTTGCTGCGCATGGACAACAAAATGAAAAACCGTAGATAAAAGGAATAAATTTACCAGAGTCAGCTTAAGTGTTTTCATCGTCTCTTTTGTGATGCTGCCGCATCGCGAGTTAAGTTTGCCCCGAAATTAAATTAAGCAAAGCGAATTGATACAGATAAAACTTTTTCCTTCATCAAAACTGCACCAGTGAAATTGTTCGGTCTGCATCAGCATATCGATGGTATTTAAGTCTTTGCCGGACAAAAGAGCGGCGTCGCGGGGAGAAATCATTCCTACTTGTCGCTTGCATTGGAGGCAATATGCCCGCAAAAAATTTCGATGATGCTTAATAGTATGAGTTTCACGGGTTTCAATCGTAATTTTGCTCAAATATGTAACCATTTTTGTATGCTCCTTCTAAAATCGTCTCCGGCTGATGTTTCGTTCCGGTCTATTTCATTTCAAACCCGACAATTTTTTCTTTATGTGCTTCATCTTAGATAATTACCGGCATTGAAGTCTTTCAAGAAATTTCAATTTTTTTTGAAAGTTTTATTAAAGCCCCTAAAAACCGATTTTTTTATCTTTAGAATCGAATGGTTTCAGCCAATAAATTGGATTTCCTTCAAAAATCAGTTCGGGCTTTCCCTGAAAAGAAGCCAC